>JAFDEF010000015.1 GCA_019310485.1 Deltaproteobacteria bacterium | reverse complement strand
GATTGAGTTGTTGGGCTCTTTGAGTGATAAGCTCAGCCATACTGGGCATTTCAAAGGCGCCGGAGATACGATCGAAGACATAATGATAGAAATTGATGCCGAGTTTTTTGGCGGCGCCAGATATAGACATAAATGTATCCCATGCCTTGGTGCCATCAAGAGTGCGCGTCCCAAAGCTCACAACGCGTTTCCGGACGCGTTTTCGTGCTCCCAACTCTGCGGGGTTGTTATGAAGCGGGATTTCCGGATGATCGAGCACGATGAGCATGGAGGGTTTTTGGCCCTGGTTTTTTCAATACGGAGGAGAATAAACCACCACCGACCTTGTCGGTGGTGGTTTATTTTGGATCAGGATGAGATGCTTGATTTAATGTCCAGATCAAATTCAGTGGCTAAGGGAGATTGGTGTAAATTATTTAACCGGAACAGAAAATTTTTTTAGGCAGGATTTCGGCTTGGAGAGCTGGGTTGAAATGAAAACCCGTGGGTTGAAAATGGGTTGGATTTTAAGCCCTTGGAGTTATTAAATTAGCTCAACATTTTGAAATCACTTGCAAAAAGCAGGAATATGTGATACTAGATCCCTCAAAGAAAGGATAGGTTTAACACTAGGGGGATAGAATAATGCCATGCCCCGTGAAATGTGGAGGATATTTCGCTGGGGGGATATAAGAATTTTGAAGGTAAATTCAGTTTTGCTGATCCGGCGGCTATTGAATCATTGGAACATAGACGGAGCATCAAAAGGATGGAGGAGATCAACAAGGTATAAAAAATCAAAGCTCTTAGAGTATGTATGGTCGAATTTAAAAATTTTTTGCTACAGTGTGATTCATAGGAAAAAGGCGCTTTGTGCTATCTGGGCTTGTGGATAGGCCGAGGAAAGAAACGGAGTTAGGGACATCAGTAATGCTAGGGGATAGTTTTTGGAGAAATTGAATGGACTATCTTAAAGCAGTATTTTGGGACTACCCAAAGTTCACGGATGTTGAGGAGATTCGATCTCTTCTCAGGAGGAAAGGAAATGACCGGTTCTACCTGTGGGCTATGAGGCGATTCCTGGAATATGGCAGGGTCGTGGATACATTGCAGTTTTTCAGCCTGGATCAAATAAGGGAGGCAATAGAGAAGGTTCCTCTCACTCCATACACCCAAAAAAATGGAAAAGAATTCTAGAGGTATATGCTGGTTCCTAAGGAAAATAAAAGCTGAAGATCTAACGTGCCAGGCTGGCCAAAGCCTGAGACATATGCCCGATAGAACAGACATGCCAAAAGAGGAGACGAGATATCTATGAAAAGGGCGCTTATTACAGGTGTTACGGGTCAGGATGGGGCATACCTTGCTGAATACCTTTTGAACAAAGGCTACGAGGTTAATAATATTGCTTCTCTCATTATACCGAGCAAAATACTTAATGCGTTCCCACAGTTAAGAATTTCATCTTCCTTGAACTTGATTAGAATTGCACCTTTTCCAAACGTCTAAAGATATTTTCCGTTGCTAAATTTGTTGTTTTTTATGTTGCCTTATTTGATAAGAATATGTATTCTTATTCTGATATAATCGGGAATGATTAACCAGAGAAGGGGGAGGGGCAATGCGGATAACGGAACGAGGACAGGTGACCATACCCAAAGAGATTCGGGAAAAGCTTGGATTTGCTCCGAACACTGAGGTGGAGTTTGTGGTCAGAGACGGAAGGGTGGAACTGGTGCGGAGCAAAAGGAGCAGGCGGAAGGCTCTGGAAGGCCTGTATGGTAAAAAGAAATTTTCAAAGACAACCGATGAACTGATGAGACTGCTGCGAGAATGAAAGAATGGCTTGTTGATACTAATGTCTTGCTCGATGTGATCGGAGCAGATCCAACTTTCGGAGAACAATCGAAGCGGGTATTGTGTGACTGTGCTGATACAGGTGTGCTTGTGATCAACCCGATAGTCTATGCTGAAGTTGGCGCTTGGGCCGATACCTTGGAGGAACTAGATGAACTGCTGCCTGAGTCGATCTTTCGACGCGATCCTATTCCCTGGGAGAGTGCATTTCTTGCGGGGAGGGCCTTCGCTCGCTATAGGCTTTCGGGGGGAGCGAAACAGAGGGTGCTCCCGGATTTCCTCATAGGAGCCCATGCCGCGGTTGCTGGTTTTGGGCTCATAACCCGCGATCGAGACATTGGAAAGCATTTTCATATCGAGATCTTGGACCCCTCTTACTATGGGGAAGAGCAGTTTTTGGAGAAATTGAATGGACTATCTTAAAGCAGTATTCTGGGACTACCCAAAGTTCACGGATGCTGAGAAGATACGGTCTCTTCTCAGGAGGGAAGGAAATGACCGGTTCTACCTGTGGGCTATGAGGCGGTTCTTGGAATATGGCAGGGCCGTGGATACATTGCAGTTTTTCAGCCTGGATCAGATAAGGGAGGCAATAGAGAAGGTTCCTCTCACTCCATACACCAAAAAAAATGGAAAAGAATTCTAGAGGTATATGCTGGTTCCTAAGGAAAATAAAAGCTGAAGATTTAATGTACCAGGCTGGCCAATGCTTGAGACATATGCCCGATAGAACGGGCAAGCCAAAAGAGGAGACGAGATATCTATGAAAAAGGCGCTTATTACAGGTATTACGGGGCAGGATGGGGCATACCTTGCTGAATACCTTTTGAACAAAGGCTACGAGGTACATGGAATAAAGAGGCGGTCTTCTTCTTTTAACACGGGAAGGGTTGATCATCTCTATCGTGACCCCCATGAAGAAGACGTGCGTTTTTTTATGCACTATGGAGATCTGACAGATGCTACCAACCTGATCAGGATTGTGCAGGAAGTGCAGCCGGACGAAATATACAATCTGGCAGCCCAGAGCCATGTCAAGGTATCTTTCGAGACTGCTGAATATACTGCCAACGCAGATGCTCTTGGAGCTCTTCGGCTCCTGGAGGCAATTCGAATCCTTAACATGACGGACAGAGTCAAGTTCTACCAGGCTTCAACAAGTGAACTTTATGGAAAGGTGCAAGAGATTCCTCAAAATGAAAAAACTCCATTTTACCCAAGGAGCCCTTATGGTGCTGCGAAACTTTACGCTTACTGGATCTGCGTAAACTACAGGGAGGCTTACAACGTATTTGCCTGCAACGGAATTCTCTTTAACCACGAATCCCCCATACGCGGCGAGACTTTTGTTACGCGCAAGATCACAAGGGCAGTTGCCCGAATGAAGCTGGGCCTTGAGAGAAAACTCTACCTCGGCAATCTGGACGCAAAGAGGGACTGGGGATATGCCGGGGATTTTGTAAGGGCAATGTGGCTCATACTCCAGCAAGGTAGGCCGGATGATTATGTGATTGCCACTGGAGAATCACATACAGTGAGAGAATTTGTAGAGATGGCTTTTAGAGAGATTGGAGTGGAGATTGAATGGAAAGGAAAGGGAGTTGATGAGAAGGGGGTTATAAGAAGTTACGAGAAACGACAGACGAGTGACCCCAGTGAAATAGATCCCCTAAAGAAGGGGGAATTTCACGGGGCAGGCGAGGGACAAGAGACAAGCCAGATAAAGGAGGGGGATGTGGTGGTGGAGGTGGACCCCCGCTACTTCAGGCCAACTGAGGTGGATGAATTGCTTGGTGATGCTACAAAGGCCAGGGAGAAGCTGGGATGGGAGCCCAGGGTTTCCTTTGAGGAGATGGTTTCCAACATGGTGAAAGCTGACCTTGAGGATGCCTCAAGGGATCAGTTGTGCAAAGTAAGCGGATTCCAGGTCCCGGAATTCAGAGAGTAAATATAGTTACGAGAGACAAGTGACAAGTGACAAGAACGCGGAATGAAAGCGCATCATAGCTTAAAAGTGTGGAAAAGAAGTGTGGATTATGTTGTTAAGATCTATAAATTGACGGAAGGGTTTCCAAAAGATGAACAGTACGGTCTGAGTAGTCAGATGAGACGTGCAGCCCTAAGCATTGCTTCCAATATTGCGGAAGGCGCTGGAAGGAATAGCAAGAATGAGTTCAGACAGTTTTTATCAATTGCGCAGGGCTCAGTTTCAGAACTGGAGACTCAACTTATTATTGCCGAAAAGCTTAGTTATTGCGCAAATATTGAAAGTGTTCTTTCTGAATTAGATGAAATCTCAAGAATGATTACAGGGTTAGGAAGAAAGCTCTGAGTTTATTTGCTTTGGTTAGACTTGTCTCTTGTAACTTGTTGCTTGTAACTGGATTTGATCATGGAGAAGGATGGAAAAATTTATGTAGCAGGGCATAAAGGGCTTGTTGGTTCCGCGATAGTGCGCAAACTAAGCTCCGAGGGGTATTCTAATCTGATTACAAGGAGCCACAAAGAGCTGGATCTGACAAGGCAGGCGGATGTGGAGGCTTTTTTTCGATCCGAGAGACCGGGGTACGTTTTTTTAGCTGCTGCCAGGGTAGGCGGTATTCTTGCAAACAATACCTACCCTGCAGAGTTCATATATGAAAATCTTATGATCCAGGCTAATGTTATCCATGAATCCTACAGGGCCAGAGTCAAGAAACTTCTTTTTTTAGGCAGCTCTTGCATATATCCAAGAGATTGCCCTCAACCCATGAGGGAAGAATATCTTCTTTCAGGGAAGCTTGAGCCTACTAATGAGCCTTATGCAATAGCAAAGATTGCAGGCATAAAGATGTGTCAATCATATAACCGGCAATACGGGACGAAATTTGTATCAGTAATGCCAACCAACTTATATGGGCCGGGGGATAATTTTGACCTCCAAACAAGCCACGCGCTGCCTGCATTGATCAGGAAGTTTCATGAAGCAAAAGGAAGGGACGAGCGACAAGTGACGAGTGACAAGAGCCGGGGTGTGGTGAGTATATGGGGGACAGGGAAACCCAGGAGAGAGTTTCTTTACGTTGATGACCTTGCAGACGCGTGCCTTTTCATCATGAACAACTATGATGAAGGTGAAATAATCAATATAGGGGTTGGAAAAGATATCAGCATCGGGGAACTTGCTGAGCTTATAAAAGACATTGTCGGCTTTGAAGGTTCCATACGCTATGATCTTTCAAAGCCTGATGGTACGCCCAGGAAGCTACTTGACGTGAGCAAACTGGAATCTCTGGGGTGGAGGAGCAAGACGTCGTTGAGGGAGGGGATTGAAAAGACATACGAATGGTATAAGAGAGTGACGAGTGAGAAGTGACGAGAAACAAGTGACCCCAGTGAAATACGCTTTGCTGTCACTTTTGTGAATTTCACGGGGCAAGCGGGAGACAAGTGATAGAGCTTGATAGAGAGAAAAAGGAGCAAATTCAAAAGCGGTTTGATGAGCTGGCGGCGAGCAGGGAGAAATGGATAAAACGAAATAAGTATTATTATGATGACCAGGAACGCTATTTCAAGTTCCTTGTTCCTGAAGGCCTCTCTGTGCTCGAGCTTGGTTGTGGCACAGGAGGCCTTTTAAATGCGCTCAAACCAAAACGAGGAGTTGGGATAGATATTAGCGCTGAAATGCTTAAGATTGCAAGAAGCCGATATCCTAACCTGGAATTTAGGCAGGCCGATATAGAAGGCCTGGAGAACTGGGGAGAAACCTTTGATATCATCATAATGGCCGACGTGGTCGGGCACTTACAGGATATTGAAGAGACATTCAAAGGACTACGGTCTTTTTGTAAGGCTGAGACGAGGATTATTATTTCCTATTACAATTTTTTTTGGGAGCCGGTGCTGAAGGTAGGAGAATGGCTGCGTCTTAAGATGCCTCAGCAGTACCAGAACTGGCTTTCTTCGGAAGATATATGCAATTTACTGACTCTGGCCCATTTTCAGGTTGTCAAGGCAGAGTCGCGTTTGCTTATTCCCAAGTGGATTCCATGGCTGAGCAACGCTATCAACAGGTACATAGGGACTCTGCCTGGTATCAGGCGCTTGTGTTTGTGCAGGTACATTGTGGCCAGGCCGGCTAATATGAGGCAAGAGAGGGATTTTTCAACAACTATCCTTATTCCGTGCAAAAATGAGAAAGGGAATATTGAGCCTGCCATCAAGAGATTGCCGGAGTTTGGCTCCCATCAGGGGATCATATTTGTAGAGGGAGGTTCAACAGACGGAACTAAAGAAGAGATTGAAAGGGTCATCCAGGCTTACCCTGAGAAGGATATCAAATTGATAGTGCAGGATGGTGTGGGGAAGGGTGATGCGGTAAGAAAGGGATTTTCAGAAGCCACAGGTGATATATTGATGATCCTTGATGCTGATCTTACGGTCCCACCTGAAGACCTTACCAAGTTTTACGAGGCGCTTGCAGATGATCTGGGCGAATTCGTGAATGGTTGCCGCCTGGTATATCCAATGGAAAAAGAAGCCATGAGACTGCTTAATCTCCTTGGAAATAAGTTCTTTTCTATTGTCTTTACCTGGATTTTGAACCAGAGGTTTAAAGATATGCTTTGTGGCACAAAGGCGCTGTTTCGAGAGGATTACGAGAAGATTCAGGCTGGCAGAAAATATTTTGGTGACTTTGACCCTTTCGGTGACTTTGATCTTATCCTTGGGGCAATCAAACGAAACCTGAAGGTGGTGGAGGTGCCTATTAGGTACCGCGAGCGCACATACGGAAGGACAAACATCAGAAGATTCAAGCATGGATGGCTGTTGCTCAAGATGACCCTGTTTGCATACAGGAAAATCAAGGCAATCTGAAACTCTCTACGCGGATATTAGAGTGATTCAGGAGCTTCTCAACATATTTTTCGAATATCTGAACACCGGCGGGCATTATGACTATTTCCGTGTGTATTATATGCTTTAATGAGGAAGAAAATATCAGGCGATGTCTTGAAAGTGTTTCATGGGCTGATGAAATTATCGTCGTGGATTCTATGAGCCAGGACAAAACCGCTGAAATAGCCAGGGAATACACCAATTCCGTTTTTGAAAGACCATGGGAGGGATATATTAAACAAAAGAATTTCGCACTTTCAAAAGCCCATGGAGACTGGGTGCTGAGCCTGGATGCAGATGAAGAGATCAGCCCTGCGCTCCGAGAGGAAATTCAAGCACAGATTAAAAATTCCAGCGTATGTGCCGGGTATAGAATTCCGCGTCGGTCTTTCTACCAGGGCAGGTGGATAAACAATAGCGGCTTCTACCCTGACAGGCAGCTCCGGCTTTTTCGGCGAGGGCTGGGGCACTGGGTCGGAGGCCGCGTACATGAGAGAGTGGAAGTAAAGGGAAAGGTGTGTGATCTGAATAGCGATCTGCTGCACTATCCCTATCATGGTACGATTGCAGGGCAGCTAAAGACAGTGAATGAGTTTTCCACCCTGTTGGCTGAAGACATGTATGAAAGTGGGAAGAGGTATCGAGTTTACCTCTTGCTGCTCAGGCCTTTGCTAAAATTTATGGAAGTTTATTTCTTAAAACAGGGATTCCTCGACGGTATCCCGGGTTTTATTATCGCTGTATCTTCTGCTTATGCCATGTTTGTTCGCTATGTGAAACTGAGAGAGATTGAAAAGGTCTACACAGCTTCGGAACGCGAGCCGAACAACCCTAGAAACTGAAAAGGAAGATTAGAGTGAAGATATTCAGGCGAGCCCAAGGCATGGTTAGTATTGTTATCCCTTTCTACGAACGACTGGAATATCTTCGGCGCTGTCTTGACTCACTTAAGGCCTGCTGCAATGATTTTGATGAAATTATTGTTGCTGATGACGGCTCCAGCGAGGTTACTGTCATGCAGCTCAAGGAGCTAATTGGTAATTATCCTTTTCCTGTAAAGTATGTTTCGCAGCCCAGGTATGGATTCAGAGTTGCGGCAGCGCGTAACAATGGGGTGAGATATGCCCAAGGGGAGTATCTGATTTTTCTTGACTCGGATTTCCTGGTCTTTCCTGACACTATAAAGCAGCATCTGAGTCTAGCAAAGCCTAAAAGGTTTGTTGCAGCGCATTGCAAGTATCTTACGGAAGAACAAACGAGAATATTTTTTAGATCAAATGTCTCCTCGAGGTTAATTGAAAATCTTTACAAGGAATCATCAAACAGAGAAATTATCAAACAGCACCGAAGGTTCATAAAACGAACTATTCTTATGCGACTCCATCTTGCAGGTCCAGATAAGCAAAGTTTGGGAGGGCATTTCTCAATTTATCGAAAGGACTTTGAATATATAAATGGATATGATGAGAATTTTGTTGGGTGGGGTGGAGAGGATGAAGACCTGGGAATTAGGCTGATAAAAGCAGGGATTTATGGTCGCTCAGCAATTTTACATGCGAGGGCTCTTCATCTTTGGCATCCCAGAGAGCTGGGTGACAAGCACTGGAAAGAAGGCCCTAATATAAGATATTTCAAAAGAAAAGATGTCCCATTCTTTTGTGAGAACGGCTTGAAGAAATCTGTAGCGGCTGGTACCAGCACATGAGGGCTTTTTGCAAATGGTGTGATGGAAAAGAAAACTCGATTGTGCACTTAGACGCGGCAGTTGCTAACGGTCCGACGCCATATTCTAAGTATTCGCTATCCATCCAATCGCCACTTTTTTGTGACCTTGAGAGAAAATGAAGATTGCGGTTGTGATTCCAAAGTACGGCCTTATGGGAGGTGCCGAGACGTTTGCCTACGAGCTCACTGAGAGACTGGCATCAAGGGGAGATTTTCATGTTCATGTATTTGCCCATCGCTGGCGAAAAGGGAACTCGTGTGTCAGATTTCACAGGGTCCCTATCCTAATGTTTCCTCGTTTCTTAAAGCAAGTAAGCTTTGCCTACTTCTCAAACAAGATGATTCGCGGGCAGAACTATGACCTAGTACATGGCCATGACAGAATCCTTCAAATGGATCTGCTGACAATGCATGGGATACCCCATAGAGCCTGGATCAAGCAAGTGCGACAGAAGCCCCAGGGCCTGTTTGACAGGTCATTAGATTGGTTAGAAAAGAAAGGCTTGAAGGGACCGAACATCCCGCTTGTAATGCCTGTTTCCAGCCTCGTGAAAAATGAACTCCTAAAACGTTATGATATTCCGCAATCAAAGATTCGTGTGATCCATCCTGGGGTTTCGACTGAACGTTTTTCCTCCCTGAGGAAGGAAAAACACAATCATGAAATACGTGAGCGACATGGTCTTTCCCCTGATGATATTATCGTCTTGTTCGTAGGAATGAATTTTGAAATAAAGAGACTTGGACTTGTTATGAAAAGCATAGCAAAGTTGAGGGAAAGGGTGCCTAATTTTCCGCAGCTGAAGCTGATGGTGGTGGGCAAAGGGGATCAAAGGCATTATCGCCGTATCGCTTGGGATTTAGGCATTTCTGAGCAAGTCATTTTCACAGGTGTAGTCCATGACGTGGAAAAGTATTTCCTTGCTAGCGATATCTTTGCCATGCCCTCTGTATTTGATACATTTGGTTTGGCAGTGCTCGAGGCTCTTGCAGCACGGCTGCCCGTAATCGTCACACGATCGGTAGGGGCGCGGGATCTCGTGGATGACGGCGTTAACGGCTTCATACTTGACAGAAACCCAAGCACATCTGATTTTGCCAGAAAGCTTGAAATTCTTCTTAAGAAGGACATTCGCCGTCAAATTGGAGAAATTGCCCGCCAGACAGCACTCAGGCACTCCTGGGAAAACACAGCCGGTCAGGTTGCTGGTTTGTATCATCAGTGCCTGAAAGAAAATCAATAAAGAGCCATGAAGGCGTGGCGTCAAGGTTTTGATATTTTTCAAAAATATTCAGTGTGGTCCAAGGACAACGGAGATGAGCACAAAGTTTGAGTCTAGTAACCCGACGGGCAGAATTCCATGGGCTTACGCGCGGGTATCTACACGAAAAACTTATCAAAAGAGGGCCTTTTTAGGGTCTATCTAGGTGGCCTTGAAGAGGATCATTCTGCCTGTATCCGGGTGGCTCCAAGTGCCTAACGCTTGAAAATCTTTCAGACGCATCTCCCGCATAAAATCAAAAGTCCCTGTCGGCCAGTGCTTCTCTTCCCAAACGAAATACTTGATTCTCCTTTTCTTAAGGTTTTGTACGAAATCCTTATAACTATTACCAACAATAGCTTTGAAATCGCCGTATGGTTGGGGGCAAGGAGCGCCCTGGTAGCCTAAGTTGGCATAAAAAGAAATCCAGCGGAGGATATCCAAGGAGCTGGCAACTTGTATTACTTCGTTGTTTCCTTCCCTTTGGGCAATAAGCTCACCGATTTCCTTGAAAACCACCTTGTCGGTTTCTCTGTGTTTAAGATTTTTTGGCAGCCCAAAGCCAAGCAGGAAGATGCAGATTATAGAAAAAGCCACCTTAGAACTCCAATTCAGGCGGCCGGTCAGAAAGCGGATCATATTATCGAGGCCAAAACCTAGAATCACGAAAGAAGGAAGCATAAAAAGCACTAGAAAACGGCCTCCTATTACCCAAGTTTGTAAAATATGGAAATACAACAAGAAGAAAGCGAATAGGGAGATGAGGGTTAAGTACAACAGGCCCCTGTCTTTTTTGATTTTTCTTCCTATTCCTGGTACACCAAGAAGGAAAATGAAGAAAAAGGGATAAAAAAAGGCCTTCATGGCGTAGATGAAAAAGGTTCCAAGGGCAATGAACCAGACCAGGTGTCTTGCCCTTTGCAAAAATAACTTAATTTC
This sequence comes from Deltaproteobacteria bacterium, assembly GCA_019310485.1. Taxonomy (GTDB): domain Bacteria; phylum Desulfobacterota; class DSM-4660; order Desulfatiglandales; family HGW-15; genus JAFDEF01. The sequence goes on along the minus strand of JAFDEF010000015.1, from coordinate 119,662 downwards.
AGTCATCATAGATTGATTCATCAGTATTGATAGATTAGCTTTTAGGTCTTTGTAGGCTGTGATAGAATTTGAAAATTTATGAGCCATTTCTTGTAAGCGGTATGCATCACCCACGGAGGTGTTAAGAAACTTCAGGCCAAATAGAAGAATCAAGATTATAATTAGGCAAGGACCGATAAAGCCGAGAAAATTCTCCAATTTCTTCTCTTTTTCAATAAGGACTAAATAAAGTAGAGAGACAAAGAAGAACAAAATGAACTCTATCCTGCACCATGCGGCAATGAGATAACACAGACTACTTAAAGGCAGATGCCAGCGCTTGAACAGGTCAACATGGAGAACAAAAAGGTAAAGGCCGACTGCCCCCAAAAACCATGCCATCGGCCCTCTCACCACATCAGCGCTTCTGGTTACAAGGACAGGAATAAGCGCGAAGGCCAGTGCACCTAAAATGCTAACGTTACTTTTAAGGAATCTCCTAAGCAAAATATAGACTGGCAATAAGGTCAAAGTTCCGAATATGACGGAAACGGACCTTGCAGCTAGAACCCAATCTTTAATAATGCAATGAACCCCTGCTATAAGCAGAGGATAGGCAGAGACATACCTCACACCGCAGGAAGTGAGTTCGCTCCATTGGCCATACCATAAAGCTCGTGCCTGATGGATGTACAGCGTCCCGTCTGGATTGATAATCGATACGTAAGCGGCTGCGAAAAGTCGCATTCCAAGCCCGACAAGAATTATGAGGATTAGCGGCATTACCTCAATAAGTGCGCCTCCGTTTGGCAAGTTACTAGGAATAGCTTGTGGGGATTTTGAAAATAATGTCATAGACTCCTATCTCCTAACCTATTTGAGCAGGTGATCGGTTTGTGCCTCACAGGTCCCACTTTGACCTTCTAGCCGCCTACGAACTTGCTTCTCGACAACAGGTATTACTTCATCAACGGTTAGCTCCTCTAAGCAACGGCTTATTCCACTATTGCGACAACCCTTTTGCCGGCAGGGTATACAAGCCCAGGATTTCTGGACCACATAATGTTTATCCCCTCTTGGTGCCCAGTTAACTGGAGAAGAAGGCCCGAAGAGGGAAACTGTCGGGGTGCCGACTGCTGCTGCTATATGTATCCCCACGCTGTCTCCTCCAATCAACAAGCTGGAGCTTTGAATGACAGCGGGTAGTTCAGCCACAGATATTTTTCCGGCCATGTTGTAAGTCCCGGGTTTCGTTTTCTCGATTATCTCAGTGGCTCTCGACCTTTCTTGACTTGATCCGAGGATTACAATGGGCAAGGAAAAGCGTGTTTGAATCCATTTGATAAGTTCTATGTAATTATGGGCCCCCCATTCTTTATAGCCCCAGAGTGAAAAGGGCTGGATAGCTATAATAGGTTTGTCAGCGGGCACATTTTCCTCTCGAAGGATGATGGATGCCCTTTCTTTTTTTTCAGGAGGTACAAAGAGCACAGGGAGCCGGTTTTCTGTTTGAATGCCGAAAGGGGCTAAAATATTCAACCCGTGCTCCGCGCAGTATTGATCCAATTCATTCTCGGGTCTGACAAGATGGGTGAAGAGCCTAACGCGCCATAATTTTCCATTCTCTGCGTAACGTCCAACCTTGATGCGGGCCCCGGAAAGCAAGGAAAGAAATGCGCCACGTGTCCCGGTCCTTAGATCAAAAGAAACGTCAAAGTGGTGCTTGCGCAATTTTGAAAAGAAAGTTACCTGGTAAGCGAGTTCTTCAGGAACGTTTCTTTTTTTCTTGCTCACGTATACTACCTCCGCAACCCACGGGCTTCCCTCCAGCAAGCCTCGTGCTTTCTCTCTTAAAACAACAACGAGCCTGGAACCAGGAAAGTTTTCTCGCAGCGCTCGAAGTGTAGGGATCGTAAGAACAACATCGCCCAGATCACCCAGCTGGATAACGAGGATGTTGCGAGTATTTTGTGGAAGTCTGCTGGATCCTTTAATCAACATTATCCAAAACGGCCAGTGCTGTTACTAAACAAATCGGTCAAAAAGAAAATTACGGGCATCCTTGAACGTGCCACTTAATTAACTCGAGATAGATCTTGAGTTTGCTCCTTATTGTTTTTTTCAATCCTAACGTTAATAATAGCCCCACCAGTGAAAGGGCCGTATTTACGAGCAGGCGAAAAAAAATCACCGCAAAAAAAATGGGATATGCTTTTGGGCGCCACTTCTTAAAATATGCATAGCGGGATTTATAGAATGTGATCCTGGAACCAGCCCCTTTTCCGACTGTTTTACCCTGGGCATGGAAAATCTTTGCTGCAGGTACAAAGTAAACCTTCCACCCGGCCCGCTTCATTCTATAGGCCCAATCGGTTTCTTCAAGGAAGAAAAAATATCGTTCGTCGAAAAATCCAACCTCGTCCATGGCTTTTTTGCGTGCTATCATGCAAGCTCCAATACAGGAATCCACCTCTATAGGCTTTTCGTATGCCTGTCTTTTGCTTGGAAATTTACGCGGCAGTAGAATTCTCAAAACGGTTTCATTTGCCAGCAGGGAGAGCAAACAGGGGAAATTAGCTATGGAATTTTGTTTAGTTCCGTCCGGGTTCAGGAGCTGGCCACAGGCAAGTCCAGCCCGGGGGGTCGATTCCATGAAGTCGTAGAGGTGTTTTACGGCTCCTTCAGTCAATTTAGCGTCCGTATTGAGCAACAGGGCATAACGCCCCCTCATTTTACTAAAGGCAAGGTTGTTTGCCGCCGCAAAGCCCAGGTTTTGCTTGTTTTCAATGATATTGATCTTTGGGTAACTATTCCTTGCGGTCTGGACGCTCCCGTCGGTAGAGGCATTGTCAACAACCCATACTTCAAAAGACAGGTTGCCAATAGTCCGGAAAACGGAATCCAGGCACTCAATCAAAAGGCCCCTCGTATTCCAGTTTACAATAACAACAGAAATATCTAAAATCATTGTTTGGGTCGAGAGCTTTCAGGTTTTGAAAAGAACCTGATTTCTCAGTAAATTAAGCATCTTTCTACCCGGAGGCAGGGAGGAAAGCAAGGCTTTTTTGCAAAGGCCTCGCTCTTAAAAGGGTTGCCAACCTTACCTTAGCAGTACTAGAAAAGACAGTGGCGGTTTTGGATGAAGCTTACCATTTTCAAATATATTTTCCATGAGATCTGGCCAACCTTTATTGCAAGCCTACTTGTTTTCATATTTATCGTCCTGGCAGCCCGGATGCTTAATATTGCCGAGTGGGTGGTAAATCACGGTGTGCCGGTCACAAAAGTGGCACAAATGATTTATTACCTTTTACCGGGGATGGTTCTTTTTGCACTGCCTGCAGCTCTGCTGATGGCAGTATTCGTTGCATTTCATCGCCTTTCAAGTGATAACGAAATTCAGGCCCTTCAATCCTCCGGGATAAGTCTCTATCAAATGCTTCCTCCCGTGCTTGCAGTTTCGATAGGGGGGGTAATTCTGGCATTATTTCTGGCGCTGGCCGCTGCGCCCTGGGGGAATAGATCATTTAAGGATTTGATTTTCCAGGTTGCGAATTCAAAGGCCGACCTTGGTATCAGGGAGCGAGTCTTCTCCGAGCCGTTCGATGGAATAACGTTCTATATCAATAGCTTCTCTTCCAGGCAAAGGATAATGAAGGACGTGTTCCTGGTTGACAATCGGGATCCGGCCCTTACAAATACGATCGTGGCCAGGCAGGGGAAAATTTTTTCCAATTCCAGGGCAAAAACCATCATGGTCCACTTTATCGACGGCACGATCTTCATGGTTGACAAGAATCTGGACAATGTAAGAACCATAAAGTTCAAGACCTATGACCTCAGTATCGGGCTGAAGGATATCATGTCTCCGCTTTCTTCGAGAAAGAGGGAGCCAAAGGAAATGTACCTGGGGGAGCTCTTTAAGAGAGTGAAAGACATTCCCCCGGGTGAGCCGAAGCATAACGAGATGCTCATCCAGCTCATGGAGAGGTTTGCCATCCCGCTGGCTGTTTTTCTAATGGGGATTATCGGCGCGCCTCTCGGGGCACAGATAAGATCGAGGGGCCGCATCTTGGGTATTGTCGTAAGCCTAGCTATTTTCGTTGTTTACTATGTTTTCCTGGCAGGTATGAGAAGTGTCGGTGAAACAGGAGCCCTATCCCCGTCTATAGGGCCGTGGCTCCCTGATGTATTCCTGCTTATTTCCTGCTTGTGGCTTTTGAAAAGAGCAGGGAAGGAGCGACCAATTAGTTTCCTGGACAGATTTCTTGCTTTTCAAGAGCATTGATCTACCCCGTAGGAATGCTCCGTGCGGGAGCACGGGGATGGTAAATCAAGTTTTCTCCGCTTTTTCGCACGGGGTTCAATGCCTCGTGCAAAATTCCGCGGGGTTTACTCAAGACATATGGCAGTAAAGCGTGTTTCTTGGAAATGGTGATGGACTTGCAACTGAACCCTTGTAGAATCAGAGGATGCCGGAAGGGTTTCACTTTATGAAGGTTATAACCAAATATCTAACCAGAGAGTTTCTCAAGCTTGTGCTCCTTTGTGAAGGGATTTTTCTTTTCCTTTATCTGGTTATCGATTTTATCCAGCGTATTGACAATTTCATTGAAGCCCAGGCCTCCAAGGGCGTAGTGTTCCTTTACTTTATCTACAAGGCTCCTCTCATTATTGTCCAGATGCTGCCTGCTGCAACTTTGATTGCAGTGATCATCATGTTTTCCTCAATGAGAAAACGAAACGAGATTACCGCACTCAAGGCTTGTGGCATGAATATTTCAAGCTTGGCGCAAAAGGTCATTGTTATTTCTTTTTTTATCGCGGTGGGGGTGTTTCTATTTTCCGAAGTAATCGTTCCCTATACCAGCTACCACTCCAACAGGCTCTGGAACAGGAAGGTTGAAAAACAGGATCCCGGCCTGTTCTACGGCAGCCACCAGATTTGGTACAGGGGCCCTGATTCCATTTACTGGATAAGGTTCTTTGACTTCAAACGCAGGATGATGCAAAGACCCACATTTTACTTTTTTGACAGGGCATTCCGCCTCATCAAAAGGATTGATGGGCTTAGAGGTGTATGGGACGGGGGCAGGTGGAGAATTGAAAAAGGAATAATAGAGGAAATGGACCCCCAAGGAGGCTATGAAGTACGGAAATTTGATACCCATTACCTTGAAATTTCGGAAACCCCGGAAGCTTTTGTAAAAGGCATGAAGAAGCCGGAGGAACTGAGCTACTGGGAACTCAGGCGCTATGCTTCCAGGGTAAGGGAAGAAGGCTACGACAATACTCGCTATCTTGTTGACATGAACCTCAAGCTTTCCTTTCCTTTCACAACCCTGATCCTTGCTCTCATCGGCATATCCATTGCATTAAGAGTGAAAAAGGGTGGCATAGCGGTTTCAGTGTCCATGGGTATGGCAGCCTGTTTTTGTTACCTGCTCGCGCTCGGGTTTTCAAGGTCACTGGGTTTGTCAGGTGCGCTGCCTCCTTTGCTTTCAGCGTGGCTGGCAAACCTGGTATTTACATTTTTAGGCATTTATTTGATAATTCATGTCGAAACTTAGGTCTGAGCTTAAGGCTGCTGCACTATCGTTTGCGTGACAGATACCGAGTGAGGATAATGCCTTTTATGGAACAAGCCCCCGTATATTACTACTTGCTGGTTTTTTTAAGCAGCCTCGCAATATCCTGCTGCCTCACCCCCTTTATTAAGAAGCTGGCCGTGGCCACCGGGCAGATTGCAGTGCCCAAAGATACAAGGTGGCACAAAAAGGAGACACCCCTTCTGGGGGGCATATCCATATTCATCGCGACCATTGTTGTCTGGATAGTGGGTTTGAACGCAGAGGGCATCAAGTTCTGGAGCGAGCCTTATCTTCCATTTATCCTTTGTGCTACCGGGATATTTCTCCTTGGCCTCACAGACGATATCGTCAACATGGATCCCCAGCATAAGTTTGCGGGCCAGATGATAATCACTTCCATACTGGTTTTCTTGGGGTTCAGGCTCGACTGGACTTTTTCAAGAACCATTAACCTTTTCTTGTCCATCCTCTGGATCGTGGGTATAACAAACGCTTTCAACCTGCTGGACAACATGGACGGGCTCTCGGCGGGAATTGCCTTTATTGCCGGCGGCTTCATTTTCCTCACCCTTTACCTGAGCCCGGTTCACGGTCCTTTCCTGAGCCCGGTACTCTTCATGAGCGCGGCCTATCTTGGGGCTGTTCTAGGCTTTCTTTTTTACAACTTCAACCCTGCTTCAATATTCATGGGCGATTCGGGGAGCCTTTTCATCGGCTTTGTGCTGGCCTGCTTGACCATACTTGGCAGCACCGGGGAGAGCGCCGGCGGAAGTGCCGGGCGTGTTCTGTCCATTATTGCGATTCCGATTCTTATCTTGTTTATCCCCATCCTGGATACTGCATTTGTTAGCGTGATGAGAAAACTTTTCAGGCGCCCCATATCGCAAGGAGGCAGGGACCATTCTTCTCACAGGATGGTTGCCATAGGATTTTCTGAACGGAAAGCCGTAGTCGTCCTTTACGCATTCTCGGCAGGTTCCGGAATTATCGCCCTTGGAATAAATCATCTCAGGGTAGGGATGGTAGTTCTTCTTGCGACTCTTTACCTCGTTTTTGTTGCTTTGTTCTGGATCTACCTTGGAAGAGTAAAGGTTTATCCTGAAAAATCGGTTCTCGCGGGGGGAGGTTCAGGGGTTATCACCCCGATTCTTGTGGAAATTACCTACAAGAGAAGACTGTTTGAAGTTCTTCTTGATTTTGTTTTAATCTCGGTTGCATATTATGCTTCCTACCTTCTCCGCTTTGAAGGGAATATCGGCGCAAATTTTGATTTCTTCCTCAAATCTCTGCCGATCGTGATTGCGTGCCAGATCTTCTCATTCTATGTGCTTGGTGTTTACAAAGGTATATGGGAGAGTGCGGGAATAAGGGACCTGATGGGGTATGTGAGGGCCATTACCGCGGGTACCGTACTGGCAATCCTTATCCTCCTGGGCCTCTATCGGTTCATAAGTTTTTCGCGTGCCGTTTTCGCAATTTACTGGGGGCTCATGGTGATCATGGTTTCGCTCTCAAGACTCTCTTTTCGCATTCTTGATGAAGGGATAAGGATGCGAAACAGGCAGGGAGAGCAAACCTTGATTTACGGGGCTGGTGTGGGAGGACAATTCGCGCTCAAGGAGATAGAGAACAATAAGCAACTGGGTTTCCGACTCGTTGGTTTCATAGACGATAACCCGAGGTTGAAGGGTAGAAAGATACAGGGCTACCCCGTGATTGGAGCAGGGGAAGAGCTTGAAGAGATCATAAGAAAACATCAGATAAAGAAGATTATCGTTTCTTTCAGGCAAAACGGCGCTGAAAAGAAGAAAGACCTCAAGGAATTGTGTCTCAGGATGGGCGCTGAGGTGGAGGTTATGCAGATGCGGGTGGTAATCAGCTAGCAGATATCCGGGCAAGGAAAGATACCATGCGGCCGGGGACATGCCCCGGCTTTGTTTTTTATTCAATTGACAATATTTCTGCCTGAGCCTATAAAATAAGCCCTGAAGATAATGGGTTGCCAAGCGTGTTAAGAGGTTGAAAATCAATGAGAAACAAAAAAGTCACACAATCAAAAGCCTGCCTGAATCTCGGCAGGGAGCAGAGGGAGATCCAGCCAGGGGGGAGAAATGGATTTTAGCCTTTCTATGGAACAGGAAATTTTGAGGAATTCCGTGCGGCAGTTTGCTGAAAAAGAAATCAAGCCTGTTGCGGCTGAACTGGATGAAAAGGAAGAGTTCTCTTATGACACCATGAAGAAGATGGCAGAGCTTGGTCTTTTCGGGATGTTTGTTTCAGAAAAATATGGCGGCCAGGCAATGGACTACGTTTCCTATATCATTGCCACAGAGGAAGTTGCCAGAGTGGATCAATCCCACGCTGCAACCGTGGCAGCGGGAAATTCACTTGGTATTGGACCTCTTTATTACTATGGAAACGATGAGCAAAAGGAAAAATACCTGCCTAAACTGTGCACAGGAGAAGCATTGTGGGGCTTTGGACTCACGGAACCAAATGCAGGATCAGACGCGGGTAACACGCAGACGACTGCTGTCTTGGATGGGGACGAGTGGGTTATTAACGGGAGCAAGATTTTTATTACAAATGCGTCAACCAGGATAACCACAGGCATAACTGCCCTTTGCCGGACAGGTACCAGGAAGGATGGGAGGCCGGAGCTTTCCTGTATCCTTATTGAATCCGGCACCCCTGGATTTGAAGCAAAGGAAATGCATGGCAAAATGATGTGGCGGGCGTCCAACACAAGCGAGCTTTACTTTGAGGATTGCCGGGTTCCTGAAGAAAACCTGCTGGGTGAAAGGGGTCATGGTTTTCGCCAGATGCTTGAGACTCTTGATGGAGGCAGGCTGTCCATTGGAGCAATGGGGCTTGGCGGCGCGCAGGCCTGCTTTGAGATGGCTCTCAACTACAGTAAAGAGAGGGTGCAGTTCGGGAGACCTATATCCAATTTCCAAGTCAACGCGTTCAAGCTTTCTGATATGGCACTCGAGATTGAATGTGCTCGACTTCTCCTTTACAAAGCCTGCTGGCTGAGAGATAAGGGAAAACCCTTCATCAAAGAAGCTGCGATGGCAAAGCTTTACTGCTCGGAGGTGATGTACCGCTGCGCAAATCATGCTGTTCAGCTTCACGGCGGTTATGGGCTGATGAAGGAATACGAGGTGGAAAGATTCTATCGTGATCAGAAGTTGTTGGAAATCGGTGAAGGAACATCTGAAGTCCAGAGAATCGTCATTTCAAGGCTGATAGGAGCCATGTAGGAAGAGAGATAGGTGAAGGAAAGAGCTGTGAGCTAGGATATGCTGGAGCGAATACTTGGTAAAGAACTTGCTTATTATGTAAGGGCCCACAAAACCCTGCTGATATGTTCCCTTGTGCTCACGGCTCTGTCTGCTATTTTCGTGGTTGTCCCTGCCTATCTGCTGCAGCCTTTCATAGATGAGGGCATGAAAACCGGCAGCAGTCCTGCAACCTGGAAAATTCCCTGGATTGTTTTGAGCTGGAATGGGGGACTATCCTGGCATCGTACGCAACTGGTAATTGTGGAGCAGATATCACCAAACCGCCTTCTTGTGCTCCTTACACTGGTAGCCCTGGCATCGGTCTTGTTGAAGTCCGCGACGGTTTATCTAAGCCAACTTGCGGCTGCAGCTTTTTCAAACAGGGCAATAAGATCCCTGAGAGTAGATTTGTTTGATAAATTCACCTCCCTTCCTCTTTCCTTTTACCACAGGCGAAAGCAGGGTGAGCTAATATCCAGGGCCACGGCGGATCTTACGGTAATGCAGGACCGCGTGGCCAATATCCTGATCGGCCTGGTACAACATCCACTCACGGCACTGGCCTTCCTGGCCTACCTGCTTATAATGAATTACAAGTTGACCCTGCTTGTATTTGTGGCTGTTCCGATAATAGTTGGGGTAGTCCGGCTCTTCGGGAGAAAGGTGAAGAAACACTCCAGAAGAGTTCAGGATGACATGTCAAAGGTAACCTCCGCTTACCAGGAGATGCTTTTGTGCATCAAGGTGGTCCAGGGCTTTTGCAGAAACGAAGGGGAGTCGAGAAAGTTCAGGGTGCTTGCAGACAGGCTCTACAAAAGCGTGATGCACTGGTACCGCTGGCAACTGGGACTCGGGCCTATGATGGATTCGACCGTTTTCCTGATTTTGCCTGGAGTTTTGATCGTGGGCAAAATCTACTTTCATCACACCCTGGGAGAGCTTATGTCCTTATTGTATGCCTTTTCAAGGCTTTACGCGCCGCTCAAGAACCTTGCGAGGGTGAGCAACGAACTTCGCACTTTGCAGGGCGCGACTGAAAGAGTTTTTGGAATTATGAAGACGACTCCCGATATCAAGGAGCGTCCGGGTGCTATTGTTCTTCCCAGGCATCAAGAATCCATAGAATTTGACAGGGTGAGTTTCTCATACGAACCCGGGGTCCCTGTGTTGAAAGATATCTCCTTCAAAATTACGGCCGGAGAGATGGTAGCTTTTGTTGGCTCTACGGGAGCCGGTAAAAGCACTTTGCTCGAGCTCATTCCGCGTTTTTATGATGTAAAGAGCGGGAGCATTAGGATTGACGGGATTGATATTCGCGAGGTTACACTTGACTCGCTAAGGAGACAGATAAGCACTGTAAGCCAGGAGGTCTTGCTTTTCCACGATACAATTGCTAATAACATAAAGTATTCTGATCCAAGCAAAAGCGAACAAGATGTTATTCAAGCTGCAAAGGTCGCTCATGCCCACCACTTTATCATGGCCCAGCCGGCAGGATATAAGTCCGTTGTGGGAGATCGCGGCACCCTGCTTTCCGGGGGGCAGCGGCAGCGTATTGCCATTGCAAGAGCTATACTGGCCAATCCCTCCATACTCATCCTGGATGAAGCTGCCTCAGCCCTTGATGCCGAAAGCGAGCGCTTCATTCAGGAAGCCATACAGAGGTTGAGAGGGGGTAGAACTATACTGGTTGCGGCTCACCGGCTCAGCACCATCGCGGAAGCTGACTGGATCTATGTTCTTGAGGATGGAAGGATAGTTGAGTCAGGAACCCACACGGAGCTGATGACACTTAGCGGCAGGTTCCGCCAGCTCCACGATATTCAATTCAGAGCGTGATTTGCTCCAATCGGTGGTGGGCTTGGGGGATCATGGAAGTTTTTCTGAGTGACTGGCGTGAGGACGCAAGAATCCCCCGCAGATAAGTCACAGAGAAACACCAGCCCGGGAGACTTGGAAGAAAAGAAAAAGTTCCCTGATCACCGTAACGCCGATGAAGATGTCCCCGTGACTACATGGGGTTTACTCTTTGAGCCGCGACGAAATGCTCTGTTCAGAAAGCCCCACAATCCTGACGTTTTTTAACCTTGAACGTTTACCGGATATGATCTCAACGCTTTTCTTTGGGATCCGCAGCTTTCCGGCAAGCAGAGCAATGAGTGCTTCGTTTGCCTTGCCCTCAATGGGGGGGGAAGTAAGCTTGATCTTGTAAATGTCATGCTCTTTGCCGGCAACTTGGTTCTTGGATGACCTCGGGATAACCTTTACTCTGATACGGGATTCCCGGGGCTGCGATTTTGAGTCTTTTCTGCTCACAAGAAGGAATTACCCCAGCCGACTAGCCACCTGGACCAGGCTTTGCACGAGGAAGGTTTGAAGAAAAATAATGGCCAGGATAACGATTATCGGTGAAACATCAATTCCCGCAAACCGAAAAGGGAGTCGCCGCCTTATTGGATAGAGAACGGGTTCTGTGGCTGAGTTCAGAAACCTGATAATCGGGTTGAAAGGGTCAGGATTTACCCATGAGATAACCGCGCGGGCAATAATAATCCACATATAAAGGCTTAAGCCGATGTTCAGAATTTTTGCAATTGCAACCAGGAAATTAGATAGAATAAACATATGTTCTCCTCAGTCTGTCAACTTGCTTGCTTGGTGCGAACCTCCATGGCATTCAACACTCCATGGCACTTGCATGCCGTGCCGATCAGCCACTTTGCAGCACCTTTTTCCCTTACCTTGGTAAGCATTTTCTTCAAATTGTCAACCTTGTACCCCCCCAGACCTGGCGCGATTTGTCGGCTTCTAATCACATAAACGTTGAATCCATCAATATCGAGTTCTCTCAGTCTCTGGTAAAGAGGGGTGCCCCTTTTTTTGTGGGTAACCGTGCAATAGTCTGCGGGCTCAGGACAATCATCGGGGCAACGAAAATTTGCGTAGCTAACAAGCAGGGAGCCGTCTTTTGCGTCCCAGGTGAAAGGCAGGAAAAGCTTTGTCTGGCGGGGCATTTCAACGGGCACAATCTTTAATTCGTGATCGAGGTATTTCCTTAGCCATTCATAGGCCAGGTGAAACGGAACGGCGGGGATAATCGTATTTGACGATTCAAACATGGAAAAGTTTTCAACCAGGAAAGCTACCCCGTCACAGAAAATCCGTTCCAGCGGAAGCTCCCTTACAGCTTCTAGGCTTGCCCTGCTGTTGTCCACTATGTAGAGAAGGGAGTCGGGCTTCTTGCACAGGATGTTTGCCGCCCTTTCCCCAAAGTGCCCTGCTCCTATAATGAGCACAGCATCTTGTGGCAGATGCTCCTGTATTGAACATGGAAGGTGCTGTGGGAGTGGGGGAGATTTCATGTCAGAGCCTTAATCCCTTCCTTGTACAGAAGATTAAGGTGTGTTAGAGCAGGCCATAAGCCGGGTTCTGTTTCCGGGGTACGAAAAAACGTTCCCCGGACAATGGCCATTCATCTAGCCCTGATGTTACCACCAGGGTCAAGCGACCTACCCGGGAACTCGGGTGGACTGCCCTCAAACGCTCCCCTATTTGGTCTTGCTCCGGGTGGGGTTTGCCTAGCTCCTACCGTCACCGGTAGGACTGGTGAGCTCTTACCTCACCTTTTCACCCTTACCCGGCACCCAGCACAAAAAGAAGCACGCAGCATAAATCAGAACAATTTCTTCAAAAAGGCTTTATCCTCGATTGCTGGTTTCGAAAACGGAGCTGAGTGCCGGGCGGTTTGTTTTCTGTGGCACTTTCCTTCCTGTCGCCAGGACTGGGCGTTACCCAGCACCCTGTCCTATGGAGCCCGGACTTTCCTCCCCCCGGGACTCAATTTTATGAGTGCCGGGCAGCGGCCATTTGTCCTACTCTAACACACCTTTTTCAGGATACCACACTTTGTCTTTGCTGAAAATCTTTCTCTTGGGCCCAGTAAATAATTCGGCTGCAGTTGGGGCAGGTCATCAAATCTTGAGATTTTATAAGCTCATTGAATTTCTGGGGTGGAATTCCCATATGACAGGCCTGGCACACGCCGTTAATGACCGGGCAGATTGCAATCCCATTCCTGCGTTCTCTTATCATTACATACCTTCTAAGAAGATCCTGGTCTATTAGCTGGACAAGCTCTTTTCTCTTGTTGTCAAGACTTCCCAGTTCTTTTCTAAGGCTACTAAGCTCCTCGCTGATTTGAGATTTACTTTTTTCATATTGCGCCCTTAATTCCGGCTCTTTCTTTTTCCTCTCTGATGCCTCCTTTTCCACTTCCTCAATTTGCTCCATCACCTGGATTACCTTATCTTCTGTTATGAATTTAGCTTTCTTTAAATCATCAATTTCCTTTAAAGCTGCGCTATATTCCTTATTTGACTTAATATTAAGAAGTTTATTATTACTTTTCTCTATCCTGCTCTCCAGGTCCTGGATTTCGCGTTCTATACCCCTTTTTTCCTTGTTCAAGTTTTCAAGTCTCTCCATAACACTCTTGGCCTTTGCTTGTTCTGCCTGCCAGGCGTGCTCAAGTTCTTCGATCTTCAACGGACACTGTGCCTCCCGCTTTCGAAGATCCTCAATCCTGTTGTCAAACTCCTGGAGCTCTATGAGTAACTTAAGTTTATCTTTCAATTTTATCACCTTTCTGTGCCCGTGTTATGCATGGCAAATCTAAAGTCCGAAAAAGATTCATCCTGCCACAATATTCGCCTTTTCTCTGATGCAAAGCTATACATACCAGGCAGGTTCGCTTTCGCCCTCAAATTCCTCCACACCCACCTGCCAGCCATTTTCTTTAAGCCAGTTGCGCAACCGGCGTGAAAAGACACCTAGAGCAACCTTCTCGGTGTTGTAATGTCCCCCATCAACAAGAGCGATACCCACCTGTTCTGCTTCCAGTGCCTGGTGGTGGGAGATATCTCCGGTCACGAGCAGGTCGGCACCCATCGAAGACGCAAAAGACACCATATCTCCGCCAGAACCTCCCACCACAGCAACGCGTTTTATGTGTCTGTTTGCGTCACCCACAACTTTCACGCTCTGAGCTTTAAGAAGGTTTTTGATCTCCCTGGCAATTTCATTCAACGTAGTTTCTGCGGGCAGATCGCCGATTCTTCCCAGGCCCATGTCATCAATGTTGGCTTGCTCTTTTTTCTTCAATATCCTTGCGTTCTCAAGGTCAAGGAGATCTGCAAGTATATCATTGATGCCTCCCCGGACAGTGTCGAGATTGGTGTGAAGGGCTACAATGCAAATACCTTTGTTTAATGATTCAGAGATTATTCTTCCAGGGTACGTTTCAAGGTCGATTTGAGAAAGCGGACGAAAGATCAGGGGGTGATGGGTGATCAACAACTGTGCATTTATTTTTGAAGCTTCCCTTACAGCATCCAGGGACGGATCAAGAGCAACGAGAAGTTTCTCAATTCTCGTGGACATGTCTCCTACCTGCAAACCACAGTTGTCCCATTCTTCTGCTGCAAAAGACGGCACTTTGGTTTCAATAAATTGGAGGATGTCTCCTAGAAGAGGAACCATTGCCCTTGTTCTCTCTTTTCGCCGGCCGGGACTTCTAATTTCAGCATCTCCTCCACTCCCATCGGGCAGAACAAGCCATTGATGCCTGCAAAAACGAAAAGGGCGCACCTTCAAGCGGTGCGCCTCTCCTCCGAGCTATCCTTTTCGCTCGAGCACAAATTTTGTGGGTTGCCTCCCTTCGCAATCACTAAGAAAAAGTGGCTGGTGGGCCCACCTGGATTCGAACCAGGGACCTACCGGTTATGAGCCGGTGGCTCTTCCAGCTGAGCTATAGGCCCGACCGAATGGTTTTTTGGCGAGGGCTCTCTCCATGCCCTTGTCTTTATCAATATAAGATGCAAGTTGATTTTTGTTTTGTCAAGCGAATTCACGGGCCCCGATCTGCCACCAAGTCATCATCTACGGCTTTGCCTGCCTGTGCGAGTCCGCACGCAGACAGGCCTTCGATCGCGTGAACTCTGACTACTCCCTGAAACTTTTTAGTTTTCTGCTTCTGCTGGGATGTCTCAGCTTTCGGAGCGCCTTTGCTTCTATTTGCCTGATTCTCTCCCTGGTAACATTAAAATCACGCCCCACTTCCTCAAGGGTATGATCTGATTTTTCTCCGATGCCGAATCTCATCCTAAGGACTTTTTCTTCCCTTGGTGTAAGGGTCGTAAGCACTTTCCTTGTTTGCTCTCCCAGATCATGGTTTATTACCGCATCTCCCGGTGAGATGACTTTCTTGTCCTCTATAAAGTCACCCAGATGGCTATCTTCTTCCTCACCAATAGGCGTTTCAAGCGAAATAGGTTCCTTTGCTATTTTCAGCACCTTTCGCACCTTTTCAAGAGGAAACTCCATTTTTTCAGCAATTTCCTCGGGTGTGGGTTCGCGGCCGTGTTCCTGTACAAGATATCTTGAGGTTCGAATAAGTTTGTTGATGGTTTCTATCATGTGAACGGGAATTCGAATCGTCCTTGCCTGATCAGCGATAGCCCTCGTAATAGCCTGCCTTATCCACCATGTCGCATAAGTGCTGAACTTGTAGCCTCTCTGGTACTCAAATTTGTCTACTGCCTTCATCAGGCCGATGTTTCCCTCCTGAATAAGATCCAGGAACTGCAATCCCCTGTTGGTGTATTTCTTGGCAATGCTGACCACGAGCCTGAGGTTGGCCTCTATCAATTCGCTTTTTGCCCTTTTCGAATCTTCCAGTTTCTGCTCCACTATCTTCAGGCTCTCCCGCAATTCCTGTTTACCCATGTTCGTGCGGCTCTTTACTTCCTTTAGGACCTTTTGAGCACGGTCGATCTTGGATTTCATGGCGAGAAGTTCTGTTTTTTTCAACTTCAGAGGAGTTACCACCTGGTTATCCTTTGCCGACTTGGGAATCTGGCTGATGCATTTCTTGATATAGGATATCGGCTTTCCCCCTGCCGCAAGCATGCACTCTTCAATATCCTTTTCAGCAGCATCCATCTCCGATACAATATTCCTGAGCCTTTCCACCATGTGATCGAGCTGTGTTTTTTCAAGCTTAAAGGAGCTGACCAGTTCCTCGATCCTTTCTTGGATCTTTTCCATCTTGGCGTTCAGTTTTTTCTTCTTGGCTGCAGAGCAGCTTTTCTTCATAGATTCGCGTTTCAGCTGGTTTCGCTCGTTGTAAAGAGACTCAATCTCCGAGATCAGCTGAATGATGGAGTCCTTCCTTTCGCCGATCTGCATATGGGTATCTTCATCCTCGAGGTCGTTTATCACGTCCTTGAGCTTAACTTCGCCTTGTTTGAGCTTGTTTCCGAGTTCGATCAGGTATTCTACGCCCACACAGCATTTCAGGAGGGCGTTGAGTGCCTCCTTTTCCCCGGCCTCGATCCTTTTGGCTATCTCCACTTCTCCCTCTCTTGTTAGAAGGGAAATACATCCCATCTCCCTGAGGTACATCTTCACCGGGTCCGCAACTCTGGCGGCAGGTTCCGCGGCCTCAGCCCGGAAGTTTTGTTTCTGTAGTGCCTTTTCCTGTTTCTTCTTGGCCTTTTTGGATTTTTCAATTTCTTCCTTTGCCGCTTCATCCACCACCATGATGTCCAGCTCTTCGAACATCATCATGAGATCATCGATATACTCTGAGGATACAGCATCATCGGGCAAATCATCATTCAACTCTTCATAGGTGATGTACCCCTTGTTTTTACCTATATCGATGAGTCGCTTCAAATTTGACATGTCAGAATTGTTGGCCATTACGTTCCCTCCCGGAAAACTTTTATCGAGTCCAACGGGCTAGCCCCACCTCTCCCTTATAAGCTTGGGAATTTTGGCAAGCCCTTCGATGTCGCCTTTTTTTAGAGCCTTTTTCTTTGCCTCCAATATTTTGATCTTTTGAATTCTGTCTTCAAACTCAGCCAGAGCAAGCTCGACCTCATTATCATCGCAAAAAGGAGCCATCAGCATGGCTTCCCTCAGCCTTTCCTTTGCATCTTCTGCCTCCAGGCGATCCATAACCTCTGCTGCGGGCAGAGGGCCCTCCTTGGCATGCATTTCAGCCAGTGAGTCGAAAATCTGGATGACAGCAGGATCAGACAAAAGCAACCTGAAATCCTGGTTGATTACCCTCTGGGTGATATGAGGATAATTGACCAGGAGGTTCAGCAGGAACAGATCGTCCTTTCTCTTTGCTTTTGAAGCGGTGACCTTTTCTACCAGGTCATTCTGCCGAGCGGTCCATGACCGCTGCCTTCCCCATTTTTCAAGTTCCTCGATAAGGGCGGATTCTGCAATGCCCAGTTTTTCGGAGAGGCGCCGCGTATAAAGTGAACGCTGCGCACTATTTCTGAGCTCTGAAAGAACAGGAATTATCTCTTTAAGCAGATCCACCCGGTTTTCTATATAGTCTGTTTTTTCAGACAGCTTCCTATCAATGAAAAAATCAAACATAGGAACAGAGTTTTCCAGTAGGCCCTGAAATGCCACCACTCCTTTCTTGTTGACGAAACTGTCAGGGTCCTCATTCCCCGGGAGCAGGGCAACCCTGGCAGGTAATCCTTCATCCAGGAAATACGAAAGGCTGCCCATTGCAGCAGACTTTCCGGCCGTATCAGGATCGAAAACAACAATGGCCTCCCTTGCATACCCTTTGAGCCTTCTGATGTGCTCCCTTGTCAGAGCTGTCCCTAGGGTTGCCACAGCTTCATGAAAACCATTTTTTCTCAAAGCAAGAAAATCAGTATACCCTTCCACTATTACAGCACAGCCGCTTTTCCTGATGGCCTGGTATGAGGCGTGAAGTCCGTAAAGCAGCTTCCCCTTGTGAAACACTGGGGTTTCCGGTGTGTTAAGGTACTTGGGCAATGAATCATCCAGTACCCGACCTCCGAACCCAACAACCTGGCCTCTCATGTTAAAAATCGGGAACATGACGCGATCACGGAACCGGTCATAGTAACCGCCTTTTTCTTTAGCAATAATCAGGCCAGCCTGCCGTGCTTTTTCAAGGTCAGCTTTCTTGCTTTTGAGGAACTTGATCAAACCATCCCAGGCCTTTGGTGCATAGCCGAGCCTGAATTCATCTATGATCTCAGCAGGGATTGCCCTTCGGGCAAAGTACCTTCTGCCTGGTTCCCCTTTTGCTGAGCTCTTTAGGAGCTGGTGAAAATATTGGGCTGCAATCTCGTTTATTTCAAGGAGCGCTTCATTTAGCTCAAACTTTGCTTTTTCCAAGGGACCCAGCGTCCCGGTCGGAAGACTCACATGGTACCGTTCAGCAAGGTCTCTCATTGCCTGGGGAAAAGACACGTGGTGATACGCCATCCAAAAAGCAAAAATATCGCCTCCCTTCTTGCAACCAAAGCAATGAAACATCTGCTTCGAAGGGCTCACGGTAAAAGAAGGAACTTTCTCGGAATGAAATGGGCAAAGGCCCAGGAAGTTTTGCCCTGCCTTCCGGAGCTGAACAAATTGCCCTATAAGTTCAACAATATCTACAGCCCTTTTTAGTTCTTCCTTGGCTGCTTGATAGGACACTGAAGAGTTCTTCAATTTCTTAACCAGCTTTCCCTCAGAAGGCAGCAGACGAAAGAGGTGAGTACTAAATTATTCCAAAAGGGCCCCGCTGTTCTCTGATTGAGTCAGAACAAAAACCCCTGCAATGGCAAAATGAGTTCCCGGTCAAAAGCCAATCTTTTATCATGTTCGATAACTTCTAGCCCAATTTCAAGTCTGTGAGATAGAATTTCGGTCGTTTCTTGGGACAGGTTGCATAAGCAGATAAAATGTTCAGCGGGCAATGTATAAGAATATACAGTTAATAATTTCAAGGGCTTAAGTTAGCTTAAGAGCCTCCTGGCTATTTCATTCACCTCTTTACCCTGTGCTTTTCCCCCCATTCTTTTCATGGCAACTTTCATGACTTTGCCCAGTTCCTTTATGCTGCTCACGGAAAGCTCTGAGATAATTTCCTTCAAAATGTTTTCTATTTCACCGGAACTGAGCTGTTCAGGGAGATATCCGTACAGGATTTTTATTTCGTTCTCTTCTTTGCTTGCTAGATCTTCTCGATTTCCCTTTCTAAATTCGGCTGCGGCCTGCTGCCCTTTTCTAATTAGGGATGTAACAACAGTTTGAATTTCCTCGTCTTTTAGTTCGTGCCCCTTTTTAACCTGCTCGTTCTTCAAAGAAGCCTTGAGAAGCCTCAAGCAGGAAACCCGGCTTTGATCTTTTGCCTTTAAGGCCTCCTTGAAATCTTGAGCTATTTTTTCTGCAAGTAACATTGCTATCAAGAAATTATCCGCTTAACCTTACAATTATATTCCTAAAATTCGAAAAGTCAAGCAACCAAGTCAAATCAACTCAATTTTTTGGTTCCATAATACCCTATTCTCATGATCTTTTCTTCTTAACACACTCCAGCGCTTCCCGAAGGCTTAATTTTCCCTCGTAAAGTGCCCTGCCGGTGATCATTCCAATCACACCGTATTTAGACAACTCAAGTATCTTTTCTATGTCTTTGATCCCCGATATCCCCCCTGAAGCAATTACCGGCACGCTAATTTTCTCTGCCAGCCTTCTGGTTCCTTCAACATTTGGACCCATGCTCATACCGTCCCTGTGGATGTCAGTGTAAATAACAGCAGAAACACCTTTTTCTTCATACCTCTTCGCCAGTTCAACAACCGAGAGATCTGTGTCCTCTGTCCAGCCTTCGACTGCCACTTGCCCGTCTCTGGCGTCAATGCCCACTATGATTCGGCCAGGAAATTCACGACACGCTGTGGATACCAGCTCCGGATTTCTGTAAGCGGCAGTACCCAGAATAACCCACCGGATGCCCAAGCTAAGGTAGCCCTCAATTGTGTCCACATCTCTGATTCCTCCCCCAAGTTCAACAGGGATGGGGACGGAGTCCACGATCTCTTTAACAACGTCCCTGCTTATGGGTTTTCCGTGAATGGCTCCATCCAGATCAACCAGGTGAAGCCTTTCTGCCCCTTCACTATACCACCTGAGGGCTACTTCGGCAGGTGAGTCGGAGTACACGGTCTCCTCAGACATGACGCCTTGTTTAAGGCGTACGCACCGACCTTTCTTAACATCTATCGCAGGAATCAGTATCAATTCTTACTGCCTTGCCGCTCAGGATTAGCCGGAGAGCAGGGCCCCGGATAGCACCCGTCCGCCGCAGGGGTAATGAAGCCCTGATGTCCAGACTTTCAGTACTTCTTTGGTAGAGTTTTGAGCATCTGGGGAAGCCCTACCATGGCAAGTTCCTTAGCGCTCATCCAGCGCCCCCTGCTTTTTACAAAGGTACCAAGATCAAACAAGTTTTCGCTCAAGGAACGCTGAGTTTTGTCAAACCGGGCCTTCCAGATGATCTTGCGATCCTTGGTCCTTATCAAGTATAGGTCAAACGCCACCGAAGCCGGAAGCTCAATGGCATACTCTGTTCCAACCCTTTCCTTCCACCTGTATACATAGCCGGCCAGGATAGTATCAGAGGAGAATGCAAGACCGATTTCTTGAAACAGCTCAATATCGCTGGCAGCTGCCCCTGATGACAGGAGATTCGAGAAAACACCTTTTGCCTGCCCCGGCGGGATAAGCCGGCACTTTCTTGAGTTTAGAACCTCGCTAAACAATTCCCCGGTAAGGTCTATGGCGGCTTTTTCTGGCACGGGTTCGGCCTTGAAAATAGCCCCTGAGAGTGGACTGCGAACCATGCGGGGTTCCTGGCCCCTAGATAAGAAAGGGCGGAACCCGAAAACCACAATGCTTTCTATGCGGTGGAGAGCCTGCTCCTCCCTTGGAAGCTGAACGCTTTGCATACTGCAAGCAGAGAGTAAAAGCAAAGAAATGAGCACGAGAACAGAGAGGCTTTTGTAGCATTTACTCCAGAACGAGGAAAGCACAAACATCATTTTCTGTTAGGCCCCCGGCTACGGGAATACACCCAGAGACTTTGCTCATAAGCAACTGGCTTGAACACTTACAATAGGCCCTTAGTGGAAGGTACTGATCCCTGGAGCCTTGTCTCAATACTTGTTGCCAGATCCAGTGCCCTTGCAAATGCCTTGAAGATAGATTCAGCAGAGTGGTGCGCATCGCCTCCGCAAACCAGATCCACGTGCATTGTGATACCGGAATTATGCACGAGAGCGCGAAAAAACTCGCCAAGCAAGTTTACGTCAAAACTCCCGGTTTTACTTTCCTTCAGGGATACTCGATAAGCCAGGAAAGGGCGGTTTGAGATGTCGATGACAACCCTGGCTAAGGCCTCATCCATAGGAATTGTGGCCTGGCCATAACGTCTGATACCTTCCTTGTTTCCCAGGGCTTCGGCAATTGCATTTCCAAGACATATACCAATGTCTTCAACAGTGTGGTGGTAATCCACCTGGGTGTCTCCTCTGGCGACTACCTCCAGGTCTAGGAACCCGTGAGCTGCCATCAGGGTCAACATGTGATCCAGGAAGGGTATGCCGGTATCAATTTTCGACCGGCCTCTGCCGTCCAGGTCAAGCGTGAGCTTAACTTCAGTTTCTTTGGTTTTTCTTTGCAAACTTGCCTTTCTTTCCATTTCAGCACCGTTTCCTTCCAAACCACCGGTTGGCATTCCCCCTTAACAGCTCGAAGCCTTTTTCGCTACTATCGAACCGCTACATGGCCTCTGCCAGTTGCAAATCTCCACAAGAAAGAAAACAAATGGTGGAGATGAGGGGACTCGAACCCCCGACCTGTGCGTTGCGAACGCACCGCTCTCCCAGCTGAGCTACATCCCCACAGTTGGACATTTTAATCCACCCCTGGGTTTTTTCAACTACTATTTTTCCACCGTCAAAACACTAAGGTTTTCGCCGCATTGCTACTAGGCCGAATGCAGGGCCAAGCTCGTGCCCGGGCTCTTCATAACCGATACGAATGTCTTTGAATCCCAAAAACGGAGACCCATTCTCCTTTGAAAATATCAACCATGTTTTTCGGATCAGGCGCAGCCATTACAAATTGATCAAGGGCATTTCGCCTGTACTTGAGCCGGTCAAACAGGTTTTTCACGCTCTCAATTCTCCCTAGATTTTTCGTTCAAAACAAGATTCTGGGCGAAGGGATAGATCCCATCAAACCCCGTTCGCATACAACCTATCTTAGCACTCGGAGGAGAAAAAGCCAAAAAAGCAGTCGCTGATTCTCTCATCAAAGGCTTCCGCTCATCTGCGACTATGAGTTTGCTTGAATCCCTGGCCAGAATCGTTTGCTTTTGAAAAACCCTCTTTTAACAAAAAAATAATGAAAAATTAACCGGATTCTAATTGTCGCCAACAAATACTGCAATCTCCAGGGATTACCGCACCAATTGGAGCTAAGTGCTCACTTACCGGTGAAAGAGAAATGAAATACTCACCTGGTTAATTGCCTTGTCATCCAAAACCTCTGGAACTATAATTCGCGCATCCAGCAATTACTACAATGCTAAGAACACAAAAGTGCCCTGGAGGTGGTTATGGACATTGCACATGGGATACTGAATTTCGAAATTGCCGGAAACAAGTTATGGCGGGTAATAGCCCTTTTCGCGATTATCCTGATCGCCTTGGTTGCAGGAAGAATCTTGAAATATGTTTTACAAAGGTCTGCAACCAGGTTTGAAAAACAGGATCGTCAGATGTCGGCAATAGCGCTCAGTGCTTTCAGTCGGGGTGTAATTTTCCTATCTGCGGCAGTAGGGATATCACTTGGGCTGGCATTTCTTGAACTTAAAGCGAAGGTTGCCGAAGTATCCAGCACCTTGAGCGCCATCCTGCTGACAGTAGGTATCGGGTATATGCTCTATTGGCTGGTCGACGTACCGAGCGCATGGCTTGCGAGGATGGCCAGAAAGACTGAAAGCAAGCTGGATGACATGGTGGTTCCGATCCTCCGAAAAAGTCTTCGTGTAACCATAGTTATCCTTGTGCTGGTTCAAATTATACAGATACTGAGCGAAAAGCCCATTACCTCTGTAATTGCAGGCCTTGGTATCGGGGGTTTGGCGATTGCGCTGGCTGCCCAGGACACTATCAAGAATTTTTTTGGCTCTATTGTTCTTTTTGTAGACAAGCCGTTTGAGATGGGTGATAGGATCGTGGTGGAGGGCCATGACGGCCCGGTTGAAGAAGTTGGCCTGCGCTCCACGAAAATCCGAACCCTTGACGGGCACCTGATCACGGTTCCAAACGCGGATCTCGCCAACAAGACGATTCAAAACATAGGCAGAAGGCCCTACATCAGGAGGATTGCCGACATAACCATCACCTACGACACACCTCCCGAAAAGGTGGATCGGGCACTGGAGATTTTAAAGGAGATACTTGAAAACCACGAGGGAATGAAAGAGGATTTTCCCCCCAGGGTATATTTCAACGAGTTTAATGCGGATTCCTTAAATATTAGGGTTATCTACTGGTATCACCCTCCGAACTACTGGGACTTCATGGCTTTTTCAGAGAGGTTTAACAAGGAAGTGTTTCGGCGCTTTAATGAAGAAGGCATTGAGTTTGCATTTCCGACCCAGACTCTCTTTCTGGCTGGTGATCCTTCCAGACCTCTGACTCTCGGGCTTAATAATCGCAAGGGAACTGTCGAAGAATAGCAAATCGGACCTTCTATGCCGCACTATGGAAAGAAGGCGAATGCCACGGCCTGATTTTGTCGTTTTTTTCAAAAAAAGTGAGATTCTTGACTTAAGTCAAGGTCTCCGTTTCCCCATGTGTAGCAGAATGCTCCCTAGAATAAGCACTGGGACTTTACAAGCTTGCGTCCAGCATAGGAGTGTGTGGGGAAAATGGACTCATCGAAGGCTGTTGGAAGATGCTCAGATGCAAGGCATCCGAAATCCTGAGGAGTGAGGCGTACATAGGAGTACGCCGCAGCGACGAAGGGTAAGGATAACGCAGCAGATGGGCGTTTTCCGACAGCCTCATAGAGAAAACCAAATAACGAAGGAGGGATGGAAATGTTTTGTTTTCAATGTCAGGAGACGGCCAAGAATCAAGGATGCACGGTCAAAGGGATGTGTGGTAAGCCAGAAGAAACTGCAGACCTTCAGGATCTGCTTATTTACGTTTGCAAGGGGATCTCGATTTATGGAGAGAAGGCAAAGGAGTACGGACTCATCGACAGAAAGTCAGGGCTTTTTATTTGCAGGGCACTGTTTACAACTATTACAAACGTGGCCTGGGACGACAAAAAGATAATTGACTTAATAAAAGAGGCGCTCAAGGTCCGCGAGGAGTTAAAGAGTAAGTTTCTTGGAGCCTACAGGGAAAAATTCGGAAAGGATTTTTCAGGGCCTCTTCCTGATTGCGCTACCTGGTATTCAGATGACGATGCAGAAATCCTCGAAAAGGCAAAGGCTGAAGAAATGCGTATTACTGCTACTGAAAACGAGGATGTGCGTTCTCTGAGGGAGCTTCTGGTTATCGGTAGCAAGGGAGTCGCAGCCTATGCTGACCACGCCGCGACCCTGGGCTATGAAAAAGATGATATCTACTCTTTCCTGATGGAAGCCCTGGCATCCACCACGAAGGAACTCTCGGTTGATGATATGATAGCCCTTGTGATGAAAGCAGGGGAGACTGCGGTAAATACCATGGCGCTTCTTGACGAGGCCAATACGGGAACATACGGGCACCCTGAGATTACTGAAGTGAACCTCGGAGTCAGAGATAAACCCGGCATTCTAATCAGTGGCCATGATCTTAAAGATATGGAAGAGCTCCTCGAGCAAACAAAGGATACTGGTGTTGATGTCTATACTCACGGAGAGATGCTTCCTGCCAACTATTATCCAGCCTTCAAGAAATATGACCATTTTATAGGCAATTACGGTAATTCCTGGTGGCATCAAAACAGGGAATTTGAATCTTTCAACGGCCCAATTATACTTACCACTAACTGCCTTGTCCCGCTCAAGAAGGACAACACTTACCTGGACAGACTTTTCACCACCGGGGTGGTAAACTATCCTGGCGCCAGGCATATTCCGGACAGGACAAATGGTGGAGCAAAAGATTTTTCCGAAGTCATAGAAGTGGCGAAGAAATGTAAACCGCCTGTTGAGATTGAATCTGGAAAGATAATTGGCGGCTTTGCCCGAAACCAGGTCCTGGCACTTGCAGACAAGGTGATTGATGCCGTAAAATCCGGAGCCATCAAGCGCTTCGTCGTGATGGCCGGATGCGATGGCCGCCACAAGAGTAGAGAGTACTTTACGGAAGTGGCCAAAGCACTGCCTAAAGACACAGTGATATGCACGGCAGGTTGTGCGAAATATCGTTACAACAAGCTGGATTTAGGTGAAATTAGCGGTATTCCAAGAGTGCTTGACGCAGGTCAATGCAATGACTCCTACTCCCTTGCCGTAATAGCACTCAAGCTGAAAGAGGCATTTGGCCTTGAAGATATTAACCAGTTGCCCCTTTCATTTGACATAGGGTGGTATGAGCAAAAGGCTGTGGCAGTGCTTCTGGCACTCCTTTCGCTCGGGGTGAAGGGGATACGCCTCGGGCCCACGCTCCCTGCTTTCGTCTCACCGAGCGTTCTGAACGTTCTCGTTGAAAAATTTGACATAAAGCAGATAGGAACTGTCGAGGCAGACGTTGAGGCAATGATGGCAGGAAAATAAGTCTTTAGACCTCAAATACAGGGCTTGAAGCTGGAATAGTTACTTATTTTCAGCTTCAAGTTCATGTTTTCCGACAGCTTCCTTGGTGGCTTTAGTGACAATTCCAGGAAATTTACTAACCACGGCCATGGCAGTGATGCCCCACACGGATGTTGACTGGGCTCTGCAAGTAGCACTTTCAAGCGACATTCCGTTCTGGCCCCAGCTACCTCTTTACAGTTATTACGAGGATATGTATGTCCAGGCCTCGGAACATTTCCCAGGAATCGTGCTTGACTTGGGAAAAAGGACGCTGCGCTTTTCCATGGAAAAATTCATCAACGAATTTGAAGAAACCATGTCCCACTTTGACGAACCCGAATATTTTGATATCAGTGAGACATACTCTGTTGTTTATCATAAGTTCCTGAGCATGGACCTGTCAGATCGCCCTGCCATCCGTGGGCAGCTTGAAGGTCCCATAAGTTTCGGGCTAAATGTGGTTGATCAGGATGAAAAACCCATCCTTTTCGAGGACACAGTCAGGCCATTTATGTTTGAGTTTATGGCAAAGCGTATCAATATCCAGCTTGAAAGGCTTAAAAGACGAAATCCCAATGCTTTCATGTTCGTGGACGAGCCGGGGCTTCAGTTTCTCTTCAGTGCGATGTCGGGATACAACGATTTATCTGCCCACGCTGACATGGAAATGTTTTTCTCCATGATCGAAAAGCCCCGTGGTATCCACCTTTGCGGCAATCCTGACTGGGATTTTCTTCTCACCCTGGACCTCGATATCCTTTCACTGGATGTTTACTTGCTTTTCTCAGCCTTTTGTTCGTCTTGTGGTGAAGAATTCGGATTGCAATGTTGCTGTGGCGAAAGCCCTATAACAAATACCTAACAATCCATCCATATTTTCAATTCCAGAATTCGGGATTCAAGGAAGAAAGGATCCGAGCATCTGAACGTTCAACTGGAGGGAGGTGATGGTTTTGCAGTTGAACACAACACTTACCAAGCCAAAAACTTTAAGCTGCCTCATATTGTCTGAGCTCGTTTTTTGCTTGATTAGAAAAGATAATTTTTCTATATTTTTTTGTAAATTAGAGTAATTTCCCTATCATCTATTCAACTCAATTCAACATTCTTAACAACCCTCTATAGAAAGGAGAAGCTCATGGCAGGTAAAAGGTTAAAAACAACAGGCATCATTTTTGGAATGGCCATTTTTTTCCTGCTTATCCTCACCGAGGGGCTTGTGCTGGCAAAGGCCAAGCCGATTCTGGTAGGTGCGCCTGTGCCGCGGGCAAGCGCCTACGGGCAGAACGGTGAGCGGGGCCTGATAATGGCTGGCGAAGAGGTCAATGCGGCTGGAGGTGTGAATGTGGGCGGCACAATGCGACCGCTTAAACTGGAGATCATAGACAGCCGCGATGAAGAGCCGGGTGTTCCAACCAGCTCGGTTCTGCTGGCCATCGAAAAATTGATACTCCAAAAGAAGGTGGATGTGGTTGTAGGGGGCCCATGCATGTCCGAGTGCTCTATTGCAGCCATGGATCTTTTTGCGAAGTATAAAAAAGTCGATATTGTGTCCATAGGCACTTACACCCCTACCTGGGATATGAAGGTTGCGAAGAACAGGGAAAAGTACAAACACTCTTTTAGAGAAAGCGGCAGCGTCAAGTGGTACATTAAGGAGGCTATTGACCTCATGAGCAAAATGAAATCAGAGTTCGGATTCAGCAAGCTCTTTGTTTCCATTGACGACAGCCTCATGTGCAGGAAGGCCGCAGGGATCGTCCAAAAGCTGGCCAAGAAGACTGGATGGGAAATTGTGGGTTTTGACAAACACCCCATCGGTACCACTGACTATTCAGCCGCTTTGACAGAGTGCAAGAAATCCGGCGCCCAGGTCCTTTTTATGTGGGCTTATTCTCCGGAAACATCGATTCTTCTAAAGCAATGGGCAGACATGGAAGTCCCAGCACTCCCAATGGGATTCATCGGCGCAGCTGAAGATCCTGGCTTTTGGAAGGCAACCAACGGCAAATGCGCATATACCATCGTAACATTATCCGAGACCGGATGCGTCCCCACCAATGCTACGCCCAAGGCCATGGAGTTTTTCAACAATTTCAAGAAGCGTTGGGGGGTGGAGCCTAGAAGTACAGGTTGTGTCAGCGCCTATGAGTCCATTTATGTTCTAAAAGATGCCATTGAAAGGGCAGGAAGTCTTGACAGGCTTAAACTGATAGCAGCGCTTGAAAAAACCAATCTTCCTGCTGTTAGGGGAACCATTCGTTTTGATCAGAATCACCAGATAATTTACGGGTACGATCCAAAGGTAAGCGTGCTGGGGTGCTGGGTCCAGTGGCAGAATGGAAGAAGGGTTCAAATCTTCCCTGAGGTAGCGGCCATGGGTAAGATCCAGATGCCGCCCTGGATCAAGCAGTAGGGCCTTTTAGGCGCGGCCTTATTGCAGATTGCAGGAGAGGCCGCGCGTGGCCTGCGCTTTTTTGTATCTTCGCCATTTTGGACATTTACGATTGTCGCACTGAGGCTTGAGCGGTATAGCGGTACCCTGACATCCAAAAGACTTTGCTGAGCAAATGGAAATAATAATTTATGGAACGGTCAACAGTGTGATATATGCCCTTATAGCGGTCGGGTTCACGCTCGTATACGGGGTGAGCAGGGTACCGAATTTTGCTCACGGGTCCATCTATGTTCTCGTGGGCTTTCTCACCTGGACGTTTATCAATAGCATACACCTCCACTATGCAGTAGCCATAGTGCTCTCCCTCCTGGTAGCTTCCTTTCTTGGGCTGATTATATATCGCTTTGTGTTAATAAGGCTCAGGGGAATGGCTACCTCCGAGATTATCGCGTCTTTCGCAGTGAGTCTTATTATACTTGAGGGGCTTCGCCTGCAGGGAATTGCCGGGTTCAAGGGATTCATAGGCCCCTTCTATGTTTTACCCCCCTTTTTTCAGGGAAAGATCTCTATTCTCGGCGTCTTTGTTGACTACCAGAGACTGATTATCATTGCTGCCTGCTTTGTGCTTGTGGCTGCTCTTTGGATCTTTACTCATTACACAAAAATGGGGCTCTCTCTCCGGGCAATCGCTCAGGATGAGCGCGCTGCCATGATGCTGGGGGTCCATGCGGATAAAACCGCAATGCTCTCTCTATCCATTGGTTCGGCACTTGCAGGCCTTGCCGCGGTGCTGATTTTGCCGCTGGGAAACATCACGGCTGAAATGGGCTACAAGGTCCTCATTTACGCCCTGGCCGTGTGTATCATAGGGGGTCTTGGAAGCTGGGTTGGGGCAATCCTCGCCGCCTTTGTCATTGGATTTGCAATGAAGATAAGTACAGCCCTTTTCGGAGCTGTGTGGGAATCAGTGGTACTTGTAGGAACGATTATTTTAATTTTGCTGGTTCGCCCCTCGGGGCTGCTTGGAAAGCAGAAAGAACTGGAAGAGAGGGTGTAAGCTTGCCTAAAACGGCTCGACGCAAGAAAAGGCTGGATAGAAGCGTTAAGGTTCGGACCGAGGGACTCTATGCCCTTACTTCGTGGTCGGAAATAACATATCTCTTGTTGCCACGGCTTGTGTTGATCATGGGGCTTCTCTCCCTTCCTTTTTTCCTGGATATGTACTGGCAAAGGGT
Organism: Deltaproteobacteria bacterium; assembly: GCA_019310485.1. Taxonomy (GTDB): domain Bacteria; phylum Desulfobacterota; class DSM-4660; order Desulfatiglandales; family HGW-15; genus JAFDEF01. The sequence continues at coordinate 90,482 of JAFDEF010000015.1, read as the reverse complement.
GTTGTGTGCTGCAGGGATATATGGCCTTCTTGCCCTTGGTTTCGATTTTCTTGCTGAGTTCGTGGGGCTTGTTTGCCTTGGGGGTGCTTTTTTCATTGGAGCCGGTGGCTACATCTCGGGCCTTTTGAATGCCTATCTGGGTCTTTCGCCTCTTGTCTGTATTCCAATCGCCACGGTAGCAGGAGCGGTAATCAGCACCCTTGTGCTAGTCCCGGCCCTCCGCCTGAGGGGTATCTACTTCGCTATTGTCAGTTTCATGTTTCCGTTGTTTGCCGTTTATATCATAGTTGCTCTCAGTGCATTCGGGGGAACAGAGGGCATAAGCGCTCTGGATAATCTGCCCAACCAGTGGGTTGAGGTGTATCTTATCCTGGCAGCAGTCCTTGTTTCGCTTTTTCTGCTCCGGCGACTGGTAGATGAAGATATGGGGCTGATTCTTCGGGCGATCAAAGACAATGATCAGGCCGTGAAGGCCTCAGGGATAAGTATTACGACTTACAAGATAAGGGCAGTATTTATTGCTGCACTTATAGGGTGTTTTGGGGGTGCATATCTAACCCACCTTTATGGATGGCTTGGTATCTCGCTTTTTGGAATGGATTTTTCCATTCTGCCCATTGCTGCAACCGTGATGGGCGGGATGGGCACGCTCGCAGGAGGGGTCCTGGGAGCCCTTCTTCTCACACCTTTATCTGAGGCTCTCAGGGGCTTTGGACAGCTTAGGGTGGTTCTTTACTGCTTTATATTGCTCCTTTTTATCGTATACAAGCCGGAAGGATTTCTGAGTTACTTTCAGCGTAAATATCATCAATTCGAACTCTGGGAAGAAGTATAGAATTGAAAGCAGAAGTCATCCTTGAAGTCAATAGCATCAGCAAAACATTCGGTGGAGTTCACGCTGTCTCGGATGTCAGTTTTGCGCTGGGTAAAGGTGAGGTGCTGGGAATAATCGGGCCTAACGGGTCCGGCAAAACCACCCTCGTGAACCTTATTACAGGCTTTGTTCAGCCTGATTCAGGCAAGGTCATATTCAAGGCAAGTGATATAACCGGAATGCCTTCATACAAGATCGCAAACTTGGGGCTTACCCGCACATTCCAGGTTATGAGGCCCTACTACAGTCTTCCTGCATTCAAGAACCTGATTATCCCTCTTAACTCCCCCAGGGTGAAAAAAACCCGCAGTGGAAGGCTGGGCGACATTGATGCAGTGGCAATAGATATTTTGGAGGAAATTGGTTTTGAGAGAGATGCCAGGGTACCTTACAAACCCGCCGGCTCCCTCCCCCTGGGATACTTGAAACGGCTGGAGCTAGCAAGGTGCCTGGCTCTTAGCCCTGAAGTGATTATCTGTGACGAAATCTTCTCAGGTCTTAGCATGTCTGAGATAGCCGGGCTTCTTCCATTGCTTGAAAAACTTCAGATGCAGGGAGTGACTTTAGTCATGATTGAGCATCGGCTCAGGGAGCTCTTCCGACTGGCCGATAGGGTGATTGTGATGAATTTCGGTCAAAAGATCGCCGATGGCATACCCGAAGACGTTATGGAAGATGAGGAGGTCAAAAAGGCTTACTTGGGGAGGGAGAGAAAAAAGTGAGCATTCTCAAGGTCAGGGAACTAATGGTTTTTTATGAAAATGCCATTGCCATCAATAACGCGAGCCTTGAGTGTGAACGGGGGAAAATAACGGGGGTTTTCGGGACCAACAGTGCGGGCAAGTCCACCCTCATGTACACCATTTCGGGAATTATCCTGGACTTAAAAAGAAAGGAGCAAATGCGGGGTGGTGAACGGATTACGGTGCTGGGCAGCATCCTTTATGAGGGCGAAGAAGTCATTGAGTTGGAAGCGAGTGTAAGGGCCAGGAAGGGGATCATCCTGTGTCCGGAGCGGAGAAGGATTTTCCAGGAAAGCAGCGTTATCGAAAATCTAAGAATTGGGGGCATCCTTGCCACAAGGCAGCAAGCCAAAAGGACACTCGAATATATCTATACCATATTCCCTGTCCTAAAGGACCTGAAAAACAGGGAAGGGGGTTTTCTCAGCGGCGGGGAGCAACAGATGCTTGCAATAGGAAGGGCACTGATGGCGCAACCAAAACTGCTCCTTCTGGACGAGCCACTTCTAGGGCTGAGTCCAACCATAGAAGAAATCCTGACCGATGCCATCCAGGACATCAACACGAAATTCGGCCTTGCGGTTTTGATCGTCGAGCAATACGCAAGACCCATACTCCCCATCATCCATTATGGGTATGTCCTGGAAAACGGAAGTGCAGTGCTTGAGGGAACCTCTGAGGAATTAATAGAAAACCCTGATGTGAAATCCGCCTATTTTGGGCTCTAGGGATCGGCTCTGAAGTATAGGGCTAGGGGAATCGTCAGGCAGAATGGAAAAATATAACAAGTTACTTATTCAGGATTTTGAGCGTGCGTGTGAGAAATACGCCGGCAGAACTGCATTGATTTACTTGGGGGAGAAGTTTTCATATGCCAGGCTTAAACATTTGATTGACCGTTTTGCTACTGCACTTGATGCACTGGGACTTGGAAAAGATGAAAAGATAATGCTCTATATCCCCAACTGCCCGCAGTTTGTGATTGGGTACTTCGCTGCCCAGAGGATCGGCGCTATCCCCGTACCCGTGTCCCCTATTTATACCCCACATGAAATAAAGTACCTTATCAATGATTCAGGGAGTAAGGCGGTGCTATGTCTGGATACCAACTTCAGGTACGTGGAGGAGGTCTTTGATGATACTTGCCTTCAAAAAGTGATAGTCACCACCTACGTTGACCTGCTTCCGGTCTATAAGCGGGCCATAGGGTTTCTTTTTGACAAGGTTCCAAATGGCGTTGTAAGAAAAAGGGACCATGTTTATATGTTCAAGCAGCTTACCGGCAAATATCCTTCCTCCCCGCCACGTGTGGAGCTGAATCCAGGTGAGCAGCTTTGTTATTTGCTTTACACTGGAGGCACGACCGGTTTCCCAAAGGGATGCTATCTTACCCACACCGGCATGGTCTCATTTGTGGATGATATCCGAAAGGTTGGTGAAGGCTTTGTAAAAGAGGCGCAGGAAGTCCTCATAATGGTGGCCCCCTTATTTCACCAGATGGCGCAGGGAGTGCTTTTTGGGCTGGTTCTAACCAAAGGCAATACTGCAGTGCTTATGCCTATTCCCCAGGTTGACCCCATACTCAAGGCAATCGAGAAATACCGGGTCACCCTTTTCCTGGGAGCTCCTACCCTTTACCGAATGATTCTTGAAAATGATCGGCTGGATCTCTATGACCTCAGCTCTCTCAAGTATTGCTGGAGCGGTGGTGACGTGCTTCCCCTTGAGGTATTTAACCGGTGGAAAGCAAAATTCCACGTACCCATCTACCAGGTCTATGGGGCTACAGAGGTGGGCTTCGTGGCCATGACGCCCTTGGCAGAAGAGCCCCTCCCGGGGGCGGTGGGGAGACCGCTCCCCAGCAGGGAAATCAGGATTGTTGACCCGGAGACCCTAGAACCGGTGCCGCCGGGCACTCCTGGAGAGTTGCTCGTGACTTCAGAGTATATTTCTAAGGGGTACTGGAAAAAGCCTGAAGAAACTGCAAAGGCCTACGTGAAAATAGATGGCCGCATCTGGTACCGAATGAACGATTTTGTGAGGACAGACCAGGATGGCCAGCTTTTCTACGTGGATAGAGGGGCTGACATCATAAAATACAAGGGTTACAGGGTCTCTTGCTCGGAGATAGAAGCGGTTCTCCAGGATCACCCTGCAGTGATAGGCGCTTGCGTGGTGGGCGTTCCTGATTCCCGTGTGGGAGAGAGGATCAAGGGTATTGTTGTGCTCAAGGAAGATGTAAGGGGTATAAGCGGATCAGAGTTGCTGAAATGGTGCAGGGATAGGTTGGCCCCCTATAAGATCCCCCAGTATATAGAGTTCAGGGACATGCTTCCCAAGTCCAAGGTCGGGAAACTTCTAAGGCGGGAAATCAGGGATGAGGAAAGAAGAAGGATAAGAAAAGAAAAAGGGAAGATAAGTGTATGACAATTAGGTCCCACACCCGTGTCCAGAAGTATTGACTTAGCCATGATCAGTTCCTATCCCGTTCGGCACGAGTTGCTCTGAAATAGGGAAGATCCGTGCGATCTTTCCAGATCCCGGGAGCTTGGCGCAATACAGCCTCTCCCGCTTGCCTCTTCTTTGATGAGACGATCAACCGCTTCTCGAATGAGCTCGCTTTGCTTTTTCCAGACAGTGTACGCAATAGCCGCTAATTCGTGACGCTGACGCTCTGTCAGGTATATTTGTGTCCGTACCATGTCGCACCTCCTATGATGTATAGATTTATATTATACATCGCCGTGTTTTCTGTCAGGGCCAACCCGCACTTTGAATTTCTTGATCTGCGACACACGCATTTGCAAGTCATGTTTTGGTGCGAGGTGGGACCCCTGAGAGAAGTTCAGGAATTGCTAGGGCACAAGACCATGACCACAGCCTGAGATATACTCACCCTGGCGAGGACCAGGAGAACAAAGCGCCGAACATTTGCACTTGACAACTGTCACGTGACAAAATACATTATCTAAGTGATAAAAACATTCGCTAACAAAGAAACGCAGCACCTTTTCATTAAAGGAAAATCGAAAAGGTTACCTGCTGATCTGGTAAAAAGAGCCATACGTCGTTTGGAATATATCCACTATGCAAACACCTTGAACGATCTAAGGGTGCCTCCAAGCAACCGGTTGCACGCATTGAAAGGAGACAGAAAAGGGCAATATTCAATATCGATCAGCGAGCAATGGCGAATATGTTTTCGTTTCATCGACGGCGATGCCTTCGATGTTGAAATAACCGATTACCATTGAGGGATAAAACCATGGCAATTCCGAATATAAAAAAACGCGAAATACCCCCAACGCATCCTGGCGAAATGATCAGGGAAGACTTCATGCCAGATTTCAATCTAAACGCGACCTCATTGGCTGCGGCTATTGGGGTATCACGTCAAACGATTAATGAGCTTTTAAGAGAACGCCGTGCCATAACGCCGGTAATGGCGCTAAGACTGTCTCGTCTTTTCGGGAATTCTCCTGAATTCTGGCTGAACGCACAACACGCTCGAGATTTATGGGATTCCCAGCAGCGTTTTGGAAAAGAGCTCTCTCAAATCCGCCCACTTAGTGCCGCATAGCAAGAGCATCAGCGGCTGCGGCCAGCATTGCGAGAAACGTTTTGCCTGCCGTGACATTGGCTTACGCGCCCCGCGTTTTCTCTGCAGCGAAGCCCCAGTCCGGTGCATGCAAGGTTAGGCCGCTGTTTACCCCGCCCGCAGAAAGCCACGGCTTTAGCCGTGGATGAATGCGGTTAAGGGCGGGCGGGATGTCGTGCCACTAAGTCCCGCCGATTGCGAAGCAATTCGGCGAGACTAAGTGGTGCCACGGGCTTGCCCGTGGGGCTCCACCTCACGTTGACTCACCGTCTTCACGATTGCCCAGGCCATGATATAACCGGAAAAATAGTCAATTATAGTGAGAAGGGTTGATCCTATAGGAGAAGGGAAACAAAGGAGGAAGGACCATGCCTATTTTGCGAGTCAGTATGTGGGCCGGAAGGACAAAGGAGCAAAAGGCGGATATGGCCAGGGCACTAGCGGAGACAATGGTTGAAGTTGCCGGTGTGCCGTCTGAAGCCGTGATTATCCAGTTTGAAGATCTGCCAAAGGAGAACTGGGCAACAGGCGACAGGCTCCTAGGGCGCAAGACCATGACCATGACCTTGAGATACGCCCATTTGAGCGAGAGGCACAAAAACAAAGCGGCGAACCGTTTGAACGGGTTGACCTGGTCTGTCAAATCTGGTATTTCACAAAATGTCACATTTTGAGAGGTGTCGAATATAGCTTCTTCGTAAGTTATTGATTTTCCTTTATGCCCCCGTAGCTCAGGTGGATAGAGCACCAGATTCCTAATCTGGGTGCCGCAAGTTCGAGTCTTGCCGGGGGCACTTTCTTTGTGGCCCGAATTAGAAAGCATTGTAAGAAATTACTGGTATTTTTGGTTTTGTATTAATGAGAAGTATCATAAAAAAGTTATGTAAAGCTATAAGTAGTAAGTAGAAATGAGCAGTTTTGCCTCTGGTTAAGAGAACGGTTTTTGAGAAGCAATCAAGAAAGCGAGGGAGATGATGCGGCCCGGTGAATTTGGTCTGCAAATTTGTATTGACTTTGGATGAAGAAAAAACTAACTTAAAAAGTTTGAAGATATCGGGAGATTCACAAAATGTATGCGATCATTAAAACGGGCGGAAAACAATACCGGATTTCGGAAGGCGAGGACATAAGGGTTGAAAAGCTTCCTGCTAAGGAAGGGGATACAGTCGTTTTTGACCAGGTGCTTCTAACCTCAGACGGCGACAAGGTTCAGGTCGGCCGGCCATTCCTGGAAAATGTCAAAGTGGTTGGGCGTGTTAAGCGCCATGAGAGGGGCAAGAAGATAGTAGTGTTCAAGTATAAGAGACGAAAGGGTTATCGCAAGAAGCAGGGCCACAGGCAGGACCTTAGCCTGGTAGGGATAGAGCGTATCGAAGCAAGCTAAGAATGGTTTTGGATGCCCAGTGAGGCTGAATGGCATCCGGACAAAAAAGTAGGACAAAAAGGATAAGATTTTTTCTGATAAGGATTTAGCGTCATGGCACATAAAAAAGCAGGCGGTAGTTCACGGAACGGCAGGGATAGTGCCGGCCAGCGGTACGGGGTGAAAAGGTTCGGAGGGCAGAAAGTCCGAGCCGGAAATATATTGGTGCGACAGAAAGGCACAAAGGTTCATCCCGGTATCAACGTAGGAGTCGGCAAAGACTATACTCTTTTCGCGAAAACAGACGGCATCGTCACCTTTGAGCGCTTCGGGAAGTACCGGAAAAAGGTCAGTGTTTATGCTGCGTAAATCCCCCGACTTATCGCCCTCCTTTTAGAGGCTTCATGGATTTTCTTGATGAGGCCATCATCACTGCCAAATCCGGCGACGGAGGAAGTGGATGCATAAGCTTTCGGAGGGAGAAATATATACCAAGGGGAGGACCAGACGGGGGAGATGGGGGATGTGGCGGTGACGTGATTCTTAGGGCGTCTGCGGGTCTCAATTCCTTAATTGCTTTTCGGTTTCAGAAACAGTTCAGGGCTCAGAACGGCGAACCAGGGAGAGGAAAAAACAGGACGGGGAAAGATGGTGATAGTGTCATAATAGAGGTTCCCCTCGGGACTCTTGTTTATGACAAAGATAATAACGAACTGCTTGCTGATCTTGTCCGGGATGGCCAGGAGGCCATAGTTCTGAGAGGCGGCAAGGGAGGCAAAGGAAACCAGCATTTTGCAACTCCGACCAATAGGGCACCCAGGAAGGCGCAGTCCGGATTTCCGGGACAGCAAAAAACGCTTAAACTCTCACTCAAGTATCTTGCTGATGTGGGTCTCATTGGGCTGCCCAATACAGGGAAATCAACCCTTCTTTCTCGCCTCACCATGGCGCGTCCCAGAATAGACTCCTACCCGTTTACAACACTGGTACCGAACCTGGGCATAATGAGCCTTGGTGATGAAATGAACCTTACCCTGGCGGATATACCAGGGCTTATAGAAGGGGCAAGCCAGGGACGCGGGCTGGGCCATGCATTCCTGAAACACGTTGAAAGGACTAAGCTGCTTTTACACTTGTTAGACATCACTTACAGGCCTTCTCGCGACCTGCTGGAAGACTTTTACATGCTGAGTGAAGAACTCGTAAAATACAGTTCTTCCCTTTCCAGGAGGGATCGAATTGTGCTGATTAATAAAATAGACCTGAGCTCTCCTGAATATCGCGATATCGGGGAAGTAAGGAGAGCACTGGAAGATATTGGAATAGAATCGCTGGCTATTTCCGCTCTTACAGGTGAAGGAATAGAGGAAGTAAGGGAAGCTATTTCAAGGAAATTTTTCAATGAACCGGAAAGTGAACAATAAGGGACTTTCAAGAAAGCAACTCCTCAAAGGCATAAAAAGAGCCGTCATCAAAGTGGGCAGCGGAGTGTTGGCCGGCCGGGATGGTTTAAACAGAAAGGTTATTAATGACCTTACCGAGGATATCTGTGGCCTCAGGAAAAAAGGCATAGAAATCGTCCTGGTCTCCTCAGGTGCGATCGCCTCAGGTCTTAAAAAACTTGGCCTGAGCAAGAGGCCGGAGTCAATCTCTCACAAGCAGGCCGTGGCTGCAATAGGCCAGAGTAGCCTGATGCTGGCTTACGAAAGAGCGTTTGCGCGACATAACCAAAAGGTTGCTCAAATCCTTATTACCAGGGATGACTTTAACCACAGGGGACGCTACCTCAATGCCAGGAATACTATTTTCACCCTTCTTTCGTGGAAAATTGTTCCCATCATAAACGAAAATGACACTGTTGTTGTGGATGAAATCAAGTTCGGAGACAATGACAATCTGAGCGCAATGGTAACTAACCTTATGGAAGCCCAGGTACTGATCAACCTTACCGACCTAGACGGACTTTATGACAAGGATCCCCGCATTCACAAGGATGCCCGGCTTATAAAGGTAGTTGAAAAGGTGAACCGCGAGATTCTGAGGTATGCCAGTTCAATACCAGGGTTTCTCGGCACAGGAGGTATGGCAAGCAAAATAACGGCTGCTCAAAAGGTGGCCCTCAGCGGAATTCCCGCGATTATTGCTAACGGTTCAAAACGCGGAATCCTGAAGGCTCTGTTTCAAGGAAAAGAAGAGGGCACAATATTCTTGCCACAGGATTCGAACCTGTGCAGCCGAAAGCGCTGGATTGCTTTCACCAAGGCACCTAGGGGTAAGATTGTGGTTGATCGAGGTGCGGAAAAAGCGATAGTGGAAAGAGGGAAAAGCCTTCTTCCTTCAGGCATAAAGCAGGTTGTGGGGAACTTCAGCGTGGGTGACTCTGTTGTCGTTCTAAATGAGGACAACCATGAGCTTGCTGTCGGCCTTGTCAATTACTATTCTGAAGAGGTAAGGAAAATAATGGGCTTGAAAACAACTCAAATCGAGGCAAAACTGGGTTCCAAACACGAGGATGAAGTTATCCACAGGGACAATCTAGCCATTACAAACAACGTTGAACTTGGAGAGGAAGCATGTCGCTAAAGCAGACAATAAAGACCATTGCGAAGAATGCCAAGGAGGCTGCCAGGGGTCTCAGGAAGGTTGACAGGGCAAAGAAAGATGCTGCGCTTCGGCTCATGAGTCGAAAGTTATTGGAAGAGCAGGGCTCTATTAAGCAGGAGAACATGAAAGATGTTGAACAAGCCAGAAAAACAGGCCTTAGTTCAGCCATGATAGATAGATTAACGCTGGATGAAAAAACGATCAAAGCAATGGCTGATTCCTTGAATGAAGTCGCTGACCTCCCTGACCCGGTGGGCGAAGTGACGGGCATGTGGAAAAGACCCAACGGGTTGCTGGTCGGCAGGGTGAGGATACCTCTCGGGGTTATTGGTTTCATTTACGAGTCGCGTCCGAACGTGACTGTGGATGCCGGTAGCCTGTGCCTGAAATCAGGAAACGCAGTCATACTAAAGGGCGGTTCCGAAGCTATTCATTCAAACCTGATCCTGGAAAAATTGATGAGGGAAGCGCTAAGGGAGGTTGGCCTTCCTGGGAAAGCAATCCAGCTTGTGCCCACAACTTCCAGAGACGCGGTCGGAATACTGCTGGGCCTAAAGGAATACGTTGATCTTATAATTCCCAGGGGAGGGGAGGGGCTGATTCGGTACGTGGTGAGTCATTCAAGTATTCCTGTCTTGAAGCACTACAAAGGTGTTTGCCACGTCTACGTTGACGAGTTTGCAGACATTGAAGTCGCCTCCGAGATATGCTTTAATGCCAAGGTACAGCGTCCCGGGGTGTGTAATGCCATGGAAACCCTTCTTGTTCACGAACGGATCGCGGAGAGGTTTCTTCCTGCCATGGCAGAGCGTCTCAGGGATGCGGGAGTAGAGATAAGGGGGTGTCCGCGGACGCTTGGGCTCGTCTCTTGGGCAAAGCCCGCAGTACATTCAGACTGGCCCGCGGAATTCCTTGACCTCGTGCTTGCAGTCAAGATAGTATCCGACATGGAAGAAGCGCTTGATCATATAGAGAAGTATGGTTCAAACCACACTGAAGCCATTGTCACCAACGATTACAACCGAGCCCAGCGTTTTCTGGCAGAAGTTGACTCATCGGTCGTTCTCGTCAATGCTTCAACGCGTTTTAACGACGGCAACCAGCTAGGGCTGGGGGCTGAGATAGGAATAAGCACATCAAAGCTCCACGCGTTCGGCCCAATGGGTTTGGAGGAGTTGACAACCAGGAAATTCATTGTTTACGGTCATGGCCAGGTAAGGCTTTGAGAGGGTAGGCTTTTGCGCTTAGGCATTCTTGGGGGCACCTTTGATCCGGTTCATTTTGGGCACTTGCGCCTTGCAGAGGAAATAGCAGAAGAGCTGGAACTGGAAAAAGTCTACCTGATCCCGGCAGCTGCCCCGCCTCACAAAGAAAAAAAGCCCCTAACTTCATTTCAGCACAGGCTCGAGATGGTCAGAATGGCTGCCTCAGCTTCCCCCATGCTTGAGGCGCTTGACATGGAAGGCCGTCGCCAGGGCCTTTCTTACTCGATTGAAACCCTCAGGGAGTTCCACCGTATTTTCCCCGATGACCTCAAGCTTTTCTTCATTATAGGCATGGACGCCTTTGTGGAGATTGAAACCTGGAAGGACTATAAAAGCCTTTTTGATTACGCTGATTTCGTGGTTGTTGAAAGACCCGGCATTTCATCAAAAAAGCTTGAACCTTTCCTTCTTTCCCTGGGCGTTGGCTTTAGAAAGGAAAGCGAGCATAGGTTCGTGGCTGGTTCCGGGAATTTCTTAATTTACAAGCAGGCGACCCTCATGGATATTTCCTCCACAAGGATAAGGGAAAAAGTAGCCGGACGAAAATCTATACGCTTCCTTGTGCCGCAGGAGGTAATATCTTACATAGAAGAAAACGGGTTGTACAAGGGTCATGAAAACGATTGATAAGGCACTCTTGTGTATGAAGATCATAAAAGAGCGTAAGGCTATTGATCCCGTCTTATTTGAGGTAGGAAAGCTGACTTCCATCACGGATTTTTTTCTCATTGCCAGCGGAAAATCCAGCCGGCAGGTGCAAGCCATAAGTCAGCACATGACCAGAAGAATGCGGGAGGAAGGTTTCAAGACCTACGGGGTGGAAGGAGAAAAAGAGGGCCACTGGGTATTGCTCGATTACGGGGATGTGGTGGTCCATTTGTTTTACCAACCTGTGAGGGAATTCTACGACCTGGAAAGCCTCTGGGTTGATGCGCCAAGGCTGGAACTTGATCACGATGAAAACAACAAAACCTAAGAAGCTCATTTCCTTTGCCCTTTTTTTCTTTGTTGCCTGCTTTTACCTTGGAGCAACTCCGGCATTTTCCATCTCACTGGAAGAAGAGAGCATTGCAGGGAAAAAATTCCTTGAGAGCATGCGCCGTCAATTCACGTTTGTGGATGACGACTTTGCAAACGATTATATAAACAAGCTGGGCCGTTACCTCATAAGACCACTGGAGACAAAATACTTTCCCTTTCACTTCTATATTATTAAGAACAATGAATTAAATGCTTTTGCCGGGCCAGGGGGGTACATCTTTGTTTTCTCAGGCATGGTTGATGCAATGGACAGTGCTGATGAGCTGGCAGGCGTTCTTTGTCATGAAATAGGACATGTTTCTGCACGGCACCTGGCAAAACGTATTGAGCAATACAAGAAAATTGCTCTTGCCACCATAGTGGGGATGCTCGCAGGTGCGCTGCTTGGCGGAAAACCGGGGAGCGCCATTGCCACTGGTTCCGTGGCAGCGGGAATTCAGAAACAACTGAGCTACAGCCGGGAGGATGAAAGGCAGGCTGATGAGCTGGGCTTCAAGTACCTCGATGCATCGGGGTTTAATCCCGAGGGAATGGTTGACATCCTCAAAAAGCTCCAGAAAAGAGAATGGCTCGGGGGGAGCAACGTTCCCCCTTACCTTTTGACCCACCCTGGAGGAGCTGAGAGAATATCAAATATAGAGATCATGATGAGGCACTATGTGCCTAGATCTGAAAACAGGCAGACCGCAAAATTCAGAAAAGACTTCCCCCTGCTAAAGACCATCCTCAGGGCGAAGTGCATGGATCCGGACGAAGCAAAGAGACTGTTTAGCCTGGATCTTCAAAAGGACCCAGGTTCCCCGCTGGCACATTTCGGACTGGGCATTATCTGGAAGCAAAGGGCCGAGTATGGAAAAGCCATTGACAATTTCAAGAAAGCACTTTTGACTAAACCGACATGCCTCCCCATACTAAGGGAACTTGGGGAAGCTTACCAGTTGCAGGGGGAGGATCAAGATGCCATTCAAGTGCTCAGAAAAGCACTTGAAGTTGATGCGCAGGATAAAGGCACGCTTTTCCTGCTGGGCACTTCATACCAGAATCTTGAGCAATACGATAAAGCGATTCGCATTTACGAAAGGCTCATCTCAATGAAGCCAGTCAAGAACGAGGTATATTACAACCTTGGACTGTCCTATGGAAGGCAGGGCAAGCTCGCGCTTGCTCACTATTATTTCGGCATCTATTTCAAAAGGCAAGGGGAGAGGGCAAAAGCCAGGTTTCATTTTGAAAAGGCTCAAGAGCTGGCCGGAAACGACCAGTCCTTGAAAATGCGGATCCGCAGTCAGATGAAAAAGACGCGCTCACGCCCTTAATACCTGTCACCAACTTCGCTATCAAAATGTAACTGCGCCTACCGGCCGGGTCCTTGAAAACCAAAAATACACCGAGAATATTCTCCTGTTTTGGAAGTGGGGTGAATGAAGGGAATATATGTTCTGATAATACTGGTTGACAAAAACATAGACGTGAACGTTGGTGCTTTGGGCAAAATAAGCTTCAAGAAGGGACTATACGCTTATGTAGGTTCAGCCCAAAACAACTTGGAAAAACGGGTGAAGAGACATTTTAAAAAGCATAAGCGAAGTTTTTGGCACATAGATTACTTGTTGCTTAAAACACACGTGAAGATCGTGAAGGTGTTTTACAAAGATGCTGGGAAGGCTGAGGAGTGCAGGGTTGCAGAGGAGTTAAACAGGAAAGGAGCGCCCATTACGGGTTTTGGCTCTTCAGACTGCAAATGCAAAAGCCACTTGATAAGGATAAAGGATTATTGGTTCTTAAAGGAAAGCATGGAGGAGATGAACTCCTGACCACCGCTGGGGATGTTTGGGTTGCCGATCTGCCTCAATCCCATTTTTTGCCGTAGGCCATGTTGAATTGATTGGTGAAAGCCTGATCCTGTTTTTTTGCCCGGCACCCTTTTAGGCACTAAGTGTCATCAGTGATAGATTTTCAGGTATTCTTTGGCCTTTCCATGCCCCAGCTTCGCAGCTTTTCTTAGGTTTGCCAGTGCTCTAATTTTCTCTCCCTTTGCAGCGTAAACAAGCCCGCGGTCATAGAAAAGATCCGGATCATTGGGTTTGAGCCTGATCGCAGCAGTGTAATCCTTCAGGGCAAGATCCATTTTGCCTGCCTGAAAGTATGCATTTGCCCTGTTACAGTAGGCATCAAAAGCCTTGGGGTTGAGCTTAATGACTTCGGAGAAGTCGTTTATTGCATGCTCATATCTCTTCATCTTAACAAAGACAAGGCCCCTGTTATAATAAGCATCAGAAAAATTCCTTCGGAGTTGAATGGCCCTAGTATAATCCCTTAGCGCCTGCTGGAGATTTCCCCTGTAATCATACAGCCAGCCCCGTGTGAAGAAAACATCCGGATCTTTCCCGTTGATCCTTATTTTGTTGTTTACCTTGTTCATTTCCTGTGCGTAGTTCAGGTTCATTTTCTTTGAAGGGATGATTTGCCCCACGTGATGGGCAGGGTGCCTCACTGCTTTCTTAGGCACAGGTTTGGTAGGGATCTTCCTGGCAGGCTTTTGCCCTGGCTTTTGAATCGGCATCTTGACCGCCCTTGTTTGGGCTAATGAAAAAGATGAAAACAAGCTCAGCACAACTATACCCGCAATGACGGCGAATGTAGTTTTCATTGTTCTGGTTATTTGTTTTTTACCCGTACTCATGGCATTTTCCCCCTGTGCAGGCAACTCGGGATTAGGAGATTTTTGCGCTCAGGGCACCCTGGTAGAACACAAAGAATAGATGCTTCCCACTCAAAAAACTGGCGCCCTCCAGCCACTATCCTCAGTCTTGCTAAAACGCATACCACAAGTTTCTGTCTCGCGCAAGCTTCACACGCAGCACTATTTTTTCAACACTGAATCCGCGTTCATTGCTGCTTCAATTCCCCTGGCATGGTCCACGGTAGAAAGTATCAATGCGCCTGCAACAAAGAATCCCACAATAGCCAGAATGCTCAACCTGCTCGTGCCGGTAAGCTGACCCACAATAGCGAAAAGGGCAGGCCCTATGATGCCGGCAAATTTGCTGCTCACATTATAGAACCCGAAGAACTCAGCAGACCTTGATGGTGGCGACATGGACCCGTACATGGAACGACTGAGGGCCTGGATGCCACCCTGTACCATTGAAACCAAAAATGCCAGAAACCAGAAATGAAGGGGTTTGCGCATGAAATATCCCAGCACGGCTACAATAACATAGACACCAAGGGCATAGATGATTGAGTTCTTAGTACCAAGCTTTTTAGGGAGCCTGCCGAAGAGCAAGGTAAATGGGAGCCCCAGGAACTGCACCATAAGGATCGCCCCGATCAGGTGAGTAGTTCCGATTCCGATCTCCGCCCCGAATATCACCGCCATGATAATGACTGTTCCTATCCCGTCGTTATAAAGCCAGAAAGCCACGATAAAGGTGAACAGGTCCTTAAACTTACTGATATCTTTCAATGTCCTTTTCAACCTCTGGTACCCTGCCACAAGGGAGCTTCTACTCACGCCAGGCAAGGCCACTACCGCGGGCTCTAAGACGTTTCTGAAAATGGGGATTGAAAAGATGGCCCACCAGGCAGACACAGTGAGGAAAGATATCTTCGCCGCCCACGCCGAATCCGGTATGCTGAACAACCCTGGCTTCAGAATCATCAAGAGGTTGAGCGCCAGCAAAATCCCCCCACCCAGGTACCCGTAAGCATACCCCTCCGCAGACACCCTGTCGATCTCACCAGGTCTTGCCACATGCGGTAGCAGGCTGTCGTAGAAGATATTGGCGCCCCCAAAGCCCACTCTTCCAAAGATATAAATGAGTGAAGCGTACCACCACATCCCCCTTTCGGTGCCTGCCAGCAGGGCGGTGGCTACGATACCCACGGCGGCGAAACCGCCAAGATACTTCTTTTTCGCCCCGGAATGATCTGCCATGGCTCCAAGCAGGGGCGCCATGATCGCAATGAGCAGCATGGCGATGGTGTTAGAGTACCCCCAGTAACTGGTGGCAGTGGTTTTATCCAGGGTAGCACCGGCAAAGGAGCTGTAAAACTCAGGAAGCACTGCGGCCATGATAGATGTGGCAAACGCGGAATTTGCCACGTCATACATTATCCATGATCGGACAATCTTGTTGTGCCCCATGTCTATTGATGCGCCCAAATTCACTTTCCTGGAACCTTTTAATTTACATACAAACCCTGTGCTTGGTGTTCACAAATCACTACCATACTGGTTCGGGGGACACCATATTTATTTATTGGTTTTTCTCCGCTCTCCCTCCGTTAAGCACCAACCCCCATCTCCGCCCTCCGCCATTCCCGTCCCTTTGCCTGGCCCCACCTTGGCCACTAGCTAGAACCCTCTAAAAATAGTCAAATGGGATGGTTATTGACTTTTGTTCACAAATAGTATATGTTCGCAAAAAATGAACAAAAGAAATTAATGAACAAGCCAGCCCATGGGAAATACAATGCAAAAAAAGAAGAAACAAAAAGAAATCCTGCAAAGAGCCCTGGAAGTATTCGAGAAGACGATTAACCTGCGGGCTGAAGTAACCATAAATGACCTGCCTCGCCTTGTCCGACCGCCAGCCACGCCCCCTTTGTAAACTGATCTTGTCCCATAAGTTGCCCGCTGGACTCAGGGGTGTTCGATGATATGATTTTTGATTTTTGCAGAAGCTGGTGGCAATAAGTCTTGAGTTTTCAACTTGTTACATTCCCATCCTTTGATGGGAGGGGACAAAGGCGAGGGTGAAAGCAGCTCCTCTTATCACCCCCGCCGTGGTGCTCCCCATCCCTCATATCCGCGAAAGTGGGTATCTAGACCCCTAGACTCAATTCCCCTTGCGCCCTCCCCCGGTTCCGCCTTTGCTTCTCCTCCTTCTCACGGCCAATTACCCGGCTTTTATTTCTTGCCTTCCATGGGCACTTCTATTAAGAATTTAGACAAAATAATAAATTCTAATCCATATTAATATAAATATGCTTCACTAGACACCGCAGGTGGGGGTGGAAATGGGCGAAAGAACCGGAGGATGCTGTATATCAAAACGAGAGCAGGGTTTTGCCTTTTAAACCCCAGGATGCAAAGATTCTTCTTGCATACCACGTTCAAAACGAGAGTTGGGGTTTGAAGACAGATTTCCAAAAGACCATTTAACGGTTCAAAAAGCACGGGGAGTAGGATGAAGACGATATTCGAAAGTTGCCAGCCGAGGGACGAAGTCCTGAAGGGTGAGCTTAAAGACGAAATTTTTCGTGCCAGCCTGAGTGATGTTCATCTTGGCAAAGCTGAAGATGTCTATAAGAATCCCAGGATTTTTTTCGAGCATACTTATAGGACCGACGGTCTTAAGACTCTACTGAATGAAGCCCTGGGGCGATTGACCGGCGCTAAGCCTGCAAATAGCCCTGTGATTCGACTAGAGACCTCTTTCGGGGGCGGGAAAACACATAATCTCATCGCCCTTTATCACCTCGCAAGCGGGAAGGTATCTGCCGACTTAGTCTCCGATCTCTTAACTCCAGAATTTATCCCATCAAAGCCGATCCGAATTGTCCCGTTGTCCGGCTCTGATCTTGACCCAAGTGGAGGGATGATTCATGGAGATATAACTACATATACCCTCTGGGGAGAAATGGCGTTTCAAGCGGCTGGCCCTGATGGTTACAAGATAATGGAAAAAAACGATAAGGAAAGGGGCCGACCCGGGGAGGGAAGGATAAAGGAGCTATTAGGCAAGAAGCCCACGCTCATTCTTATAGATGAATTTGCCGCCTACTTAAGGGCAGCCAGGGGCATTAAGGTAGCGGATACGAACCTTGCTGAAATGTCAACAGCCTTTCTCATGAGCCTCCTCGGAGCAGCCGGAAGCCTGGAAAATGTTGTGGTGGTTTACACCCTCGCAGAGTCAACAGATGCGTTTGCTCAAGAAACCGCACAAATTCTTGAGGCCCTGGTGGAAGCTTCCAGAGTTTCTGCGCGCCAAGAGAGAGTGATCACTCCAACCGCTGAAACGGAGATTGCCCCCATTGTCACTCGGCGTATGTTTAAGTCCATTTCTTCTGAGCCAGGGGCCGAAGTTGCCGCTTTTTACAATAATTACTTTAATCAACTCATGGGGCAAGGTGTGGACTTGCCACCGCGTGCTGTTCAGGCCGAATATACTCGAGAGATGGAAAGTGCTTACCCTTTTCATCCCGAGTTGCTCACTACACTAAATCGAAAGACATCCACAATTCCGAATTTTCAAAAAACCCGAGGCGCGCTCAGGCTCCTGGGGATGGTCATCCGGAGGCTTTGGGAACAGAGACCAAAAGACACCTTACTCATCCACCCCTGCCATCTTGATCTTGGGGTTGAGGATATACTCAATGATCTTACAAGCAGGTTGCAGAGACCGGCTTTCAGACACGTTGTCGAGGCGGATATTATAACCCCGCTGAAAGGGTCCAAAGCGCATTCCCAGATTATTGATGATCCCCTACTTCAGGCGGGAAAGCGGCCTTACGCCAGACGGGCCAGCACAGTCATATTCCTTCATAGTATCGTCCAGGGAGTTGCCTCAGGAGTTGCGCCTGCGGATCTTCTGCTAGGTGTCCTTCAACCCGGAGACGACCCGGTGATTTTCAAAAGGCTCTCGATCGGCTCTATGATACCTGCTGGTACCTGGACTACGACGGCAACCGGTATCGATTCAAGACCGAACCCTCGATAAACAAAATCATTGAAGATGAAGTGCAACTGGTGGGTCAAACCAAAGCCAAAACTGAGCTTGATACCAGGATCCGGAGTGTCTGGAAAAAAGGGCCTCTTGCACCCGTGTATTTTCCGGCTGAAGCTGCTGAAGTGGATGATGATACCAAGGAACCAAAGCTTGTTGGCATACATTACGACGCAGCTTCAACGACCCAGGCCGCAGATAAGCCGCCAGATTTGGTCTTGAAGATATTTGAGCGCACGGGCGTATCACAAGGGTATAGGAGATACAAGAATAATCTTATCTTTTTGGTGGCGGACAAAGACCAGATAGACCCAATGGTCAAGGGAATGCGCCGGTACCTGGCAATAAGGCGAATTGTAAAAGATCAAGAACGGTTCAAGGAATTCTCGAAATCTGACAGGGAAAAGCTGAAGAATGAAATGGACGAGGCAGAACTCCTGGTTAGGGTAGCAATTACCAAGGCCTACCGGTATCTGTATTACCCAAGTGCTGATGCGCCCAAGAAGATGGGGCATCTTTCAAGAGAATCTCTACCTATCCAGGACCAGGGCGAAGTCAAGAAAGATCAGTCTCAGGTGGTTCTTAAGAGGCTGAAGGATCTCAACAAGGTACTGACTGCAGATGACCCTCCATTGTTGGCTGCCTTTCTAAAAGTAAAAGCATGGCCGGGCGAACAACCATCAATGACGACTGAAGCTCTGAGGAAGGCATTTGCTCAAAGACTTTCCCTGAGGATCCTTCTCGACATCAATCAACTGAAAAAGACCATCAGGAACGGTTTGGAGCAGGGAACCTGGGTTTATTTTGATACGGACACACAGAGGGCCTATGGAAAGGGGGCACCTCCTCCTCCAGTCCACATAAGCGAGGATACTCTTCTCTACCTGCCCGATGAAGCCGAGCGCCTGGGTCTTTGGCCCCCAAAGGATATTTGCCCGAAGTGCGGTAAGAACAAAGCAGAGTGCACCTGTGAACCTGAGCTTTGCCCTGTCTGCAGGAAACCTGTTCAAGAATGCATTTGCGGCAAACCACCGGTCTGCCCAAGGTGCGGTAAGGAGCCATGTGTCTGTGTCGGGATAATGCAGGCTGAGGGACCTCCGGCCCAGGCCTTTCAAGCTATCTATGATCAGGCGCAGGATAAAGGAGTCGAAAAGCTGACGAGCCTCCAAATCCGTGCTGAAGGAATGGGGGCCGAAATTGTTAACGATGTGGTCGCATTGGGGCTTGCCGTCCCCCAGATGGGCAAGGCTGACTGCGCAGTCAACTATCACCTCAACACTGAGTTCGGGGAAGGCCAAAATTTCACCACAACTTTCAATGGGTCCTGGGAACGATACAAACGCCTTAAAACCATAACAGACGCTTTTGCAAAAGAGGCCTCAAAGGCCAGTGCGAGGATGTACGTGAGACTGTCCTTTGTACAAGGTCTGAACCTCATGGATGACCAATTTTCCACGATGAAAGAGATTTTGACCACACTGGATATAGGAAAAATTCAAGTGTCAGCCGAGCCTATGGAGCAAGGAGATGAGACATGAAGGGCCGACAATTTGAACTAAAGGTGTTCAAGAGGAAACATGACGACATGGGACTCGCTTTTAGTGAGGTATCCTCGGAACAAGAACGCAAAAAAGGGCAACGAGAGGGGAGGGAATTTAGGATTTGGGGAACTCCTGCCAGGGTCCTGACTGAGACACTTCTTGGCACCATCAAGAAGCAGGGGTATCGTCCTACGGCCCTTTCACTTCAAAGAAAAGCCCCATTCATCCTGGATGAAGCTTCTGGTGTAAGGTTGGGGCTTTTTTTCTTTGCACTGAAACCGCTACGCAAGGTCAGCCGAATGGAAGAGATTATCAGCGGCATAGAACGTATGAGCGATGAGGAGACCTATTACTGGTATGCCAAGTGTTCCAATGGTAGAAATGCAAATAGGTCAAGAAAGGCTCTCCGGATATTACTCTCATCTGAATAGTCCACTGTTCTTTTACTGAAATTGGAAATTTGTGCGAATTGGATCTACGGATGAAAAAGCTAAGGGCATGGATTTTCATAGACGCCTCCAATGTGCATTATTACCTTGTTAAAGCACGCTGGAAAATTGACTGGAAAAAGTTCAAACTATTTTGCGAGAGGCATTATGAGGCACCCAGATACTTTTATTACGAGGGGGTACCATCTAAGGCCCAGTATTTTGATATACACCCCAATCATTTTTTGCCTCAATTTAAACAGGCAAAGAAAGACAAGATGAAATATTTTAAATCTATCACTAACTGACATTGTCAGTGGTGGGGCGTGGGGGCGGAGGCCCCACACCTTCGGCGAACCAACTATGTTGGTGAGCCTGCGTTTGTGATACAGTAGCCTCAAAAAAAGATAGAGGTTGGTGTATGGAAGGATACCGAAAATTATGGAAACACAGCAATGAATCACATTGTCAGCAGTTGCTGTCCTCCAAATACCACCGACAAGGTCGGTGGTGGTTTGTTCGTATTCGAAGACGAAGCAAGAAGTGCAATGCGAGGAAAATATAGATCATATGACGATGCCAGGCCGGCCAGGAGCGATGTTCGTAATGATCCATACCAAGTTGGTCTTTGCCCTCTTCAAAGCATTGCTCTATGGGCCATCGCATTACAGACGCTTTACACATTTCAGAGAGAGGCATATTTTTCGGTGCATTAGAGAAAGAGAACTTCATCTGCCCATCTGGATTGCGTCTTATAAAGAGCCATACAGGGGAATCTTTTGGAAGACCATCCCTGGATGGATAGACCCTGAGGCGGGCCACCTCGGCCACAATAGGCCCCTTTGCCCCCTCTGCTAATACAACGGGTTTCCAACGACACTTGGTAGAGCGAGCAATATCAGAAACGGTTTGCGGCTGCGGTTGATCTGGCAGGAGTTGAAGCCTTTTGGGTCTTCTCCCTCGACCTTTGTAAGGGGGTAGATCCACATTAGGTCTTTTGAGAAACACTTTGGTGTTAGAGCGAACATCGGCGAAATAGTAGTATCCTTTAGGTAGGGATTCAAGAAAGTGGATGTCTGAGCCAAAGGTGGCATCACAACCAATCCACTTGGCAGGAAAAAGCTTGGTTTGGGCTATCTTGTTTATCAATTCAAGGGCGATTTGGAGCTTTGTTTGAAAGGTAAGATTCTCCGGTACCAGATTATCTTTACGTCTCTGTTCATACTCAGGGGAAAACCAGATCTTTGGCATATAGAGTCGGCAAGTAAGTAGAGCATAACCCTTTTTACTGGAGTAACCGACAAAGACACCGGATTGGCAGTTTTCAACCTTGCCCATAGATCCACAGTACTGTCGGGCAACACCTACGGATTCCTTGCCCTTTTTGATAAACTCGCAACTGTCCACATTGACCATACCATCAGGATCAGAGATCAGTGGTGAGAGCAGGACCTGATTTTTTAATTCCATGGCTTCATGATCCCAAAGGAAGTTTTTCATAAACCGCTGGAGGGGGCGAACCCCTTTTTCTCCTAAAAATTCAAGGGCGACCGGTTCAGCGGACTTGGCTTCCATATTGCTCATAAGCCCTGAGATATAGGCCAGGCCTAATCGGTGATACTCTATTCGTCCGAAACAATCGTGAAACTGTTCATGAAACGTTACAAGTTCATCGGCCATGATTTCTACATCTTCTTCTGTAAGAGTCATCCAAGGAACGAGCTGCGGGTTCCAATCGGAATGGCGTAAAATCATCTTAAGGTCCTCCATTTTCTCTAAGGATGGTGGAGGGCGATGAAAGAGGTCGTAGGGCTTTTGTTCACAACCGATGATTTTTCTAAAATCAGGCTCTAATACATAGACATAGACATCCTTGATAGAGCCGTGGTGTATATATCCACGGCCTTGTTTAGCAAAGCCATTGGTTTGGCCGATAAATTTCCAGTTTGCCGCTTTATAGCTGGTCCCTTTAAAACGGGTAGGGTCCACAAAGGTTTCCAAAAGCCATAATGCCTTATTAAAGTGTTGCTCCCAGTCCTTGACCAATCGTTTAATGTTAAGGGAAAGGACGTGGGAAGCTAAATTGCGCACACTCACCCAGGGTAAAATCAGAAACCGGCTATTGTTGGCTATTCGGTCCAGATAGGTTATCCTTTGATCCTCAGACCATCCGATAAATCGATCCCGAACTCCAATTTTCAAGGCCGGTGCACTCCATGAAAGCGCGGCCACAGGATGATCCTGGATAAAAGCAAGATACTTCAATCGATGGCCTAAAAGCCTTTGATAGCCCAAGTTATGGTACTGTTTGACAATATGATCCCATAATGACTCTAAAGGGGATCCACTGACCAACTCCAAGATGACAGGAAGAAAAGAGTTTAGACTTCCGCTGATTGGTTCAAAAGGCTTTTCCAATAACGAATAATGGCTCTTAAACATAATGGCTGTAGCCTCATCATCGTTGTCGTTCACAGGGCGTATGATCCCTCTTCCACCAGATTTCACCATCAATACCGGCGGATGTTGATTCTTTGAGCCTACGCCTGTTTCATACGCCCTAAGTGAGGCTATATCAAAATTCATTTTGTTTGTCTAGTAAAAAATGACGCTGTAGTATTAAGCTGCTGCGTTTATGCTTTAGGTGTCAATGACCAAGTTATTTCCCCATCCCTGTGGAGAGCGGGACAATCCTATATTGACATGTCAAGAAAAAAATGAACGTTGAGAAGGATGCATTGGTCTATTTGGTCTCTCCGGTCTATTTCGTTTGTTTCGTTGAGAAAGTTGAGAACATTTGTGGCGGTGATCTTGTCTTGACTGAACCCTTCATCTAATCGTTACCAATGTCCGGCATGGCTTTGAATTGACAGGCTGCCCATTCAACAACCCTTTCCTTTACCGAAAATGGACTGTCATGCTGACGGCGGGAAACCCAAAGCCAAAATCGGTAAAAAACATTCTTTACCCGAAATGTCCGCGAACCGAAACAGGTAAGGAATAGGTCCAGCTTATACTTGAGGCTTTATCTGTTTTTGTTCAGAAATTGCCAGGAGGCAATTCGCGTTTGACATTTGTAAGTAAAAAGACTACAAAAGAATCAGAATTAACCGAGGGGGTGATGGCGGTGCAACTTACGATTAGAATGCCGGACGA
This sequence comes from Deltaproteobacteria bacterium, assembly GCA_019310485.1. Classification (GTDB taxonomy): domain Bacteria; phylum Desulfobacterota; class DSM-4660; order Desulfatiglandales; family HGW-15; genus JAFDEF01. The sequence goes on along the minus strand of JAFDEF010000015.1, from coordinate 67,135 downwards.
GTACAAAGGAAAAATTGAGGGTCTGGCAAAAAGAATGGGCCTAAAAAAATCCGATGTGGCCCGACTGGCTTTGAAGCAATTCATTGAAGAGAACGTGGGGAATGACCGGAAGGTTCCTTATGCAAGAGTTAAACATCTGGTGGGCTCAGTGCAGAGCGGCATAAAAGATTTGGGGCAGCATCACAGGAAATATTTAATTCAGAGCATACGAAAGGGGTCCTGATGCGAGTCGTTATGGATACGGGACCATGGGTTGCCTTGATCGACCGTAGCGAAGATCGGCATGCCAAGTGTAGAGAGTGGTTTGAGCAATTCTATGGCGAAATCTACAGTTCCGAGGCGGTTTTGACCGAAGTCCTTTATTTGCTCAGTTTTTCCAGTCTGGCCCAGTCAGCAGCCCTAGACTTTGTATTAAAGGGTGCCGTCACTCTGGTGCCCTCTAGCATTGAAAGCCTGAAGGCAGTGAAACGACTTATGAAAAAGTATGAAGATCTTCCAATGGATTTTGCAGACGCAACCCTGGTGACTATCGGCCAGGACCTTGGGATTTTTGACGCTGTAACATTGGACAAAAAACACTTTAGCATCTACCGCGTTGGCAGGAAAAGTTTCTCGGTCATTCCTGATTAGAAGGTAGCGCCCCGAAAGGGGGAGGCGTTTTTAATGAGGTCTAGAAGTCCTGACCCTCTGGGCCAGGTGAGAAATATAAGGCCAATAAAGGGTTCCTTGGTGCAAGAAATCGAGAAAGGCGAGGTGCTGTATGAAAGATGAAATGCGCGCGTGGTTATCCTATGCCGAGAAAACTTTGACGTTGCTGTCCTGGCACTGAAACACGGACATCTCAATTCCTGTATGCAGAACGCCCAGCAGGCGGTTGAGAAATACTTAAAGGCCGTTATTGTTGAAAGAGATCTCGAATTTCGGCGCACGCACAGATTGCCGGAGTTAGAAGGAGTGCGCATTGCTTGTTAGATTAAGTGGCGACTATTCTCTTCTTGATAGGCCCGAAGTGCTGGTGGGTATTTTCCACCCGAGGCCTGAATACGTGGCAAAGGAAAAGCCTAGAAACGCAATTGATGTCTTGATACCTGTGGAAGACGATATCGTGGTAGGGGGACGTTTCCATTTGATAGGAAAGTCGGCCCCCAATATCCTTTTTTTTCATGGAAACGGTGAAATTGTTGCTGATTATGATGAACTGGGGCCTCTTTACAATAGCATGGGTATGAATTTCGTGCCCGTAGATTACAGGGGTTATGGACGATCAAGCGGCAGGCCCACAGTTACAAGTATGATGAGGGACTGCCACGCGGTCTTTGAATTTGTGAAACATTGGCTGGGAGGTAACGACTATACCGGGGCCTTAATTGTCATGGGTCGCTCCCTTGGCAGCGCATCAGCGCTGGAACTGGCAACCCATCACAAAGACCGGATAGATGCCTTAATTGTGGAGAGCGGTTTTGCTCATACAGGGCCTCTGCTGCAGCTCCTTGGTGTAAGCACTTCAGCCATAGGTTTCAGTGAGGAAAAAGGTTTCAGGAACCTTGAAAAGATCCGAACCTGGAACAAGCACATCCTGATTATTCATGCTGAATTCGACCACATTATTCCCTTTTCAGACGGCCAGGCCCTTTACAATGAATGTCCATCATCTGACAGGACATTTATCAAGATTCCTGGGGCAAATCACAATGACATCTTTGCAAGAGGGTTGGACAGGTACATGAAAGCAGTCAAGTCTCTTAGCGAAACACTGAGCAGAAGCACGGAGAATAGGTAGCGTATACAAGATAATAAATTGACCCTGGTCAGAATCAAGGGATCATCTGCGACTTTTATCGTCAGAGAGCAAATGGGTTCACTCTCACGTTTGGAGAAGCATGAAGGAATCGAACAAGAATGAAAGAAAGCGGCTCACGCTATGTACTGATCGATCAGGCTGCCGGGAACCGCCTTTACGGTTCCCGATATTGGGTAGGCATGAGGGGCACGCGACGCGACATACCCTGAAATCAGGCTTTGATGTCCATAGAACTTCTGTAATGCTTGAATTCCTTTCAGGGCCTTTTCATCAGGATTCTCAGTGGCCTTGGCTTCAATGGCAACAAATCTGCCTCCCTTTTCAATCAGCAAATCCACTTCAGCCCCGTGAACTGTCCGCCAGTACCAAAGCGGCAACTGCCTTCCCTGAGAAAAATAATGGCGTACAACCTGCATGACAACATGCGTTTCCCACAAGGCGCCGGCCACTGGATGGCGCATAACCTCTTCCAACTTTTCGAAACCCATCAAAAATGCGGCCAGCCCGGTGTCGCACATGTAGAGCTTCGGGGACTTGATCAGCCGTTTTCCAAGATTGCGATGATAAGGCTCGATCAATACGATCTGGCCCGAGGCCTGGAGTACGGAGATCCATTTTTTTGCCGTATTAGGAGCGATTCCAACATCTCTGGCCAATTCGGAATAAGAGAGAATCTGGCCGGTACGAATTGCCGTTGCCCTAAGAAACCGATCAAAGTCCCTCAGATTGCCTACATTTGAGATATTTCTAACATCTCTTTCCAGGTAAGTTGCAAGATATGCAGCGTACCAGAACTGAGGCTTTATCTGTGGTTTTTCATAAAGCTCGGGGAAGCCGCCTTTGAAAAAATAGGCGTCCGGATCAGCGTTTCTAAGTGTTTCTTTAAGCTCCCTGAATGAGAGGTTCAACATGGTTAAAACGGCGCAGCGCCCGGCCAGGCTTTCCAAGACTCCCTGCATGAGTGAAAAATTCTGAGAGCCGGTAAGAACAAACCGCCCTGGCGTCTTTCTTTTGTCCACGATGCCTTTCAAGTGGCGAAACAGGGAGGGCGCGTACTGGACTTCATCAATAATCAAGGGTTCCTTGTAGCTGGCGAGAAAATCATGGGGGCTGTGCTCAGCCTGTTCCGAGAGCGCGGGAACATCAAGGGAGACGTAAGAAAACCTGGGGAAAACTCTCTGCACCAAGGCCGTTTTTCCAACCTGACGTGCGCCCGTCAAAACCACGACCGGAAACTGCTTGACAAGATCTTTTATAGTTTTTTCATATTTTCTTTTTATCCACATGCGGATATTTTGCATTGCTGATGCAAAATAGTCAACATATTTTTCCATTTAAACTGCTGTGATCTTTTGGCTGAAATAAGCCCGGAAGCGTATTGTTTCAGTACTGGGGCACCATCATTTCTCGTGTGGCGTTCACTTGCGCTGCGCAATGCTTATAATTGAGCCGCATGCAAGTGAGCCCAGAATTGTTAATGCCGTCAACAGGGCCACATATACCCAGCCAAAATAGGAGACCATCACGGGGATGAGGACAGGCTTCACGGCCCTGTTGTTCAAAAAGATCGCAATCAGGGATTCCCTGGCCCCTCGCTTCTTTAACTCCTCTAGTAACGGATACCAGGCAAAGATGGGACCGGTGGAAACAATGCCTGCACCTATTGAGAATAGAACCCCGCTGACACCTGACTCCTTGCCAATAAGGCCGGCAATTTGTGGCGGCTTTATGAATAAGTTCATTAGGAACATGAGAATGAAGACAAAGGCAAGAGGAACAAGGATCCTCAAGAACACACCATAGCTGGCTTTGAGGGCAAACATTGCCCTATCCTGGGCTAAAAGGAAGAGCACGAAATAAATGATCAATACTGAGCCCGGAAATATCATGCGCGCGGTCAGTTTCTTCCTTATAAGGTATCTGCTTCTTTTAGTGCGTATCAAAGTCTTACCCCCAGAAGATTCAAGATAATCACAGTGATGAAGGCAATTATGATAGAGAGAACGAAAGAAGTAATGTTTCTGATCAAGGCGAACCTGCTCCCAAAGGCCATGATTTCCGCCGGTAGTTGTGCGATACCCACTGTAACCCATGAGATCATCAGGGCTGTTACAGCAAAGAGGCTGATGCCGTATCCAAGCATCTCACCCCCTATGACATAGCTATTGATCGGGTTGCCGGTAAAGATACTTCCAAAGCAAGCGCCCAGCAAGGTGTCTAGCGGCGCATCACCGGTGAAAATAAAGGAGAGGACATCTTTTGAAACAAAGGTACTAAGTAAGCCTATGAGCAGCACCACGCCGATAAGAATGGGAAGGAACCCTTTAAACTGGCTTCCTGATTTTTTTAGTGATGCGCTCAAGGTATCTTTTCTGAGGAGAGCTTTGCTTGTTGGTGGTGAAGAAGCTGTCATCTTAAGCGATTGAGACTCACTGTGAATATATCTTTCCACGGCATCCGATACAGTTCCGGTTACATCGGTCACGACTCGGATGCCTTTTGCTGAAAGGTAGTTCTCTGCAATAGGGCTACAGTAGCCGGTCAAAACTGCATCGACCTCTTTAGCAATTGCAAGAGAAACAAGATGCATGCCCGCGTGCTGCCCTGATGCACCCGCTTCGCTTGGGATGGCCTCAAAGCTCATTGTTTCAGAGTCCACGATGATTAAATAGGGCGATGTGCCGAGCCTGTGGGAGACCGTGGCTTCCGGGTCCGGACCCTCTGCTGAGATGGCAATCTTCATGGCTATTTCCCGCAAAAGCTGATTTTAACGGTATCAGTTGTAAGACTTTGGCACAGATTCTTGCATTTGTAAGCAAAAAGCGCAACACCACCAATCCATCCCGCAGAAACCTTTGCTCAAGGGCTCGAACCTTTTTGTGTGACAGTGTGCCCGACAAAGGCGTTGGTGTTTTGTGAATCCGCCCAAATCCTGGCAGCCCTGAGATCTTCCAAACGCTACCAGATATGCAAAATTGCAGAAGCAGAAGGGTAGCGCTTTCCCGGTCCCAGCATGTATGAAAAAGCTTTGACTTGCCCCCGCGAGGTGTGCTAGGGTTCCCGCGAAATGAATGAGAATTCATTCATGCCAAGCGAAAATACCTAAATATACTAAGTCAATAGGTCGCATTGGATGGATAGTTTTGTATCAGAAGCCCCTGAAAAGTTACGGGCTTTGCTTGCCAAAACAGCTTTTTGTATATAAGATGCGTTTCCTGCATGCCGGTGCCTGAGAGCTTTTTTGATAAAGAAATTATTACGGCCTTACGCTAATCCAGAACCAAGTAAAGGTGGTTTAACTAATGCAACTTGCGTGATATTCCATTGCCATGGGAGGTGAAAGAGATGGATATTGTGGTGTGCGTGAAAAGGGTGCCCCTTACCCAGGAAGTTGACCTGGAGATTGATCCACAAAAAAAAGAGGTGCGCAAGGACATGTTGGCTTACTCTATCAATGAGTGGGACAACTATGCCATTGAAGAAGCTGTTCTCCTCAAGGAAAAATTTGGGGGTGATGTAACAGCCGTAACCGTAGGTGTTGAGGATGACGAGGAAGTCCTGCGCAGGTGCCTGGCAATGGGGGCTGACAGGGCGATCAGAGTTGAGCCGGGCGACCTTTCTCTGGACCCTTTTGTGATTTCAAGGATACTTGCTGAAGTGATCAAGGGCGTTAAACATGACCTTGTTCTAACCGGGGTTCAGGCGGACGATGTAAATGATGGAGCGGTTGGGACAATGCTGGCGGAGCATCTGGGCCTGAACCACGCCGCGGTCGTCACCCGCGTTGAGCCCGAGGGAAATGAAGCCACCATTCATATCGAGCTGGAGGGTGGGACGGACGAGGTTTCAAAGATCAAGTTTCCAGCGCTTTTGAGCATTCAGACCGGGATCAACGAGCCAAGGTATGTCTCGATCATGGGTATTAGAAAAGCAGCTAAAAAAGAGCTGAAAGTAGTGAAAGTGGAAGAGCTGGGTCTTTCAGAAGATGATCTTACCCCGTGGGTGAGCGTTGACGAAGTTTTTCTGCCTCCAGAGACAGAAGGTGCAGAGATCATCGAGGGCGATCCAGGAACCGTAGCTGAGGAGATCTTGCGGATTATCAAGGAAAAGGGGGTGAGCACATAAATGGGCGAGATATTTGTTGTTGTTGAACACAGAGACGGAGAATTGCGGGAAATAACACAGCAGATGCTGTGGAAGGCGAATGAACTCTGCCAGAGCCTTTCAAACACGCTCACAGCAGTGATTATCGGCGGAAAGGACGAACCGTTTATCCAGGAGCTCACTGAGAGGGCGGACAGGGTTATTGTTGTAGAAGATGAAAGACTGAAGGATTTCAATGGAGATTATTACAAGGAGATCCTTTACAGGCTGATTCAGGAGCGCCACCCTTTGCTCACTATGATCGGGCATACACCATGGGGAATGGATTTTGGGCCTCCCCTTTCCATAAAAACAGGATTTCCTATTGCAACGGATTGCGTGGATATTCTGGTGGAAGATGGCCGTCTTAAGGCGGTTCGCCAGATATATACTGGTAAACTTTTTTCAAAGGTTTCTTTCAAAGAATCGGATGGCTACCTAATAACAGTAAGAAGCGGCGCTTTTCCGCCTGACAAGGCAGGAGAGCACAAAGGGGAAGTTATCAAGCAGGAAATGCCGGCTGACCTTCCGGAAGTCGGCAAAGAGTTTATCGCCTTTGAGGAGGCCGCTGCAGGAGAAGTTGATATAACGCAGGCAGATCTGCTTGTCTCAATTGGTCGCGGGATCGGGGAGGAGGATAACGTGGCTATTGCAAAAGAGCTGGCGGATATGATGGGAGGCGTTCTTTCCTGCTCTCGCCCGGTGGTGGACAAGAACTGGTTACCGAAGTATCACCAGGTGGGTACTTCCGGAAAATCTGTGAAGCCGAAGGTCTACCTTGCCCTCGGGATAAGTGGGGCCTTTCAGCACGTGGCTGGAATCAGCGGTGCGGGTACCATAATTGCAGTTAACAAGGATAAGAAAGCGCCCATATTCAGAGTGGCGGATTACGGCGTAGTAGATGATCTTTTCAAAATTGTAGACGCCTTAAAGGAGAGATTAGCTGCCTGAGCCCAAGGGCCTCAGATCAGTGGTTTAGTAAGGTTAAATAACTGCGTAAGGGAAGAGCTTTCCAAGAGTGGTGCAGCGTGCTTGCGGAAAGGGTAAGGGGAGGTTTTGATGGATTTTACGCTCAGCAAGGAACAAATCGATATTCAAAAGGCGGCAAGAGAGTTTGCCCTGGGGGAGTTTTCTGAGAAAGCACAGGAGTTTGACCGAAACGAGACATTTGACCCGCAAATCTGGAAGAAGGCATGCGACCTTGGTTTTGTGGGAGTATTTATTGATGAAGCGTATGGGGGTGCGGGTCTGGGACTTCTCGAGCACTGTCTTATCACCGAGGAGTTCTGGGCAGTTGATGCCGGAATGGGCAATGCTGTGCTAACAACCACATTCGGTGCAGAGCTATTGGGTCTCTTCGGGACCGAGGAGCAGAAAAAGAAGTACCTTCCGCCTCTCGTGGAGGGCAAGGCTGTGATAGGTACGGCCATCACGGAACCCGATGCAGGCTCAGATGTTACCTGTGCCGTAACTTCGGCAGAAAAAGACGATGATGAATACGTAATCAACGGCTCAAAGATGTTTATCACCAACGGGACCCGTGCCAACTACCTCAATGTCTTCTGCCTGACTGATCCTGACAACCCTGACCGGCACAAGAGACATTCTTTTTTTATCGTTGAAACTGACAGGCCCGGATTTGAAGCTACCAAGATACACGGAAAACTCGGAATAAGAGCAAACGATACTGCGGAAATATCCTTTTCCAACGTGAGGATCCCGGCCTCCAACCTAATAGGGCAGGAGGGGAACGGGTTCAAGGAATTGATGAACTTTTTTAATATGACCAGACTTCACATATGCGCCCAGGCAGTGGGTATTGCAAGGGCAGCGCTTGAGGAAAGCATTGCCCACATCAAGAAGAGACACCAGTTTGGTGCCCCCCTGGCTTCATTCCAGGTAAACCAGTTCAAGGTTGCGGAAATGGCCACAATGATTCGGGCTGCCAGAAACCTTTACTACGAGGCTGCCTGGCTGACGGACAATGGAAAGATGGATCATGCACTCACCGCAATGGCAAAATGGTTTTCAGGGCAGATTGCTGTAAAGTGTGCTGATGAGGCGCTTCAGATGCATGGAGGCTACGGCTACATTGACGAGTACAAGGTCCAAAGGATTTACAGGGACGCTAAGATAGTGGAAATTTACGAAGGGACCAAAGAGATAGAAAAGCTCATTGTGGCCAGATCGCTCCTCAGGGGTTAGGAAAGGAGAAGGGGAATTATTTTTTGGTCCGGGGGCGGCATGTGGTAAAGGTGGAGCTCTTCGGGGCGCACCCACCTTATCTCAGCACACTGAAGAACCTGGGGCTGACCACTGAGAAGGGAACACTCGAAAAAATGAAGGCTCACCTGCTTTGAGCCGTATTCGTGGTTAACTGTTAGAAGAAGCCTGCTCGGCTTTATGCTTATGCCAAGTTCCTCTCTTATCTCTCTTTCCAGGCATTGTGTGAGAGATTCATTCCCTTCCTGCTTTCCCCCCGGGAATTCCCAAAATCCGGAGAGGTGCCCGCCTTCAGGGCGTTTCGTGATAAGCAGCTTTCCTCCCTTCCAGATAATGCCTGCTGCCACGTTGAAGTGGCGTTTACTACTATTTTTTCTCAAGTGGGAGTACCTTGATTCTTAATCTGAGGTAGGCTTCCTGGGCTTCTTCCTGTTCGGGGGAGACATCCAGGATCTTCTTATATGCATCCAGGGCTTCGCCAAAATTGCCTTCCCTTTCCTGGCGCCTTGCCACCTGTAAAAGTAGCCGGACGTAAGATTTGTTTGCTTCCGTGTTGCCGGGCAAAAGATCCAGCACTTTCCTGTAGGAATCGATAGCATCCTGAGTGTGCCCCTGTTTTTCTTGGAGCTTTGCGAGTTGCAGGCGCAGCTTGGCGTCTTTTGGCCTTGCCTTTAAGATTTGAACCATTTGGTCAATGGCCAGTTCTGTCTGCTTGGTTTTCAGATAGGCCACAACCAGGTACTCTCGAAGCTCGACTTTTCCTGGATTGGCTTTCAGGCCCTTCTTGATGATCCTTATAATGGTCTTATAATCGCCTTTCTTGTTGAGGGAGTCAAAAATGTAAGGATAAAGGTCGGTTTCCTTCGGGTTCAAGGAAATGATGGTTTTGGCTTCTTTCAGGGCCAGGTCGCTTTGCTTTTTCCTCCTGTAAATGTCAAACAAGAATCGATGGGTTTCTATATCCCTTGGATGCTTTTTCAAGTATTTCTTGAAATAAGGAATGCTTCTCGTGATATAGTTTGTTTCGTATTCAAGCACTGCCAGGTTATAAATAATAACGTCGTTGTTCGGATCAATCGAAAGGAGCTTTCTGTAAATGCCTTTTAGTCGCGTTTTGTCCCCCTGCTTTTCCAGGATCTTCATTGTAAGCAGCAAGGCCTTGACTGAGTTGGGTTTCTTTTTCAGGACCTGGGAAAGCTGTTTGTCGGCTTCTTTTAGTCTTCCTTTCTTGACAAGACTTTCAGCGAGCTTTATTCGGCTGTTAATGTCTCCGGGCCTGAGATTTACTGCTTTGCTCAAGAACAAATCGGCCTTTTCCTTGTTCCCTTTCTTTTCGTAAAGGGTAGCCAGGTTATAGTAAAGGTTAACATCCTTTTTATCCATTGCCTCTGCTTTCAGGTACATGGAAATGGCCTTATCTGTCTGGTGGGTCTTTGAGTAAAGATATCCAAGGGTCTTGTAAAGGTCCAGCCTCCTTTTTTTCGGCACCCTGGGCAGCAGTGCTTCGTAAACTTTAATTTCCTGCTTCAGTTTTCCCTGTTTTTCGTACAGGTCGGCAAGTTGGAACCAGAGGTCCAGGTTATCGGGATTTAGCTTCACAAGCTTTTGCAGCATGGAGGCGCTTTTTGCAGCATTCCCCATGGCCCGGTAAACTTCAAGAAGCTCAAAAAGCACTTTCTGGTCGGTTTTATTTTTTGCAAGCTGTTCCAGCAAGGCGGCTGCCTGTGGCCACTTCTTGAGGGCCTTGTACTGCCTGATAAGCTCTTCGGTGACACGCATATCATTGGGGGCAAATTTATGAGCTTCTTCAAGAAGCTTGAGTTTGCGATCCGGTTTGATAGTCCTTTCAGCCTTTTCCAGCCAGTCTTCCACGGATGGTTCAATTACAAAATCCACATAACCAAGGTCCCGGTTGTACTTTTTCACATTCACCCTGAACTGGTATCGATGAAAAACAGACCTGCTTGGTAAGAGTGATGCAATGGGGAGCTTTTCGTAGGATAGCGCATTGATATCAAAGTCTGTTGACACCAGCCGCACGCCGATATTGAAGGTGATATTGGTGGATACTTTAAGAATTCTTACTTTGTCCTGGGGATGAAGGTGGCAGGTTTCACCTTTGAGCAGCTTCAGTGGCTGGTCGTTTTTCTCAATTACAATATAGTAGAACTCGGGCGATACGGTGTAAAGCCCCGGCCACACCCACCACGCAATGGAAAAAGCCCCAATGGCAAGGATGACAATAACCCAAAAAACCGCCGCACTCCTGCGTGTCCTTTTTTTCCTATGCTTTACCAATCAAGCTCCCCCGAAGCAAATCCTGATATGCTCAATACCCTCGAAGGCAATGCTGCTTTTCATTCAAAATGCGCTGCAGTCTTTCTTCCGGGTTTTTACCTCCGGGCACGTTTCTTGACCTTCACCTTATCTGAAAACCGACCTTCCCAGACCAGGAGGATGGGGCTCGCAACAAAAATCGAAGAATACGTCCCAACGAAAATACCCACAAGCAAGGCGAATGCAAAATCATGAATAACCGCGCCGCCCATAACAAAGAGGCACATTACAACGAGCAGCGTGGTTCCGGAAGTAAGGATGGTGCGGCTGAGCGTCTCATTGATGCTGGAATTCATAACTTCTTCAAACTTGCGCCTTCTGAACCGGTTCATGTTTTCTCTTATTCTGTCAAACACAATGATTGTATCATTAAGAGAATATCCTACGATTGTGAGAAGCGCTGCTATGATTGGCAGGGAGATTTCCTTGTTTGCAAAAGAGAAGGCGCCAACCGTGATGGTAACATCGTGGATAAGGGCGACTATGGCACCGAGTGCCCATTTGAGCTTGAGGAACCAGCAAAGCCCGAGGGTGACAAGCAAGGCGATAACTATCAGCCATGTCACGCCTGCCCCAAAACTTGAGGCCACGTATACGACGATAATTAATGACAGCGCCATCACAATGCTCATCAACCATCGGTGTTCAAAGCGACCTGAAATATAGATCGCGATAAAAAGAATGGCATAGAAGATTGCAAAAAGGGCCTTTTGCCGGAGATCCTTGCCCACTTTCGGCCCCACCATTTCCACGCGCCTTATCTCGACCCCTTGCTTGAAATAAGATGTCAGAGCATCTCTTACCTTCTCATTTAAACCCGTTACCTTTACACCTGTCTTCCGGACCCTGATAAGGTATTCAGAGGCCCCCTGACCTCCGAACTCCTGGATGATGCTGTCCTGGAGATTAATGGGCTTAAGGGCTTCCCTTATATCAGAAGGCTTGTGCTTTTTCTCGAGCTTAACCTGAATAACGATACCTCCGGCAAAATCCACGCCATAGTTGGGCCCGCCTCTCCACAGGAGCGAGACAAAAGTTGCGAGTATCAGGGCTACTGACAGGGCGAAAGCCAGTTTTCTTCTTCCTATGAAATCAATATTTATTCCGGGCTTTATAAATTGCATACGTAACTCCCCAAAATCGGGCCATTCGGCCCATCAGGTTTTCACGCGAATCCTATATGCTGATTTTTTTCCACCTACGGTAAAGAAAAAGGTAGTCGAAAATAATCCTGGTCACAAATACCGCTGTAACAAAGCTCGCAACAATGCCAATGCTGAGTGTTACTGCAAAACCTTTAACAGGACCTGTACCGAACTGGAACAGCACGAGCGCGGCGATGAATGTGGTAACATTAGCATCCAGGATGGTAACCATGGCCCTCCCGTATCCTGCTTCAATAGCTGCGCGCGGTGGTTTGCCCACTCTTAGTTCTTCTCTTATTCGTTCAAAGATCAGAACGTTTGCATCAACTGACATGCCTATTGTAAGAATAATCCCGGCTATTCCGGGCAGGGTCAGAGTCGCACCAAAAAAGGCAAGTCCCGCCATTATAAAAAGCATGTTCAGTACAAGCGCCAGGTCGGCAAAGAGGCCCGAGAGCCCGTAGTATATGGCCATAAAGGCTACCACGACAATTCCCCCGATTATGGTGGATTTAAACCCCTTGTTTATTGAATCCTTGCCAAGTGAAGGACCCACGGTTCGTTCTTCAAGGATCTTGACCGGTGCGGGAAGTGCGCCCGCCCTCAGTACGATGGAAAGGTCCCTCGCCTCATCCATAGTAAAGCGGCCGGTAATTTGTGCCCGTCCACCAGCGATCTTGTCCCTGATCACCGGTGCGGAGTAAACGTTGTTGTCAAGAACGATGGCAAGTCTTTTCCCGATGTTTTCTCCCGTAATCCTTTCAAAAAGTCTGGCCCCCCGGGCATCAAAGGAAAGAGAGACGTATGGCTCATTGTATTGCGGGTCAATCTGAACCCTGGCATCAGTCAGGTACTCTCCCGTGAGAAGCGTTCTTTTCTTTACAAGGTAGGGGATTTTTCTTTTTATCCCTGTTTTCGGGTCAACTGCAATCTGGTAAAGAATCTGATCTCCAACCGGTATATTCCCCTTAAGGGCCTCTTCCACACTGTTTTCTTCATCAAGGAGTTTGAACTCAAGAAGGGCTGTTTTTCCGATAAGATCAATGGCTCTTTTTGGGTCTTTAATGCCTGGAAGTTGTATCAGTATCCTGTAATCTTCCTGGGGTCTGATGTCCGGTTCACTGACCCCGAACTGGTCCACGCGGTTTCTTATAGTCTCCAGCGCTTGGTCAGCCGCAAGCTTCATAATGTGGTTTCTCGCCTTGTCGCTCAAAACCAGCTCAAGGGCATAGCCCTTTGTATCAGTCGTGCTGAGCGGTTTTATGTCAAAGTCCCTGTAAGATGATTTCACCAGGTCCTGGAGGGCCTTTTCGTCCTTTTCTCTCATCAGGGTGAGTTTGATTCCTTCAGTGCCCTGGCGTTTAAGTTCCAGGTAGCGGATCTTATTTTTTCGAAGATCGTTTTTTAGCTCCTCGATCATCCTTTCAAGGTCACTCTCTACAGCTTTTTGGACCTCGACACCGAGAACCAGGTGCACTCCACCTTGGAGATCGAGTCCAAGATGAATCTTATCCTTGGGCAATAAACCTGACCACCACGAGGGCAGTTTCAAATTGAAGGAAGGAACAAGGTAAATGAATGCTACAACAACAAGGAAACCAATGATTCCTGCTCGCCAGCCTAACTTCTTCGTCACTGTCCGCACTCCTTAGCAATAAGTAGCTTTATGCTCCAGGTACAATCAAGATGCGCTTGATTCATCTCTCCGAGCTACTCCGGCAATGGATCCTCTGGAAACCTTCACCCTCACTTTGGGAGCAATCTCCATTGTGACCACATCGTCAGTTATCCCGGTAATAACTCCATGGAGGCCACCGGAAGTTACAACCCTGTCGCCTTTCTTTATCGATGCAAGCATGCTTTTGTGTTGTTTTGCCTTTTTTTGCTGCGGTCTTATGAGCAGAAAATAAAAAATGGCAAACATAAGGATAAGAGGAACAAAGGCACCCATGCCCCCACCTCCTCCACCTCCTGTTCCCCCGGATCCCATTGCATATGCCAAAAAATTCATTCTATAACCTCCATTCTATTGGATAAATCCGCCGCCGGACGAGAATTTGACTCCTTGCCCCCGTGGCGTTAGATAGTTTACGACTGATACCCCGTTCCTTGAAACGGGGAGCTTCATTATTCGGCGCATTATAGCACCACATCCTGTGCAGAACAACTCACTCGCTGCTGCACACGGAAGTTAATGGTCAAGGATAGTTTTTTGATCAGAGTTTAGGTTGTCGTTGTCCTCCTCTTCTATGAATTTTTTCCGAAATTCTCCAAGTTTCCCCTTCCGGATAGAGTTTCGCATTTCAGACATGAAGTTCATGTAAAAACAAATATTGTGAAGGCTGCTCAACCTGTAAGCAAGCAGCTCTCTTGCCATAAAAAGATGCCTCAAGTAAGCCCTTGAGAAATTCGTGCACGTGTAACAGCGGCAATTCTCATCAATTGGTCCTTGGTCCTCGGTATAGCACGCATTTTTTATCACGACCTTGCCTTTGCTGGTAAAAAAAGTCCCGTTCCTGCCATTTCTCGTGGGAAGGACACAGTCAAACATGTCAACGCCCAGCATAACGGCATCGAGAATATCCCGCGGGGTTCCAACACCCATAAGATAAACAGGCTTGTTAGGGGGCAGAAGCCTAACTGTTTCTGCGATTACCCTTTGCCTGGTTTTTCTGTCTTCGCCTACCGAGAGGCCTCCCAGGGCATAACCGTCAAAATTCATCCCCACAAGTTCTGTAGCACTCAGCTCCCTCAGGTCGCTGTAAGTGCCGCCCTGTACGATTCCAAAAAGAGCCTGGCGCGAGTCCTGGTCTTTGCTCTCAAGACACTTTCTGGCCCAGGCACTCGTTAACTTTACCGAGTTCAGCACATAGTCACGAGTAGCAGGATAGGGCGCACATTCATCAAAAGTCATTATGATGTCAGCCCCCAAGGCTTTCTGAACTTCCATAACCTCTTTTGGCCCCAAGAAATGTGTTGAGCCGTCAATGTGCGATTGAAACGTAACTCCCTCCTGCGATATGCTCCTGAGCTTGGAAAGACTGTAAACCTGAAAGCCCCCGCTATCGGTCAGTATAGGGCCTTTCCAACCCATGAAGCTATGGAGCCCACCCAGTTTTTCAACAATTCGATGACCGGGCCGCAGGTAAAGGTGGTACGTGTTGGCCAGTATTATCTTGACGCCCACTTCCTCCATATCTTTTGGAGACAGAGCCTTCACAGATCCCTGGGTTCCTACGGGCATGAAGACGGGGGTCTCGAATTTTCCATGGGGCGTTGTAATCTCCCCTAGCCTGGCGCTGCTTTCAGCGCAGTTTTGAATTACCTTGAATTCCAATTAATATACCAGGGTATCCCTTTTGGCTCTAAGTAGTCTTTGCAGGCTTTTTTTCAAG
This sequence comes from Deltaproteobacteria bacterium, assembly GCA_019310485.1. Lineage (GTDB taxonomy): Bacteria > Desulfobacterota > DSM-4660 > Desulfatiglandales > HGW-15 > JAFDEF01. The sequence continues at coordinate 52,091 of JAFDEF010000015.1, read as the reverse complement.
TAATGAGCATGGCATCACCATAACTGTAAAACCTGTAAGCCTTTTCTATAGCCCACTGATAAGCTCTCTTTATAAGCTCTGTGCCTGCAAAAGCGCATACCAGAAAAAGAAGCGAAGAGCGGGGCAAGTGAAAGTTAGTTATCAAGCCATCAACAATTTTGAACCGGTACCCCGGGGTTATCAAAAGATCTGTTTTACCCGTTCCCGGATTGACCTTGCCTTTGCCATCCGCTGCTGTTTCAAGGGTCCTCACCACTGTTGTTCCCACGGCAATGACCCTTCTTCCCCGACTTTTGCATTCACTGATTGTCTTCGCGGTCCCCGATTCAATGACGTAGTCTTCAGCTCCCAGGTCATGCTTTCGTATGTCCCTGGTTCTTACGGGTCTGAAGGTGCCGCAACCGACGTGGAGGGTTACCTCGGCCAGCAAGATACCCCTCTGTCGCAATCGTTCAACAAGCTTCTCTGTGAAATGGAGGCCTGCAGTCGGCGCTGCAACCGCCCCCCTTTTCTTGGAGAAGATTGTCTGATACCTTTCCCGATCAATTGCGAAGCGGGGATCCCTGCTCTCCCTCTTGATGTAGGGAGGGACAGGCATTGCTCCTTTTTCTTCAAGAATTTCGTCAATTGATTGCTTTCCCTGAAAGCAAACCTGAACCAGGCCGTCCTCCCCCAGCCTTGTCACTTCGCCTGAAATACCGGATTCAAAAAATAACTTGCTGCCCTTTTTTGGCCGCTTGGAAGACCTCAGTAAACACCAGCGCGTATCAGATCCTGGCTCATTCCCGTTAGAGGATTCCAGGACCAGTATTTCAACACTTCCCCCAGTCTCCTTGCGGCCAAAAAGTCTGGCCGGAACCACCCGGGTGTTGTTTACGACCAGAAGGTCTCCAGGCTGGAGTAAGTGGGGGAGGTCAGAAAAAAGGTGATCGGAAATATGCCCCCTCAGTCGCTCCACGCATAGGAGACGCGCGGCGTCACGTTCAGATGCAGGCTCCTGCGCTATTAGTGCTTTGGGCAGAGAGTAATTATAAGTTTCGAGATCAAACATTAAAGTTAATTAGATTAAACAAATGGAAATCTAAAGTCAAACAATTTAATCCAGCAGAGGCGGACGAGGGTTTAATCCACCGCCCCTTTGGGCGTTAAGATAGTTTCCGATTGATACCCCGCTGCTTGCGGCGGGGAAGTTCATCCCGGAGTGTCAATAGGCTCTTTTTTCATACTAGTTTCTCCAATTTTTCATGTCAATACGACCTGCTTTACCCAGAGAGGAACAGGCAAGGTCAATTCCAGAGACGCAGCGTTCCCTGAGAATTGCTGTGGACCCAAGTCCGCCGTCAACTTTTGGTTTGTCTACAAAAAAAGCGCTTTGGGGGTAACCCATCTCACCAGCAAACATCGGATGCAAGGTTTACAAAATCTGGGGAAGCGAAACGTACATACAGGTACGCTGCAAGGACAAGAGATGAGTGTAATGCGGGAAATGGTGTTTGATTGTGAATCGGGGGGATATAATTCTTGATATATTGCACCATATCCGCTAGCCTTATTTATTTGAAAGAATTTGGAAATGTTGCGATGAATTACTCGCCTAACACGGTTCAAGTTGATCTTTCAGCTCTGGTGCATAACCTTAACCAGGTGAAAAGGCTGGTTGGGTCTATGACCAAAATCATGGGCATTGTGAAATCTGATGCTTACGGTCACGGCGCGTTGCATGTATCTGAGGTACTTGAAAAAAAGGGTGTTCATAGCCTGGGGGTTGCCCATGTGCATGAAGCCCTTAATCTGCGAAAAGGAGGGATCAGGGCTCCCATCGTGGTTCTTTGCGGGACAACGACAGGTGATGAGGCCAGGGCTGCTGTAGAAAATGGCCTTATGCCCGTTCTCTTTGACCGGCAGCAGGCCGAGATATTGAACGCTGAGGCCCTCAGGGCTAATCGAATAGCCCGTGTTTTTTTGAAACTGGATACGGGTATGGGGCGCCTGGGCATATTCATTGCTGAGTTGCAAGGGTTTTTGGAAAAGCTGAGAGCACTGAGAGGCCTTTTGCTGGAAGGGCTTTTTTCGCACCTTTCTTCTGCAGATGAACCTGAAAATGATTTCACCTCTTCTCAGATTGAAAATTTTGACAGGGCAATTGAAATCGGACGGGCTATGGAATTTAGTTTGCCGCTTAACAACCTGGCCAACAGCGCAGCGCTGATAAAGTACAGACAATCCCATTACGATATGGTGAGACCCGGCATTATGCTTTACGGGGGGCTTCCTTCGCCTGAGCTCTCCGCCAGCGTGTCGCTGAGGCCTGTTATGCATTTCAAGGGCAAAGTTATCCAGGTGAGAGACTTACCTGGGAGCTCGCCCGTCAGTTACGGTCGTACCTACTATACCAAGGGCAGGCAAAGGATAGCTGTCGTATCTGCCGGTTATGGAGACGGGCTTCCGAGAAGCCTGTCCAATACAGGGAAAGTGCTGATCAGGGGGAAAAGAGTCCCGATTGTGGGCACGGTCTGTATGAATATGGTTATGGCTGATGTGAGCGAGCTGGAAGATGTCGGGCCGGGTGAGGAGGTTGTGTTCCTGGGGACACAGGGCAGGGAGGTTATTACCGGCGATGAAGTTGCAGCCTGGAGCGGGACAATTTCGTATGAAATTTTTTGCTCACTTGGCCAGAGAAATACCAGGGAATATTTGTAATGAAAAAGAAATTAGACCTTATCCTTAAGGAGACGCTTGAAAAATGCTTCAACAAAGGAGTGCTCGAAAAAACGGCGCTACCCGACTACGTAATAGAGATTCCGAATAACACCAACCACGGTCATTTTGCCACGAACCTGGCCCTGGCCCTCGCTTCATCCCAAAGACGACCTCCAAGGGAGATCGCGGAGATAATTGTGGAGCATCTTGTTGATACCGGGGACCTTCTAGAAGGGGTGGAAATAGCAGGCCCGGGTTTCCTAAACTTCACTATCAGCAGGGAAGAATGGTACAGGCTCTTGCTGGAAATAGCGTCACCTGAAAAAGACTTTGGCCGGAGCGATCAGGGAGCAGGCAAAAAGATACTCGTTGAGTTTGTAAGCGCCAATCCGACGGGACCCCTTCACCTTGGTCACGGCCGTGGGGCGGCGCTTGGCGATACCCTCTGCAGGATACTGGAGTTTACAGGTTACGATGTCGCTCGTGAGTTTTACATCAACGATGCCGGACAGCAAATGAGGTTGTTGGGGGAGTCAATATACAGTCGCTGGAGACAGCTAACAGAGCCAGAGTATCCATTTCCGGAAAACGGCTACCACGGAGACTACATCCTGGACCTGGTAAAGGAAATATCTCGGAGCGTTGACCTGAAATCTCTCCCTGAGGAGGAAGCCATTTCCAGGTGCTCTGAACTGGGCAAGCACACGATGCTTGAGGAGATCAAGAAAGACTTGGAGGAGTTTCGTGTTATTTTTGACGTCTGGTCAAGCGAAAGCGCCCTTTATGCTTCCGGATCCGTTGAAGAAGCACTTGAGGCGATCAAGGAAAAAGGCCAGCTTTACGAAAAGGACGGAGCTCTGTGGATCAGGACGTCTCTATACGGGGATGACAAGGATAGAGTGGTTAGAAAGAAGGACGGCCAGTATACATATTTTGCCTCTGACATTGCCTACCACCTCGAAAAGTGGAAGAGAGGATTCTCAAAAGCGGTAAATATTTGGGGTGCTGACCATCATGGATATGTCCAGAGGATGAAGGCTGCTCTGAAAGCAAACGGCCTTGATGATAGCTGGCTTTCTGTTTTGCTCATACAACTGGTAAAGCTATGGAAAGGTGGCCAGGAAATAAAGATGTCTAAGAGGGCGGGACACTACGTTACTCTTAAAGAACTGGTTGGGGAAGTAGGAGTAGACGCGGTTCGCTTCGTTTTTCTTACGAAAAATCACGACTCCCAGCTTGATTTTGACGTGGACATGGTAAAAAGACAGGATAGTGAGAACCCGGTCTATTACGTGCAGTATGCCCATGCGAGGATATGCAGTATTTTCAGGAAAGCAGCTTCAGAGGGGATTTCTCTCCCTGATAGGCCGCAGGAGGTGTTGAACGAGCTGAACCTGGAAGAGGAAATGGCTCTCGTGAGACTTATGGCCGAGTTTCCCCCTCTTCTGGAAGACATTGCCAGGAGACTCGAACCACATCGCCTCACTTACTACTTAACAGAACTGGCTTCAGGCTTTCACAAGTACTTCAACCTGGGGACAAAGGAACCCGATAAGCGGATTGTCACCGATAATGTGTCAAGGAGTCAGGCCAGGCTAATCCTTGCTGAGGCAGTGAGAAAAGTTCTTGTAAACGGTCTCTGCCTTCTGGGCATTAGTGCGCCGGAGCGTATGTGATTGTAAAGTCTATCCAATGGCACAGAAAAAAAGCAAAACCCAAAAGAAAGCCAAGAAAATCTATCGCCTTGAAATGAGTTCTTCTTCAATGTTTTTCTGGGGCTTTTGCTTTTTTTTTCTTATGGCGTGGATTTTTGTACTGGGAATATTTGTCGGCCGGGGCTTTCTTCCGGATGGAATGCGTGTTTTTTCCGATTTGAAAGACAAGTTAAGCAAAATTCAGGGTATTGTTACGGAAAAGAATTCCGGTCAGTCCGAGGAGCAAAAGAAGAAAGATCTTAACCCTGAGCTGGCTTTTTACAAGGGCCTTTCCAGCGAAAATGAAGGCACAAGCAAGAAACATGTGGTAGTTGTTGCAAAAAGCCGCTCTTCGGGCCGGAGGCCAGTACAAGGGCACACAAAAGCCAAAACGGAAAAGGGCGAATCAGTCACCACTCTTTTGGATGAAAGCAAAGAGAGAGGTGATCAATCTTCAAGCCAGGGGCTTGGGTTTGGGAGAACATATTATACGGTGCAACTTGCTTCCCTTGGAGAGAGGGGAAAAGCGGAGAACCTGATCAGGAAGTTGGGGAACCGTGGTTACCAGGCTTACTACTGTGAAGCGCACCTAAGGGGAAGGATATACTATCGGGTGAGGTCAGGGAGGTTCGATACCCGGGAGCAAGCTGTTGACCATGCAAGGCGCCTGGCAAAAGAAACAGGGTTAAAGGGGTTTGTGTGGAGAGTTGAGTGAACTCATGATAAGAAAAGCAATGGTTGAAGATGTTGGGTCCATTCACAAGATCCTGGGCTATTTTGCAGCCAAGGGCCTCTTGTTGCCGAGACCTTTGAGCGAACTTTATGAACACCTGAGGGATTTTTTTGTTCTAGAGGATAATAGCCGTAATCACAGAATCGTGGGCGTTTGCGCGCTTGGCATTTGCTGGGATAAGCTGGCAGAGATCCGTTCTTTGGCAGTTATTGAAAAGCATCAGGGAAAGAAGTTCGGCTCACAACTTGTAGATGCGTGCCTGCAGGAGGCCAGGTCCTTGGGTCTAAGTCAGGTTTTCGTTCTCACATACCTGGAAGATTTCTTTTCCAGGCTTGGGTTTGAGCTGGTGGAGAAGGCGACTCTGCCTCACAAGGTATGGGCAGATTGTCTCAAGTGTCCAAAGTTTCCGGACTGCGACGAAAGTGCGATGATACTGAAATTGTGAACAGGACCCGGAAATGTCAAAGGACCTTTGTTTGAGGTAATGAGGGGGGAATAGGGATGTTTGGCATAGGTATGTCTGAGTTGCTTATTATCCTGGCGATAGCCTTGATCGTTATTGGACCGAAAAAACTGCCCGACCTGGCTAGAGCCCTTGGCAAAGGGATGGCGGAGTTTCGCAAAGCAACGGAGGAGATTAAGGAAAGCCTGGACATTGAGGAGGATATTGAGGAAGTGAAAGCGGACCTCGCCGACTCTATCAGTGGAATCGAGAGACCGGCGGATTTACCGGACAATGTCCTGGAGCCGGAAAAAGAAAGAGAGCCTGAACACGCTGTGGGTGAGGAAGGTCCGGGAGATCGAGAAGAGGAAAATGTTGAAAAAGCAGTGACCTCAACTGAGCCGGAAGTAGAGACTGTGGCACCGGAGGCCAAAAAGGATGAACAGTGATGAAAAGCAACCTTTCATGGCCCATCTGGAAGAGCTGCGAAGCAGGCTTATAGCATGTGCAATAGCGGTGGGCATTGGGTTTGGAATTTCCTATGTTTTCTCCAAGAAGCTTTTCCTTATACTGATCCTGCCTCTAAAAGCAAACATGCCAGCAGGGGATAAGCTAATTTTCACAAATCTTCCTGAAATGTTTTTCACATATCTTAAGACTGCTTTTATTGCAGGAATTTTACTTTCATCTCCCTTCATTTTCTATGAAATCTGGATGTTCATTGCCCCGGGGCTTTACCAGAAGGAAAGAAAATTCCTGATTCCCTTTGTAGTTTTTTCATCAATTCTATTTGTTGGTGGCGCCCTTTTTGGCTATTTTGTTGTATTCCCTTTTGGTTTTAAATTCTTTCTGAGCTTTGCCAACGAATATATCCAGGCTCTTCCTTCGGTTAAGCAGTATTTTTCATTTGCCATTAAGCTGCTTCTGGCTTTTGGAGTTGTTTTTGAGCTTCCAGTGGTTGCGTTTTTCCTGGCCAAGATGGGGCTTGTTACATCCAAATTCTTGAAGCGGCAACGAAAATTTGCCATTCTTCTGATTTTTGTTACTGCTGCCATTCTGACCCCGCCTGATATGGTAACCCAGCTCATGATGGCTGGGCCCTTGCTCCTGCTCTACGAGATCAGTATCTATGTTGCCAAAATAGCAGAAAGAAAAAAGGCGCCCAAAGAGGAGGTCGCGGAAGAAGGAGCTTAGGGAAGGGGAACCATGCGGTGCCCGCTTACGGTGAGTAAAAGCGGCTTCTTTACCACCTCGCCCGAGCTATCAAAAGAAATCTGGCCCGTTACGCCGTCAAAGTTGTGAGGACTCAATAAAGCCTTCTGGAGCTGCTTCCTTGTGCGGATGCTTTGTTGGCTCAAGAGAGTTTTCAGAACTCTTATGGTGTCATACCCTGTTGCCGCCAGTATGCCTGGCGCTGATTCGAAGTTTTCCTCATAAAGGGCCATGAATTTTTTTACAGATTCTTTTTCGCTTTGCGGAAAGAAGCCTGAAGGGAAGATAGCGCCCTGCAAGTAGTCACCTGCCATTTCTACGAGTTGCGGAGATTGCCAGAGGCTGGTTCCCAGAAGACGGATATCAAAAACATTATGGAAAGGGAACTGTGGTGCTATTAGGGCAATGTGCTCGGAATTGTCAGGAATAAACACGGCGTCGAAATCCACTATCGGATCGGGCTCTTTTAATGAACTCAGATCGATCTCCGCGCCTTCAACTTCGTATTGAGGAAATTTCAAGGCCTGAAGGAACTGAACCAGGGGCTCCGGCCTGGGATAGTAAAGGCCCACCATTTTCTTAATCTGCGTGGCAAAGTCCGTTTCATCCGGCTCATAAGATTCTACGGCAGTAATGCTCCCACCCAGCTCCTCCACCTTGTCCCAGAAAAGATTCATAAAAAAGTGGCCATAGCGATTGTCAGGATAGAGAACGGCGAAGCTTTTCAATTCCAGGCTGCCACTCACCCTTTCGAGAACCGAGTCAACCTCTTTCGAGGGAGTCATGAAGTTCCTGAAAACCATGTCCCCCTCTTGAGTGATCCCTTCCCTTTGCGTGAAGGTGATAATGGGCACGCCCAGTTCTTGAGCCTTCCTGGCTGCTGCCAGAGCAGGCTTGCTGACGAGCGGGCCGATAACGGCAATCACGTTGTCCTTAAGCACCAGGTTTTGCAAGGCTATGACCGTTTCTTTTTCTTTTCCAAAAGTATCTTCTATAGCCAGCTCCAGCTTATTGTCTCCTGCCTCGGAATTGAATAGATCCATCCCAAGCTCTATACCGTTCAAAAGTTCCTGGCCGTAAATGGCAAAGGGTCCGCTTAACGGCAGCAAGCATCCGATGACGTTTGGCTTAACGGAAAGTTCGTTGTTCGCCTTTTCGAGGATTTCCCTTCCAATATCTACCCAGACTTGTTCGGGGCTGGAGCGCACCAGAGACATTGCTGCGGCTTTCGCCTGCTCGAACATGTCCTGCCTGAGATAGTTCTTGGCGATTCCGTAATATAGGGGAGGGGCAAGTTTGCTTCCCCTTGCATAGGCCTGCATTGTATCGAGCTCTGAAGGCACGGCACCTTCTATGAGGTCGACAATGTCTTTTTCAATTTCTTTCTGCATTTCAGGGGACTGGGCAAATAAGGCGGCCGCACTGAGATACCAGTGAAAAGCCCCGGGCTTATCCTGTAATGCTTCCAAATTCCTGGCGAGTAGAAAAAAGATATGGCCTGTTAAAGGGCTTTCCGGATGGCTTTGGATCCACTTGAGTAATTTTTCCCTGGAGCGTTGATAATTTCCCAGCATATAATCAATATGGGCTGTCTCGTATTGAATTCCGGGCAGTGCGGAAATGCCAGGATATTCTGTCTCGATTCTCTCCAGCAGGGTGAGTGCTTTTTCATAATTATGCCTGTAGATGTGGACCTCGGCCATTCTGTAAAGCGCTTTCCATGCGCCCTTGCCCATTGGGTACTCTTTTAGGTAGCGCTCATATTCAGCCAATGCAGCATCAAATTTACCCTTTTCAAAATCGGATTCGGCTCTGGCAAGAAGCGTCTCCTCAGGCTTCCTTACGACCTCCGGTGCCTTCCTGGCCGGGGGTCTAGGCTGGCATCCAACAATAAAAAGGGCTATCACCACTGCGATAGTGGAGATAGCCCTGCTAATTGGGCAAAACCCATGTTTCATGTTTTACTTTTTCACTTCCTCGAAATCAGCGTCTACAACGTCCTCATCCTTTGAAGACTGTGACCCGGCCTGGGAAGAGCCAGATCCTCCAGCCGCCTGAGCCTGTTGCTGGGCGGTCTGGGAATACATTTGTTCAGCGAGCTTATGAGAAGCCTGGGTCAACTCATCGGCCAGAAGTTTGATCTCTTGAACGTTATCACCTTCCATTGCTTTTTTCAAGTTCTCAATTGCCCTGTTAATATCGCTCTTGGTTGACTCATCCAGCTTGTCGCCAATCTCTTTCAACGATTTTTCGGTCGAATAGATGAGTGAGTCTGCCATGTTTCGGGCATCCACAAGTTCTCTCTTTTTCCTGTCTTCCTCTGCGTGAAGTTCAGCATCTTTCACAAGCTTCTGAATTTCCTCTTCACTCAGTCCGCTTGATGCCGTGATTTTTATTGACTGCTCTTTCCCTGTGGCCAGGTCTTTTGCCGAAACATTCACAATGCCGTTTGCATCAATATCGAACGTGACCTCAATCTGGGGCACCCCCCTGGGAGCAGGTGGAATTCCCACAAGCTGAAAACGGCCAAGAGTTTTGTTGTTGGCTGCCATTTCACGCTCGCCCTGAAGCACGTGGATCTCCACGGCAGGCTGGTTGTCTGCGGCCGTGGAAAAAATCTGGCTTTTCTTGGTCGGTATGGTTGTGTTTTTCTCAATCAGCTTTGTAAACACGCCACCAAGAGTTTCGATCCCAAGCGAAAGAGGAGTGACATCCAGAAGGAGAACATCTTTAACGTCCCCCTTGAGAACGCCACCCTGGATCGCAGCACCGATAGCGACCACTTCATCAGGATTGACGCCCTTGCTCGGTTCGCGGCCAAATATCTCTTTCACCTTCTCCTGAACTTTGGGCATCCTGGTCATGCCGCCTACCAGTATGACCTCGCTAATATCGCTAGGGCTCAAACTGGCATCTTTGAGCGCAATGTTACACGGCTCCACCACTTTTTCAATAAGGTCATCTACCAGGGCTTCCAGCTTCGCTCTGGTAAGTTTTATGTTGAGGTGCTTGGGACCGCTGGCATCTGCAGTAATAAAGGGAAGGTTGATATCTGTTTCCATTGAAGTGGAGAGCTCCATTTTCGCTTTCTCAGCTGCTTCCTTTAACCTTTGAAGCGCCATCTTATCGTTTCGGAGGTCAATGCCCTGGTCCTTCTTAAACTCGTCAGCCAGGTAATCTACTACCCTGAGGTCAAAATCCTCTCCTCCCAGATGCGTGTCACCGTTAGTGGACTTAACTTCAAAAACGCCTTCACCAATTTCCAGTATAGATATGTCGAAAGTACCACCTCCCAGGTCGAAGACTGCGATCTTTTTCTCCCCCTTCTTGTCCAGCCCATATGCCAGGGATGCGGCAGTCGGTTCATTGATGATCCTTTGCACGTTTAGCCCCGCAATGCGCCCGGCATCCTTGGTTGCCTGTCTCTGGCTGTCATTAAAGTATGCAGGGACTGTGATCACAGCGTCGGTAACCTTTTCTCCCAGGTAGTCTTCGGCGGTTTGTTTCATCTTTTGAAGTATCATGGAAGATATCTCTGCCGGGCTGTAGTCCTTGCCTCTTACCCTCACGTGGGCGTCCCCGTTAGGTGCCTTTACTATCTTGTAAGGAAGCACGGCGATATCTCTTTGAACCTCAGGGGAATCGTACTTTCTCCCAATAAGCCTCTTTACGGCAAAAATCGTGTTATCAGGATTCGTGATTGCCTGTCTCTTGGCTATCTGGCCCACAAGCCTTTCGCCTTTGTCGTTAAACGCAACTATAGAGGGGGTTGTTCTGCTGCCTTCCGCATTGGGAATAACAACAGGATCGCCACTTTCCATCACAGCCACGCAAGAATTAGTTGTTCCCAAATCAATTCCTATTATTTTGCCCATTTTGACCTCCTTGGAAAATAAACGCTTTTCTAGATCCCTTCGGATACCCTCTCGGGCTCTTTATCGTCACTGCCCCTGTTAGAGCTGCCACTCTTGCTTACCACCACCATGGAAGGGCGAATAAGCCGATTATTCAGAATATAGCCCTTTTGGAGTTCATGAACCACAGTACCCGGCTTGAGGTTTTCGTCTTCAGCTTCTGAAACAGCCTCATGGAATGAAGGGTCGAACTTTTCACCTACAGCCTTTATTTCTTCAAGGCCTGACTTTTTCAAGGTATCCTTTAATCCTTTGAGAGTCAGCTCAACTCCTTCGCGCAGGGCCTCAAGAGAAGCCTCATTTTGAGAGTGGGAAATAGCCTTTTCAAGATTATCCATCACAGGAAGTACGTCTTTGATCAGGGTCTCATTGGCATACTTGACCCATTCCTGTTTTTCTTTGGCCGTTCTCTTCTTGATATTTTCAATCTCTGCCTGTGAGCGAAGGTAAAGCTCGTATTGCTTTTGCACCTCTTCCTGGAGCGATTTGACCTTCTGAATAAGCTCAGCCTTGGTCAGCTTCTCCAGAGGCTTTTCCTCGGTTTTTCGAGTTTGTTCCTCCTTCTTGGAACTTACTCCTCTTCTCTCCTCTGCTGATGACTGCTCTGAATTGACAGCTATGTCGTTTTTGTCCTCAACCATAGTACCAAACTGGCCCTCTCTTCTCCGTCCGGGATCAAAGCGAAATATAGTAATTTCAAGTCAATACAAAGTTAAGATTACAACTTACGTTAAGCATCGGGAAGGTCTTTGTCAAGGCGGACCAGGTGAGGTATTTTTTGAAAGGAAGGTCTCACGAGGACTGGAAATTGCTTGATCAATTCTCTTCGAGCCCTGACCCTGTCAGTCGTCTTAGAGCCTCCACGTATCTTTCCCTTGTCTTTTCGATGATATCGGGTGGGAGTTTTGGAGGGGGAGGCTTCTTTGGCCAGTCAAGACCATTTAGGTAGTCTCTGAGGAACTGTTTGTCAAAGCTTTCCTGCGGACCTCCCGGCTGGTAAGAGTCCATGGGCCAGAATCTTGAAGAGTCAGGGGTGAGGACTTCGTCAATCAGTATTAGGCGACTGTCGCTCATGCCGAACTCAAATTTAGTGTCAGCTATAATGATCCCCCTGTCAGCAGCAAATTCTCTTCCAAAGTTGTATATCTGGATACTCAGGTCCCGTATTTTTCTTGCTGTCTCCTCACCTACCAGGTCTATCACCCTTTCAAAAGATATGTTCTCATCGTGAATGCCATGCTCTGCCTTTGTAGAAGGGGTGAAGATGGGCGCGGGAAGTTGTTCGGACTCAGAAAGCCCTTCTGGCAGAGGTATGCCGCATATGGTGCCCGTAGACTGGTACTCAAGCCACCCTGATCCGGACAAATAGCCCCTAACAACGCACTCAACCGGCAGGGGGATTGCCTTTTTTACCAGCATGCTGCGGCCCTGGAGCTCCTGATGGTACTTGTTGCACGGAGCAGGATACTCGGAGGGCTTGGCCGATATAACGTGGTTCTCGACAATTGATTTAAGATGTTCGAACCAGAAAAGGGAAATCTTGGTCAATATCTTTCCCTTGTCAGGCACGGGGTCGTCCATGACAACATCAAAGGCAGAAATTCGGTCGCTCGCCACTATAAGAAGCTTTCCGTCAATTTCATATACGTCTCTGACTTTGCCCCGCTTGACAAGCTGCAGGTCATCAAAGTGCGATTCTATTAAAACGTTGTTATCTCCCATTTCTTTCTCCCCACAATGTCGTGGATAATATGCTTCTTGCTTTTGAGGCCTTTGAAAAATGCCCCCTTTTGCCCAATCTTTGCGTCAGACTCAAATTCTTGCCAGCCTGAGGCTGGCGAATTCCGTTTACCCCTGAGCTCCCGGTGACAGGTTTTGTATATTTCATCATGAAGGCGGGTATGTCAAGAAAGTATTTCAGTTTATTAATGCAACTATTTGTGTTGAAAGACTGATCAATTTAAGGTAAAAAACTCTATCTTGATTGCAAGAATCTGCAAACCAGGCCCTTTTGTACCAGCAGGTGCTTTTTTTCAAGAAGACCTTATGCTGATCTCTGAGGAAAACCTTAAAATAAGAAATCAAATTCTCGACTTTGATACTAAGATAGAAGAGATGCACCTGGGGTTCCAGAAATACTGCAAAGGACTCCAGTCGAGTATGCCCGATTGGGAGAGTCTTGAAAGACAACTCATTGTTTTCTCCAGGCGGAAACTCATTGATTTGGAGCTGTCAAGACATCTTGACAGGGTTCTTTACAAGTTCCAGAACAGGAAAAAAATCTGGCTCAAGTGGGTTCAGGAATTTCATGGAATAAGTTGAGGGTACCCTGGCAAGGAAATCTTTCCTTTTTGCTCTGCCTAAGGCCCTTTTGAGACCTGCCGCGCTCCTTTGAGTTTGTCCAAGTATGCCTTGTAAAACCTTAGAACCTGGTTTCGGAAGTTCACCGTTTCATCAAACGGGGGTACACCGTTAAAGCGCCTCACGCGGTGGGGGCCGGCATTATATGATGCAAGGGCAAGAGTTATATCACCTTTTTGAGCCCTCATAAGCTGTTGAAAATATTTGAATCCATATTCGATCGCAAGCTCGGGCTTAAGACGGTCATCCGTATTGCTCAAGAGCAATTCTTTTCGGTATCTTCCAAATAGCCTATCTTTTTTCTTGCTGAATTTTAGCGATTTCTGCATTAACGAGCGGGCAAGCCTGGCCTTCTCGAGTTTGTTGTTCTCGTTGATCTGAAAGAGTACGTTGAGGGCCTGCTCCTTTGTTTTCCTTTGCTTTTCAAGCATCAAGCCTGCCTTGGAAAGGTATGGGGGAATGAAGATATTTTTCATGCCCAGGCCAAGCGCTGTTCGCGGCATTATCTGGGTTAGACCTGCCGCTCCCACGGATGAGATAGCATGGGGGTGAAAATTCGATTCCTTTCTCATGAGCGCAACAAAGAGCAGTGGGTCAACTCGATGTTTTCCATTGTTATGTTTTTTCAAGGTTGTTTCCAGCAAGCTCAGGTAAGGGAACTCTGTTTCCGCGATGATCTCCTTCCACATTGCAGGATCTTTTCCATGGTAAAAATCCTCTTGTGTTCCCAGATCAAATCTTTTCAACGCCTCCTTCGGGCAAAGCCGGGTGAATTGATAGAAAACTTTATTGACGAATTTTACGTTTTCGGTTGTAAGAAAAGGGGTATCTTTGTCAGCTCCTCTGCAGGCATTATAGAAATAACCAAGGGTATCCCTTAAGTTGTAACCAGCCTTTTCAAGGGCTTCGTTTAGGAGCCGTTTCATTAGGGAGAAGCAGATCTTCTCGTTCAGCCTTTCATCGTTTTTGGGGGAGATTCTTAGCCGGTATGCTTCCAGCTTTTCCTCGGCTTCTTGAGAGGAGCGTTTGTAAGCCAAGAAAAAGCTTGCAGCGCGGTGAACATGTTCTTCTAGGAATGATTCCTTTTCCGTGGAAGCAAGCTCTTCCTGAGCTCTTTCTAGGGAGGCCTCGGCTTCTTTGAAAAGCTTGGCTGAGTCCAGGTAGTCCTGGTCCATATAAACACTAAGACCCAGGGAACTTGCCACGTCAGGCTTTACCCTCAGAATTCCCGCCTCACCACGATAGGAACCCTCGGCAAGGCTTTGCTTTAGCTCAAGGGAGTTTTGAGTGGAAATGATTTTGCTGAGGAGATCCAGCTCGTCTGCAACGGCATCCAGGGGGCAAGTGCCCAGCAGACCTGTCAGTCCAAGCAGTATCACAAAGGGCTTCAACAAGGCCTTCAGGTTAGTAAGGTTTCGCTCCATTGTTCATTTGGACCGGGCGGCAAGGCCTTTGTTAATTTTCTCTTTTAGTTTGGGGGAACAGTGGAAAGTGACGATCCTTCTTGTATCTAAAATAATTGATTCTCCTGTCCTCGGGTTTCTTCCCTTTCTCGCCCACTTGAATTTTACTTTGAACTTGCCGAAGCGATGAATTAGTACGCTGTCCCCTTTTTCCAGGTTCTTCTTGATGATTTCAAACATGGTGTCGACAAGTTGCGCTGCACGCTTGCTGCTCAGCCTCTCATAGGCAAGTTCCGGGAAGAGAAGCGGTTGCTCGTCGCTTCTCGCTTTTTTTAGCTTGATCTTATCCCTTACGCTTTTAACAATGTCGGCCTTGGTCAACGTCACTGCATGCCTCGCACGGAAATGACTATTGATTCTGATTAGTTATTGGCAAAAGATCGCACATCTGGTAGAGTTTGTCAACTCTTGACCCACAAGCTCCATCAGGTATAGTTCCGTTTTTCGTGGGGGTCAGTTCTTGGAAGGTCAGGACAAATTCATATGAGATCCTCATTTCGCGCGAGACTGGTGAACGATCCTTTCTCAGACCCCGGCCTTTTCATTGCTTTTCTTTTTGAGAGAAGGGCCATCATGTTCGACCTTGGCGACCTCGGCCCTCTTTCCCCGAGAGACCTGCTCAAGGTCACCCATGTTTTTGTTACTCACACCCATATGGATCACTTTATAGGGTTTGATACACTGCTGCGGGTTAGTCTTGGTCGAGAAAAAGAAATCCACCTCTTTGGTCCTCCAGGCTTTTTCAGGCAGGTTGAAGGAAAGCTATCGGGGTACACCTGGAACCTGGTGGATGACTACCACTACGAACTTGTGCTGAGGGTGAGCGAGGTACACCCCGCAAAAGTGATAACAAGGGTATATCCATGCAGGGATCGGTTCAAACCCAAGGGTAAAGACCAGGTACTTCCTTTTTCAGGTAGTCTCGTTAAGGAGCCCCGGTTCAAGGTGGAAGCTTCTTTTCTCGACCATCGTATTCACTGCCTTGGCCTTTCCATGGTGGAGAACTTTTACATTAATATCGACAAGGAGAAGCTCAAAGCCCGGGGGCTTCCAGTTGGCCCTTGGCTAACGCGCTTCAAGAAAGCCCTTTATGAAAAGAGAAATCCAAAAGAGAAGTTCTATGTAACATGGGAGGAAGGAGGCGAGGTGGTAAAAAGAAAAGGTTTTGTGCTGGGAGATCTGGCCGAAAGTATCACAAGAATTTCACCGGGCCGGAAGATAACGTACATCACTGACGTTGTGGGCAGCGCAGAAAACTATGAAAAAGTCATCAGTCTCGCCCGAGATGCTGATCATCTTTTTATTGAGGCGGCTTTCCTGGACCGCGATAGGAACACGGCAAAGAGAAAATACCACTTAACAGCAAAGGAGGCCGGGTGGCTTGCAAAAGAGGCTGGAGTTAAGCGCTTCACAGTGTTCCATTTTTCTCCCCGATACAACGGACTAGCCCATGAGATTGAAAAAGAGGCAATGGATGCCTTTTCTCGCTGATCCGAAGAGTCATGGAAAAGAGTTAAAACGGAGGGGAAGCTAGATTTTCAGGGCTTCCATCATTTCCGCGTGTATGAGCCCGTTTGTTGCCAGGATGGTCCTTGAGTAGGGGGTGTAGGTTTTTCCAGTGTAGTCGGTTACCTGACCACCGGCCTCCTTGACGATAATGCTGCCTGCAGCAGTATCCCAGGGGAACAGCCTCTCTTCCCAGTATCCATCCACTCTTCCCGCAGCAACGTAACACAGATCAAGGGCTGCGGAGCCGGGTCTTCGAACACCCTGTGTCAGGGTAAGCATTTTCTCAAAACGCTTTGTAAGTTCGTGGGCGTCGTTGTAAACCTCGTAAGGGAAACCAGTGGCTAGAAGTGAGTCCTCTAGCTTTCCGATCGTGGAAACCTTTATCCTGTTTCCATTCAAGAAGGCGCCCGTACCTTCTGCAGCACAAAAATATTCGTCTCTTAGAGGATCATACACTGCTCCGACCACGACCCTTTTCTCAATCTCAAGAGCGATAGAGATTCCGAAAAAGGGAAAAGCGTGAGTAAAGTTCGTGGTTCCATCCAGGGGATCGATGAGCCATATTCTCTTGGAATGGTGATCATAGTGGCCTGCCTCCTCGGTCACCAGGCTATCCTGTGGAAAGGCGCGGGTGATGACTTCAACAATTTTGCTTTCAGCCTGAAGATCGGCTTCTGTAACAAGGTCAATGTCCCCTTTTTTCTTGATTACATCTACCCGACCGTAGAGGCTGTTGATTATATCTCCTGCCTCCTGTGCGGCGAGGCGTACGGTGTCCAATTCTTTTTCCCACATTTCTACACCTTCACGAAAATTATCCTTTTCCCCTCGCAATATTTGACATAGATTATCTCACACAGAGCCCTAGAGCACACAGAGATCGCAGAGTTATAGGAGCAAAAACAAAAATTACTTTTTTCTTACAGCTTTGCATCCGGAGCGAACAACGTGAACGGGCGCGAGGGGTGTTTTTATAGTTTGTTCAGCGTCAAAATTCCAAGGGAGTTTGCTTCTTATCATGGACAAAACGCCTTGACAAGCAGTTTGTCTGGTGGTATTTGAACTTTTCGCCTCCTTGTCCCGCGCGAAGGCAAAAGGATGTTTTTCTCAGAAGTTCCCGGGATCAGACAAATTCTTGGGGGGAAGAGAGGTTTCGAACCTTCAAAGGGGACCATCAATAGCATAAAAAGGCCGGAAGGAGAACGCAGATTATGAGGCATTATGAAACAGTACTTATTTTGAACCCGGAACTGGGTGAAGATGCTTATGCTGAAAAGCTCAAAAAATTTGGCGGTTTTATTGAAAAAGAGAAAGGCATTGTGATAAAAATAGATGAGTGGGGCAGCCAGAATTTGGCATACCCGGTGAAAAAATTTGAAAGAGGTTTCTACGTAAGGATCGAGTACTGTGGGGAGCCTGGACTTGTAAGCAGACTTGAGAGAGAAACAAAAATTGACGACGCTGTTCTCAAGTATATGACAGTTAAACTGGCCAACAAGGTGGATCCCGAGGAATTATTGCGCAAGGAAACGCAAAAAGCGGAAAAAGAGCGCCCCGCGCCAGAGGAAACCACGGAGACTGCGGAAAGAGAAGCGGCCGTGGAAGAAAGGCCAGAATCCCCTCAAGAGGTGAGCAATCATGATTAGTAGAAACAGACGGCACAAAATGACCTATCACAGGCGGAAAATTTGCAGGTTTTGTGCTGACAGCAACTTTGTTATTGATTACAAGGATCCCAGAACCCTACGGATGTTTACCACGGAGCGTGGCAAGATTATCCCTCGAAGAATATCCGGCAACTGCGCCAAACATCAGAGGATGCTGACCGTAGCCATAAAGAGAGCGAGAAAGATCGCACTGCTGCCCTATACAACGTCCACTCTCAGATAAGACGGCTTGAAGCTGATAGCTAAGTGCGACAAATGCCTGGTCCTGGTTTGAGAGTGAAGAACCAGTAAAAGCCATGAAAACTACTGACCTCATTGGCTGCGTCGGCACAGCAACTGCCTTGTTACTGATTTCGAGCTTGATCCCGTTTGTGGGCCCTTTCCTGAGCTTTCTGGTCCCTCTGCCTTTTCTTTATTTCGCAACAAAATTTGGTTTCCTGGAGGGAGCCAAAACGCTTGCTCTCTCCCTGGTCGTGGTCGGATTAATTGGGCACCTGTTGAAATACCCTCAGCTCTTGTTCCTCTGCCTTGAGTTCGGCATTATGGGTCTGATTATCTCCTACCTTTACCACTTGAAACTTAGTATTGGGCGCACAATAACACTGGGGACAGGATTAATGCTTCTGGTCGGGTTTGTTATGCTTTCGGTGCTGGGGTTTACAAGAAACATGGGACCCATAGAATTGCTTCTGAATTATGTGAGTAACACTCTATCTGATACTGCTAAGATCTACGGCAATATGGCGGCGAATCAAGACAAAACTGTAGAACTTCAACAATACGCTAAGGCGCTTATAAGCATAGTGAGGAAGACGTATCCGGCTCTTACGATCCTTGGAACTGGACTGATTGTGTGGCTAAACGTTGTTTTGAGCAAACCGCTTTTTCTCGCTGGAAAGCTGCAATATCCTGATTTTGGTTTCCTGGACCAATGGCGGTCACCAGAGCCCATGGTTTGGGTCGTAATCGTTGCGGGTTTTTCTTTATTTCTTCCGGTCGGTGGTATAAGATGGGTTTCAGTAAATGTTTTTATCGTCTTTATGACGGTTTATGCTTTTCACGGCCTTTCTATTGTCTTGTTTTTTCTTAACAAGTATCGTGCTCCGGCGTGGATCAGGTTTGCAGTATATTTTCTGATTTTCTTCCAGCAAATATTTTTGCTGGTGCTTGCGCTGGCTGGACTTTTTGACCAGTGGGTCGATTTCAGGAGGATTCATCAAAGGAAGGCTGTTAGTTGAATACATTAATGGATAAGGCTAGGAGGATCTTTAAGGCGTGAAGGTTATTTTGAAAAGAGACATGGAAGATTTGGGTTTTGAGGGGGAAATATTGGATGTGGCCAAAGGCTACGCACGGAACTTCCTGATTCCAAAAGGGCTGGCTTTGCCTGCGACCGAACAGAACGTTAAGTCAATGGAGCAGCAAAGGAAAAAGATTGAAGTAAAAAAGCTGAAAGCCAAAGAGGATGCTGAAAAAGTCAAGGAAAAAATAGAAGGTGTGGTAGTGACCATTTCCCAAAAAGTAGGTGAAGAGGAAAAGCTCTATGGCTCTGTGACCACTATGGATATTGCCTCCCAATTGGCAAAGCAAGGCATCGAAATTGATCGAAGAAAGATAAGCCTTGACAGGCCCATCAAGACCTTGGGGGAATTTGAAGTTCCAGTGAAGCTGCACCCTGAGGTGACAGGTTCGGTCAAAGTTGTAGTTATTCCTGAAGAATAGGCGAAAAAGGTAGTTGGCGGTGGCTGAATTCGGCATCTGGCGCTCCACATCCTGAAAGCCTCTTGGAAGAGAGGGAGTTTTTGAATCACGTTGCACCTTGGCATAAAGGATAAGAAAATGGCCCAGGCAAGAGAAAAGCTGGTAAGCGCTCCCGTCAAAGTGCCTCCTCAAAATATCGAGGCAGAGCAGGCTGTTTTGTCAGGTATCCTGATTAATAATGAGGCAATGAACCAGGTTGTAGATATTCTCTCGCCGGACGATTTTTACCGGGAATCCCACATGCACTTGTTTGAAGGAATGACCGAACTTTACAATAACAATGAACCCATTGATTTGGTAACTCTTTCCCAGTACTTGAAGGAAAAAGACCTTCTGGAAAAGGTGGGTAGTACCGATTACCTTGCCTCACTCGTGGACGCTGTTTCCACTTCCGCTGGCATTGTTCATCACGCGGAGATAGTGAGGGATCTATCGGTCAGAAGGAAGCTAATCAACCAGTGTTCGGCTATATCCGAGTCGTGCTTTCAAAGCTGGCAGGGGACTGATGAGCTTCTTGACCTCGCCGAGCAGTCGATCTTTGATATCGCCGAGGACAAAATAGGGGAGACATTCTCCCCAATTGAAGATGTTATCAAGGGAAGTTTCAAGAAACTTGAGAGCGTGGCAGAGCAGGAGGGCTTTGTAACAGGCATATCCACAGGGTTCAAGGACTTTGACCGTTATACCGCCGGCTTGCAGCCTTCTGATCTGATTATTATCGCAGGCAGACCCAGCATGGGGAAGACCTCTCTTGCTTTGAATATCGGGTACAATGCGGCGGAACAAACAGGGAAAGGCGTGGCGATTTTTTCGCTCGAAATGGCAAAGCTTCAACTCGGACTCAGGCTCCT
Source organism: Deltaproteobacteria bacterium (assembly GCA_019310485.1). GTDB lineage: Bacteria > Desulfobacterota > DSM-4660 > Desulfatiglandales > HGW-15 > JAFDEF01. The sequence goes on along the minus strand of JAFDEF010000015.1, from coordinate 31,784 downwards.
TGGCTTTCATGCAGGTATTGATGCCACCAAGCTGAGGACGGGATTTTTGAGAGATACCGACTGGATGAAGCTCACGGATTCGGCGAATCGTCTCTCTGAGCTACCGATATTCATTGATGATACATCCTGGTTGAATGTGCTTGAGATGAAAGCCAAGTGCAGGAGATTGATGAAAAAAGTGAGGCTCGGCCTTGTCATAATTGACTATCTCCAGTTGATCCAGGGAAGAAGGTCTGCTGAATCTCGCCAAATGGAAATATCGGAAATTTCCAGGTCGTTGAAGGCACTTGCCAAGGATCTGAACGTGCCCGTGATGGCTCTATCTCAATTGAACAGAAAGGTGGAGGACAGGCCCAACAAACGGCCCCAGTTGGCCGATTTGAGAGAGAGCGGCGCAATTGAGCAGGATGCAGATGTCATTGCCTTTATTTACCGGGACGAACTGTATCATCCTGTTTCGGAGGAAAACCGAAATGTGGCGGAAATTATTATCGCCAAGCAACGCAACGGACCTACAGGCCTTTTTAAGCTGACTTTTCAAAAAGAACTTACTCGCTTCAAAGACTATGTGGAAGAGGATCGGTACGAATTTTGAGGGCTTGTACTCTCTCAGTTATTGCTCTTATGCAGTAAGAGCTTTCAGAAGAGGCTTCTTGACCATTCGAAGTGAGACTCACAAATATATGTTTTTATCTTTTTTAGCGTGTCTTATAATGATTAAGGGGAAGAGCTACACAATTCATATTTATTGAGGGGTAGCCATAGAAAGAGTATACGGCAAAATAGGCGGGCTTAAAGCCAGCCACTTAAAAGCCCTACAGAATCTTTACCGCAGAAAAGTACCCAGCCGCGAAGTTATCACCCGGGAACTGTGCCGTCGGCTTTCCAGCATATCTTTTGAAATAAAAAGACAGGTCGCATTAATTATCACCCGCAAGGGCGAGACAGCCTATGTTGTTGTGGGCGAAGACAAAAGAATACTTATCCCTGACCTTGGCAGGTATAGATCCGGGACAAGCAGGCTCAGGGGACTGAGGTGTGTTCATACCCATCTGAACGGGGAGTCCCTTACAAAGGAAGATCTTTCCGACCTCGTGCTTCTTGGCCTGGACCTGATGGTTTGTATCCAGGTAGGGGAATCGGGCATTCCGGGGCGTATTTCCTTTGCTCACGTGCTACCCAATAACCTGCAGAGGCAGGGGTGCAATGTTTCAACAGTTCCGGACATAGGCAGGCTTGACCTGGACTTCGATGCCTTCATACACTCGCTCGAGGATGAACTTGGAAGAGCTGAAGGAGGCTTATCGTTAGAGCAGAAAGAGAAGGCATTGCTGGTGGGGGTGACGACAGGGGCTTCATGGGAAGTGAAGGAGTCACTGGATGAGCTGCGGGATCTTGCCGTTTCAAACAACCTCCAGGTTGTAGACACTGTGGTCCAGCACGTAAGCAGGGTGCACCCTCGGTTCTTGATCGGGAAAGGGAAGCTCGGGGAGCTGGCATTAAGATGCCTTCAAACTGGAACGAACCTACTGATCTTCGACAATGAGTTAACACCAGCCCAAGTAAGAAGCTTAACCGATGCAACAGAGCTAAAGATTATTGACCGAAGTCAGCTTATCCTTGACATTTTTGCCAGGAGGGCTGTCACCAGGGAAGGCAAGATACAGGTGGAACTGGCACAGTTGAAGTATCTCCTCCCACGGCTTGCTTCCAAGAATACAGCCATGTCCAGACTCACTGGAGGGATAGGGGGCAGAGGACCAGGCGAGACAAAGCTGGAGATAAATCGCCGCCGGGTAAGGGAGCGGATTGCGAGGCTTAACAGGGAGCTTAAAGAAATCAGGCGCCAGAGGAAGGGAAGGCGAAGGCTGCGCAATGCGAAAGGGCTGCCTGTGGTTTCAATTGTAGGTTACACGAATGCGGGGAAATCCACTCTCTTAAACAGCCTTACTAATAGCAGGGTTAATGTTGGCAACCGGATGTTTGAGACCCTGGACCCGAGCAGCCGGCGCCTCAGGTTCCCCCGTGAAAGGGAGGTAATTATTACCGACACGGTCGGGTTTATAAGGAACCTTCCCGAGGACTTGATGGAGACGTTTGCAGCCACACTGGAGGAACTCCACGATGCCGATCTGCTCCTTCACGTGGTCGATGTGACAAGCCCGCGTATGGAGGATCAGATTAAGGCGGTGGAAAGGATTCTTTTTAGGCTGAATCTTGGAGAGATTCCAACCCTGCTTGTTCTAAACAAGTGCGACCGCCTTGCACCCGGCGAGGCAGTCGCTTTGTCAAAAAGGTTAGAGGGCATTCCGATTTCTGCGCTAGATCCGAAAAGCTTCTCCGGTCTTCTCCAGGAGATGGAAAAGACTATATGGCCGCGCTTTTCCAGCCCCGGGATTTCGAGAGAGTACCTCCCCTTGAAACAACGAGAGATTCGCAGTTCTGCAACCTGTTGATGAACGCCATTCCTTTTCGGGGACCCATTACAAATACACTGGTTGAAAGGGCGTCAGCCTCCATCGTGGTTCTGGCCGTAACAGAGACGCTGGTGGTCATTTCCGGTGATAGCCCTGTTTTGGGGTCAACAATGTGGTAAAACATCTTTTCGCGATCGAAGTAGACTTCGTAGTTCCCCGATGTTGCAATGGCGCCGTCTCTCATCTGGATAATGTCCGGGTAATGCTTTCTCTTTAAAGGGTCCTGGATGGCTATACTCCAGGGCCTTCCCTTCGCCTTGCTTCCCTTGGTTCTTATGTCGCCACCAGCATTTATAAGATGGTTCTTTATCTTGTTCCTGGTCAGGATCTCCGATGCCCGATCAACAATGAAGCCCTTTGCAATTCCATCGAGGGTGATACCCATACCCGGTCTCTTAAAAAAGATGGATCCCTGCTTTACCTTGACCTTTTCCGATCCGACAAATCTCAGCACCTTCTGAAGCTCGGCCTCGGAGGGTATTCGTTTCTTGCTACCTTCGAAGTCTTTTACGAAAAGGTCTATTACCGGCTTGACCGTAATATCAAAGCTGCCGCCAGTCAGGTTGTTATAATAAAGGGCCCTGGAAACAACAAGCATTAGCTCAGGAGGAACACCTTTGAGGTAACCCTCCTTGTTGAGCTGTGCCACCGCGGCAGACTCGTTGAAACGGCTTAAGAGGGCAGCGAGCCTATCAATTTCTTCAAAAGCAAGGCCCATAGCCTCCTGGGCCTGGTCGGTTGAATGGTGTATGAGGGTCATGGAAACAAACGTACCCATAGCGAGCCTGGTTTTGGAAACCTTTACCAATTTTCTGTTAAAGCGGACTGCTTCTGCTGATACGGGTACAATGGTCGCTGATGCCGCCCCGATTCCAAGCAAGCCTGAAAGTTTCAAAAATGACCTTCTATCCATGCCCCCATCCTGACGAAGCATGTTGTTTATTCTTCCCATTGTGTGCCTCCACTCAAAAATTACAAAACATTTACCACCAACTAGCCTTGATGGCAACACAATTCCTTGTGTCGAACAAGTTTTGAATTTCTCGTTCTAAGCGGCCGAAGCGTGTATTTCCGATATCTTCTTTTGATCCGGGCGGTAATATCTGAAAATATTTCTAGGACATTTCTCAACGCATATTTCACCGCATTCCGGCCCGTATTCGATACATTTTTTATGGTCAATAAGAACCCTGTTTTGATCCATTGTAACTGCTTTTGCGGGGCAAACCTTGACACACATTTTACACGAGATGCACCCGGCCTCACACACCTGCCTGACATCTTTGCCGGGGTCTTGCGTACTGCACGGAACCCAGACTCTGGGGCTGCGGGGTACAAGCTCTATTATTTTCTTAGGGCAAGCACGCACGCACGTACCGCATCCAACGCAGGCAACAGAGTCCACACGGGGAAAGTTGTTCTCCATTGTGATAGCATCGAATGGGCAGGCCCTCGCACAATCCCCGAAACCTATGCAGGCAAACTTGCAGGCCATTGGTCCGCCAAAGGCCAGGTTGGCCCCTTCGCAGGTCTGGTCGCCAATATAGGAGAGGCCTTTTTGCACGTTGCCTTCGATCCTTGAGCAACGCACCGCGGCAATCATGTTTTCCACCGCGGCCATCTTTTTCCCGGTGATTTCTGCCACCCTTTTCGCCACTTCCTCTTTTCCTGGAAAACAAAGATTTGGTGGCACCTCAGGATCATTAACCACTGCTTCAGCATATCCTTCGCAACCTGCGAAGCCGCACCCGCCTCACTGTGCGCCTGCCAAAACTTCAAGCACCGCTTCGACTTTTGGATTGGCTTTTACAGCAAATTTATGGGCGGCAAGGGCCAGGCCTATTCCAAAAAACAAACCTATGCAGCCAAGTAATACAATGCCGCCAATTGCCAGTTTAATAAGCGTTGGATCCATATATGTACTTCCCCTCTGGTTTCCATGATGAATTCTCTGGTAACAAGTTCCGCGCAGGAACTGGGTTCTCGGCAAGAAGCATGATCTTCTCGTATATAACAAGTCAAAAAATTGACATTCCTGAAAACCCCAGGAATGCCAGGGCAAAAAGCCCTGCCACAACAAATGCTATCGGCAGTCCTCTGTACGTGGGCGGAACATTAGCGAGCTCAAGGCGCTCTCGTACAGAGGACATTAGAAACAGAGCAATCAAGAATCCAAGCCCGGCACCAAGCGCGAGCATGAGACTCTCGGCAGCATTGTACTCATTATCGGCCAGAATAAGGGGAACGGCCAGGATAATACAGTTGGCGATTACGAGAACTAGGTACACGCCGAACGCCTTAAACAGCATCGGGTTCACCTTTCTAAGAATCGTATCCACCGCCTGCACAGACAGGGAAACCAGGCCGATAAATACAATGATCTGCAGAAAATCCAGGTGAAAGGGCTTTAAGAAAAACTGGTAAAGGAACCACGACATCATTGCACTCGCCACAATCACAATAGTAAAGGTGACTCCCATCCCAACGGCAGTTGACCTTTTCTGCGAAGTCCCAAAAAACACGCAGAGACCCAGGTACTTGGTGAACACAAAGTTTTGTACGAGCATTGCACCGATTAGGATGGAAAACAGGTAACCAAGGTAAAGTTTCCTTACCTTGACAATGGCCGTGCCCACGGATTTTCCCTCAGTCATAATTCCCCTCATGGTTACCATGTGGGGCTGATTCTGGTTGAGGGGTTCTTCAAAGTGGAGAATAACCGTTTGCCTGTTCGTACTCAGCTCTATCGTGCTAATCTTGAGCACAATGTCAGGATCTGGCTTTTCGTACACGCGATAGTTTGACGCCTTTGTGGCCCACTCCTCGTCAACCGGACCGGCAAAGGTAATTAGAATACTGTGGGTCCCCCTAAAAGATGTCTTTTTTATGAACCGATTCTGAGAGCCTGCACACCCCGAGAAAACCAGCAAGTACGCCAGCAGGAGAAAGCCCAGGGTAAGGTAAGTAATTCGTCTTAAGCGTGCCATTGTCTCTCAGCCTCTCCTTTTCTTTCTCCTGTTAAAAACGAGCTCCACGTAATTAAAGATTGCCATCATAAAACCCACACAAAAAAACCCGGCGAGCGGAAGCGCAAAGAACAGAAGCGGGCGAAACCCCAGTACATTATGTCCGAGAAGGGTTCCCATCCCAAGAAGTTCACGGATGAAACCAAGCGTAACCATGCCGAACATAAAACCAAGTCCCATCCCCAAGCCATCCCAGAAAGACATGGCTACCGTGTTTTTGCAGGCAAATACCTCAAGGCGCATGGTAATAATAGCAAAGGCTACTATCAATTTGATAAAGATTCCCATCGCCTTATATGCTTCGGGAGCGTATGCGGAAAGCACCAGGTCAATTACCGTTACCCATGTTGCAATGGTCAGGGTATAGGTGGGGATGCGAATCCGGGGATGAATGTAGTTTTTGATAGCGGCAATTGTGCAACTGGAGCAGACCTGTACAAAAAGCACTGCGGTGCCCAGCATCAGCCCGTTCATAACAGTGGTGCTGATACCGACAGCCGGGCACATTGAAAGCGCGAGGCGAAAAATCGGATTTTCGTTTAACAGCCCGTTTAAGACCAGGCGAGAGGGGGTCTTTGTAGTTGCCAAGCTTTCATCCCTCCTAAGTTTTCATCCACAAAAAGCTATTCTTCACAATTTCTGCCTTGTGAAATGCGTAGCTTGTTATCGTTTCACTCCAGTTTAAAAACCAGCTTCCCGCCACTCGGAAAAAGCCGCACAAAATTTCTTAGAACGCAGCCTGAATGTTTTCTTCGGCAATTACTCGTTCAAGCATCTTTTCTCTGTAAGCAAATTTCTTGACCATGTTCTTCACACCATTGGTCACGGCCCTGCTTGAAATAGTAGCTCCTGTTAGGGCATAGATATCCGCGCTCCGGTATTTCTTGCGGATCTCCTCAATTTGTTCCCGCGTAAACATGCCCTTCTTCCATTTCTTCCTTTCAAGATACTTCCTGTATTCGCTTGGAAGCGGCTTTTTTATTACTTTCAGTGATGCAATCTTCTTAAAGGGTTTATCTACAAACTGGTTCTTGAAATATTCCTGGACAATTTCTCCACCAAGGCCCGGATCTTCTTCTTGTTCCATTATTTCAAGTCCCTTAATGGTGAAGGATGGATCAAGCGCAAGCATAACTCTTACAAAAGTCTTGAAGCCGGGAAATTCCCCTGGGATAAGGTATGCCACGCGTTGCCGGCCCAGCACTGCTATAATAAATGAATCCGCATAGTTAAATTTTCTTGGTGGCTTTAGAATCTCATGAAGCGCTTTTTCTCTCTCTGATGCCTCGATGGCCGCCTCCGGCCTCATATCGACACTATAAAGCTTCTTGAGTTTACCTTCTAAATCAAGCAGCAAGAATGCGTAATTTTCTTTTCCATTCTTTTTGACAGGCACCAGGTAGCCCAGGTAGCGGGTTTGGCCTTCAGCCACAATGTATCTGTAAATAGTCTCAAACTTCAGCTCGGATGGTGCAGGATGTGATTTGGAATACCCGAGAAGACCGAGCATGGTTTGCTGCACGTTCATGTACTCGTTGTGCTTTTTCGCCTTGTCGGTAATGGTGAACACCGCTCCCATCACGAGCGCGGCGATCAGACAAGAAACCGTCAGGCCAATAGTGATTCTCAGAATTTCTCTCATTTAAGCGCACCTTTTTGTGCAGCGAAACGCTTGGGTTTAAACCACAGTTCAAAAGCAGGTGTCAGCGGATTCATCAAAAGAATCGCATAGCATACTCCCTCTGGGTACCCGCCTTTCAATCTGATCAAAACCGTTAATGCCCCAATACATACTCCGAATATCAGCTTTGCAGTAGGCTGGGACGGGGATGTAACATAGTCCGTGGCCATAAAAAAAGCGCCAATTATTACGCCGCCTGAGAGAATAGCCAGAAGCGGGTCTCCGCCAAAAGCTCTTTCTCCACCAAATGCCCACGTGAGAAGGGCGATGGTCCCGATCATGGAGACGGGTATGTGCCAGGTGATATATTTCTTGTAGAGCAGAAAAAGGCCTCCAAGAAGGAGAAGCAGGGCAGAAGTCTCGCCAATGCAGCCCGGCCTCCAGCCGATGAAGAAATTTCCATATATTGTACTTATAGAGCCAAACTTTTCTATTACGGCTCCAAGTCCGTAATGTTTGAGAACATAGAGTGGTGTAGCGGTTGACACAGCATCCACCCCACCTCCCATGTACTTGAAGATGGACGCATGGCGAATGGGAGGAAGCCAGGCAGATGTCATGGCAACGGGAAAAGTGGCGACCAGGAAAGCGCGACCAATAAGAGCGGGGTTGAAAAAATTGAATCCAATGCCGCCGAGAAGATGCTTGGCTACATAAATGGCCATTACAGAACCCAGGATCGGCATCCAGTATGGGACACCGGGCGGAATAATGTAGGCGAGCAAAAGTCCTGTGATCACTGCGCTGCCATCTTTGATTGTAATTGGGCGGTGCAAGAGCTTTTGAGAAACGGCTTCCACTACAACACAGCTTGCAACGCTGATCAGGGTGATAATCAGGGTTTGAAAGCCGAAAATGAAAATAGACAGGATGAGGGGGGGCAGCAAGCAGGCAACGACCGTCCACATTATTTTCTCAACAGATTCTCCGCTCCTGATGTGCGGGGACACGGAGACTGCCAGAATGGAGGGTTCCGGTGCCATAGCCTGGTTTTCTTTTGCCTGATCTTCGATGGCCTTCTTACGCCTCCTGTTCGCTTCTAATTTCGATGCCTAAACCTACATTCCGTTCTAGCCATAAAGTAAGATCACATGCTTTTCTTTGCCTTCATTTTTGCCAGCCGAATAAACTGTACCAGAGGCCTCTTGGCAGGGCAGACATAGGCGCAGCAGCCGCACTCGAAACACTCAAATACCCCGAATTGGGCCGTATTTTCAGCCTGTCCTCCTTCAACGTATATGCCTATTTCATTTGGAGAAAGGCCCATAGGGCAGGCCTCAAGGCACCACCCGCACCGAATGCACTGCCCGTGAGGGCTCGTGTCAATTTCATCTTGGGTCAAGAATAGGATCCCAGAAGTGGTCTTGATGACCGGCACATCCAGGCTGGGAACCGCAAAACCCATCATGGGCCCGCCCAGCACTACTTTTGCCAGGTCCTCGTTTATCCCGCCTAGGAAGGATACAATATCGGAAACTCTTGTACCAATCCTGACAAGCAAGTTGGCAGGCCTCTTGATCCCTTTCCCGGACACGGTTATCACTTTTTCATACAAGGGTTTGTCAAGAACCACTGCATCATAAATAGCCTTCGTGGTTCCAGCGTTTTGAACGATGACTCCCACATCAAAGGGCAGGCCGAATCCGGGAACTTTGCGTCCGGTTATGCTCTGAATGAGTTGTTTCTCAGATCCCTGTGGATACTTGACTTTAAGGGGCGCCACTTTGACATCAAAACCGTTCAGGGAAGCTTTTGAAACAGCCTCCATCATTGCCTCAATGGCATCAGCCTTGTTAACCTCAATGCCAATATGGGCCTGCTTGATGCCAAGAATGGTAAGGATAATCTTTGCGCCCTCAATGATTTCCTCCGCATGCTCCAGCATGAGACGATGGTCCGTGGTAAGGTAAGGCTCACATTCAGCTCCGTTAATTATCAGGGTGTCTACTTTTGCTTCCGGAGGAGGAGACAGTTTCACATGCGTGGGAAATCCCGCGCCCCCAATACCTACTATTCCTGCTTTCTTGATTTTGGCAAGGAGCCCTTCTTTTGAAAGGCTGGACCACTCGCAAGGTTCAAACTTGCGGGGAGGAGCCTCAGTGTCTGTTTCTATGGTGATGCAAGGTGCCCTGACAGTTATGGGGTGGGCAGCAAAGCCTATGTTCTTGACTTTCCCGCTAACGCTAGCGTGCACGCTTGCCCCCAGCCCTGCTTCCACATCGCCAATGCGATCTCCTTCGGCAACCTGGTCCTTCTTTTTCACCACGGGCTCGCAAGGCGCCCCGAAGTGCTGGGTTAGCAGAATATCCACTTGCGAGGGAACAGGCACTGCTTCTACAGGCAAATGCTCTGTCAGTTCTTTTGATTCCGGCGGATGAACGCCGCCTTTTGGAAAAGTCAGCAATCCTTTGTTCATAGTCCCAGGCAAACTTGAGAGTCGCTCAATTCAAATGGGCTTAGGTGCAGCAATCAGCACAATCTGGAATTTATAGGAAAATCGCTCCTAAATGTCCAGCAATTTTTTGAGCAAGTATTTAAGTATTTGTGCGGCAGGAGCACCAGCCCGGATCAGGTGCGGGGGACTTTCCTTATCAGGAAGAAAGCAATTTGCATCAAATTGGATGTGGCCATTTCTACTGGCTATTTTTGCGCTGCTTCAGGATTTTTCTCGCCTCTTCAACATCCTTGGCAATCTGCCTGGAGAGTGCTTCAGCACTTTGAAAAGATTTCTCATCCCTCAATCTTTGAACAAAATTCACTTTTATAGTTTTTCCAAGAATATTTTTATTGAAATCAAGCACATGGGTTTCAAGCGACAATGCGTTACTCCCGAATGTGGGATTGTGGCCTATATTTGTGACCCCCTGATACTTTTTGCCGTCAATCAGGACGGTTACGGCGTATACGCCGCGTTTTGGAAACAGTTCATCAATCAATTTCAGATTGGCGGTGGGAAAACCGAGCAGTTTTACGCCCCTGCTTTGACCCTTTACCACTGTCCCCTGAATCTGGTAGTCCCTTCCGAGGTATTTTTTTGCCTCCTCAAGATTTCCTTCCTGCACAAGCTTTCTGATGGAAGTGCTTGACACCAGCTTGTTATCAATATGGACGGGCTCAACAATATGAACAACAAAGCCCAGCTCAGCGCCCCTTTTCTTCAAGAACGAAATGTTCCCTTCGCGGTTGTGCCCAAAGGTGTAGTCGTAGCCAACGACAATTTCCTTAATACCAATTTTTTGAACAAGGATCTTCCTGACAAAATCCTCTGCAGAAATGGCGGCAAATTGACGTGTAAAAGGAAGGCAAAAAATTACTTCGATCCCCGCTTTCTTTATTAGATCCAGCTTCTGATTAACAGGAGTGATGAGAGGGGGCCCTTTCCCGAAGTTCATCACTTTCGTAGGGTGGGGTTCAAATGTCATAACCGCGGACTGCCCCCCGATGGCCTTGGCCCTTTGCTTGACTTTTTCAAAAAGCGCTAAGTGGCCTCTGTGTACCCCGTCAAAGTTGCCTATGGTCAGCACAGGATTGCGAAGCGGTTCTTGCAGCGAATCCAGATCACGAATAACATCCATCAATAAGCCGTGCTTTCCTCGATGAAGATTTATGCCAGGAAAAACAAGAGACAGCCAGTCAGGCTGATCGCGTTTTAATTATGTAGTTGACACAAATTTGTTGATAATATAAATATTTAATCAAAAATATCAACTCCCATTATCGTGCCGAAGTGGCGGAACTGGTAGACGCGCTAGGTTCAGGGTCTAGTGGGCGAATGCCTGTGGGGGTTCGAGTCCCCCCTTCGGCACCAGGGTCAGACTTTAATTTGTTACACTTAGCATTCGAATCCGCTTTGATACCCCGCAGATTCAATAAGCCACTTTTGGTGGCTTTTCGCTTTTTCAAAACATTGTCTTCTCTTGAATGAACACAAGGCATCAGCGACTAACTGAATTCCCATATGCTCCAAGGTTTTGAAACGATTTTCGGGGAGAGGGCAAGATTGAAGCTTGAAATAGCCTCTTTATCCTGAAATAATGACTTTTCAGGAAATAAGGTTGGAAGTGCAAGCCTCACGATATTTGGAGCTTCTCCTTCGTCAATCCTTTAAAAAGAAATACTGGAAAGGTTAGGATTTTTTATGAAGCATGAGAAAATCTTTTGCAAAAACAAGGTGAAACCGGGGGTAAAGTTATATTTTGTGGTTGCCATTTTTCTTATTGTGGGAGCTTTGAGCTTATTCCCTTGCGCCACTGGAGCCTTCTGCGCAGCTCAGGCAGGACCCCCTGCTTCATTTGCTCAACTTGCCAAACAGGCCAGTCCCTCGGTGGTTAACATCAGCACAGTGAAGGTAGTGAAGGGGAGGGGACAATTAGTGTTGCCTTTCGGGCAAGATGATCCTTTTAGGGACTTTTTTGAGCGTTTTTTTGGAAACCAGGTTCCGCGAAATTTCAAGCAACAGAGCCTTGGAACAGGTTTCATAATCGACGAGCAAGGATTCATATTAACCAACAATCACGTGGTTGAAAAGGCGAACGAGATCAAGGTCAAGCTTGCGGATGGAAGAGAGTTTAAGGCCAAAGTCATTGGCCGGGACTCGAAAAGCGATTTAGCCCTGATCAAAATCGACTCCGGGACCCCTTTCAAACCCCTGCCTCTTGGTGACTCGGAAAAACTGGAAGTGGGCGATTGGGTCATAGCAATTGGAAACCCTTTCGGCCTTGGAAATACAGTTACAGCAGGCATTGTGAGCGCTAAATACAGGCACATTGGCGCAGGTTCCTACGATAATTTTATCCAGACCGATGCCTCGATCAATCCGGGCAACAGCGGCGGGCCTTTACTCGACACAGAGGGCAGGGTGATAGGTATCAACACTGCAATTTACTCACAGAGCGGGGGGAGCATTGGCATTGGTTTTGCCATTCCCGTCAACATTGCCAAGGATCTTCTCCCACAACTGAAAAAAGGCAAGGTTGTGAGAGGCTGGCTTGGGGTTATGATTCAGAAAATCACTCCTGATCTGAGGAAGAAATTCGGGCTTGCGAGCGCAAAAGGAGCACTGGTTGCGGATATAACCCCGGGAGGACCTGCAGACAAGGCAGGCATCCAGAGGGGTGATGTGATTGTGACCTATGACGGGAGAGAGGTCAAAGAAATGAATGACCTGCCTTACCTGGTGGGAGCAACTCCTGTTGGCAAAAAAGTGGTGGTTGAAGTTATCCGCAGGGGAAAAAGAAAAGAAATCCAGGTTAAAATAGGAAAGCTCAAAGAAGAGACAGAAGAAGAGGCCGCCCAGGAAGCAAACCAAAGACTCGGGATGAGAGTTGAGGAGATAACGCCTGAGCTGGCAAGAACTTTCGGGTTGTCGGAAACAAGAGGCCTGGTAGTGGTCGAAGTTGAACCCGGGTCATCAGCCTCGGGAGCAGGCCTCAGGCCAGGTGACGTTATAGTGGAAGTGGACCAGGCGCCTATTACAAATCTCAAGGCTTTTAAGCAAAAAATAAGAAGTTATAAACCAGGAGATACTGTCCTACTCCTTGTAAGCCGCAGGGGTGCCACGCTTTATTTGACCTTGAAAATGGAGGGATAGGCTGAAGCGCAAAGCAGAAAAGCTTATGCTTGCCTGAGCTTTATTTAGCTTCCTTTATGCCTTGCGGTCACCATAAGTGCTGTTCCCAGAATGACAGCCCCACCTAGCACTGTTCTGGGCTTTGGCACCTCTCCCAGAAGCACAAGAGCCAGAATAATTCCATACACAGGCTCCATACATGCAGCGATACTTGCCACATGGGCACGGAGGTGCTCAAGTGCCTTGACAAAAAGTCCATGAGCAAGCGCGGTGCAAAAGATTCCCAGGGTGAAGAGGAGCAAGAGATCCCTGACTCGGGGTAATTGGGTTTCCATGAAAAAGAAAGGTAGAAGAAGCAAAGCTGCGAATGCGTTTTGGTAGAAGGTAATCACAAAGGAAGAATAAGTCTTAACGTATTTGCGGTTCAAAAGTGACAGTATTGCAAAAGAAAATCCGGAGAGGGTTCCCCACAGGGCACCCCTCGTTATGCCTGATACCAGGTCGAAGCTTGGAACAATCAACACAATGCCCAGCACCACCAAGCCAGTGGCCAGAACGTCGACAGGGGAAACTTTTTCCCTGAAAAAATAAGGTTCCATGATGGTGACAAATGCGGGAAAGGTGGCATATGTGAGCAAACCAATTGCAACCGTCGACACCTGAATGGCATGAAAAAACGTCGTCCAATGAAGTGCAAGAAGGCCGCCCAGACCAATAAAACTGGGTAAGTCTTCCCATCGGCGCACTCGCAGCTGATGCCCTGACAAGCCTAATATTATCCCCAGGGAAAGTGCAGCAAATGCAGCACGGCCAAGAACGATGATAAACGGGGAAAGAGAGAGTAACTTGCCAAATAACCCAGCCAGTCCAAATAGAAGAATTGCAGAATGAAGCTTAAAAAGACTGGTGGTTTTTTCTTTCATCTATGACTGCCTGGGGATCATTAGCCCTCCAAGGTTGAATGAGAGCTTTGCAGATGAAAGGGCACACGATCGAAAATTTGAACTCAAGTGCGGCTCTTAGAGTTGCCCGTCCTCAGGTAAAGGCTTTCTTTTCGATCAGGTCCTCGGCATAGAAATCCTTGAGCGATTTGCCCCCGGATCGCTCAAGCTCCTCTATCCACCGCTGAATTCGGTGTTTGCCGTAAGCCTTCTCCCACGCAGAGACAATCTCTTTCACAGGGATATCCGCAAACACCCCGTGATAGGTTACATACTCCATGAATTCCTTTTGTTCCAGGTTGTATGCCTGAAAAATGGAATCTTCACGGCCGTTGAATTCCAGCGGGGCCACGTTGTGTTTCTTGCAAAGTTCGGCGTTAAAAGCAGGCGTTGCTATGACCCATTTTCCCTTGAGGTAGAGGTGGGCAAAGCCGTGGTAAACAAAAAGATCAGAACCCATCCTTTCAAGGAGTTGTTTGGTGGCAAGGTGATTGCGCACATCTGCAAAGCCGACCCTTGCGGGAATGCCGACTGCCCTTGCAAGAGCGCAAAGCAGTGAAGCTTTTGGCACGCAAAACCCTCTTTTTCTTTTAAGGATATTGCTCGCACGGTAGTGCTCGGGGAGGTAAAAAGGAGAGTAAGGATCGTACCATATTCCATCACGCACCGCATAGTAAAGCTTTACCGCTTTATCTATTTCGTCAGCGGAGCTATCTCCGATAGTGTCAATGGCAAAATGGATGATATCCTTATTGTCACTATCTATAATGGATGTTGGTTCAAGATATTTCTTATCAACCTTGTTCATCATTGATCTTCAAGCCAGCCCTGCTGTTTTCAGCCCCATCAAGGTATTCTGTTGTCTCAGCAGTCGTTTTTCACCGCATACTATTATCAACTCTGATTCACTGGGAGAGCATGCAAGAGTCATGTTAAGGGCTAGGCCCATTTCAGCGGCAAGGGCGGTTGGTCTTGATTTGCTGATCATGATCGGGATCTGCGCTCTTGCGGCTTTTTGGACCAATTCATAGCTTATCCTTGAAGACAGAATCAGAATTGAGGCCTCGGGCAGCTTCTTATTCATAAAGGCCTTTCCTATTGCCTTGTCAAGGGCATTGTGTCGACCGACATCTTCAGCAAAAGAGATCACCTCAAGCTGATTGTCAAATATCATTGCAGCGTGCGATCCCTTTGTTCTCTGGTAGTAGCTCTGGTTTCTTGAAAGTCTGTTGGCACAATCAAGAACCCGGCTGATCTCAATTTTGAAGTCATCTTGAGCGGGCGCCAGTATCTGAAAGAGGTCCCTGATCATTTCTTTGCCGCAAATGCCGCAACTGGTCTGGCTGACAAAGCCCCTTCTGTCAAGAATATCAGGAATTCTTTGGCGCCTTTCGGGTCTAAGCCGAATATCAATAGCATTTGGATCCAGTTCTTCACAGTAGCCTATGGTGGCAAAATCGTCAGGAGAATCCACGATCCCTTCCCCAAGACATAGGCCCGCTGCGTGGAATACCTCCTCCCCGGGCGTTCTCATTACCACTGAATATGCTTTCCCATCAATACGAATCAAAAGAGGTTCTTCTCCAATCAATTCTTGAGAACTGCTCCGGCAGATGTCTCTTTCACACCAAATAACCTGGTAGGATCTAGTATTATTTCCTGACCCGTTCAACTATTTTTCTTCCTTGTGGAGGAGGATATTTTAGCATTGCCGGGCTTTATGCGGCACTGGTTCTCTTGCTGGTTTTCTTGCTCTTTCGGACTATGGTTCTTTGTTCTTCAGGAATTGGAGGAGGTGCAGGCTCACCGGTAATCTTTTTCACGGCAGCAAAGCGCGGGGGGCAAGATTCAAAGCATGTTCCGCACTTTATGCATTTATCCTGGTCAATTACGTGTATCAGGTTCTTGCCTCCTATAACAGCCTCTGCAGGACATTTCCTGAGGCAAATCATGCAGGCCTGGCACTTTTCAGGATCAATGTAGTAGGAAGGTACTTCGCGAAATAAACTCTCTATCTCCTCGCGTGTGAAATAACCCTCATATTCTTCTTCGTTTTCAAGACGAGACTCCAGCTTCTCTCTTTCCACTATCTTAATGTAGGGAATCAGCTTCCTCACTTCTTCGAGTTTAGACTTTAGTTCATTTTCACTGATTCCTTCAGCTTTTCCAAGAGGTCCCAGGCCCTTGATTTTCTTGCCGAACATGTTCATTAACTGGGCAAAACGGATTCCCTCGCCGGAAGTCATAAATTCGATACTTAGCCTCTCCGGGTTGAGCCCAATGTGTTCCATTATTCTTTTGCACAGGAGCACCATGTTTAGCGCACGGTAATTCCCGTGGGTAACATAGTTACATTCGTTTAAACGGCACCCGCCAATAAATACCCCGTCCATTCCATTCAAGAAGGCTCTGAGCACAAACGCCAGGTCCACTCTGCCCGAGCACATAACTCTAATAAGCCTGATTTCAGTTGAATATTGTAGTCTGGAAACTCCAGCTAGGTCAGCAGCCCCGTATCCTCACCAGTGGCACACAAAGCCCAGAATTCTCGGCTTAAATATGGATCTAGTACTCATTCGTTCTTACCCCATTTGTGCTTCTATATATCACCAACAGCGGCTTCCATTTTTTGTGGAATCTCCTCTTCTGCCGCTGCATCAATCTGGCTTATGATCTCTTCATCAGTGTAGTGCTTTAACGAAATAGCCCCTGTGGGGCACATTGCATTACACAGACCATCCCCTTTGCAGATAACAGGATTAACTACGGCCTTTCTCCCCTGGCGTGTTTCACGAAACTCTATTGCACTATAGGCACAGACCGAGATACACGCCCCACATCCCATGCACCTCTTTTCCTCCACCTCGCAAACAGAACCCGAAACAGTGACAATATCGTGGGAAAGAAGAGTCAAGGCTCGGCCCGCAGCTCCGTAAGCCTGGTTAATCGCCTCAGGAATATGCTTGGGATAATGAGCCATCCCGCAAAGATAAACGCCTTCTGCAGCAAACTCCACAGGTCTTAGCTTAACGTGGGCTTCCTTGAAGAAGTCATCCGGCCCCAGGGTGACCTTGAACAATTGGGATATTTCTTTGTTTGCTTCCGGAGGTATAACCGCTGCAGCCAGAGCTATTATGTCTGCATCTATTGCGAGCTTTTGGCCTAAGATATTATCAGACACGCTAACTCTCAGAACAGGGTGCCCCTCACGCTCAGCCGCTTCTACGCCGGGTTTATCGTCGGGTTCATATCGAATGAACTTTACATCTTTATTTGATGCTTCACGGTAATAATCTTCCCTGAACCCATAGGTTCTCATATCCCGGAAGAGGATGTAGATATCCATCTCCGGATTTATCTCCTTCAATTTGAGGGCGTTTTTTACAGCGAGGGTACAGCATATCCGGCTGCAGTAATTCCTGTCTTCATTTCTACACCCCACACATTGAATCATTACCAGGCTCTTTGCTTTAGTTACTTTTTCATCGCTTTTGGCAATGTGCTCCTCCAGCTCGAGGTGCGTCATTACCCTGTCATCTTCTCCGTAAAGATACTCAGTGGGCTTGTATTCCCTCGCACCTGCCGCGATAATAGCTACCCCGTGTTTTATCTCAGCCACCCTTGTTCCTGATTCCACCTTGGTGACGAAATTGCCCACATACCCTGTTGCCTCTGTGATTGTAGCATCAGTATAGACGTGTATTGAGGGATGCTGATAGACCTTGGCTACAAGATCCCCCAAATAGGATTGAACGTCTAGCCCTTCCAGGGTGTAATGGATTCTTCTTGCCATTCCCCCAAGCTCTGGGTTCTTTTCTACCAGGTGAACCTCATGCCCCTGCTTGGCTATTGACAGGGCACAGGTCATGCCGGCTATACCTCCACCCACAATCAATGCAGCTTTGTTTACAGGCAGGTCAATTTCTTGAAGCGGCTCCAGGTGACGAGCCCTGGCTACCGCCATCCTGATTATGTCCTTTGCTTTCAGTGTGGCTTCTTCCTTTTCTAAAGAGTGTACCCAGGAGCAATGTTCCCTGATATTGGCCATTTCAAGGAAATATTGATTGATTCCAGCTTCCCGAAGCGTGTCCCAGAACAAGGGTTCAAGAGTTCTGGGACTGCAGGCAGCAACAACCACTCGGTTGAGCCCTTTTTCCTTTATCATGTCCGTTATTTCTTTGGCAGAATTAGTAGCACATGAAAATAGCTGTTCTTGAGCATAGACAACATTAGGTAGACCCAGTGCATATTCAACCGTAGATGGAACATCCACTACTCTTCCAATGTTTGCCCCGCAATGACACACAAAAACACCTACCCTAGGTTCTTCCCCAGAAAGATCTTTTTCCGGCTCATATACCCTTTCCTTTGCGAGCTTGCCACGCCTGTAGGCAAGAAGCTCTCCACACTGGGAACCTGCTCCGCTGGCGGAAAAAACCGACTCGGGAATGTCGACAGGGCCCTGGAAGGCTCCGCTAGCAAAAATACCCGGGCGAGAGGTCTCAATAGGATTCACAGGATTGGTTTTGCAAAAACCGTGCGAATCAAGCTCGATGCCAAATTTCTCTGCCAGGCTTTTGTAATCAGCAGGGGGATTCAATCCAACTGACAGCACCACCAGGTCGAAGTCTTCCTCTTTCACTCCCTCCTGCGCAGTAGCATACCTTACAATCACATTCTTGGTTTCCGGATCTTCTCCCACGATTGAAACGTAACTTCTTATGAAGCGTGTCCCCGGTAGCTGCTCAGCTCTCTGGTAATAAGTTTCAAAATCCTTGCCATAGGAGCGAATATCATTATGAAATACAGTGCATTCTGCATCCGCGTTATGATCTTTTGTAAGGATTACCTGTTTTTGTGTATAGGTGCAGCACACAGCCGAACAGTAACTGTTGTCGCCATGTGTGACTCGCCTTGATCCGACGCATTGAATCCAGGCTATTTTGTGAGGGTGTTTCTTGTCCGAAGCGCGCAATATCTCACCTTCGTATGGCCCAGTAGAGCACAGGAGCCGTTCATAGTCCAGGCTGGTTACCACGTTCTGGAGCTTTCCATAGCCATATTCTTCCTTGACCCTTGGATCAAACGGCTCAAAGCCGGGAGAAAGCACTATCGCCCCTACTTTTATTTCCATTTTTTCGGGTTCCTGCTTGAGATCTATGGCTTCATTCTGGCAGACTGATTCACAGATGGCGCATTTTTTCTCTTTAAGGTAAAGACAGCTCTCATCAATGTAGGTAATGAGAGGAACTGCCTGCGAGAAGTAGATATGCACGGCTTTATTGTTGGATATTTCCTGGTTGTATGGATCAGGGAATTCCACAGGGCAGTATTCCACACAGGTAGTACACCCTGTGCATTTGTCCTCTATGACATACCTGGGCTTCTTAATCAGGGTTATCCTGAAGTCTCCTGCTCCACCTTCTACGCGGTCAATTTCGGTATAGGTAAGAACCTCTATGTTAGGATGCCGGCCGACCTCGACCAGTTTGGGCGCAAGTATTCACATGGAGCAGTCATTGGTGGGGAAGGTCTTGTCCAGCTGAGCCATATGGCCGCCGATAGCAGGTAATCTTTCAACAAGGTAGACCCTGAAACCGGCAGTGGCTAGATCAAGAGAAGCTTGAATACCGCTTATCCCTCCACCAACAACCATTACGTCTCCGAAATTACCGTCCCCAACACTTTTGCGAAGTTGTTGAATCTTTTCTTTTATCAGTAGTTCCTTTTCCACTTGCCATCACCTCAATCAGATTTTAGCTCTTTAACCTTCTAAAACTAGGAAATAGGATCATGGAAAAGAGCTGAAATAGCATAAGGTTCTTGTCATAATTGTAACGCAGTTGGCCGGCCTGGCCGCGCTTATTCTACATAGTTTCCAGTACTATTTCCGTTATATCTTTGACCTCTATGGCTTCGCCCCCCTCCAGATTCAACCTGCTGTCTTCGAAATTGGTAATGCAATAAGGGCAGCACGTGACCAGAGCTTCAGCCCCCACGCCTATGGCCTGTCCTAACCTGAGATCAGAGAACCTTTCCCCCTTTGGTGTTTCCATCCATATCCTGCCCCCACCCCCTCCGCAACACAGGCTGTCTGCCAGGGTGTCGGGCATCTCCGTCAATTCTAGGCCCGGCACGTTCTTCAGGATCTCTCGGGGCTCTTCATATATTCCGTTATGCCGTCCCAAGTAACATGGATCATGATAGGTAACTTTCTTCTTATACTCCTTGTTGAGCTTAAGCCTTCCCTGGCTAATAAGCTCAAGCAAGAACTGGGTGATATGAACGATCTCGAAGTTCACCCTAAATTCAGGATACTCGTTTTTAAAGGTGTGGTAGCAATGAGGCGAGGAGACAAGGATCTTTTTCACCCCGTTATCAATAAAGTTTTTGATGTTTTCCCTGGCCAAGCGTTTGAATAATTCCTCCTCCCCTGTCTTTCGGATGCTTTCCCCGCAGCAATTCTCCTTCGCTCCGAGTATCCCAAAATCTACTCCTGCACGGCTAAGAATAGTGGCCGTAGCTCTGCCCACCTTTTTTAGTCTCGGGTCATAGCTGAGATAGCAACCGGGAAAGTATAAAATCTCCATTCCCTCGGCAAAAGTCTTTACGGACAGATCCTTGGCCCAATCTGCCCTTTTGCTGCGTTCCTCATTCAAGGGGTTGCCTTCAGCGACCAGACTTGCACTTGCCGTACGCACAGGCTTGACAGGGGTGGGGAAAACGCCGTATTCCGTTGCAATCCTACGCAAGGATACTACCGATTCTATTTGTTGTACGTCCCGTGGACAGCGCTGAGGGCATCTTCCGCAAGTGGTGCAGCGCCAAATCTCTTCATTTTCAATTTCCGTCAAACCAAAAGTGGCCTGTCGAACTATCTTGCGCATGCTGAGTGTTGTTACCCTGTTCCAGGGACAAACAGTATCGCACAATCCGCACTCAAAACATCTACTGAAGGCTTCTCCACCGTTGTCTTTTATGAGATCTACTATCTCTTTAAAGTCGGCCAGGTTTTCCACTTTCTTCCTCAGTCCTCTTTGTTCTCATTTAGATATTTCGCCCTTCTTTGACTCAGCCAGCCTGGCAACTGCATCAACTATCTTGTCAAACCCATATTTGTCCACCAATGACTCCAACCCCAACTCAATGTCTTCCATCTGCTCTTCTTCTTCCTCTTCCTCCACTTCCTCTTCCCTTTCCTCGTATGTGAGAGCATCCGCCAGGCACCACTGAACACACAAGGGCTCCTCGAGCGGAGGTTCTGATTCGCACATATCGCATTTTAGAGGAAGACCCGAGTCGGGTTCCTTAAACAAATCTCTTGAAGGGCATGATGCCCTGCAAAAGGCACACTCATCGTATTCCTTTCCGTCAATCACGTACTTGTCTCTTCCCGCACATTCAGCTTCCGTGTACTCCCCTGCAAACACAGGAACAAATATGTTTTTGAGGGGTTCATGTATTACACGAACCCGGGACCTACCAGGATTGTTGCTGCTGTACTTTGGCGATGCATGAAAAGCAGAGCACGCAACCTCACATGCCCGGCACCCATTGCATTTGTCAACATCCACTTTTATGCTTTTTACTATTTTCTTTTTTTTCTCACTCATTGCAATTACGACCTCTTCACTCTGTTTGTCCTCTGCTCACGCAGAAGCCTCTTTAGAAGAGGGTTTCTCACCGTTTGTCAGGATGCCCCTCTCTATTAGGTCTTTGGCCACATAATCCAGGCCAAGCCCCTCCAGAGCCTCTTTAGTGGGGATACCTTCTTTGTTCCATCCCCTGAACTTGTAATACTCGTCAAGCAGCTTGGCTTCCAGTTCGGGGAATCTCTTCTTCCAGTGGTCTTCAGGAGGTTTCTCGTCCTTTCTCCTCAGCCCTCTTCTCACATTAACGGCTCTAATCAAGTTTCGATTCCTTCTAACTATTTCCAGCAGCCCTGGTTCATCGATATCTAATCCTGTGCCCGCGGAAAGAAAAAGAGGTATATTGTGTATGTGGTAGGGAGGTTTTATTGGAAACGAGGACAGGCCCGCGCAAATTCCCGTACAATCATCAATGTAGTGCATGGTCTCCTGCCAGTCTACAAGTTCACAAATCAAATCGATAGGAGGCCAAAACGGAAATCTCTTGTCTTCATCGCCCCACTCCAAGATGAATCGTTTAAACCCTTCTTCCTTTCCGGTAGGAATATGGATCCAGTCTTTTATAAATTCCTCTCTGTAATCCTTGGGGAGAGGGGCCTGCGGCATCTGCCCCTCAATTTGTGTGATGCTTATCTTCTCTCCAGTGGCATACATAAGGTAGTAAATGGGATTAAGCATTCCCAGCTTAATAACCATCTGTTCATGTTTCTTGGTGGTATTATGATCAAAGGCCTCAGCTCCTTTCCCTATTTGGCGTGCGGCCCAGTAAACGCCCTTGGCCAGGACATCTCCTATCCCTTCCCTCATGGCAATCTTATCAACCAAGTAAAAAAATCTATCCTCATTGCGGGATGGAAACCCCGGCATATCCTCCTCAGTCAAAATGCCTGCCTCGTAAAGCTCAATTGCGAATGCCATAACTTGCGGCGTGGTGTAACTGTCAAGTCCATATTCTTGAGCACGCCCCGCGATTCTGAAACCAAAGTCCAGGTCATCGGCCATGGCAGCCATAACATAAGTAAGTTTGGAGTAGCACTTCATCATGTATTTTGAAACTCCAAGGGCAGGGTAGGAAACTACTGCTCCACATTTCATCGGGCAGTTATAGCAGCTTATCAATCTTTCTACCGCCTTTTCCTGAGTTTCTCTCCACTCCTTTTCTCTCTCCTTGGTCCAAAAATCTTTTCTTCTCTGACGTGCATGCCCCCAAGCAAAACTGGTGGTATGCCATTGCTCATCATGGATTGCCATCTCTTGAGGTGAGCCAATTCCTGCTAAAATGGGAGGCACTCCTTTAATAGGGTTGCTTGCCCGGTGTTGTATGTATTTGAGTACTTCGTTACATAGCTCGATAAATTCATCAGGTCGTGCAAGGCTTATATCGCCTGTGCCCCGAACTGCTATGGCCTTTAAGCCTTTAGACCCCATAACGGCGCCAATTCCTCCACGACTCGCACTGGACCTGCCATGCTCGATGGATGCGTAGTAGACGCTGTTTTCGCCCGCAAGGCCAATAGCCGCCACCTGCGCTTTTGGTTCATTCAACTCCTGCCTGATGAGGTCTGCAGTTTCAAGAGCTCCTTTCCCATGAAGGTGGCTGGCATCACGTATTTCAACCTTATCATTTTTTATCCACAGATAAACCAGGCTTGGGGACTTACCGCTGATGATGACTTTGTCATAACCGGCGTATTTCAACTCTGGTGCAAAGAAACCTCCCATCATCGAGAAGGCCATCAAAAGAGTCTGGGGAGAAAAGGTTGAAACGATGGTACGATTGGCACCTGTAGCAGGCGTGGCAGCCAAAATGCCAGAGCTAAATATCAGTATATTATCAGGGGAAAGGGGGTCTACCTCGGGGGGAACTCTATCCCACAATATCTTGGCATTAGTGCCGAGACCGCCCAGGTGGAGTTCGGTTAGTTTTGGCTCGGTCGGGACCTTCTCAATGCTTCCTCGAGATAAATCAATCTCTAAGTTAAACCCTGTCTCTGCATACCGCATTTTTTTCCCTTTCTAAAGATTACCGAAACCCGAGCCTTACCCCTTGTTCAGTCCTGGAATGCAAATGCTTAAGTTAGAACGTTCTTCAGGGCTGACTTCAGAATAAAAAAACTCGGGCTTAACCGAAGTTGCTTGCGCTTAGAATCTGGGGCGTGAGTGCCGGCAGCGGAAGGCTTTCTGTCGGGATTACATTTCTTTCTTGAGGTTTATGAAATTGCTTCTGTCAAACCCCAAGGTCTTGAAAAACGACAAAAGGTCAGTGGAATCCCACCGCACTGACGTATAGAAACTTTTGATCCCTTTCTTTGAATGAAAATCAAATATCTTTTTTGCCAAAGCCTTGCCTATGCCCTGCCCCATGAACTTTGGTTCAACGCCTAGGGTGGCAATCCAGGCGCTTTTCCCAATTCCGAAACCGCCGAAGAGCAAATAGCTGATCATGTACCCCACAACTTTTCCATTATGTTCCGCAACATAGCTCACATTGCCCGGGCTCTGGGCGAGTTCCTTTATCGTACGCCTAAACTCGTCCTTAGGAGGGCTCTTTGTGATTACGCTGTTAATCCTGGCGATTTCCGGAGCGTCTTCTTTTTTCAATTTTCTAATGACGAGTTTTTCCACTGGCAAATTCCTTCAGGTAAACATGTCTAATCAATCCTGATGATCTTTACCCTGTGCCCCACCCAGTCTGGAGGAAGATATACCCTGCCGCTATTCCCACTCATTTTGATCTCTTTTTCGATCATCTCCTCTCCGTAGACCTCAAATTTGACTTTTTTGCTGGGTGTTTTTGGAGGAGACTCTTTGCTATGGTTTCTTTCTTTGGGCATCTGAAATGCTTCCTGCAAACAAATTAAAAATGTTAGCGTGGAACGGTTTGCGGGTAACTCATTAGGCCAAGTGTTTCCATAAATCCAGAATTAGCGGTCTTGCTCGCCGAAGTAGGGTAACTATTTGATTATTGTACCATATGGGCTGATTTTTCCAGTACTGTTAAAGTCACATTTTAGATACATTTCAGCTACAAAGTAACTTTAAGGGGGGATTGTGGTAATGTCAAGGAAAAAAGGCTAACACATCCCTTTGCCATACTATGCCTTGAAAAAAGGGGGAAATTGAAATACCAATTTAACACTTGGACCCCTTCACTGAGAAGAGGCCAACTTGTTAGCGTGGAGGTTTACAGAAAGGTGGCTTTTCCCGGTTCTTTGTGATCAGGTGCGAGGGACAGAGGAGTTAAGCTCTCTATGAAGACTTTAAACATTACAATTGACGGCCAAGCGGTGGAAGCAGTATCCGGGAGCACTATCCTGGAAGCAGCCAGAAGCGTGGGAATCTATATTCCGGTACTTTGTTACCATCCTGACCTGCCGCAGGCAAAGGGAGGTAAGCCGACAGAGGTCATTTACCAGGGCGGTCGTAAGGTTGAAAATTCGCTTCATGAAAAATCAGCTACGGGCTGCGGTTTGTGTGTTGTGGAAATTGAAGGAGAAAAAGAGCCCGTATTTTCCTGCTCCACGGAGATCGTGGAAGGAATGATCGTGGTGACCGATAGCGAGCGAATCAGGAAGAAAAGGCAGCAAAACCTGATTCCTATTTTGGCCCGCCATCCGCACACCTGCCTTACCTGTTCGGAGCAGGAGGGCTGCAGCCGAACCCAGTGCTCTTCCAATGTTCCTGAAAACGAGAGGTGCTGTCCACAGCTTGGTCACTGCGAGCTTCAAGACATTGCCAACTATGTTGGAATATCGCCGGATACTCCCAGGTGGACTCCTACTGATTTACCCGTACTCAAAAGCGAGCCTCTATTTCTGAGGGATTATAACCTGTGTGTGGGGTGTACGCGGTGCGTAAGAGCATGCCGTGATCTGAAGGGTATCGAGGCCATAGGCTTTGTATATGATGCCAAGGGGCTCGTGCAGGTTGGAAGCCTTGCCCCCACACTTAAGGAGTCAGGGTGCAAGTTTTGTACAGCCTGTGTTGAAGTTTGTCCCACGGGGGCATTAACAGATAAGTCATTAATCCCGGGTAAGGAAAAAGAAGACTTAGTAGCATGCATGAAGGCCTGCCCTGCAAATGTTGATGTACCAACATATTTGAGGCTGATTTCACAAGGGAAGCCGGAGGAAGCAAATGCTGTTATAAGAGAAAAGGTGCCTTTCCCTGGTATCCTTGGCAGGGTATGCATTCGGCCTTGCGAGGAAGCATGCCGCAGGGGAGAAGTAAATGAGGCGGTCTCCATTTGCGGGCTCAAGAGATATGCAGCAGATGCTGATCAGGGCCTGTGGAAGAAAAACGTAAGAGTAAAAGAAGAAACAGGGAAAAAGGTGGCTGTTGTCGGAGCCGGTCCTTCAGGTTTGAGCGCTGCCTTCTATCTTCGAAAACAGGGGCACAGCGTTACAGTTTTTGAAGCCAGGAGCAGGGCAGGGGGCATGATGCGGTACGGGATTCCCAGGTACCGACTCCCTGAAGATGTCCTGGACAGGGAAATAAGTGAGGTTTTTGAGCTTGGCATTGACTTTAAGCCAAACTATCGCATGGGCAGGGATTTCACTCTTGAAGGGCTTAGAGATGACGGATTTGACGTAGTATTTATAGGGGTGGGCGCACAACTAAGCAGGCAGATAGCACTGGAAGGTGTTGAACTGCAAGACGTGCTGTGGGGAGTTGACTTCCTTTCGAAAGTAGCAGAGGGAGAGCGTGTGCGGATAAAAGAAAAAGTTATTGTGGTTGGGGGCGGAAGTGTAGCGCTCGACGTGGCTAGAACCGCCCTGAGATGTGGGGCACAGGAAGTGACCATGGTGTGCCTTGAAAAGCGCGATGAAATGCCTGCTCAGAAGTGGCAGATAGAGGAGGCTCTTCAAGAAGGAGTGAAGCTGATAACATCCTGGGGAACCGGCAGGGTGCTTAGTGAGAATGGTGAGGTCAAGGGAGTGGAGCTGATCCACTGTGTTTCAGTGTTCGATGATCAGGGCATATTTAACCCCACATTTAGCGAGAAAAGGAAAATGATGTATACTGATCAGATCATACTTGCAATTGGCCAGGCGGTGGATCTCTCTTTCTTAGAAGAAGGCAGCGCTATCTCGGTAAAGGGAGGTCTTATTGTAGTTGATGAGAAAACTCTTGAAACAGGCATGAGGGGTGTTTATGCCGGCGGTGATGTTACTTCCCTTGCAGGCTCCATTGTTCATGCAGTTGTTGCAGGCAGGAAGGCTGCCTCGTCAATTGACAAGGCCCTTGGGGGCACTGGCAACATAGAAGAAGTCCTTTTTGAAAGAGACGCACCCGGCCAGTATCTTGGCAGGGACGAGGGGTTTTGTTCCTGGCCCAGGGAAAAGATGCCTGAGCTTGAACTCAAAGACAGGCACGGGGGGTTTCAAGAGGTTTGTCTGGGCTTCAATAACGATCAGGCTTTGAAAGAGGCAAAGCGTTGCCTTCAGTGCGACCTGCGCCTTTACATGAGCTCTGATCCATCGCCCCCACAAAAGCTCTCGGTTTTCAACAGGGAAAACATTTCCCAGGTAGCGGAAGAGGAAGGCGTCTTTAAGCTCTATGACAAGGGCCAAAATGTGCTTGCCATCAAGGGTACGCCCGATCTCAGGCAGGAGTTGCTCCGGGCCCTGGATGAAAATGAAAAAGCAGCCTGGTTTGATTTTGAACCGGATAAAATGTATTCAAAAAGAGAGAGTGAGCTAATCCAGAAATACATCCAGCAGCACGGCAGGATGCCGGGGCACAATGATCCAGACAACGACCTCTTCTAATCATTCAATCGAGTGGGTGCTCCCTCTGCCTATGAGTGGATGTCTTTGGCTACATATTCTAGACCAAGTTCAACCAGCTTTCCTCTTGTTGGAGCGCCTGTGTTAAGGTCCCATCCCCTCTCAGTGTAATATTCATTGAGCATTTTGTTTAGATCGTCTTTGCTGATAAACTGGCCCTTTGATGCTCCCTCCTTCAAAGGCTCCATCATCAGTCTCTCAGGAAGGGTGTCGTCAGCCCGGGTAAACCCTTCACGCACGTTGAAGGCCCTTGCCAGGTTGTTTATCCTCTCCCCCACTTTTTGCACTTCTTCAGCGCTCAATTTGAGCCCGGTCACAGCTTCCATCAGAGATGCAGTGTTCTGTGTCGCTATTTCGGCAACGGCCATGTCTAGAAGAAAAGCACACATGGTCGGAGCATCGCAGGTGGCAGAGCGAACATCCTGGTTCCACTTGGTAAGCTTCCCTTTTCCTCCTACCGCTAACCTGTCTACCCCATAAGGGATGGGAATACCGAAAATTTCCTGGAATGCATAACCGCGGTTATGGTCAGCACCAGTATAAGAGGTTGCATAGTTTAATCCATGGGCCTTGGCACCCCTTACATCATAGGCGGGCAGCTCCAAACCCTTAACATGTACAGCGTATTTCTCAGACCCGTTCCCGATTTTTTGTGCCGCCGCTTTTGTACCATCGGCAAGCAAATCGCCGATCCCTTCCCGAAAAGCCATCAGGCGCAAGAGCGTAATCATTGCTTGGTCGTTACCAAAGTTTAGTTCCAGTCCTCCCGTATCCTCTTTTGACAGTATCCCCTTTTCGTAAAGTTCCATGGCAAAACCGATTGTAACGCCCGCTGATATGGTATCCAGGCCCAGCTCGTCGGCCAGCCGGTCTGCGGCAATAATTGCATCGATATTGTCCACTCCCGTTTCCCCGCCGAAGGAGAAAAAGGTCTCGTATTCCGGGCCCTCAGTTAATATTCCCTTATAAGGGGCAGTCTTTGCAAGCTTTAACTGGCTGCATCCCACAGGGCATCCATAGCAGTGCTCTCTGCCCACATTACGCCCCATCTGCACGTCAACACCGATCTTGTCCGCAGGAGCATATTCACCCGTGGCCGAGAAGTTCTTAGTGGGGAAGATACCCATGGCGCAAGTCGCATCAACCACCATCGGAGTGCCCTTTTTTGAGAAATTAGGATACAGCACATGGCTTTCCTTCATTGCTTTTGTCATTCCCTCTCTTGCTGCTTTTAGTTTTTCCTTATCAGCGATAGGTACTTTCCCCTTTCCCCTGATTGCGATCGCCTTGAGATTCTTGGATCCCATCACTGCACCCAGTCCCTTGCGTCCTGCAGCCCTCATCTCGTTAATAATGCAGGCTATTTTGCACAGGTTCTCTCCTGCAGGCCCAATACAGGCGATCCTCACGTTCTGGTCGTTCAGCTCGTTTTTGATGATTTGCTGGGTATCAGTGGTTTTCATACCCCACACTTTTTTTGCACTGCGAAACTTCACTTCGCCGTTCTTTATCCACAGGTAGGTGGGATTTTTTGCCTTCCCCTCGATTATCAATGCATCGTAGCCGGCAAATTTGAGCTCCACAGGGAAATATCCCCCCGTAAGTGCCATCCCCACTGCGCCTGTTAGCGGGGATTTGCCGGTAACGGCCATTCGGCTTGCGCAGGGTATGGTGGTGCCTGAAAAAGGGCCGGGGGCAAAGATAAGCTTGTTATCAGGTCCAAGGGGGTCCGTGCCTGCGGGCACCTCGTCGTAGAGGTACTTGATTCCAAATCCTGCTCCCCCGATAAAATCCCTTGCGGTATCCACGGGTAATTGTTCTTCCTTTGCAGTTTGATCAGTAAGATTGACCCTCAAGATCTTTCCAGTATATCCTCCTTTGTACATATCGCTCCTCCCTATCTATCAAATATTTCCTGAAATTTTGGCCAAAGCCCAGTTTTAGCTTTCGAGCTGTCAGCCAAAACCCTTTTTATGAAACCTTCAAAACAAATTCAAGACTCATGTTTGCTACAGCCCCATGCCATAGCGCTCCTTTTGACACTGCCGCTGTTCAGCCGCCACCAACAGGAGGAAGTATTAAGACCTCATCCCCGTTATTTAGAACGGTCTTCGTGCCGTTGAGGAATTCAATATCTCTCCCGTTAATAATAAGTCGAATATAGGGAAGTGTTTTAGTACGATCCTTATCAAATAGCTCGGATGCCAGCTTATCTCCCCAGGTATGCACCATTTCTTTGAGCAGATCCTGCAAAGTGCTTCCCGCCGGAATGTTCACTTGGATTTCGCCTTTGCCCAGGATCTTCTTAATAGACAGTATGGTGCGAACCTTGACCGTGATTGTTTCCATTTTTGCGCCATTCCACGATACTTATCCCCTTGCGTCAAGCCTCTAGCAGAGATACACACTTAGGAAGGTATTCCTCACGTCTGGTCTTTGTATTGACTCAGGGTCGTATTGCTCTACGGTAAGACTTCAAAGCCGCTGGGAGATCAATTTTCTCTGTTCCTCGGCTCGCATCTCTCTTCGAAGGATCTTGCCCACCTTGGATTTGGGTAGCATATCTCTAAACTCTATGTAGTGCGGGACCTTATCAGAAGCTAGTCTCTCCCTGCACCATCTCGTCAGTTCATAACTGCTGATTCCCCTGATATCCTGTTTCAGCACCACGAACGCCTTAACTCTTTCACCTACCGTCTCATCAGGAACTCCCACCACACACGCTGCCACCACTGCATGGTGCTCCTGAAGCACTCTTTCTATTTCTGCTGCGGCAATTCTGTAACCTTTGTGTTTGATCATGTCCACGGAAAACCGTGAAGGACTAAAAAAGCGATAAGACTCGGGGGATCAAGATTTTTTATTTTTCAACGTATTTTACCCTCTCCAAGCCCTCTACCCTTTCGTCGGTCCAGCGCCTTGCCTTGTATTCAAAGCGAGGGAGGGTTCCGTGGGGCACCTCTTCAAGTTTCATGCTCACATGGGTCATCTCTTTTATCTTGTCGGCGAGCCTGCTGAGAATGGCCGATTTCTTGTCTTGATCCAGGGGTATTTTCTTGAATTCGATGTTTAGAAGAGCTACTTCCTGGCCTGAGTTTGTAATGAAGACCCTGCCGCTGTATTCTTCGATTTCATCGAAACTAAACACAGCTTCATCTACTGTCTGGGGCCAAACATTGGTGGCCTTAATCTTGATCATGTCATCGTATCTTGAAATTGTCCCCACCTCCCAGGTAGCCCCCACTCTTCCGCATCCACAGGTTTTGGGTGGAAGCAATCTGACGCGATCGTTTGACCTAAAGCGAATGAGTGGCATGGCTTCCCTGGAAAAGGTGGTTATCACAGGTTCTCCCCACTCACCATATTTCACCTGCTTATTGGTCTCTTTATCAAGCACCTCCACAAGCGCAAAATGATCAGCCAGGTGGTAGGAACCAAATTCTCCGTCGGGAACAGCACCATACTTGCAAGTGATGGCATAGTTAAGATTCAATTGTGTTGAGCCGTAAATATCATGGATTGTCGTTTCCCACATTTCCTCCATTTTAAGAGCCCAGGAAACTGAAAACGGCTCGGTTGAAAGCGTAATCCCTTTTAGGCGAGGAAACTCCTTTTTAAGGTCAAGGCCGCGTTCAAGGCAGGTAGTGGTTATTCGGGTGAGATAAGCAGGCGTGGTAAGGATATGATGCACACTAAATCTTCTCATCATGTCGATTCTCTGGTTGGTGTTAAAAACAGCCAGTGGCAGGGGAGTGGCGCCAAAGATTCTGAGGCCTTCGTAAGAGAGCATTCCACCTGTCATGGTTGCCAGGGGATACAGGACCGCGGATATGTCTCCTTTTTTCAGGCCGATTGCAGCAAAATGGGATGCTGTTGAAGCATTTGCAGCCCAGATGGCCTTTTCGTCATGGCAGTGAACTTCCTGGCCCATTCCAGAAGTGCCGCTTGTTATGTTAATACGCCGGATTTTTCCAGGCGGTACACAAAGCCTTGTTCCAAAGGGAGGATTTTCTTCTTGATCCCTCACCAGGTCTTGCTTATCGATAAAGGGAAATCTGGAAATGTCTTCGAGCTTCTTGAACTTGTCTGGAGTCACTCTAGCTCTGTCAAACATTTCACGGTAGAATTTGCTTTTATAATAAGCCCTCTCTAATGTTTCCTTTGTTTTCTCAAACTGGAGTTTCTTCACTTCATCTACAGACATTGTCTCCAGTTTCTTGAGAAAATAACGGTTTGTTTTCGGCACCTTTCTTCGGTCCATCTCACTTAATTCCTCCGCGCTAAACTAACAGTGATACGTCAAACAGCTCACTTGCATTTCCATTGGGGGAGCCAAATCTGGTGAATGACCCCCCCCAGTTAATGCCTGGGGACTACAGGAAAAAGAGAACGAGTATTGCTTCCTTGCTGCCTTCAAGCTTTATAGACCTTGCACAGGAATCCACGAAGAGGCCAGCCACCGCTAATGGAGTTACAAATTGCAGGGTCATCATCGGTAAGCACGTTACAATTCGACTTCCATACTCCGTGAAGCGAGCGTTCCGCACCGTCCTCTTCGGGAAACCACCAGCCATGCTCAACGTGCACAACCCTGGGGTCAATTCCATCAAAGAGCCGGCACTTTTGCCTGATTTTTCCCCGTGGTGACTCAA
>JAFDEF010000040.1 GCA_019310485.1 Deltaproteobacteria bacterium | reverse complement strand
GTCAGCAGTGAGTCGTCAGCTTGGCAAGAATCTAGAAACAACAAGGGTGCCAAGGTCAATTGGCAGTTCACAACTGAGGATGCAAGGATAAAACTGGCCAAACTGTATCCGACATTAGACGATTCACATGACAGTAGTGGGGTGTGAGATAATGTTTCTGTTTTTTACCTCAAATCTCACACTTAAAACCTCAAGCTATTATATCCTCGCTCTTCGGCGCTTTGCATCTAATACCTTCCTGGTGATCAGCCAATTTCCAAAACGCACTGATTTCATTAACGATGTGCTAATTAGACGGC
This sequence comes from Deltaproteobacteria bacterium, assembly GCA_019310485.1. GTDB lineage: Bacteria > Desulfobacterota > DSM-4660 > Desulfatiglandales > HGW-15 > JAFDEF01. The sequence continues at coordinate 26,560 of JAFDEF010000040.1, read as the reverse complement.
GGATTTACGGTCACGGTGTTCGAAACCCCCGGATTTAAATGGGAACTCCCGGCTGTTGGTAGAACCACAGGCCACCACATTTCTTTTCAGCTTTTATGTTTGAATCTTTTCACCTATCCGCTATAATCCCTTTGCCTTGTGGAGTAATTGTCAGCCAGCCGGTAAACCAAACCTGATGAGGAGGAGGATCATATGTACAATGTCAAATGCACCGTCAAGTCTATCAAGGGGGAATGTCCGGTAGGATACAAAATTGGAGACCATTTTTTTCTCAAGGATGCAGGATTGATTGAGGCGGGAGAGCCCAAAACCATCTGCCTTCATGCCCTGAGCGCAATGATCCCCTATCTTACCGCCTATTGCCGTAAGACAGATGAGGGGGACTGGATCAACACGATCCAGGAACTTCAGTGCCCTGACAGCACCAATTCCGTAGTTTTCGCCTTAGAGCGTCAAGAATAGCGCTCGGGTAACAGACTTCTTGAAGCTGCAGTAAGAAAGGAGGAAGAGCATGAGCTTGGAACTAGGCTTTTTTATCCCCCCTGTTCCACCCGAAGAGTTCACCAAGATGGCTTTGCGGGCCGAAGAAGTTGGCTATGACTTTGTAACCTGTGATGACCACATGATCTATCCCTTTGGAGCACCCTTCAGTGAAGAGGAGCAGGAGTACGGCATTCATGAGGCATGGACGGCCATGACTTGCGTGGCCGGGGCAACGAGCAAGATAAAGGTAAGCCACATGGTGCTGGTTACTACCTTTCGTGGCCCGGGCCTGCTCGCCAAGATGGCGGCGACTCTTGACCTGTTCTCAGGAGGCAGGATGGACCTGACGGTCGGGGCCGGCTGGTTTGAGCGGGAATTCAGAGCCTTCGATTTCCCCTGGGAAGATCACAAGGGACGATTGGAAAGGGAGAGAGAAGCGGTGAAGATCATCAGGTCTTTGTAGACAGAGCCACGAGTGAGCTTTGAAGGGAAATACTACCGGGTTCACGATGCGGAGATAACGCCCAAACCCTTTCAAGAACCCACACCACCAATATGGATAGGTGGTGACTCCAAGCGCTCCATGCAACTTGCTGCAGAGCTTGGCGATGGCTGGCTTGTGCACGGCCACCAGCCCCGGGACATAGACAAGATGTTCCAGAATGTCCGCTCCAACCCTTGCAGAGGTAGAGGGGCCCCAGTATGCGGAAAGGAACCGATAGTGGAGGTATTTGAACAGTTGCCCTTGGGAGCATGTGTAGGCGGTTTTGTGAGCTAGCCGCGGGCGCAGCGTACATGGTACTTGTTTGTCTTGGGATAGCTGAGCACATAACCACCCTCAAACATGACCACCCATGCATTCCTTGTGTTCTTCTCAAAAGTAGTGGAAGACCAGTAGCTCAGCTTGTCTCTGAACGGAACATCTTCTCGCATAACAGGTCGCAACTCGGCGTAGAGCGCTTTTCTATCCATAAGCGTTTCAAGCTCCATTGCCGAGGGAAGACGCCAGTCATTTTTTCCACCAAGGAAAAGAGAGCCGGCATATTCAAGCGCTTTCTGCCAGCTCATTGTGCCTGGAGATTCAACCTGCCACTCAAGGCCTGTTTCAGGGTCTTTCCAAGTATGCATCTATGTATGCTAGGAAACGCCAGTTTTCAGGGTTGAAAAACCCTTATTGGGGAACTGCTCCGGGTCTCCCCAAACAATGCACCCGGTTGGGCATACCGAAAAGCATGCTGGCGCGCCATTGTTTGCCCTTCTATCAACGCACAGATCGCACTTCACTGCTTTCAAGGTATCATGGTTGAACTGCATCACGCCGTATGGGCAGGCCTGGACGCAACAGCTGCCACACGAGATACACCTTCTTGCCTCCTCAATGACTGTTTCTTGAGTAAACCCTTTCTGAACCTCATCAAAGCTCTTTATGCGTTCTTCGGGAGCCAGCCTTGGCATTTGGGCGCGCTCAATTTTGTTATACACTTCTTTTTGAGGACCCGTGATTGTCCTCATCTTGAGATCCCTGCCTATGTGAAGGTTCATTCCCTTTGCAAACCGGCTGATCGATATGGCGGCCTGTCTCCCGTCAGCGATGGCTTCCACCACGCTCCTGGGGCCTCTCACCGCATCTCCTCCCGCAAAGATATCCTTGTCTTCACTCTGGAGGGTCAGCGGGTCCACGTTGAGGGTTCCCCACTCGCTCACAGTGCAGGCACACTCAGGGGTAAGGCAACTCCAATCAGCCTCTTGCCCCAACGCTAAGACAACGTTGTCAACATCAATGGTAAATTCTGACCCGGCAACAGGTTCCGGCTTCCGTCTCCCGCTCTCATCCAGCTCCTCTCCAAGCTTCATTTTTATACACTCTATAGCTTTTAGTTTACCGTTTTCGCCTATGAACCGAACGGGTTGTGTGAGTGTTTTGATGGAGATCCCTTCTTCCTGGCATTCTTCAATTTCCTCGGGCCTTGAAGGCATTTCCTCAAGCCCCCGGCGGTAAATGATAAAGGCGTTCTGCGCTCCAAGCCTGCGAGCCGACCTTACCGCGTCCATAGCGGCATTGCCTCCACCGATCACGGCTACATTTTCGCCCAGGGAAACCTGCTCTCCGAGGTTGACTTTCTTGAGGAAGTCAAGTCCAGAGTAAACCCCATCCAAATCTTCACCCTCAATACCCAGCTCAACGCATTCCTGCGTACCGATAGCAAAGAAAAAAGCTTTAAATCCATCCTTGCGCAACTGACTTACAGTAAGATCCTTGCCGATCTCAACCCCTGTTTTCATTGTCACCCCCATGTCGCGGATCAGATTGATTTCAGCCTCTACAATCTCCCGGGGCAAGCGATAGGGGGGTATCCCACTTACAAGCATTCCCCCCAGATAAGAAGCTTTTTCAAAAACAGTGACCTGGTACCCTTCTTTGGCAAGATAGTACGCACAGGAAAGACCGGCAGGGCCAGAGCCGAAAATGGCCACCTTGTCTTCTTTCCTGTCCTTGATTTCGGGCACGTAGCGCTTCTTGGAGCTTAAATCCAGATCACCGATAAAACGTTCAATGCAGTGAATGGCTACAGGGGCATCAATGTCATCCCTGTTGCACTTGGACTCACACGGATGGTGACACACCCTCCCACATATTGAAGGGAAGGGGTTCGACTCCTTGATAAGTTCCAGTGCCTCCTGAAACTTACTTTTTGCCGCGAGGTTCACATATCCCTGCACATCAATGTGTGCGGGGCATTCCATCTTACATGGGGAGGTCTCCTGTTTTTCGGGTCCGGATTTGCCCGGCACAGCACTGCAACCCGTACACTTATCCCTGTCATGCAGAACGACGCCCGTCTCCGGATCTTTTGTGATGGCGTCTTCCGGGCAGGCCTTGGCACACGGGGGATCATCACAGTGGTGACAGAACAGCGGCATAAAAATCGGGGACCTCTCAAGAACTCTTACAATTCTCGGACCAACACCAAGTTCATGTTCCTGTTTGCACGCCACTTCGCAGGTATGACATCCGGAACAATCTTCCCAAAAGAATTTTAGCGCTATCTTACTCATCTCTTTCCTCCTATTCTTCATCTTCACAGGGAGATATCCTGCACAAACACGCTCTCAAATTGGTGGAACCCATGTTGGGGTCACATGTTTCAAAAGCGTTGTCAGTCAGGATGTTGGCATTTGAGATATCCCAGCCGTGTTCAGGGTCCTTTATCTCCGGGAACCACCACCCGTGCTCTGCGGTAACAATGCGTGGATCAATGCCGTCGAACAGCTTGGCTCTTTGCTTGATACGCCCCCTGGGGGACTCAATGTAAATCCACTGTCCGTCCCTAATGCCATGCTTTTTTGCAGTTTCCGGGTGGATTTCCGCAATAGGGTCAGGCCTTATCTCCCTCAGCCATGGAATCATCCTGTTGGCAGAATGGAAAAAGTTTGGTGTTCTGAGTCCAGGGTTGAAAATATAGGGGTACTCCTTTGCAAGTTCGGGCTTGGAAACGGGACTTTCAGGAATCTCTACGTACTTGGGCAAAGGATCACGCCCCCATTTTTCAAGAATGGTTGAATACAGTTCCACTTTCCTCGTCGGTGTTGAAAAGCCCCTCTCCTTGTACTTGTAGTAGACATTTTCTCCTTGAAGGTAGCCTTTTTTCTTAAACTCCTCCCACGTTAAGCCAGAAGGCTCGAGCAGGTAATCCAGGGCATCTTCCACAGTGTCCCACCACTCCTGCCCCATTCGTTTTCCAAGCTCCAGGAAGATCTTATGGTCCTGCCACGCCTCGCCAATCTCAACACATTTCTGGCGGGCAAAGACATAGCCGTGCCTCTTCCAGTTGTCGGCAACGTGGTTTTGCTCCAGCCACGTACCCGCGGGCAGGAAAATGTCTGCCAGCTCGGCGGTTGGTGTCAGGAAGAAATCAATAACCACCAGGAACTCAAGCTTCTTAAGAGCCTCGTAGGCCTCCCTGGCATTGGCCCTGGATACAACCGGGTTTGTTCCACAAAGAAGGCCTGCCTTAAGCTGGTAGGGTTCGCCATAGAGAATTGAATCCCATGCCTTCTTAGGATTAATAAATGCCACTCTTGCGCCCAGTTTGAACTCCTCTCCTCCCAGCCTTTTTGCGCGGGCTTCCTTTGAGAGGTCTTTATGACGGGCAAACTCTGCAACGGTTCTGGTAGGTGGGTTCACGAACAATGCATTCCCGCCCGGCACATCCAGGTTTCCAGTTACAGCCATCAACCCTATGGCGGTTCGCGTGAAGTCAGTACAGTTGTTTGTTTGCTCTGTGGGCACGCCCCAGTGAATGGCAGCCGGCTTTGTCCGGGCATACATCCTTGCCGACTCCCGGATCAACTCCTTGTTAACCCAGGTGATGTCCTGTACCTTATCCGGAGGATAATCTTTAACCCGCTCTTTGAAGGCATCCCAGCCGTGAACATGATTTTTTACGAAATCCTTGTCATAAAGCTCTTCCTCAATAATCACGTAGTGCCAGGCAAAGGCCAGTGCAGCATCTGTCCCGGGGCGGATTTGAAGCCAGAGATCTGCCCTTCCCGCATAGTAGGATTTACGGGGATCAATGCTGATCAGCTTCGCTCCCTGCTTGAATGCCCTGGCAAACCACTCGGCCCGGTACTCATCAGGATTGGTCCACAAAGGATTACAGGCCCACATGACAATCAATTTGGGACCACCGTTATAGTCAGCGACAGGCAGGTTCCCACAAGTGATAAGGGATGTGGATACGCGCGACACGTAACACATGTGCCCTGCAGTGAGCACGTTGGGAGTGCCAAGGAGGTTGGCGAACCTGTAAAGGTGGCTCTCGTAATCCCTCCCGGTACCCTGCCCCACCACTATGTATTCAGGTCCATATTCCTCAATGATGGCCTGGAATTTTGTTGCTATGGTATCAAGAGCTTCATCCCATGTAATCCTAACCCACCTGCCGTCAACCTTCTTCATAGGATGAAGAATCCTGTCGGGATGGTATGCGAGCTGGGTGATGGCCAGCCCCTTTGAGCACATAGTCCCTCGGCTGTAAGGCGAGTCCGGGTCTCCTTCTACCTTGATCACCTTGCCGTCTTTCACATGGGCGATAACACCACATCCCCCATGACAGCTCCGGCACGCCGTCCTGATTTTTCTAACCTCTCCCATTTTCATGCCTCCTTCCGTTACTGAGCAGCCTCAAAGAAGCTGGTGTTCCGTGCTTGCTTTCAGTATTACAGTGCGCAAAATTACTGCCCGGGGAAATGATCTTCCACCTTCTTGGCTGCATTTTGAATAATCGCCTTGTACGGCTCCACCATCTCATCCTTGATCTGGCTTTTCAGCCCGACCACCCAGATTGCAGCCTGCAAATCATCCCTTCCCAAAAATAGCGGCACAGCCAAAGCCCTGATCCCTTCAATATATTCTTCATCATCAAAAGCAAACCCTTCCTCCCTGGCTCTTTTGAGCATGTCTTTGTATTTGTTTTTGTTGGTGCAGGAAAATGCAGTAAACTTTCTTAGCTTTTCTTGAGACAGTATTTTATCGATTTCGGCATCAGGAAGCTGCGACATCAACACCTTGCCCCCTGCCCCGGCAAGCAGGGGGATTCTCATCCCGATCTCTGAAGAAACTTTGATATCAAATGGCGAGTCAACCTTGTCAACTATCACAGCCCTCAGCCCGGCACGAATTCCAAGAAAAACCGACAGCCCTGTCTTAAAGCTAATTTCCTCCAAACTCGGCCGCACTGCTCGAATCAACATTGAGCCGTTGCCGGCGGCTTTTCCCAGCATGTAAAGCTTCGATCCGAAACTGAACTTGCTGTCTCCGTCATGCTCCAGTACGCCCAGCTCTTCAAGGGTATAGAGCAGGTTAAACACGGTGCTTCTATGGTATCCAAGCTTTCTTGATATTTCTGTGATTCCCAGGCGCTTATCTGATTGAGAAATAAGCTCTAAGATAGCAAAGCACTTATCCACTGCCGGGACTTTTTTGAAATCAACCATTGCAATTAGACCACCCGTTTTTCTCTAGAGAGAACAATTCGTTTCTATATAAGACAAACGAATTCCTGTCAAGAAAAAATTATCAGTGCTTTCACCTGCCACCAGCTAAGGGCTTACATGCTTTTGTCAAGAAAAGGGAGTAAAAGCTGCTCAATCGCTGTTTAGAGTAAACCCTGTGGAATTTCGCACGGGGAATTGAACCCGGTGCGAAAAAGCGGAAAAAAACTTTATTTACCATCCCCGTGCTCCCGAACGGGGCATTCTTACAGGGTAAACAGCCGTTCCCAACTGGTATGTGGGGATTTTCCTGCTCATTATGGTCGGAAAATTCCCTTGTATTCGGAAAAATCTTTTGTCATTGTGGGGTTTTCATATAGAAAGAGGCATGGACCGATCAGCACGTTTCGAGGAGGCCCCTGGCCTCAGAGGCAGAGACACGGCCCGAGATAGAAGCTCATGGAGGACACATATCATGATTCAACTTGACGAACAGCAGAAAATGATTCTTGAAACAGTCAAAAACATTGCCCGCAAGGAACTCAAACCTAGAGCAGCGGAAATAGATGAGAACGCAGAATTTCCGTGGTATGCGGTGAAGGTATTTGCTGAAAACGGAATCCTTGCTCCTCTCGTTTCTGAAAAATACGGCGGTATAGGCATCACGTATCTGTTGTTTTCAATGATCATAGAGGAGATAGCTAAGGTTTGTGCCAGTTCGGCGCTGATCTTGATAGCGCAGGCTGACGGAGTGCTGCCGATCCTGTATGCAGGCAATGAAGAACAAAAAGGGAAATTCCTTCCGCCTCTGGCAAAGGGGGCCTTAGGTGGCTTTGCAGGCACAGAACCGGATGCGGGATCTGATATTCTTTCCATGAGGACAAGGGCGACGAAAAAAGGGAAGGTATATGTCTTGAACGGACAGAAATGCTTCATAACCCATGGAAGCATTGCGGATTATCTCAGTGTTTATGCGTACACTGACCCTGAAAAAAAGGCCAAGGGCATGAGTGTTTTTGTGCTGGAAAAGGGGATGGAAGGCCTGAGCTACGGCAAGAACGAAAACAAAATGGGCATGCGCGGATCAATTAATTCAGAGCTCATCTTTGAGAACCTTAAGGTTCCCGAGGAAAACAGGATCGGGGAGGAAGGAGAGGGGTTTTTCAACATGATGAAGGTGCTCGACAGCAGCAGAGTGTTTGCAGCCTCTCAGGCAGTGGGCCTTGCCCAGGGAGCAATTGACGAGGCCGTGGCCTACGCAAAGCAGAGAATACAATTTGGAAGGCCCATTTCCCAGCTTCAGGCCATCCAGTTCATGGTGGCCGACATGGTGGCAGCAACTGAAGCCGCCCGCCTCCTCACTTATCAGGCTGCAAGGCATATTGATGCAGGAAGGGCAAGAGAGATTCCAAAATTCTGCGCAATGGCCAAGTGCCTTGCATCAGATACTGCAATGCGCGTCACAACAGATGCGGTGCAGGTAATGGGAGGATATGGATACATGAAGGATTTTCCCGTAGAGAGAATGATGCGTGATGCTAAGCTGGTACAGATCTACACAGGAACAAACCAGATCATGAGGGTGGTGGCGGGCCGATCTATTTTGGCAGGATAGCAGAGTGTTTAGGCTCGTGATTGAAAGCGGAGTGGGACAAGGAGTAGGGAGGGATTGATCAAAGCAAACAGGAGGAGAAACAGAGATGAATCAACATCCCAGGCGAATCATTGTGGGAATTTCAGGGGCAAGCGGCGTCATTTACGGAGTCAGGATGCTCGAGCTGCTTAAAGAGAAAGGCTACGAAATTCATCTCGTGATAACAGAGGCTGGTAAAAAAAATATTGAAATTGAGACCGACTACGAAGTCTCTGAGGTGAAAAACATGGCAACCCGGGCCTACGATAACAGCGATATGGGCGCAGCTCTTTCGAGTGGATCTTTCCTGACTGAAGGTATGATTGTCATCCCATGCACAATAAAGAGCCTGTCCGGCATCGCCAATTCTTATACGAATAGCCTGCTTGTCAGGGCTGCAGATGTGACCTTGAAAGAGAAACGCAAGCTCGCTCTTGTAGTGAGGGAAACGCCTCTTCACCAGGGGCATTTAAGACTTATGACCATGGCAGCAGAGATGGGTGCCTTGATCCTCCCGCCCATTCCCTCCTTTTATCACTGGCCAAAGACCGTTGATGAAATCATCCTCCAGACCATAGGAAAGGTATTCGACTACTTTGAAATACCCCACGAACTTTTTAACCGCTGGGAAGGGAATTAGAAAGGCAAGATTCAAGCTTCTCTTTTTCAATCATACCTTCTCTCAGAATCCGGGGCGGATGAAGCGTGACATCCAAAATGGTTGATCCCTTGCCGCCGGGGGTCTGGCCGCCATCCACGATGAGATCCACACCACCACCCAGGAGCTCAGAAACCTCTTCCGCATTCAGGCACGGGGGCTTACCTGAGATATTTGCGCTTGTACCCGTGATTGGAACGCCCGCCAGGCGTGCCACCTCTCTCGCAACAGGGTGCCCTGAAACACGAATGCCGATTTTTCCTGTATTTCCGGTAAGCAAAGGACTGATGTTGGCTCCTGCCTCAAAAACCATGGTGAGACCCCCGGGCCAAAACCGCTCAATAAGGCACTTTGCTTGCCCGGGTATGCCTGCTACGTAGTTGGGCAGTTCATCTGCCGAGGAGATGAGCAGGAGGATCGGATGCCCTTCACTTCTCCTTTTTAAATCAATTAACCGCTTTACTGCCGCGGCATCCATTGCATTGGCTGCCAGCGCATAAAAGGACTCAGTCGGTATTGCCGCTATGCCTCCTGAGAGAATAACCTCTCTTGCTTTGAGCAGTGCTTCATGCATGCCCTTTCCTGTCTTAACCCGAAGGGCCTGTCTCCTGCTTCCAGGGGAGTCAAACTTCATATTTGCCGTGCCGCATTCTTTGCCATGTTCTCACGGTACTCTTTCAGCCTGTCCGCAATGTCCTGATAGCGGATGCTAAGAATCTGCGCCGCCAGTAGAGCCGCGTTCCTGGCTCCACCTGCACCCAGGGCAACCGTTGCAACAGGCACTCCCGGAGGCATCTGGACAGTGGAAAGCAGGGCATCAAGACCTTTTAACGGGGAAGAATCTATGGGCACCCCTATGACCGGCAAAAGAGTATGGGATGCAAGAAACCCGGCCAGGTGCGCTGCCCAGCCCGCTCCAGCAATGAGTACCTTCAGGCCTCGAGTGCCGGCAGTTTCAGCATATTCTCTGGCTTTTCCAGGTAGCCTATGCGCTGATATCACCTTCATTTCAAAGGGAATTGAGAGCTTTTCCAAAACCTCCGTGCACCCCTCCATAACTTCCCTGTCTGAATTGCTGCCCATTACCACACCGACAAGCGGTCTTTCTTCATTCATGAGCTCATTCTCCTATCATTGGCTTTTGCTGCCCCAAGGCGTTCTGCTTCTTAGTGCGTCTCTTAAAAAGTTCTTGATACCCATTCACTCGTTCAGCACTCTCAGAGGGTCCCCATCTTAAGGACCATCCCCCCTTGCCATACCTATCAGGGGGTAAACTACCATGCCTGAAAGCCACGCAATATCTTCGGCAGAAAGGATTTTTGGAACGCTCCTGTCAAACAAGATGTTCCCCTCGGGTGGAAACTCCTCGTCTCCTTTCCAAAGAACCAGCACAACAGGGATCAGCGGCAGAGCCTGTATTAGAACCGAAAAATCTCCGTGGTCAAATGAGACACCGCCAAAGGCCTGCGCGGCAAGAGACACAATTCGTTCTGGCTCCTCTCCGAATGCCTTCACCATGGGGTTTTTCGCCCTTCTGTTGAAGGCATCCAGGTAGAATCTTCCATCCGGCACCTCCTGAAAGGCGATCCACTCGCCCTCGGGCCCGGGGCCACTTGCTGACCATGCGCCCTGCAGGTAATGAAGAAGCAGGATTTGCTCCTGTACCGGCAATTGTTCCCTGCTTTGTTTTTCGCGTAAGAGCAGTTGGGGCCATGAAATTACAATATCCCGGTTCAAGAATCGGAGAGAAAGTGAGGTGTCGCCTTTAGCATTTCTCTGGATTGTTGATCCTGAAAAACTCGCCACAAGGTCCGGGTTTTTTTCGGCCAGAAACCCTCTTGCGAGTCTTAGGGCTTCTTTATAGTCATCTATCCTCGCCATTCTACATCCACCACTAAGCATATATTTGTTTAGAACAATGCCCTGTGTTTCTTCAGCTTCCCACAAAAATTCCGTTCTGTTATCGTGATTCTTTTTTGTGTTATAATCAATTTTGGGTTAACTATTCAACAAACAAAACGATCAACAGCCTGATTTTCCATTTGAGAGGCATGAAAACGAAAGAGAAAGAGCTTTTCAACCCGGCTTTCAAGCACCTCCGCCGCAAACTGGAGCATCAGAAACAACTCCTTGAAAAAGAGCAACAGTCTCGAGAACGAAAAGATTCCAGCCCCCATGAGGACCTTTACTTTCAGGAGGCTTTCTCAGATGTCGTTCCCCTTTCAAAGGAGAAAAGCAGGGTTTCTCGTAACCCGGGGATGACTCCCAAGCCTTCGCATCCTGCACCAAACCAGGCTGAAAAGGCAAGGGCTTATCTTCACGGCCTTTTAAAAGGCTCCATTGAAATGGATATCACGTTCAGTGACGAGTACATCGAAGGGTGTGTGAAGGGATTTAGCCCAAAGCTCATGAAACGACTAAAAAAGGGTGAATTCCCGGTACAGGATTTCATAGATCTTCATGGACTTACGAGGCACGAGGCTAAAGAATTAGTGCAGGAGTTCCTCTTGCGCAGCCACAGGATGGGCTTGCGCTGCGTACTGGTTGTTCACGGCCGGGGCCTCAACTCACCGGACAGTTTCCCCGTCATTAAGGAAGGATTGCCCCTGTGGCTGGGCAGCGGAGCTGTCAGGAAAGTTGTCCTCGCCTTCGCAAGCGCAAGGCCTTACGACGGGGGTACAGGGGCTCTCTACGTTTTGTTAAGAAAACGCTGAGCTTTTCACGTGCCTTTCTTCCCTTCCTTTAATTCTTTTCTTAACTCATCCAGCTTTTGTTTTATCTTTCTGGCCCTGTTGATATAGTAGTTCACCCTCTTGTAGTCAGGATCAAGCTCCCTGACCAGTTCCCATTCTTCAATTGCCTTTTCCAGTTCTTGCCTGTCGTAATATTGTATTCCCTTCCGATAGTGCGCTTGCTTGTAAAGTTCCTCACTCTTCCTTATGTAGGCATGGCACTCCTCGCATTCTTTTTTGTACTTCAGTGAGGCTTCAAACCGGTCCCTGGCCCGAAGGTAATCTTTCTTTTCAAAAAGGGCCATGGCTATTCCGTAGCAGGATTTGAAACTGTACTCAAGCGCGGCCGGATCATCTGGAAGCACTCCCAAGACCTTATTCAACTCCGAGATAGCCTCCTGGAACCTTTTTTCTTTGTAAAGCTCTATGCCCCGCTCCCTGTAAACAGCAATCTGGGCTTCAGTGTCTTGTTCTTTCAGGTAGCCCCATTCCTGCCTTTCTTCGGACAGAGGCCCCCATCCATATATATCTTCGGGCACTTCGGGCTCCATGCTGACGGTCTTCTCCTTAACAAGAAACGGCAGGCCTTCTATCTCCGGGATTTTAATCTCCTGCCCTACCCTGATTTTGGTAGCATCGCTGAGGCCATTGTACCTGGCTATCAGCGGAAACTTCTCCATATCCCCATAGTAAAGCTTTGCAAGCTTTGAAAGGCTGTCCCCCGGCCTTGCTTTGTGGACTATGTATCGCTTAAAGGCAATCCTTTTTCTCTGGGTAAGAATTCTTGTTATCTCCGGATAATCAGGGCGCAAGCTCAGTGCCATGAGAAACTCCTTGCGCGCAGGCCCGTACTTACCCTGCTTCTTTAGTTTAAGCCCTGCTTCGTAGTGTTCTTTTGCCCTCTTGTGCAACTCTGCCTCGATTCTATTTTTTCCTTTGATAGCCTCCTTACTGGAGGGACGGACCGTTAAGGCGATTTTGTAGTTTTTCAAAGCCTCGATCAAATCACCCTTTTCTTCATAGGTTTTCGCTTTCGCCAGGCATTGCTCGACATACCTATCCTCCGGTGACTTGAAAAGTCCGGGGGAAGGCTTCTCCCTGATGGATGCGCAACCACTCAGCAATACCACCATAGTAACAACCCATACCAATAAGGAAATCTTGCCCTTCATCTCCTACCTTTGACTGAAAGCTTGAAAAGTTTTAAGCATGGAAACAAAGCTTTTCATGTCTTTTTGAAGCACCTGGCTTCTTCCCAATGTAAGGGGGTCTGCAAAAAAAGGGTTCCCTCCTTTTCCCACAGAAAAACACATTTTGTACCCGGCCTTCTCACACAGGCTGACAACTCGCGGATTGTAATGACCATAAGGGAATGCAAGGTAAATAGTATTTTGGTCCAGTTTTTCGTCAAGAACCTTCTTGGACAGCATAAGCTCCCGCTTGATTCTCTCCACATAGGCTTGCTCATTTTCCCCTTTCCTTTTAGCGGTAAGGTTGCAGTGCGAAAGAGTGTGGGACCCAATCTCAAATCCTGCCCTTTTCATTGTTCTTACCTGCTCCCAAGTTAATGCGTTAGCCGAAGATGCTATAAAATCCGTGTACAGGAAAAGAGTGGCAGGGAAACCCTGTTTTTTAAGGATGGGAAAGGCAGTGGTGAAAGCGGAACGATATCCATCATCAATGGTAATTACCACCGCTTTCGGCGGAATGGCGCGGCGGTACTGCAAGAATTCCAAGAGCTGCTTCATGGGAATAACCCTGTAGCCGTTCTCTTTCAAATAATGCATGTGCTTTTTGAAAAGTGAGACCGGTGTACAAAGGGAAGACTGACAATTCTGAGCAAACTCATGGTAGCAAAGAATAGGAACGACTTGATAGCCCTCTGGCTTAACGCCCCCTTTTTTCTCATCTCTCAGGGGGATTACTACCCAGTTATGAGGTGTGAGCGGAACACCCTTATTGGCTTCCTCAATAACCCATGATTTTTCCGGGTCCCCAAGAAATCTTGCTGCCAGATCAGAGGCGCTCTCCCTCTTCTCAAGCCTGCAAACAATGTAATCCTTTGACCTGAATACCAGAGACTTCTTTGGCTTTGCGCTTTGGGAAACTGGAGGGACCTTCAGCCTCAGGACCGACTCCAATTTTGTGCATGATAGCGTAGAGGCAAGAATTGCGCTTATGAGGAAGAAAAAGACGAGTGCAAACTCAGGCCTGAATCGCCCCCTTCTTAAGCACCACATTTTTGGTGTCCTCCATGCCTAGAACGCGATAGATCATTATTTCTCGCTTTCTCCCTTTAACCGGCACCTTCCCTTTTCCCTCTAGAGCCACCATGGAATCATCTTTGATGAGATCACAGGTTTCCTTTGTAATAAGAATCTCCCCTGCCCTTGCAATAGAGGTGAGCCTGGAGGCAACGTTAACATTATCGCCGATAACGGTATACTCCATCCTTTTTTCAGAGCCAAGGTTTCCTGCAACCATGGGGCCTGAGTTTATCCCGATCCCTATGTGCAGGGTCATATCCCTGAGAGCTTCCTGCCTGTTCAGTTCGGCAATCTCCCTCTGAATCTCCAGCGCAGCCTTGACTGCTGCCTCAGCATGATGTTCTTTAGCTATAGGCGCCCCAAAAACGGCCATTGCCTCATCTCCGGCAAACTTATTGATATGGCCTCCATACTTGATCACCGTGTCAGTGACCCGCGTGAGGTAATCATTTAGAAGCCTCAACACCACTTCCGGATCCCTGTTTTCGGAAAGTGCGGTAAAGTTTCTTATGTCTACAAAAAGGACCGTAGCCTCAACCATTGATCCTTTCATCCACAGCTTATCGGGATTAGACAGGATCATTTCCACTATTTCCGGTGTTACATATCGACCAAAGCTATCCTTGATCTTCCCTTGCAGCTCCAGATCAGAAGCCATCCTGTTAAAGGCATAGGCAAGATCTCCGAATTCATCGTTTCTGGAAACCTTAATTCTGCGCGAAAAGTCCCCCTTGCCAAGAGATAAAGTAATTTCTCCCAGTTGCCTGATGGGGTGGGAAAAATAAACACTCAGCAAGAGGCTCAGAAAAACTCCTACCAGCGCCATAACAATAGCAAGAAGGGCGAAGTAATTTTTTGCATTTCGCAGGTTTTCGAGAACCCTTCTCTTGGAGATGGCCAGGTAGACTTCGCCTATCTTCAACTTTTGGTACATCACAGGCGCTTCAAAAAAGAGGCACTCCTCTTCGCCATTGTAAATTGCGCTTGCCCTGACTCCTTTTTCCTCCTTGAGAACACGCTTGATGGTCGGTTTCCTGTATATCTTGCCCACCAGGTCAATCTTTGTATGGGCCTTTATGACATTTCTGTGGTCTGTTATAAGCGCATAAAGTATCTGGTCATTGCTTGAAATATCATTTACCAGTTTGCTCATGGCAAGGTCTTCTTCTCCGAGGATTTTATCCGCCGCATTACTGCTTGCCACCCTGATCATGCTCTGTCCCAGGTCCAGTAATTGCCGCGTAAAGTGTTTTTTTTGCTCTCGCAAAACAGAGAGGCTGATTGTAGAAATGACGAGTAATATTAAAAGGATAGAGAGACCGGAAAGTTTAAAGAAAATGGGGATTCTAAGCTTCCTTATTCGCCGCTTTGCTTTTCGCCTGTCCTTTCCGCTTCTTCTATCAGGCCCTTCAAAAGGGACCTGCTTTACTCTGCGATCTCTGCCGCTTCTCCTGTCTCTGCCCGCTCTCCTATCAGGGTAAATCTGTGCTCCAAAACCAAGAACTCGCTTGAGAATACTGGGTTTTTCCTTATCGGCGCTGTCCTTTTTTTCGGATTGTTCTGCGGAGAACACTTCAACCTGCCCGGGGGAATAAGCCCCTTGTTTTTCACATTCACTACCCTTGACTGGCGTTTCCGAGCCCTGCCCGCCTGCCACCATGGATACCGTAATTCAGTAGGTATCCATAATTATTAACATTTTAGTCCATAATCAGAGCTATGTCAATTGTAAGCAGGGGCCAGAGCAAGGGTAGCTTTTGCTTGACAAAAAGAATCAGACCTTGTATTAACCATTTGAACAAACCAACTAGTTAGTTAATTGGGCTCTTTCATTTATAGGAGATGGAAAGATGAAACCCGGGGAAAAAACAAGAGGCGGTGGATCCCCTGTCGGCCGCATCCTTGAAGCAGCAACAGATGAATTTGCAACCAACGGGTATTTCGGCGCGCGAACGCAGGCCATAGCGGACGCAGCAGGCATTAATAAGGCAATGCTTCATTATTACTTTCGCTCTAAAGAAAACCTTTACACGCAGGTCATTAAAGTGGCTTTCCGGAAAATCCTGGGACAGGTCGCCATGGCATGGCTTGAAAAAGGATCCTTGGAGTCGAGGCTCAAGAACGTGGTTGACTCTTACATAGATAACTATCAACAAAACCCCGGCTTTTTGAAGATCATTTTGCGGGAATTTGTGGACGGTGGTCACCGCTTCAGGGAAGCTTTCCGTGAGCTGAAGGAAGGAGA
This sequence comes from Deltaproteobacteria bacterium, assembly GCA_019310485.1. Taxonomy (GTDB): domain Bacteria; phylum Desulfobacterota; class DSM-4660; order Desulfatiglandales; family HGW-15; genus JAFDEF01. The sequence continues at coordinate 10,545 of JAFDEF010000040.1, read as the reverse complement.
ATCACTCCCCTCAGGCATGACACCGTCTGATCTTGTAAGCAGTGTTGCCAAAGAATTGCATCTGGAGCTTCCCGAGGCAGTGCATCTTATCATAAACCTTATCGGCATGTGTGCGATCAGTTTTATAAGTCCTCTTTTATTGGATTCAATTCTGGACTTTAATGTGCAAGACTTGGACAATTACCTGAAGGGTCGACGCGCCTCAATAAAAGCCATGCTGCTTGCCTACGTGGCTACTTTGACTGCTCATCCCGAGGAGGGCTAAAACATGAAAAAACGCAAAGCATTGCTACTGCTCCTTCTAGCTGTGGTGGCAGCAGGCCTCTACTACTACTTCAATTACTATCAGCATTCTCCGACGAGCTCGGAGATAACTGCTTCAGGCCATATTGAGGTGACTGAAGTGGACATGAGTTTTCGCCTTCCTGGTCATGTGGTACGCCTCTATGTGGAAGAGGGAGACCAGGTGAAAAAAGGGCAGTTGATCGCTGAGCTGGAGCAGGATGTTTTGAGGGCTAGGCGCGATCAAGCATCTGCACGCCTCAAGGAGCTTGTAGCCAGGCAGGCCTCCCTGGATACGGCCATCCGGATCAAGGAAGCCGTCTTGAATGCTGAAGTCAAGAAGGCCAAAGCAGGTGTCTCTGCTGCAAGTGCCAGGTACCTGAGCCTGAAAACAGGGTCAAGAAAAGAGGAAATCGCTGCTGCTGCTGCAGCACGTGATCGCGCAAAAACCGAGTGGGAAAACCGCAAAAGGGATCTCCAAAGGATCAAAACCCTTTATGAGCGCCACATTATTCCGGTAAGCCAGTACGATGCAGCGCGTACCGCAGAAAAAGCTGCGCGTGCAGCGTACAAGGCCGCTGAGGAACGCTACAAGCTTGTGAAAACGGGGCCCCGAAGGGAGAAAGTCCTTGAGGGGCGGGCAAACCTTGCAGGTTCCGACGCTGCCCTTGTTGCTGTAGAAGCGAGGCGAAAAGAAATAGAAAAGATGAAACACGATCTGAAGGCGCTGCAGGCGCAAATCCAGCAGGCAAAAGCATTTCTCGCAATGGCGCAGGACGACCTGGATAGCGCCAAACTTTATGCGCCCTTTGACGGTTTTGTGACAGTCAAGGACGTGGAACAGGGAGAGTTTGTCCAGGCGGGGAGCCCTGTATTGACCCTGGCAAAGCTGAGCCGGGTATGGGTGAAGACTTACGTCCCCGAGACGCAACTGGGACGCATTCGTCTCGGACAGAACGCAGAGGTCTTGTCAGATAGCTTTCCAGGCAAGAGCTATCCCGGTCGCGTCACCTATATTTCTCCCAAGGCTGAATTTACCCCCAAGAATATCCAGACAAAAGAAGAACGCGTCAAATTGGTTTACCGTATCAAGGTCACCCTGGACAATCCCAACCTGGAGCTCAAAGCAGGTATGCCGGTTGACGTGGTGTTGAGGTAATCAACATGGGAGTTGTTGATGTAGAAAACCTGGCCAGAAAGTTTGGTGAGGTTACCGCGCTGGACAATCTCAGCTTCTCTGTTCAGGAAGGAGAAATCTTCGGTCTGGTCGGACCTGACGGCTCGGGTAAGACAACGTGCCTTCGAATCCTTTCCGGGCTAATGAGGCCTTCCGGCGGAAGGGCCATTATCATGGGCATGGATGTGACAAAGGATCCCGAATCCGTCAAGTCCATGATCGGGTACATGGCACAGCCTGCCGGCCTATACGATGATCTCACGGTTATGGAAAATATCAAGTTCTACGCTGATCTCTACGAGGTCCCGCCCGAGAACTACACTCAGAGGATGGAGAGATTGCTGCAGTTTTCAGGACTTGCTCCTTTCGCAGGGCGGCTTTTTCGCAATCTTTCAGGAGGAATGAAACAAAAACTCGGCCTCATGTGCGCCCTCATACACACCCCGAGGATACTGTTTCTGGATGAGCCTACTAACGGTGTAGACCCTGTGTCACGTCGCGATTTCTGGAAAATCCTTTACGAACTCAGAAGGGACAGGGTCACCATTGTGGTGGCCTCGACCTATCTTGACGAGGCTGATCGCTGCCATCGTATTGCCATCTTCGATCGAGGTAAAGCACGGTTTGTTATGGAACCACTGGCCATGAGAAAACTGATAAAGAAACAGCTTTACAACCTCAGTGTCTCTGACCCGAGAAAGGCTATGAAATACCTTCAGGGGCAGAAAGCTGTTTTAAATCCTTCTCTTTTCGGAGCAGGCATTCACTTTTCCCTGGCTCGCGAACTTGACTTGAAACCTGTGTTGAGAGGCATGATGCTCGCAGGCATTCGCCCCCTCAAGCTGGAAAGAATTCAGCCGAGCCTGGAAGATGTTTATCTGTCTCTTCTGAGTGCTAAAGGGGCTGCAAAAGGAATATGAATAAAGCAGTCTATCTAAAAGACGTGGTCAAAAAGTTTGGAGACTTCACTGCCGTGGACCACATTTCGCTTGAAGTTCCCCCCGGGGAAATCTTCGGCTTCCTGGGGCCAAATGGAGCCGGCAAGTCTACAACGATCAGGATGCTCTGCGGACTGCTCAAGCCCACCTCAGGTGAGGGAAGGGTTGAGGGGCTCGATATTCTCACCCAGTCCGAACAAATAAAGGCCAGGATCGGTTACATGTCCCAGAGATTCTCCCTTTATGATGATCTGAAAGTGGAAGAAAACATGAGATTTTTTGGCGGAGTTTATGGTCTTAGGCCCAGTGTGCGCAGAAAACGCATTGAGAACATTCTTTCCCTCACGGGATTGACGAAACGGCGAAACTCTATTACCGGAGAACTGCCCGGGGGACTCAAACAGCGTCTTGCTCTTGGCTGTGCCCTTCTGCACAATCCCGCGATTATCTTTCTTGACGAGCCCACATCAGGCGTAGATCCCAAGACCAGGAGAAACTTCTGGGATCTCATCTATGCCCTGGCCGAAAGAAAAGTGACCGTTTTTGTAACAACTCATTACATGGAAGAGGCCGAATACTGTAATCGGATCGGGCTTATAAACCAGGGAAAGCTTATTGCATCGGGCTCTCCCCATGAGCTTAAGAAAGAGAAGCTTGCCGGCAGGATTTACGAAATCTCTACAACTCACGTTCTTGCCGCAGTGGATATACTCCATAATGAGAAACATGTTCTGGATGCTGCGGTCTTTGGTCGGGTGGTCCATGTCAGGCTACCCTCTGACCTGGATGCGAAGAGGTATCTGGCTCAGATACTTTCTGCCTCCGGCATACCAATCAGCGGGATAAAGGCAATCGAGCCTACCCTCGAAGATGTATTTGTGGCCCTGGTGGGCCGCCAGTCCATGGAGTCTCTATGAGTATCCGTAGAGTCAAGGCACTCACGAAAAAAGAGTTTATCCAGATGAGCAGAGACATTCGTAGTCTAATTGGGGCGCTCTTCATTCCTCTCATGATGATTTTCTTGTTTGGCTACGCCTTAAGCCTTGATGTAGATCGTATTCCCACCCTTATCCTCGACCAGGATCATACCCCAGTATCCCGTCAATTTACCCACCTGCTTACAGACTCCAGATACTTCACCGCTGTTGCCTACCTTGATAGAGAGGCCGACATGGAAGAGCAGATGGACCGCAGTGGAGCGCTCATGGCTCTGAATATTCCAAAGGGATTTGCATCGCGGGTAAAAAGAGGGCTCAGGGCGCCTGTCCAGACAATCTTTGATGGCTCGGACTCAAATACGACAACGATTGCCCTTGGTTACCTTAAAGCTGTGGCTGCCGGATACGACCTGGCCATTCAGAAAAAACGACTGAGACGCGCTGGGCTTAAAATGGTCGACATGCCGCTCGAGGGCCGCATCAGGGTGTGGTTCAACCCTGAAATGAAGAGCAAGAATTTCATCATACCCGGACTAACGGCGGTCATTATGATGGCCATCTGCTCCCTTATGACAGCTCTGAGTGTTTCAAAGGAAAAAGAAACAGGGACACTTGAACAGCTTATCTCCACACCGATTTCCGGGTTTGAACTGCTCCTGGGCAAACTACTTCCCTACCTTGCAGTCGGCCTGATTGACCTGACGCTTGTGGTTGGCGCGGGAGTCCTGATCTTTGGAGTTCCTTTCAGGGGCAGTTACTTTTACCTTTTCTTGACAGCACTGATTTTCTTGATAGGAACCCTTTCCTGGGGATTGTTCATCTCCGTGATATCAAAGAGCCAACTCCAAGCGAGCCAGATTGCAGTGTTGAGCGCCTTCTTGCCTTCGTTTCTTCTTTCAGGATTCATTTACCCCATTGAGAACATGCCTGTGGTCCTGCAGATCATCACCATAATTGTACCTGCTCGATATTTTGTGGAAATTCTTAGAGGACTTTTCCTCCAGGGAGTCGGTTTATCCGTGCTGTGGCCTCAAGTTCTGGCCTTGATGATTTACGCCTTTTTTATTTTTAATCTTGCTAGAAAAAGGTTTAGAAAGAGGCTGCTATAATGCGATTGTTACTGCTTCGACTCAGAGTGCTTTTATTCAAAGAAATACTTCAGGCACTGAGAGATCTAAGGCTCAGGTACCTCATCATTCTTCCGCCTCTTATGCAACTGGTGGCCTTCGGGTACGCCGCCAACCTTGATTTGAAGAATATTCCTATTGCTATCTATGATGAAGATAATTCGTCTATTTCAAGAGACATTGCCTTTGCCTTTTCCTCGTCTGGGTACTTCAAATTCGTAGCCACAATAACTCACCCTGATCAAATGGCTAAACTGATAGACAAAGGAAAAGTAAAGGCAGTGCTTCACTTTGGGCCTGATCTTGCTGCCAGGGTAAGCAGCGGCCGCACAGCGCTCGTGCAGGTTATTGTTGCAGGCACAAACTCCAATACTGCCTCACTTGTTCAGAGTTACTCGAGCCAGATAATCGAGAGATTCAATCGCAGGAGACTCAAAATGCGTCTTGATCAGAACCCTGCTCTCAGAAAAATCATTCCCGCAGGATCTCAGGGTATTGTACGCCCGGAGATCAGGGTCTGGTACAACACCTCGCTGGTCTCAAGAAACTTCTATATTCCCGGTATCATTGCCATGGTAATTATGATATCCAGCCTGAACCTCACGGCCATGGCGGTAGTGCGTGAAAAGGAACTGGGCACAATGGAGCAAATCATGGTGAGCCCCATAAGACCTATTGAATTCATTCTGGGCAAAACAATCCCGTTTGCCCTTATCGGCATTTTGCAGGTTGCCCTGGTAACAACAGTTGGGGTCTTCTGGTTCGGCGTACCCATGCGCGGCAGCCTTATCCTTCTGTTTTTCTGCCTGTTGATTTACCTGCTCTGCTTTCTTGCCCTGGGCCTTTTTATTTCAACCATCAGCAGGAATCAGCAACAGGCTCTGGTAACAACTTTCTTCTTCACCTTTCCCATCATTTTGCTCTCAGGTTTTATTTTCCCCATTGCAAATATGCCGCCGATTATCCAGTATATTACCTATGTCAACCCCCTGCGATATTTCTTGGTCATAATAAGAAATATATTCCTGAAGGGTACAGGGATGGAAATTTTGTGGCCCCAGATCCTCGCTCTGTTTGCCATAAGTTTTTCTCTCATGGTGCTGGCCGTAACGCGCGTCGGCAAAACTCTGGACTAACATCCCCAGCAGAGGTACTCGATCAGCACGCTCTTGTCTCTTTCATAGCCTATTTACATACCCTCGGCAGATGTGCTAGTCTCGATTGTAGAAAAGCCTCAAGGGGCTGATTTCCTCGGCAAAGGAGCCCGCTTTCATGAAACTTGGCATAGTCGGTCTGCCGCAATCGGGTAAGAGCACTATCTTTGCAGCGCTTACAGGTGCCAGGGGTGAAGATTCATCGAGGAGGGGCCCTCGTGGAGACCAAAAAATTGCCACGGTGAAAGTCGCCGATGAAAGGGTTGATACTCTTACAAAAATATACAAGCCGAAAAAATCAACTTATGCTCAAGTTGAATATCTTTTGCCTTCAGAAATCAGCGGCAGTCCTTCAAAGTCTGACGATTTATCTTGGAACCAGGTCAGAGTTTGTGATGCCCTTATCCACGTGGTGCGAAACTTCAGGTTGCCCGGCGGCATAGAACCTGATTCCGAAGCTGATTTCTGGCGCCTTGAAGAGGAGATGATACTGAGCGACATGGTGGTGGTTGAGAAAAGAATAGAGCGCCTTGAAGCGGAGAGCAAGAAAGGAAAGAAGCCTGACAAAGAGGAATACACCCTGCTCAACTCAGCAAGAGAACTTCTTGACAAAGGCCAGCCACTGCGATCAGATCCCGCCCTGGCTTCAGCGCATGCACTCAAAGGTTTTACATTCCTTTCAGCCAAGCCTGAGCTTGTTGTCATTAACAATGATGATGAAGATGAGGCAACGCCGGAGTGGAAATTAATGCCTGAAAACATAGAGACTATTGTGGTAAGAGGCAGACTGGAAATGGATATTGCATCCATGACAAAAGAAGAGGCTGAGGAATTTCTTGATGCTTACCACATTGAAGAGTCGGCTCTTGACAGGGTGATAAGGAGCTCATACAAGTTGCTCAACCTTATTTCTTTTTTTACGGTTCTTGGTGAGGAGGTCAGGGCATGGACCATAAAGGCCGGCTCAACAGCCCTGATGGCTGCCGGCACCGTTCATACAGATATGGAAAAGGGCTTTATCCGCGCGGAAGTTCTCCCATTCGATGAGCTCATAAAGCATGGATCCTTCCACGAGGCCAGGCATCGAGGGCTTGTGCGTCTTGAGGGTAAGGAATACATTGTGAAAGACGGAGATATCATTAATTTCAGGTTTAACATATAAAGGCTTCAGGGAAAGGGCGGCTGCTTGCTAAATATGAGACTTCGGAAAGCAACGGGGGGGAGATGGGTCTTATGGAAAAAGTGAGAGTCGGTATCGTGGGTGCCGGTGGTTATGGGGGATGCGGAGCAGTGGAGATCCTGGTGAGGCATCCTTATGCTGAAATTGCAGCCCTGATAGACAAGCAGGATGTGGGAAAACCAATTAGCGAGCTTTATCCCCACCTTAAGGGTTTTTGCGATTTGCCCCTCATTGACCCGGAAGATCCAAATTGTCCTGACGACTTCCAGGTAGTCTTTTTTGCAACCCCCGACGGGGTGGGGCAAAGCTTGGCTCCAGCGTGGCTGAAAAAAGGGGTAAAGGTTATAGATTATAGCGGTGATTTTCGGTTCAACGATCTTGACAGCTACAAGGGCTATGCCACGCGAATAGGAAAACCACAAGAACACGCCTCCCCTGAACTCCTATCCGAGTCAGTATACGGCCTGCCAGAATTGCACCGCAAAGAGATCGCGCACTCCAAGCTGGTGGGTAATCCGGGCTGTTTCGCAGTGAGTTGTATCCTGGGACTGGCTCCGGCCCTAAAGGCAGGCATTGTTAGCGAAGAGTCGATTATTTGTGATGCTAAAACCGGGGTTTCAGGCGCCGGGAAAACCCCTTCCCCCATGTTTCACTATCCTGCTCGCTACGATGCCATGAATGCGTACAAGATCTCCGGACACCAGCATGTCTACGAGATAGAAAGGGAATTGAGCCTAGTTAGAGGCAATAAAATAAACATTACTTTTACCCCCCATGTGGTCCCGTTATGCCGTGGTATTCTTTCAACTATTTATGCTGATCTGGATGAAGGGCAAGACCTCAATAACGCCTTGGAAGCATACCATTCCTATTATGAAAACGAGCCATTTGTGAGAGTCTTTGGCCCTGAAACGGCACTGACCAGCACCGACGTGCGCGGAACAAACTTCTGCAACCTGGGTGTGAACGTGGATCAAAGAACGGGGAAATTAATATTGGTGAGCCTAATCGACAATCTCGTCAAGGGGCAGGCAGGCAGTGCGGTCCAAAACATGAATATTTTGTTCGGTTTGGAGGAAACGGCAGGACTTTTACGGCCGGGGCTGTATCCCTAGGAGGCAGATGGGCATTTTGCAGCAGCCTCCGATGGGTCCATTTTTCCGACAAGCTGCCACGAAGCGAGCCCTTCATTGCGCCTATTTAATACAAACTTTTCTAACCTGAATCAGGTCAGTTTCACCAAGCAATGTCTTCCTGATGCCGTCCTGCATGAGGGTGGTCATACCGTCCTTTATGGCCTGTTTCCTGATTTCTTCCATCTTGGCCCGGCTTTGAATCAAGGATTTGATTTCATCTGTCCCTACCAAAAGCTCATGGATTCCCGTACGACCCCTGTAACCCACATTCCCGCATTTTTGGCAGCCCTCGGGCCTGTAGAGAAACAAATCGTCACTATACTTGTATCCCAGTAAATCAAAGTCCCCTTCGTACGCTCTTTTCAAAGAGTCAAACTCCTCCCTCGCGGGATGATATTTTTCTTTACAATCCTTGCAGAGCGTCCTCACGAGCCTTTGGGCCAGCACACCCAGCAGTGCATCGGCAAAATTGAAGGGATCCATTCCCATGTCGAGCAACCGGCTAATAGTTTCAGGGGCGCTGTTCGTGTGAAGGGTGCTGAAAACAAGGTGACCTGTCAATGAAGCCTCTATTCCCATTGACACCGTTTCGTGGTCTCTCATCTCACCTACCATGATAACATCGGGGTCTGCCCGCAAGAAGGACCTCATGGCAGTGGCAAAATCAAATCCTATCTTTGGATGAACCTGGACCTGCCGGAGCCCCTCCTGAGTAATTTCAACCGGGTCTTCAGCAGTCCATATCTTGGTCTCAGGTCTATTGATATAGCGTAGCGCTGCATGGAGCGTTGTGGTTTTGCCGCTTCCGGTAGGACCCACCACCAGAACGATTCCGTACGGCTTTGTGATCATGTTAACAAAGGCATCGTAGTTCCTCTCGCTCATCCCCATCTTGTCCAGAGGAATGGGCTCTCCGGTGGAAAGGAGACGCAGAACCACGTCTTCGTTGCCGCCTGTGGTGGGAATAGTGGCCACCCTGAGTTCGATATCTAAAGGGGCGTATCTCCTGAATTTGATCTTCCCGTCCTGGGGTAGACGTCTTTCTGAAATGTCCAGGTCAGACATGATCTTGATACGGGATACGACCGCCCGCTTGAACGTGTATGGAATTGTCTGGTAGAGCTGGCACACACCGTCAATTCTAAACCTGATGTGCGCATTGGCCTTGCCCTGCCGTGGCTCAATATGGATATCGGAGGCATTTCGGTTATAAGCATCAATAATCATCTTGTTGACGAGCTGAACAATGGCCCCATCTTCCTCGCTTACCCTCTCAACTTCATCCTCATAACTCTCATCCCCTGTTTCAAGCTGGCCCAGGATATCTTCAATGCTGCCCGAGTCATCAAGTAAATCGCTTTTTCTTACATCGAAAAAAAGATCTATCATCTTGAAGATATCTTCTTTAAGTGAAACGCAATATTCAAACTGTTTGCCGGGGATCAACCTCCTGATGGTATCTCTTGCCGGCAAGTAGTCCGGATTTTCCATTGCCACCACGACCTTGTTCCCGCTCTGGGATACAGGGACGAAAACATTGCTTTTAAGAAAGTTGGGCCTGAGGTTTTTCAGTATCTGGCCGGGGATGACCATCCTTTCATCGTAAGGGATAAATCTGGTCTTGTAATAAGCGGAGAGGGATTTTCCAATATCGGGCTTGGAAACCTGATAATCGCTCATAAGCAGGGATTCAACAGGTTTTTTCGCTTTTCTTGCCCTGCTGATAGCCTGCTCAAGGTCCTTTTCAGTGATGATGTTATTTGCTATCAGGTAGTCAAACTTAGTTGGCCTTCTTCTCTGGGCCAGCTTCTGGTTGTTGAAAAAAGCAATACCCAGGACTCTGGCAATCTCCTGGACCGAGGTCTGATCCTCTGGCGTAAAATGTGCCCCGTTTTTCTTGTTTATGAGCTGGATCACGCCCAGGAGGTACTTGTTGTAAGAGATGGGGGCAGCAAGAATCTGCTTGGTTTTGAAACCGGTTTTTTTATCCCAGCTTCTGTCAAGCTTTAGCTGGGGATTGATTCGCTTAAGTTCGTTTTCATCGTATGCATTTGCAATGCTTAGTACCCTTCCGGATGCCGCACAATAGCCTGAAATGCTGTCGTTTCCAATTGGCACCCTGATTTCAGCAACCTCATCACCGGTCTTCATCTTGGAGACAATCTGTTTCCTGATACCGTCAACCACGTAAACCGTAATTCGTTCCGCATCAAAAAGGCTCAAAATCTCATCCTGAAGATTGATAAGGATATCGTTGGTATCCTTTGCAGAGTGGATTTGATTGGTGAGCTTGTTTAGCCTTCTCTGGAACTCGAGCTGCTCCTCCAGGGATTTTTCAGCCTGACGAACCTGCTCACCACCTTTTGCAATCGCGGCCATATTTTAGTGCGGAAGCCTTTCTGAAGATTCTCGGACTCTTTATTTTAACTTTTTTGGTAGAATTTGCAACCTATTTGTTTGCTAAATGCTATTCTCTGCGCTAATAACTACCTGATGATAAAATCGGGATAGGGGAAGGCCTCACGACCTTCGCCCTCCCACACCACCGTGCATACGGGTCCGTACACGGCGGTTCATGCGGTCTTTGCTAAAGACTCGTAATGATCTAAGAGG
>JAFDEF010000077.1 GCA_019310485.1 Deltaproteobacteria bacterium | reverse complement strand
TATCGATTAATGGGAAAAACTGCTCATGAAGCGTTGGAACAAGATCAAAATACGGAGGAAAGTGGCTCAGTTTTCACGACCGAAAATGGCTCAATTTTAAAAGACCATTGACACGGGCCTCAGGTTGCCGCAACCATTATTCAGGATAACACTCCCTATGAGTGTGTCGTGATTGCCGTGACACGCGATGATCCCAAGGATCTTATCAAGAAAAACCTTGACGACTATTTCGGCAATCAGAGACCAATCATTGGCTTCTCATCCCTTAGTGCTTCGATGCGCAAATATTATGACGTATTTAAAAAATCGGGCTCAAATCCAATGCTTACTCAGCACTAAATCCTGAGCAAATAAATTCGTCATCGAATTTGTGGGGCGATGGACTTAGCGGCAGGAACAACCTTTTCTTGCTCTCAAAAAAGCTCACAGAGGAAGGCGCAATTACCATCCTGGGTGGGCCGCAGGCAAACGTGGATTTTCTTGGCGAAAAGGACTGGCGAACCACGGGGCATCGATTCAGAGGGCTTTCAAGGCATTTCTCTCTTGCCGTTACGGGCTTTCAAATGATTTTCTCCCTGAACATAGTATTCCGTTGATTATCCACCATGCCTTAACCCTTGGAGAGTGGATCAGGTGCGTGGAGGACAGGGAAAGAGTTACTTTCCATAGAGATGTTTCCACCATAGCGTGGTGGCAGCTTGGAGATCGATTTGTTCTCTGAAGCCCCCCACCTTCCGGGTATTGGAGTATGGCAGAATTTGCAGTGACCGCTCTCGATATTATATTGCTTCAAGAAATATCCCTGCCTTTCTATGAGAATCTTCCCACAATGGTGGCAGTACGTGTGGCAGCCGGGGTGACCGGGCACATTGCCTATGTAAACGTAGTGGATCCCCTCCTTGAGGGCAATGCTCCTGAAGCGCTCAAGCGTCGTGACCGGTGTCGGAGGGAGCCTTGTTAGCTTATACTGGGGGAAAAATCTCAAGAAATGGAGAGGATAATCAGGACCTAGCTCCTTTAGAATCCATCTGCACATCTCCTTGATCATCTCCGGATCTTCTATGTAGGTCGGAACCACAAGTGTGGTCATCTCGAACCATACGCCAACCTTGTGAAGAGTCTTAAAGGTATTAAGAACCGGTAAAAGCCTCCCTCCGTTCAGGCACTGGTATATCTGATCATCAAAGGACTTCAAGTTGATATTAGCTCCATCCAGGTATTCGGCCAGTTCAAGAAGGGGCATTTCGTTAATATAACCGTTAGAGACAAGAACGTTCCTGATGCCTTTCTTGCGGGCAAGCTTCGCAGTGTCATACATGTACTCGTAGTATGTGATGGCTTCGGAATACGTATATGCAATGGAAGGGCACCCTGTCTTAAGGGCTCCACTCACCACCTCAGCGGGGAACAACTCAGCGAAGCGGACATCCTCCGGTCTTTTCTGAGAGATTTCCCAGTTCTGACAGTTAAGGCACCGGAAATTGCACCCCGTCGTCGCAATAGAAAAGACCGGGGTATTCGGATAAAAATGATAAAGCGGCTTTTTCTCGATCGGGTCAACGTGCACTGCACACGGGTTACCGTATGCAAGGGAGTAAAGCTTTCCTCCGATATTCACTTTAGACCGGCAAACACTCCTGTCGCCGGGCGAGAGCACACAGCGGTTTGGACAAATCTGGCATTGAACGTCTTTACCATCTGAGGCATAATAAAATCCCTCTATTGACCATTTCCATGGCTTCCGCGGCGCATCATTTTTAAAGATGTGGCCTTTAACGCTTTTAGCCTTTGAGCGTGCGCTGAAGGAAAACCCCAGTCCCTGGGCCGCGCAAAAAAGACCCGAGAGCCCGATCCCCAGAGACCTTAGAAAGTCTTTGCGGGTCATTAAATAGCTCACAGGTAAGCTCCCCTCCTCTTTGTATACAATAAAATTATGTTACTGGAAATCTTGACAAGTATCAAAAAAATAACTGCCCACTGGATGCCAAAGAGCGGGATCAGCACAGTGCCTGTGACAAGGGTGCCAAGAGCAGCCCCCGTCAAATCAGCAGCTAAGCAGCCGGCTGCAGGACTTCGCTCCTCACCGATGATCCTTGTTGCTGCAGGGAACTGGTAACCACAAAAAAAGGAGAAGACAAAACCGTAAGCCAGAAAATAGAAAGGATGAAGTGCTCTTGCAGAGAAGGTGGCCCAAGCGAAAAAGGCGAGCAAGAGGCACAGCAGCATTAGGTCTGAAAGGATAAGGTCATACCATTTTTTTGTGCTGCTCAGATTCCCGGCCAGAGCTCCGGGAAGAAGGCCCAGCAGGAAGGCTGTTACAATAGCCCCTATCTTGAGATAGATGTAGCCGAAAATCAGCTGGAATGTGAATACCACAAGCATCTCTGTTCCCATGTTGGCCAGGCCTGTTGAAAAAAGAATATACTCCTCTTTCTTCATAAATGCCAGGTAAAGACCGGTGAAGATAAGGATACCCAGCAAAAAGAACTTAGGCGATGTACCATGCTTTACAAACCATTGCTGAAAGATGACTTTCATAGCTCGTGGTTCGAAATCCGTGTTGATCAATGTCTTTAAGCTCACGCTTTTCTCAATAGCCTCTATCCTTTCCGCTGTTACGTTGCCATAGTAAAAGCCCGAAATGTAGGATGTCTTTATGCCCTTGGCAGCTAGCATAACCGGGATGTCTTTACTCAGTGGACCGCTGCGACATAAGAAGTATGCCTCGCTGCCCGGTAGCACAAGCACATTCTTGAAATATTGCCTCGCGGTGTTATAAATGATTGAAAGTTTCTTCTTTTCAAGTTCGCTCTGGTAGTTGGGGGAGTAAGTGAGGCTAAATGAAAGAATGCCGTTTGGTGTCAGAATATTTCTGCACGATGAGAAAAATTCGCTGGTGTAAAACCTATTTAACTGGAAAGTATCAGGGTCGGGCAGATCGACTATGATTGCGCTGTATGGGCCTGTTGCATTTTTGATGAACAGACGTCCATCCGAATTGACAACTCTGAGGCAGGGCGATTCCTTGATAAAACCCAGTTCTTTCGCAACGCGGGTTAAGTATGGATCAAGTTCCACGTAGTCCACGCTCTTAGGCTTGTATTTAGATATTTCTCGTAGTGTTTCTCCCAGTCCTCCGGATACAAGAAGCACCTTTTGAATGTTTTTCAGCTGACTCAATGGATAGTGAACTTTTTCCTCGGTGTGAATGATATCAACCTCCGAGTAAAAAGGGGTACCTGATTCCCAGAAAGTATGCTGGGTTCCCTCCTTGGTGATTACGATCCTTCCATAAGGGGATTCCAGGTAGCGAACAATGCTTCCGTACTGCTTGAAGAGAGTGCCTATTTCAAAACGGGCATTAATGGAGAACAGCACAAAAAAAGAGCTTAAAATCACCATGAAGACAAACAAGCCATACTTTCTATGCGAAAGGAAAAGCAGGAAAACCACCAAGATCAACAGGCCGGAAGTAATGGCCAGGGTCTTAAATGGCTTAACCCAGTAAACCAGCACAAGGCTGAACAAAATCCCCCCGACAATGTCTCCTGCACTGTCGGTCACATACAACTCGCCTGAGCTAAACGTGTAACCTCGGGCTATGGCTGTCTTCTGGGCGTAAGGAAGGACAAATCCCACTGAGAAGCAGTATGGGGCTATCAGCAAAGAGATGTACAGGAAAACATGATAGAAACCGGGAGCTACGCCGTGGATAAACACAATTTCTCTGAGTTCGCGGATGAGAATGATCTGGGGTAGCGGCCAGAGTGCAATTAACCCGGCAAGCAGAGAATAGGAAGTGAGAGAAAAGCCTTTGGATGCTTTTGCCGCGAGGCTTCCAACACCGGTGAGCAGCAGCCAGGAGAAAAGCACAATGGAGATCGTGATCTCGTTACCGTGAAACTGGGTCAGGAACTCCCTGATAGTCACCAGTTGCACAGCAATGGAGGATATGCCTGTTCCGATAACTGACCAAATAATCAGAGGGCGCAAATAGAGCAAGGAACGCCTCGGTCATGCCTTTTAGAGGAGGAAACCCCCGGCCCTGTGGTCCTTATTCTTCCTCAAATGCCTGAACCTGGTAAGTCGAAACCTCCAACCCGCCCCTTTTCCATTCATTGCCATCCAGGCCGGCCTTCAGGCACAGATGGGTAAGGAATTCCTCTTTGTTTGGAAGTTGCTCCCACACCTGGGGCAGAAATGTGGCCTGGTGATAACCTTTCTTGATAATAACGCCGTCAATACCAGGCCTCAGCTTGTTCAAGAGATCATTTGCATCCGTGTAAGAAAGCGGCTTCGGCTCAGTCAGTATACTGACTTCAATTTTAATTTTGTCAAACTCTTCCTTTGAGAGTGGCCTGAAACGCGGGTCTCGAAATGCTGCATTAACAGCATTTATCTTCACCCCCTCAATGAGGGTTTCCTGGGGAATAATATGGCCGATGCAACCCCTTAAGCCTCCATTAATCGTAACGGTAACGAAAGTCCCTCTTTTCTCTGAAAACCTGGGGGAGGACAACTTTTCATTGGGCGCAGTCCCGCCTTTCTTATGAAAAAGCGCTTCTTCAATGGTTTTTCTGGCCACGGAAAGAAGATATTCCCCTTCCTCTTGTGTTAGTTGGTCTTTTTCCCCCATCTCTCCCTCCTTCGGTCCATCCCGTAATTCGCTCCTTTTGCCCTCCTGAGCACAAAGCTTTTGGCCACCATAAGCTCCTGTCGTTACCAGTGCAAGTACAAGCAGGAACAAAACCACTCTGCGCAGGCAAAAACAACTAAACTCTTGCACTGCCCCTTGCCAGCCTTTCATTTAACTTGCCTCACTGCTTTTGATTTGTCAAAAGTATTCCTTACAAAGCTAGGTTCCTTTACCCCGCCTCACTTGCCTTACTTTGTCTTCTTTGTGATAAATCTTCTTCGCCTTAGGTTTTCATATTCACCAGAGAGTGCGTCCCCAAGGTCATTTACGAGGAACTTAAGGTATCCGATTTTTTCCTGAACAATTTCTTTTTCAGATGACCCAAGCGATCCTTCGATCTCTTTAACAGTGTCCATAATTTCATCTACAATATCAAATTCAGTATCCAAAACAGTACTATCGGAAAGCTCTTCTCCCATATCAATCTCCTTTTCATGCCAGGCCAAACGCTAAAATTCTTCCCCCGGACCCTTCTTAAAGTATGTCCTTAACCTCTTCAGCAACTACTTTTACATCAAAATCAAGGGACTTAAGGGTCGTACCGTATGCCCTGATTTCATCTTCGTACTGGATGCGGATAGAAACCGTATTGTTTTCATCCTTTTCTATCTCAAAGTCTTCTGCAGTGAAGGGCTGTCCTTCTTTTTTCATTTTTTCGTTCAAGAAGCTCACTGTCTGATCAAGACTATGCTTAGTCCCGTATATGGCCGCCGCCTCCATATCTTTCTTGAGCCAGTACCTGTCCCAAAAAGGTTTTGCACTTCCCCACAGACCCCATAGAATCAGAAGTGCCACCACCACGGCAACAATGGTCTTGAATGACTTCATCTGGACCTCCAATTTTTTAATTATATCACCCAAGATCCTCGTCTGAAAAGGGTATTCCTCATATCAACTGTTATATTTTTGGAACCGAATTTTTCTTGACTTTGTGAGAGAAATGGCTTTTAATTTTACAAAAGATTTTCGCCTCCCGTAATGCTCGCGGAGATATGCGATTGTAAATCTAGGCTTTCCCAAACCGCCTGATTTCCTTTCAAAATCCAACCATTTTTGATTTCTTGCGAGCCAGGGGCCTTTGGTGTGAGTCTGTCCCTGATAGCAGGACTTTGCTTTAGGAAAATTATTGAGTAAAGGGGATTTTGAAATGGCACTATCTTTTATTAGACGCATTCAGCCTTTCGTGCTTGTGTTCTGCCTGGCTTTTTCTCTCGGGACAATGCCCATGTATCCTTCAATGGCTGCAACACCCGTTGAGCAAGAAAATGCCAACCTTCAAGAGCGTATTCAATTCTCGGTAAAGTGGTGGTTTGTACCTCTTGTGGACACTTACATGGAAACTTACAGCTTACCAAACCAGGAGACACCTGACTTTTACCGTCTCACACATCAGGCAGCGGTAAACACTTTCTGGAACGACCGGATGGAATCCATCATCAATTCCCGGGCTCTCTTGCCGCTTGAGATGGGAACCATTATCAAGGACAAAGACGGCCAGCATAGCAAGAATCGCATTATATTCGAGAGAGATCGTGGAACAGCCCGGCTCCTCACTGTCGACCCCGAGAGCGGGAAAGTGGTGGTGCGGAGGGCTGTGCCTCGTCCTGCCCGAGGTATCTCTGGCCTCAGCTCCTGCCAGGTCTAATGGGATTGTCCAAAAGTTTCTGGGAGAAGAGCTGACCTATCAAATCGGATTCTGGCTTTTCAATCGCTGCGGTGAGGCGAAAACCACTTTTGTGCAAACTGAATACCAGGGCGTTTACAGGGCTACTTTGGCAGGCCGCACGCTTGGTTTTGTCGACGTAGTGCTCGGCAGGTACCGCTACTCCTATGCCTCCTACCTTGAGCTTTCTCCAAAGGGAGATAGGCTCAGGCCTCTTCGCTTTACCCTCACCAAGAAACGAATTGGAAAAGAAAGCAAGTACAGTGTTACCTTTAACTACTCAAAAAAACAGCTTATTTTTTCACGTGTCACACATAATCAAGAGTCTCATTCACATCAGGAAACACAGCCGATGAAAGAAGGGCTCATCTACGAAGACTACTTGACTTTATTCTACAATTTTCGCTATGGCTGTTATGGACCGATACAGAGAGGCCGAACCTATCATCTGCCTCTGCACGTTCACAAAGGAATGAGTTCAATTGATCTTTCAATCGCGTCCCGCGAGGAGGAGGAAAAACATCGCAAGGAAGAAACCAATAAGAAAGGCAAAGACTTCTTTTTGCGTTTCAGGGTAAACCGTGAAGATGTGTCTTCTAACTCAGGTGACATAGAAGGATGGCTTTCTTCTGATGCAACTCCTGTAAAAGGTACCATCAAGGACGTTATTTTGTTTGGAGATCTCTGGGGCGAACTTATTGCCCGCAAAGCCGGAGCCCATCGGAAAATTGGACGAAAGATTTAATCCACCAGAGGCGGATTAATCCACCAGAGGCGGACGAGGGTTTAATTCTCCGCCCCCTGGGGCGTTAAGATAGTTTCCCATTGATACCCCGCTGATTGCGGCGGGTAAGTTCATTCGCGACTGCTCAATATTTGGAGGGGAGACAATGCCTTCCGTGGTGAGGAGCCGGAGTGGAAGGGCGTTTTTTCTGCTCCTTTCAATCCTGCTTATTTTTGCCCTCAGCGCTTGCATGCCGCGCAAGAGCAAAACAATTGTAGACCGTGTATACGAGCTTGACCCTTACGGAAGGTTATACATAAATCCCAGGCTGCAGATTAACCCTCCTCGCTCGGTAGCGGTTCTGCCCTTTCGCAGCCGTGTAGGTGCAGGGCGCGTTGAAGGGAGCGAGTCTTTATTTATGAGCTTCCAGGGCAAAGGAAAGGCATCCCCCTCCCTGGTGGCCCATCAGATGAGGCTTGCGTTTTTCGGACAAATTGCCCAGCTCCCTTTCGAACTGATTCATCCCAGTCGTGTGGACGAGATACTGAAGGCCAACGGCCTGAGAAGCTGGGAATCAGTTAAGGCCTTAAGCCCCCATCAATTGGGAAAGCTCCTGCACGTAGATGCTGTCATATTTGGCGAAGTCACCAATTTTGACTACATTTATGCGATTCTTTACACCCAGGTAGCGGCTGGACTGCGAGTTGAAATGATATCCACCCGTACGGGGGAGACCCTGTGGCGCTTCAATGATACCAGAAGAAATCACACTGTTCGTATCGCCCTGGATCCCCTCTCCCTTGCAGTGGGATTGTTTCAGGCTGGTTTCTCCCTGCGCTCCATCAACCTGACCCGGGCCATGGACGAAATTTCTCGAGAGGCGGTTGCGACGCTTCCCGCTCCCCTGAAACAATCCTGCCCCCCCTAACCCAAGTTTGTCAATCCCGGGGCCCTAAATGGGGGATTTCTTCAATTTTGCTTATCCAAGTGTCCGAAAACATTGGAGTGGGGTGCTTAAAATCCGGTGTAGTGGTAG
>JAFDEF010000076.1 GCA_019310485.1 Deltaproteobacteria bacterium | reverse complement strand
TGGAAAAACATTCAACCGGAACCATAGATCTTCCCGGAATCGGCCCTTGCTGACTTCCTCTTCCATATCGCGGTTGGTGGCGGCGATAATCCGCACATCAACTTTGATCGTGCGCGAACTACCCAACCTTTCAAACTCGCCGTCCTGGATCACCCTGAGCAGCTTGGGCTGCAACTCCAGCGGAAGTTCGCCGATTTCATCCAGAAAAAGGGTGGCGCCATGGGCAACTTCAAATCGTCCCAGGCGTCTGGCATGGGCACCGGTGAAAGCACCTTTTTCATGGCCGAACAGTTCACTTTCGATGAGGTTTGAAGGCAGTGTAGCGCAGTCCATTTTCACGAATGCCCGGTCTTTGCGCAGGCTTAAGCTGTGAATGGCCCGGGCAACCAGCTCCTTGCCGGTTCCAGTCTCGCCAAAAACAAGAACTGTCGTGTCGGTGGGGGCAATTTGTTCAACTTTATAGAGCACGTAAGTGAGCCCTTCGCTTTGACCGATTATGTTCTCATGATTGCATTGAAATTTTATTTCATCTTGCAGATAAGCTCTCTCGGCCTCAAGCTTGGCTTTCAACTCACTTATTTCGGAAAGTGCCGCTTTAAGGTTCAGCTCTAAAAAGAAAACCTTGCCCGACCTCACGTCCCAATCCCAGAGGCCGTTGGCAGACCCCGGAAGGGCCTGCAGTTTAGTCGCTTGTCGCTGTGTCTTCATTATTAACTCCTTCCTCCTGTTGAAAGCTCACTAGCGCCCAATATTTACTTGTGTATGGGCACCAACTGTTTTGTCATGATCACAAAGCCAACCGTTTGTTGGAAAAGCCAAATTTTCTTGAAACAGTCATTGCCGAGTTTTCTTATCTTATTTACCAAGAAAAGCCGAAAATACCAGGGATTGTTTGCCCGATGCCATAAAAAACTTTCTGAAATAATTATATAATTATAGAAAAATTATATTTAACATAATTAAAACTTGACAAGATATTAAAAATAATATAGCATATGTTTTATATTAAAGATAGAGATATTTATAATTAATTTCAGTAGTGATAAGAAGTACTTGGTGATGGTATTGTAGAATTATCATTTTATTTAACCTGCCTGGCGGTTATGGAAGAAAGCTAAGGAAGATAGTTTTCCCCTTTTCATGATGCTCCTATCTTTCAGCCTCATCTTTCTTTACGAACGAGCATGTCTTAATCAATGGTAGAAGTTTTCTTACCTTAAACCTCTAGAAAGCAATGGCCTTGATTTCGGGAAGCGGTCTCCAGCCTGCGCTGCAGTTATGGAGACCTGGATAGTCAACACTATCAAATTCAAAGGAGGCAACCAGGATGAAAAAAGAATACATAAAACCGTTTGTGTGGGGTATTGGTGTGGGCGCGATTGTTCTGCTTATAGTCGTTTTTTCAACAGGATGGGTGGTAAAAAGCAGCACTGCCCAAGCCAGGGCATCACAAATGGCTGCTGCCGCTGTAGTCGAACGCCTGACGCCGATCTGTGTTGCGCAGTTTATGAAAGACCCCAACCGGCAAGAGCGACTAAAGGAGTTGAAAGCTCTGGAGTACTGGAAAAGGGGCGAATATGTGCAAAAACAGGGCTGGGCGACAATGCCGACTGAGAAGGAGCCTGATAGGCAGGTGGCGATTGAATGTGCCAACCGGCTTGTGGAGCTCAAAAAGTGAGAATCCCCCTGCCCTCTCCTCCTGCCTATGCAGGCCAGTATCAACCGGTTCGTTTTCTTCCTGATCGAACAGCAGATCAGTTAGAAGATGAGATGAATAGCGGGAGGAGCGCAGGGGATTAACTTGTGCGTAGTGATAAGCTGCTGCCTGGTTCCTTGTGCTGCCACGACCACGACCGGCATAGCTGTAGTGGTCATGTAAGCGCTGGACTAATATCCCGAAGGCTTATGCAAACGGGAAAGTTCTATGCCAAGGGCGAAGCGGCAAGGCTCACGATAGGGGAGAATCTATTTTGGCAAAGATTATGACAACAAAAGAACTGGCGAAGTATCTGAAATTGCACCAAATAACGATATGCAAATTATCCAAGGAAGGGAAAATCCCTTCAGTTCGAATCGGCAGGGTCTGGCGATTTGACAAGGAGGTAATTGATGAATGGATCGCCAAAGGTTAAAAAAATGATCAATCCCTTTCCTCCCTATATATCTTTCACTTTTAACTCGAAACAAGTCAGGCAGCGGGCTCTCAAGGGCTTAGATTGTAGCTTGCACGAGTTCTGCCTAATATCCTGATAACACGCCATGTGTAGGTCTTTCTCCATAATGTGATAGACAAAATTCACAGGCAGAATATCGGACATAGCCATATAGAACAAAAAAAGGAGCAATAATGAACGAAGGTACACGAAATCAATTAGAAGCGAAAGTTAGGAAGATGCTTGATCATCTTGTTGATCAAGCCAAAGCTAAAGACAAACAACCGATAACTCAATCCGGTATGGGCAATATTATTCGCCGCAGGCCTGGTGGAAAAGAAAAGCGTTTTTCCGCCCACATTTAAAGCCCCGAGACATTCTTGTTTCATAAAGAGACATCTTATGGGAAATCTGACGGTCAGTTCCTGGCCAGATACGGAGAGTTTTTCAATGACAATAAAGACAAAACAAAACAAACTGACAGTGCTCCAAGTGGCAACCATAAACCAGCCCATCAGGCCTGACATTGGGTATGGCCCTATAGAAACGATCATCTATAACATAGATAAAGGACTCCATTCTTTAGGTCACCGGTCAATCGTTGCCTGTTCAGGCGATTCCAGAGTCACCGGAGAACATTACGTGACCGTTGATCAAAGCATCGGCGAGTACTGGAGCGATAATACCCGGGAACGGCGTAAGAAAATGAATTTACACCTTTCAAGGACATTGGCCAGGGCAAAGATAGGCGATATTGACGTCATTCACGCGCATGATGCAAAAGCGGTTGAGTTTATTTATGACAGCGCATTCAGAATGGATGTACCCATTGTGATGACCCTTCATGTGCCAGCAAAAGACAGCTTGTTGGAAGGAGCTTACCAGCGTTGGTGTAATCCTCTGGCATCTCCCCTTGTATATTGCGCCTCGATCAGCGAATATCAAAAAAGGCAGTATCATGACTTGATCAACAGATCAAATGTTATCTACCACGGAATTGACGTGGAACAATACCCGGTAAAAAAGGAATCGGATAAAGGAAGCTATTTATTCACTATCGGGAGGATAACTCGTGACAAGGGGCAGGACAAGGCCATAGAAACTGCCAAAAGAACAGGCACTAGACTTATCATCGCCGGTTGTGTCCAGAACAAACCCGCTGACAGAGAATATTTTGCAAGCTTTAAGGATTCTGTAGACCTGTGTGTTGAAGTTGGTAAATATCCGGTTGGCAATGACTATTATAACAGGGTGATAAAGCTGTTACTGGATTGCGACAAACAGATTATTTACATCGGAGAACTCAACAGCGCCCATAAAAAGCAATGGTACCAGCATGCGAGAGCTACCTTATTCCCCATACAATGGGGTGAGCCATTCGGGCTTGTACCTGTCGAGTCGATGGCATGCGGCACGCCGGTCATCGCATTGAATAAAGGGGCTGTTCCGGAAATAATAGTAAATGGAAAAACAGGGTTTGTGGTGGATTCCATGGACGCTATGATTGAAGCAGTTGACTTCATCCACAATATTGATCCTCGGGAATGCCGGAGACATGTGTTGAATCATTTTTCCTTAACAAGTATGGCCTATAAATATTTAGATTTATATAATCAAATAACCGACAGCCATAAAGTATCAAAAAGTTGCAACAGGCTCTCAGACGTCTATCCTCCATCTGAACCTCATATTCATAGTACGATAGCCATATAGGAAACTTATGCCCAAAGATATTCCAGTAAGCAACGGCAATCTTCTTTTTAATTTTGACTCAGATTATCAAATCAGGGACGTGTATTTCCCCTTCATAGGGCAGGAAAACCATTCAAAAGGAGCCCCTTTCCGTTTCGGAGTGTGGGTGGATGGGTGCTGTTCCTGGATGGGTCCGGATTGGGAAAGGGATCTGAGGTATCATGATGACAGCCTTGTTACAAAGGTCTTTCTGAAAAACGGGCCCCTGGGTCTCAGACTGCATTGCCATGATGTGATTGATGTGGATTCGAACATGTATGTTAAAAAGATCGAGGTGATGAATCTGCAGGGAGATGAGCGCCAGGTAAGGCTTTTTTTCTGTCACGACTTTGTTCTTTATGGCAATGATATCGGAGACACGGCTTATTTTGATCCACGGACACGCTCAATCATACACTACAAAGCGAATCGCTACTTTCTCATTAATTGCTGCAAGTCCAGAAAGTGTGGCGTAAATCACTATGCCTGTTGCGACAAGGAGGGGCCGGGGAGGGAAGAAATATGGAAAGATGCCGAAGATGGAATACTTAATGGAAACCAGATTGCATGGGGATCTGCTGACTCTGCCATAGGAATCTGGCTGCATGTGCCTCCAGAGGGGAAAGCTACAGCTTTTTACTGGATTACAGCAGGCACTCATTACAATGAGGTGGCTCAACTTAACCGGGATGTGATAGAGAAGACGCCCGATGAAGTAATCAAACGCACATCGGCGTACTGGGAAGCGTGGGTCACAAAAGAATCCAGATCCTTTGGAGACTTGCCAAAATCTTTCATTGACCTATATAAACGCAGCCTCCTGATTTTAAGAACTCAGATAGACAACAGGGGAGCAATTCTTGCAGCAAATGATTCGGATATAGTCCGCTTCGGAAGAGACACGTATTCTTATATGTGGGGACGCGATGGTGCTTTTGTAGCCGCTGCATTGGCAAAGGCCGGTTACACTCATGTATGCATGAAATTTTACGACTTTTGCGCCCGTGTCCTGTCAGAGGAAGGATATCTTTACCAGCACTACAATCCTGATGGATCACTAGCCAGCAACTGGCATCCCTGGTTAGTGGATGGAAAGGCAGTGCTCCCGATACAGGAGGACTCGACTGCTTTTATTCTCTGGGCACTCTGGATACACTTTGAAAGTTCCAAAGACATAGAATTTATCAGGCCTTTATATGATAAGCTTATTAAAAAGCCTGCTGACTTTATGGTGGCTAGCCGCGATCCCGAGACTAAACTGCCCATCCCCTGCTATGATCTCTGGGAAGAGCGTTTCGGAGTGCATGCCTTTACGGTCGCAGCAGTAATTGCCGGCCTCAGGGCAGCAGCGAATTTTGCAAGGCTCTTTCAGGATGTCTCAAGGGCAGAGAAATATGACAAAGTTGCCGATCAAATGAAAGAAGGACTTACTAAGTATCTGTACCACAATGATCTGAAAAGGTACGCCCGTTCCGGTTACAGAAAAGGTAAAGGATATGAACTTGATGAAGTGATCGATGTCAGTCTGTCCGGACTTGCTATTGTGGGAGTATTGTCTCCCGGAGATCCACGGATGGTGCAAACAATGGAGGCAATACATCAGCAATTATGGCTTAAAACGCCTGTTGGGGGCTGTGCCAGATACAAGAATGATATTTATCATCGGCAGAGCGACACCCCGCCGGATATTCCAGGCAATCCCTGGTTTATCTCAACGCTCTGGTTAGGGGAGTATTTCATCGCTCGAGCCGAAAATCTTCAGGAACTTCATGAAGCATTGCCTTACCTTGAATGGTGTGTGAAGAATGCTCTCCCTTCTGGTGTGCTTGCAGAACAGGTACACCCTGTAAACGGCTCCCCCCTCTCTGTCTCCCCGCTTACATGGAGCCATTCCTCTTTTGTGTGGGCGGTTCTGCAGTACTCTGATAAATTCAATTCGTTAAAAAACAACAATGTTTAGTAAAGTGGGTTGGACGAGAAGACTATACGAGCCCAGCAGTTCATGAGAAGTAGTGATCAGGCATGGTTTCTGAGCTTAAGCTCCACCGGGTGAGGATTAAGGTAGAGTTGTCTGTACAGATGGGACTGCTCATATTTTCTTGTATAATGATTCAGAAGGGTTACGGGAACAAGCAGTGGAACATCACCCTTGCGGTATTTTTCTATGGTTTCAAGTAGCTCTTGCTTTTCTTCAGTAGTGAGCTTTTTCTTGAATTTACTCAGTACATGCTGGAGGACATTCAAATGTTTTCTTGTTGTGGTATTCATTCGCAATGCCTTCACAAGCAGCTCTTGGTACCCGGCATACAGCTCTGACAATTTTCTGCCTCTAGCCGCGGCTACCAGCTTGCCTATTTCCCTGTAAAGTGGAAGGCTGTGGCTGAGGATCAGCAGTTCTTGTGCAGTGTGAAATTCAATGAGACTTCCCAGGCTCTTTCTCTTGGCCACGGTGCGCCGCCACCGCTCCAGCGTAAAGATGCGTTCAATAAAATTCTCTCTTATCCTGAGATCATGGAGCCGGCTTTCTTCTTCAACCGGAATGAGGGGAAAATGTTCCATGAATGCCCTGGCAAAAAGGCCCCTCCCTTTTTTTACCGGCGTTTGCCTTTCTGTATGAACCTTTACCCTTTCTATGCCGCAGCTAGGTGACTTGCTTTTGAAAATAAAACCCCAAAGCCCCTCTTTTTCAAGTTCTCTTACCCGCCGTCTTGTCCAGGAGAGCATCTTTGAAGTCAAATCCTTGCCCGTATTGACGGTTACCATGTGCGGTGAATCGGCATCCCCCTCCAATTGGACCGGCTCGCGGGGAATTCCAAAACCTGCTTCCACCTCAGGACAAACCGGGACAAGTTCTACAAATTGACCCAGAACACTGCTCACATACGGATCCATGGCGTCTGCTCCATCGTAGCGTACCACCTCTCCAAGCAGGCAAGTGCTGACACCTATTCGTATATTATTACCCATGAAAGACTTACCTGTTCCCCTCCTCCATTCCCGGAAATCATCTTATTATGTTTGTAATTCACCGCAGGCGGGGCAGGCGGTCGCCCTCTGACGGAGCCGAGCAAGTTTATCATAGATGGGCATCTACCCACTTACTAAGATCCTGTAGTGGCCTTGATCTTAGCTCTTCTTTCTCGTTGTAGATTTCGTGATACAACCTCTCATAGATATGCAGGGTTTTGTCATCCACCGTTAATCCGTCGAAGAACCTCTTTGATGCATTTACATCTGTGAGATGATCATCTCCTGCAAGCTGCATGAGCAGCGGAATCTTTACCCTGTCCGCCGAGTTGTTCACTTTATCCATGGTCTTCTGGACCTCGGTAAACCACCTGACGCTCACCCTGTCGTGTACCAGGGGGTCATGAGCATAAGTACGGACGGTTTCTCTGTCGTGGCTAAGCTTTGAAATGTCCATTCCATGCGGAAGTGTCAATGCAGGGAACAAGGAAGACATGATTTTTCCAAGAGCCCTTTTTATGAAAGGCACCTTAAAACCGATCCCGAGGCTTGGGGAAGATACGGTTACACGATCAATCAATTCAGGGAACTCTAATGCGAAATCCAGGACAATCAACCCTCCCATGCTATGGCCTAGAAGAAAGCACTTTATCCCACTGCCCATTCCTTTTCTTGCGAGTTTAATTGTTGAAAGCACATCGCCGATGTAGTCATTAAACGATTGAACGTGACCCCTCTTCCCCTCGCTCATTCCGTGGCCGCGAAGGTCCAAGGCCCAGATGGAGATCCCGAGTGGCAAAAGCTCACTAACAACATTGCCATATCGCCCCGAATGCTCCCCAAGGCCATGCACTATCACCAGCCGGGAACGTTCTTCCTGTGCCTTATATTTTCTGTAAAATATCTTCAAGCCATCGGCACTTTCCAGTGTACCTGTTTTCTCTTCTAAATCAGTCAACTTCAGCTCCATTGAAATTCTCTTTCCAGTTTTAAAATACCATAATCCACACGCTTCCTCAAATCCACTCCGACACCTTGAGATAATTCGGAATATCTTAACAGGCAAAAGCTTGCTTAATATAGGTAGCTATGTTAGCCCACATTCAACCAAGTCCGGGAGTGAGAGGTAATGGAATTTCGATTAAAAAGATTGTTTAAAATAAAAAGGGGCAAGGTGCTTCCAGGTAATGCTTGGGACAGGCTTATTCCAATTTGCAATCAAAATGAGCTTAATATCCAACTCCAACCCGTTAGAGACTGAAGAAGTGCAGGATCGAGTTCTAGTCGTTTTAGCCCCAGCGCAGCCTGTGCAAT
>JAFDEF010000014.1 GCA_019310485.1 Deltaproteobacteria bacterium | reverse complement strand
AAAAGGAAAAAGCATGGATTTTTACGCCCAGGATTAGTACACTACTTTAACCTGTCGCCGGGGTATTTTGACCCGGCCACAGGTGGGGTATTTTAAAGTGGCCATCGGGGCTTGCCGTGGGGAAGTTCATTGGCCTACCTCAAATAGTGTGCTAAAGTACGGCTTCTAACCACCCTTCCGTAGACCTTGTTTCCATTTACATACTGGGCCATAACAGGGACGATCTTTTCCTTTGTCGCCTTTTGTGCAGAAAAACAAATCTTGAGGTAATTGTCGCTAAATCCCTTGGCCACTTTTTCCTGTTCCGATTCCCAGCCTTCGGTGATAACGACATAAACCTCTCCAAGACAGGAACGGTAGAATGCCTCCCTCTTCCTTCTTCCCAGTTCTCTCAGCTCTGCTGTTCTCCTTTTAACTTCAGCCGGATCTACGCGGTTCTCCAAAAAGAACGCAGCAGTTCCTTTTCTCGCTGAATATGGAAACACGTGCAGGTAGGAGATCGGCAGATCTGTCAAAAGGGCCAGAGTGTTTCGGTATGCTTCGGCACTTTCGCCGGGAAAGCCTGCCATTAC
The DNA here is from genome assembly GCA_019310485.1 of Deltaproteobacteria bacterium. Classification (GTDB taxonomy): domain Bacteria; phylum Desulfobacterota; class DSM-4660; order Desulfatiglandales; family HGW-15; genus JAFDEF01. Next base: position 73,871 of record JAFDEF010000014.1, on the reverse strand, counting down.
GTCTACTCCAATAGCTGCAAATGGAATTTTCTCATAAATTCTTTCAATAAGTCTAGCAAACTCCATGGAACTGTAATCCCTTTTCATCTTCTTTAGAACAGCATCGTCTCCGCTCTGAAGTGGGACGTGGAAATGCCTGCATAACCATCTCTCAGACGCAACCATCTCTATAAGTTCAGGATCAATTTCGTTTGCCTCTATGGAGCTCAATCTTATTCTCAAGGCAAGCCTTTCCCTACCTATCAGATGGAGTAAGCTTTTTAGATTTGTCCGAGGAGCAAGGTCCTCCCCGTACTTTCCAAGATGAATTCCTGTGAGAACTACTTCCTTGTAACCTCTATCAGAGAACCCGTGGAGTTCGGACAGTACCTTTTGAGGATCCAGGCTCCTTAGCGGACCCCTGGCAAACGGGACTATACAGTAGGTGCAAAAGGCATTGCATCCATCCTGAATCTTCAGAAAAGCCCTGGTTCGCCCCGCTGCCCCCTGTACCGGGAGAAACTCAAAGGGCAATGATGAGGCAAAATCTGCCCTCACAATACAAGGGGCGTTTCCTTTTCTAAAATGTTGAAGTATATTAGGCAGTTGTGCCTTCATGGTGTTGCCTACGACCAAGTCAAGCCCTTTTATATTGGATAGCTCTTCAGGGTAGACCTGCGCGTAGCATCCTGTGGCTGCAACCACTGCAGACGGATTATCCCTTATTGCCCTTCTAACTGCCTGCCTTGATTGATATGAAGCCCTCTGAGTCACTATGCATGTATTAATAACATAAAGATCTGCTGCACCCTTATTGGCCGAGACATCAGTCCATCCCCCTCGCAATAGAGCCTCTTTCAGGAAGGTGGACTCATACTGGTTGACCTTACAACCAAGAGTCACAATTCTAAATGAACCGGAGTCGTCATTCGTCCCTTTCATCGGACCGACCATAGGTTTTATCCGCTATCTGCTTTTTTGATTCACAAAGAGATGTATTTGCAGAGAAAAGGAGCTCTTCGCAAAAACAAGAAACGAGCCTTCTGCAAAGAATTTAGATAGAGCCCTTTTAGTCATTCTTTTTCATCATCTTACTTGATGCTTCCGGGCCCCAACTTCCTGCCTTGAACGAAACCTTTGCATAAGGGAAAGGCCGATCACCGGGGCTGAAACAGCCGTCTCTATGGCCTGTTGCAGCGTCCAGCGTCCTTCACCCGAGTCCTCGACGTAACCTCGAATACCGGAAAGCTTTTCATCTTTTGAAAATGCAGCTTCTGCAAGCTCCAGCAGCCAGGATCTAATAACGCTCCCCCTGTTCCAAACATGCGCAATTTCGGAATAGTTAATAAACTCGGAATATTGAGATGCTTCCATTATGTTGAACCCCTCGCCATACGCCCGCATCATCCCGTACTCAATTCCATTATGGACCATTTTTACAAAGTGACCCGCCCCTATGGGCCCACAATAAATGTATCCTTCCTCAGGAGCCATGGTCTTGAAAATGGGCTCAAGATAATGATAGGCTTTTTTTCGCCGCCTACCATCAGGCAGTAGCCGACTTCCAGGCCCCAGATACCAGCGCTCACCCCGGCATCCAGTAACTGAATTTCTCTCTCCGCCAGAAGCTTTGCCCTACGAATATCGTCCTTGTAGCACGTATTGCCCCCTTCAATTACTATGTCACCGGGAGAAAGAAGTTCTCAGTAAAAGACAAGCCTCAGCCTTTTCCAGACCCTTTCAGAGAAGGGAAGAAAAGTTTAGTTTGCCTGCCGCCCCGAGCGCACGCACATCAAGTCTTCTGCCATTCGATACAATCTGCAGGGCACATGCTTATAGCCTGCCCAACCTCTTCCAGGGCATATTCGGGTAAATCCATTACTTCTATGAGCCCTGTATCTTCGTTTCTGTGAAAGATATGGGGAAAGAGACTCAGGCAGGATTCACAATCTGTACAGCGCAAGTGGTCAATGACAGGTCTCATACTTTACTCATTCAAGCTTTCCCTTCTGAAAACAGCCATATTTGGATAAGATTATTCCGGTAGCCTTTGGGCCACTTTCTTTCCAAGCTCGCGACAGGCTTCTACACCGCTACCAAACGGAACGTACTGAATTCTAAGCCCGGGTTCGATAATATCAAACTTCATCTCTTCCAGCTCCCGGGTAATAAGCTTAACTGCTTCGCCGCTCCACCCATACGAACCAAAAGCAGCACCTATCTTGTTCTTGGGTTTGAGACCTTTCATGTAAGTCAAGAAATCGCTGACGGTCGGAAACAGCCCGTTATTCAGTGTGGGAGATCCAACAACAATTGCCCCTGCATCAAGAACTTCGGTCATAATGTCACTTCGATGCCAGCTCCTCAGATGCGTGGACCTGGCATCTACCCCTTCCTGGCCAAGAGCATAGGTGATCTCCTCAGCCATTCTCTCAGTGCTGTGCCACATGGTATCATAGATAACAAGGGCTTTCCTTTTGGGCTTCTGCTCGCTCCATTCAACGTAAGCATTGATAATTTTCAAAGGATCCTTGCGCCAGATAATACCGTGGTCAGGACAGATCATATCCAGTGCAAGCCCGAGGTTCTCCACCTTGTCAACCAGCTTCAGGATGAGGGAAGAGTAAAGGAGCAGGATGTTGGCAAAATATTTTTGGGCATGGGGCATGATGGCCTCCCCTATTTGATCATCAAACCTCTCCAGGCCGGCAAAATGCTGACCGAACGCGTCACTTGAGAATAAGATCTTGTCCTCTTTAGCGTAGGTAAACATGCTGTCCGGCCAGTGTAGCATCCTTGTTTCAAGGAAAGTGAGAGTCCTCCTTCCTATGTTAAGTTCTCCTCCATCCTCAACGGGATGGTAATTCCATTTTTGTGGAAAATGCATGGAGAGGTTCTTCTGCCCCATCTTAGAGCAGTAAAGCGGCTTGTCTTCTCCTATCCTGTGCATAACTCTGGCAAGTCCTCCAGAGTGATCCATCTCGGTATGATTGCTTATCACATAATCTATTTTCTTGGGATCAATGAGCTCAGAAATGTTCGCTATAAGGTCATCGGCAAATTCCTTTTTGACCGTGTCAATCAGAGTAATCTTTTCATCCTTTATCAGGCATGCATTGTAAGTTGTTCCCTGGCACGTCGAATACCCGTGAAAGTCTCTTATGTTCCAGTCAATTGCCCCGACCCAATAGATGTCATCTGCTATTTGTACTGGCTTCATATCTTTCTCCTTCTTTGTCTGCAGTTTGCTTTTGCTCTCAGGTGCCGCATGTAGGCACAGTCACCGTGAACCTCGTCCCTTTATTTTCCTTGCTCTCCAATTTGAATGAACTTCCCTTATGATCCTCGATTATGCGTTTCGATATGCTGAGGCCCAGCCCGCTTCCATCTTCCTTTGTACTAAAAAATGGCGAAAACACTTTTTCCTGTTGATCCTTGGGAATACCGCACCCGTTGTCAGAGATGCTTATTTCAACCTTGCCTGCTTCTACCCTTGAGTCAATAGAGATGCTGCCTCCGCCTTCCAGGGCTTCCATAGCATTCTTCACAATATTTACAAAAACCTGCTTTAGTTTACCCCTGTCCCCGTTTACCAAAACCCTGTCCCTGTCTTTTTGGAAGGAAAATTCTATGTTTCTTTTTCCGCAATCATCTTTAAACAACAAGTAGATCTCGTTGAGAAGATCGTTTATGTCCATGCTTTCAATTTTGAGTTTCTTGGTTGAATAAAAATCTCTCAAATCATTGAGCAGATTTTCAAGTCTCTGCGCCTCGTTAAGTATAATACTCAGCTTCCTGCGAACTTTTTCATCTTCGGCTTCCTTTAATAGTTGGCGGGCGAATCCACCGATTGCTATCAAGGGATTTTTTATCTCATGGGAAATCTCGGCAACGACCTTACCCAGCGCTGCCAGACGCTCTGACTGCAAAACTCGCTCCTGAAGCGCCTTGGTTTCAGTAAGGTCTCTCACTATTCCGGTAAAGTAAATCCGTTCCCCAATTTCTGAAACTGAAAATGAGATATTTGCCGGGAAAGTTTCTCCGTTTTTCCTGGTTGCCGTGAGCTCTGTATCATGACCGATCCTTACAGGGATCCTTGTTTGCACGTAGCGCTCAACAGCACGGCGATGATCGCGGCTGCAGGTAGGCGCCATGATTACACTCAGGTCTTGTCCGATGACTTTCTCCCTGGGATAGCCGAAGATTCTCTCAGCCGCCTTGTTAAAAAACAAAACCCTGTGGTCCTGGTCAATTGTTATAAAGGCCTCGTTGGTGTTCTCAGCGGCCTTCAATATGACCAGTTCTTGATCGCCTATTTTGCGCTCGCGCACAGCAAACCCCGGGCTTAGCACGACTGAAAGGTTTGATGCTTACAATCAGGCTTCTACGCCTACTTTATCCAGGTTCCGGCTTTTTGATCTTTGTTGCAGAGCGAACTGCCCTGCTCCTGTGATCCTTTTTAATCTGCACTACCAAATGAAGTTGTTGGTCCGTATGACTGCAGACCGGCATCGCGGGTTTGTACTGAAAAGTTTTGTGCCGTAACATTCAGCCACCTTGCCCAGGCCCTGCTTGATACACTGCACGTCCACCCCCATTGCATCCACAGCGCCTGTAATTAGAACAGCCTCTTTAGACATGAAATTCCCCGCATACGGAATACCGGGTCTTGACAGCATCCCAGCGCCCAAGCAGCACATGCCTGCGAGATTGATTCCCTTTGTTCTAGCGTCCTTGGCCCCCTGGACCAGGTCTGGGGCATTGACCGACTCAAGCATCGACTCGAACAGGCGGGGCTCGTGGCCATGAATAATGATATTGACATGGTCTTCCCTTTGGTTTTATCCGGATTTCAAATGTGTTACCGGGTTGTGAGGATACCCCGCCTACCTTAACGGCTTAAAACTCACATGGACACCATCCTCTACCCTGCCTGGCCTCCGGGTTCTAAGGTGCACTTGGTAAAATCGATTTCCTGACCGCAGCCTTTGCAGATATGGGTTTTGTCAAATTCATCTGAAAAAATTTCCTTTTCTTTCCCACAATTGGGACACTTGCAGATAAAGGATTTTAGGTGCTTAAACTCCTGAAATCCTGGACAGTGTTGAGGGGTTGTCATCTTTTTCCTCCTGTTTTTGTTCTGGTTTAGGATGATAATATGTTTGGTTATTTACTCAAAGAAACCGCAAGAATATGCACTTGCACTGTTAGAGGATTCTCCCGCACTTTAAAGCTCAGGTGATATCAACTACGTTAAAGCCTTTCTTCTTCAGATCCTCTGCAGCAAGCTTCGTGTCCGCAGCTTTTACCCTGACAATAATGAGCCAGGCCCCTTTTTCTGATTTGGGAAAACTCAAAAGGCTCAATATGGGAATCCGATGAGAGTCCAGCACTTCTACCAGTTCCCTAATGAAACCAAACTTCCCTTTGTGCTTGGTACCACACATCGGGCATAAAATTTCTATTTCTTTTTCATCCCCTATGAACTTTTCTCTTAAAGTCTCGGGCCCCAGAAAAGTCACGTCTCCGCATGCACAGGCCGGGCATTCAGCCCTGACTCTGTATTTTCTCTTGGACATGCCCAAACCTCCATAAACGAATCTATTTCAATCTTGGATCACTGCCCGTCTGAGCGCAGTCAGGAATATAGCAGGACACGTCCACAAATTCACACTTCTCCTTGCAGGAAGGACACTCCCCGGGTGGCTTCTCCGCACTCAAGGTGTAGCCACATTTGCTGCATTTCCACTCCGGCATAGATTTTTCCTCCTTCCGGATTAATTCCCATCTTCTTTCAAATGCTAAAGGAGGGGCTCATTCTCACCTTCACGCAAAGTGCGGACCTTCCCCTGCTTTCGCCGTTTCTCTGTTTTACTATGCTTTCCACAGGCCGTGCAGGTTACAGTACTCTCGCGCCGTCACCTGGGAGGCATCGATCTTGAAAGTCGCCTCAGGTGCTCCACCTGGTTTGAGGAAGTAGCGATAAGCTTCGCCATCTGCAATAATTTCGATCCACTCGATATAGTGCTTTTCCTCCATCGGATGCGGTGCACCTCCAACCTTCACCTTAAAACCATCACTTGTTTTCTCAACCACGGGGACATGCTTCTCCCTAGCAGCATCAACCGTGTTTTCCTTGAAAAGCTTCATGGGTTGACCGCAGCAAACAAGCTCTCCTTTTCCGCCATGAAGCACCTCTACAATATTTCCACAAACCTCGCATTTATAAATTTCCAACTTTTCTGCCATTTTTTCCCTCCTTCTAAGTCCATCGACGCATAAATTCGGTGACGAATTTATTTGCTCAGGACTTAGTGCTGAGTAAGCATTGGATCTGAGCCCGATCTTTTAAATACGTCATAATATTTGCGCATCGAAGCACTAAGTTTGGTTACCAGTTTTCCCCCAGCCGCTCAAAATGGGCCCGAGGATGGAGACACGCGGGACAGGTCTCAGGGGCTTCCTTACCGTAATGCAGATAACCGCAATTCCTGCAACGCCACACAACCTCCTTATCGCGTTTGAAGACCCTGTCTGCCTCAATATTTGCCGCCAGATCAGTGTAGCGTTTCTCGTGCTGTTTCTCAGCCACGGAGATACTTCTAAATGCAGCCGCCACATCCTTGAATCCTTCTTTTTCTGCCGTATCCGCAAAACCAGGGTACATCTCCGTGTGCTCGTAGTGTTCCCCTGCTGCGGCTGCCTTCAAGTTTTCAAGGGTATTCCCTATCACCCCTGCCGGAAAATTCCATTTAACCTCCACCTCGCCGCCTTCGAGAAACTTAAAAAGCCTTTTTGCATGTTCTTTTTCCTGGTTAGCGGTCTCCTCGAAAATGTCTGCAATTTGCATGTAGCCCTCTTTTCTCGCCTGGCTCGAAAAATAAGTGTAACGGTTTCTTGCCTGAGACTCCCCTGCAAACGCAGTAAGCAAGTTCTTTTCTGTTTGCGTGCCTTTCAGTTCACTCATAAACTCCCTCCTTCCATTGTTCTATCTAATTGTTCCTTTCAGCAAATATTTCTTCCTTTTCCCTGCACTCCTTGCAGAGCCCTACAAACTCCAGCCTGTGTCCGAAAACCCCGTACTTGGTCAAATGGCCAACCGCGTCATCAAGTGTTTTCACGACATCATCAGATGGAGCCACGGGTACATCTTCAATTCTCCCGCAACGCAAGCAGGTAAGGTGGTAATGATCCTGGGTGTTACCGTCAAAACGCATCTGGTGCTGGCCAGGTTCGATCTTGGAAATCAGACCAAGAGATGCCAGGATATCCAGGTTTCGGTAGACTGTTCCCATACTTATGCGCGGAAGCCTCTTTCTAACTTTTTCGTATACCTCATCAGCAGTGGGATGGGTATGGTCTTTCATAACTTCTTGCATAATTATCCGCCTCTGCCGGGTCATGCGGTATTTTTTTGGATTTTTCAAAAGCAGGCCTTCCTTAGTAGGAATAATTATCATTCTAATTATCAATTATTCCGTGTCAAGCAAATTCTGAATTGACCCGGTCCAACTACCCTGCCTGAAGAAAGTGTTTTTTACACCAACCGGTGGAAAGTACCCTCGGCGCCAAAAACCGGACCCTGTGTATCAGGCTCCTTCTGCCGCAACTGAGCCGGGGCCTGCCAGAGGGCGAAACATCTTTTTACTGGCTCCGCAAATCGGACATTTCCATTCGTCCGGAAGGTCCTCAAACCTGGTACCTTTTGGAATTTTCCCTTTCCTGTCCCCTTTATCAGTAAAAAGAGCTTTTCTTGTGCCATGGACTTGTGGTAGCCGATTTCAAAGAAAGCTTTGGACAAGGCGCCGCACACCGGGCATTTCTCCGGAGGCTCACCCTCACACGTATACCCGCAGACCGAGCATACGTAGTAGTTTGTTTCTTCAAGATTATTAATATTATCGTTTGCTTCTTTACTTCCACCACCCCTTTTTGATGTTCACCTCCTTTTCAGCTTCTGCAAGTCGCTTGATTTTGTACGCAGAGTCTCTCAGAAAACTGTAAAGGACACCATACCCTGTATCCTCTCGTACAGCGTCTCCTCTATCAGCAAGATCCAGCATGGTTTTTGTCAATTGAATAGTTTTCTTTAGTGTCTCATCGCATTTCTTCATGCCTTCTCTTCCTTCTCAGTGAGCCCTCTCTCCAAGTTAGCGCTTTGGAGTTCGCGTACATTACCTGGCCAATTATAGGCAACCATGATATCAAGGGCATCTTTGGAGAATCCCATGTTCTCCTGACCGTCCTTGGCAGCCTTTCTCAAGAAATGCTCTGCCAGGAGCGGAATGTCTTCCCTCCTGAAGCACCCGAAGCAGCTTGGCCTGTGCCTGTTTTGGAAGGTCGGCAACTTCGTCGAGGAAAATTGTTCCTCCGTGGGCCAGCTCAAAACGTCCCTTCTTGTCTCTGTGTGCACCCGTGAAAGCACCTTTCACGTGCCCGAAGAGCTCGCTCTCAAGTACACCTTCGGGTAGGGCGCCGCAGTTGATGGCTACAAAAGGTTTTCCCCCGCGACGTGTTTCATTGTGAATCGCATTTGCCACGAGCTCCTTTCCGGTTCCTGTTTCACCTGCAATATGGACGGGGTAGTCGCTGGTTGCAAGATTTCGGATTTGTTTTTACACCTCAAGCATCTTGGGATTACGGCCGATGATACCGGCAAAACCTTCCAGCTCACCGGCATTGATTCTCAGCACTTCCATTTCCAGTCGCCTCGGTTCATCTATTTTTGTCAATATGTTGAGCGGATATGAGAGGTGATTCAGATCCTGGGGCGTGCCGTGCTGAAAAGAGCAGCGGCCCCCGCAAAAAGGGTCACCAAAGACCTTATGACAATCCTTGCCGAGAACAGCTTCCCTATTCAAACCGGTAATCTCTTCGGCACGGCGGTTAAAATAAATGATGCGCCGCTTCAGGTCGTGGGCTATAATCCCTTCTGAAAGGTTATCAAGGATGTACTCCATATTTCTTTTTTCAGAAACAACCTTTTTGAAATCCACCGCTTCCATTTTCCCAAAACTGCCTTTGCTGAAGGACAATCTCAGTTGCCGGAAATTATATATAGCGCGCGGGACATCTTTCATCAAGAGGCAAAGACAGGGACTCCAGAAGAAAAGATATGCCTGACACGAAGAAAAGTATAATAGAAATTGTTGACGTCCATGCCCATCTATGTGATTGCTCATTTGAAGATGATATGGAAGAAGTTCTCGAAAGGGCCAGACAAGCAGGGGTATGTGCTGTTATATCCGTTGGCGAAAATCCTTCGGATGCAAAGAGAAATCTCGAGCTGGCGGCAAAATACCGGATGATCAAGCCTGCTGCAGGGCTTTACCCGACCAATCCTGACTATCATGAAGCAGAGAAGGTCTGCGAGCTTGTACGCAGGGAACGCCAAGAGCTTGTTGCTATTGGGGAAGTTGGACTGGATTACTGGAAAGTTAAGGATGATGAAGGAAGGGCGATTCAGCGAGAGATTTTTTCCTTTTTTATAGATCTCGCCATAGAGCTCGATCTCCCGCTAAATGTTCATTCCAGGTCTGCTGGCAGATATTGCATTTCGCTCTTGCTCGAAAAAGGAGCCCGCAAAGTCTTAATGCATGCCTTTGACGGAAAGGCTTCCACGGCAATGCGTGCTGTGGAAGCAGGCTACTTCTTTTCAGTCCCCCCTTCAGTTGTGCGCTCCAGACAAAAACAAAAACTGGTAAAAGAGTTACCACTGTCATGCTTGCTACTTGAAACAGATAGTCCGGTTTTGGGTCCTTTGCCCGGAGAGCGAAATGAGCCTTCAAATATAATTCACTCAGTGAAGGCCATTGCAGAGATAAAAGCAGTAAGTCAAGAGAAAGTGCTGGAAGCAGCTTTGCATAACTCAAAGATCCTTTTCGGCCTCCTAGAAGATGACGCGAACCCCGCCAAGATCCTGGATTGAGAAAGGATGCTTTTCCTCAGGGGCACCGATGAAAATGTTATTGATGGGGACACCAAATTTCTCGGAAACATGCCTGATTATCTCAGGCCCAAATTTGCCATTCATGGAGATGAAATTAACCTCCAAGCTTGGGAAAGTTTTCTTAAGCTTAGCGAGTGCTTTTTTTATGGATTCTTCTTCATTTTCCTCCGGCTTCTGATACAAGTGAATGAGTATAATAGATCGACTCGACTCATTGTTCCTTATGTACTTGAACGCATCATGCAATCTGGCAAGATTTCCGCCGCGGGTGAAAACTATCACGCGCTGGTTGGTAATTTCAGTTATTTTGTCAACAACTTTTGTTCGCCACAGCAGAGCCCTTGTCATAAGGTTGTTGAGAATTTCAAGGACACCTCTTAACAATGGTATCCTGAGGTACATGATCACAACCAACAAAACCGTGGGGATGAGGTAGTGCAAAAAATAGAGCAAATTCCAGCGGTCAATGATGACATTTCCTACTATGCCGAAACTTGTTGCGCCTATGGCTATCACGATGGTTGCCCACCCGGCCCTATAGGTCCGCTTTAACTCCTTTCTACGGATTTTCAATAAAATATTCCCTAATCCAAAAAGGGTCATTACACCTAGAAACGAAATGGTGTAAACCCCCGCAAGCGAGAGCAAACTGCCTTTAGTAACAATCAAAATTGAAGAGCAAAGAATAAAAAATGAGATGATAATGCGATGACTGGTTCCTCTTCTGTTTTTTTTCAACAGGAACTGGGGTAAACACTGGTCCAGCGCCATTCTACGCACAAGGCCGGTAACCCCAACAAAGCTGGTGAGCACAGCGCCTGAAAGAACAGCTCCTGCATCCAACACGACGATCATTTTGAAAGTTTTCCCTCCCATGAGGAGGGCCATTTCGGAGAGAAGATAATCCTTGTGGCTGACAATCTGCTCAAGGGGGAGAAGGTTGAGTGATAGAATGGAGGTTAGCGGGTTAAATATCGCTACAGCAACAAGCATGTTCCTCAATGTCTTGCGGAAAACTCCTTCCTTCTGTTCCTCAACGAAGTTGGCCGAGCTTTCAAAACCGCTGATGCCGAGGAGGGCGGCTGAAAAACCCAGTGCAACGGCTGTGACCAGCGCCCCTCCCTCAGGAAGAGTGCCCAGGTTTGCCTTAAAGATATGGAAATCGGGAGGAAGAGATGCGATACCGAGAATTGCAAACACTGCCAGCGTACCCATGTGAAAAACGAAGATAGTCAAAGCCACTATAGCTGATTCGGTAATACCGATAATCGCAAGCAGGGCAAACACTGCCAGCACAATGATCGTGGCAATGACCACGTCGAAGGAAGGATAAAGGGAGTGCAAGTACTCTGTGCCTGTCTTGGCGGATATGACTGCTGTGGCAATGTATGAGAGAATGGTCATGCACGCAGCCACAGCAGCGGAAAACTTGGACGTACTGTTAAGGAGACAGTTGTAAGTGCCACCATTGAGAGGCAGCGCTTCCACGACCTCCGTGTACACCTTTTTGTAAAGGTAGAGTACCCCTATGACCATAAGGAGTACAAGTGGGGCCAGGACACCTGCAAAAACGGCAGCAATGGCGGAAACATATAAGCATGAGGATGCGATGTCGTTCCCGCAAATCCCGGTTGCAAGCCACTGATTGAGCTTCGCCCTAGAGTGCGCTTTTATGCTCATATTACCAACAGCTTCGGTAGAACCATGTTCTGCAGCCAGAAGCTCGTTCACAGAATATTTGAATCCTCCATGTTTTATGGAAGCCCCAATTGCGAAGCCCAAAAGATTGGCTATTTTCCGACTGTTACCTTCTTTTCCGGATCGATATTTTCACTCAAGAGAAACTGTTCATACTTGGAATATTTCAGCCGCTTATACTATGAAAAAGAGGTTTTTTCCATGAAAACCGCAACAATCCAACCCCGTAACTGTTTGCTGCACCCAGACACCGGAACATCAAGAAATATTTGCCCTGCCCTCTAATACCGCTCAAGCGCTGAGAGGGAATATGCGGGACCATAATCAGCACAGAGGAGCCCTATTTACTTTCTTTTCCGTCTTTACTCTTCTCCGTCCCTGGTTCGCCCTGGGGGACAAAGTAGCACTTTCCCTTTCGATCCCTGTACGGCACAGGCCTAAGGTATATTCCAATCTCCCCGCTTTCTGCTATTCTCCAGAGTCGGCCTGTTAATGTATCCAGCATGAACTGATCCTTGCTTGAATCAGAGATCTGCCCAAAGACATACCGGCCGCCTGAAGAGGAAAGAACTCGAAATTGCGGCTCTGGTTGAGCATTGGAAGGACTTAGCCCAAAACCCTGTGCATGGGCAATCAAGGGACTGAGCGCAATAAAGCAAGAAGCAACCAGCAGCACAATGAGCCCTCTGCTTACTCTGTGTCTCATGTCTCTTACCCCCTATCTATCAGGTAATCGCTCTTTTGTGTCAGTTTTTTTCACAGTCCTGACATACACCTTTATCAGGTTCCTCAGACACTCAAAACATGTTTTTTCATTAATAACTCTGAAACAAGGAACCGGGATCACATGCCAAAATGTTATGCTATTTAAAGGATCTCATAACAGAAGAAGGTGTCAAGGGTTTTTAGCCCTTCTGAAGGGATCCTGATTTGACACAGTCATTTGAATTTTCTATCATCTTTGCCATCAGCTAGCGCGAAAAAGAAATGGAGGGCCCTATGCCTGTGTACGAATATGAACACACGGAAAAAGCATGCTCGTTGGGGAAAGTCATTGAAGTTAGGCAGTCCATACAGGATAAGCCGTTGGCAAAGTGCCCGAACTGTGGAGGCCCGGTCCGCAGGATTATCTCAGCTTTTTATGTAAATACGCCGAAAAGCAATACAGATCTTCGCGATATGGGATTTACTAAACTTGTGAAAAGAGATAAAGGCGTCTATGAAAATGTAACAGCCAGAGAAGGAGAAAGCCGCATTGTAGAGCCTGGCAAGCCTGAAACCCTGCCCAATCTTAAGAAAACCATCAGTGATTAGGACACACTATCCAGCTTTGATTATAATCTAACCATCACTTCTCAGGCCAATGGTGGGAGGGGCTGATCCATTTCCCAGCAGCCTGTCGGAAAACTGGATCCATGGGAGGCTATTCGAAAATGCTCATCCCGCTGTTCGCAGCGGGACGAAATCCTGATGAATTAGGCTACCTACAAGTACGCCGCAACGACGAAGGGCGAGTGAGTATAATGCAGCCCTTCGGGTATGCTCAGGGCCATGAGCCTGTCGAACGGAAGATGGGTGTTTTCCGACAGTCTCCTAATCGATTCCGTAAATAGATCGTACCCTTTCAATGACATCGTAGCGTGAGAGGTGATCCCGCGGATCAGCATTAGGAATGGCGAGGATCTTTTTCAAGTGCCTTTTTTGCCCTTCGATAGCTTCTGTGTAAAGGTTCTTGTTGATATTCCAGCGCGAATTCAGATGGGATATCATGTAACGATCGATCCTGGCAGCTACAGGCTGCAGGCGCTTGTTAATAAATTCATAAAACTCCAGAGTTTTTCTTAGCAAATCCACCTCGCTCCCGTAATTACCCACGTTGCCTTCCTTGTATTCATGATAGAGGAAAAGCAGTTTCTCCAGATAGGTCCTATCCGACATCTGTCCCAAAAGATCCGCAGCATTCAGCATTCGACCCAGAAGTTCAACTGTGGGAGAAGGAAACTGGATAGAGGAGATGGGCACAGCCAAGTCAGTGCTCTTGATCATAGAGCAGCCTTCGGCAACTTGCTGTCTGGAAAGGCCATGTTCAAAGCCGTGGCGTCTTAAAAAATCAGCGCTTCTTTCAACATGATAAAGGCTATATTTAGCTCCTGTACCTTCTGTGTCAGTTTTCTCCTGTATATAGCCCGCATCGTGAAAAAGCGCAGCAATAAGAGCGGTTATTATCTGGTCTTCTTTGAAAGGTTCATTCTCAAGAAGAGCACCGTGGATCAGTCTTGCCATGGCCAGGAAAGCGTCAGTGGTGTGCCTCAAGTCATGGTAGTAGGTATTGCATGCCCGGTACGCAGCATGCCTGCCTTCAAAAACACTGACAATCATGTTGAAAGCTGATCTAACCGGCAGGAGATTGAAGTCAGGAGAAATTAGAGTCAGAATGATCTCAACTTCTTCCAAAACGGCATTTGGCGAGTAGATATCAACCAGATCATTCAGTTTTACATGCCGCATGAGCTTTCCCCTTTGAGGGTGCCTCAATCCCTGCACTTTTGAGCTGCCCTGAAAACACCCGACTTGTTTGGCAGCACTCGATTAACGCACAGCACAACTTTGCTCTCGAGGTGCTTTTCGCAGCCTCGGAACAGGCTTTGATCCAGAATATGGCATTAAAAGGGGAAGCGTTCTGCGTTCTTGAGAGACCATGAAAAAATGTTTTTTGTCTCAGATAAATCTCATTTTAGCAAATATTAATGCCAAAGGTCAACATCATAAGCTGGGCACCTGGCTCCGGGAGCCCAATTCAGATAAGAGAGCTCCTGGTTACCGGAAGGTACCCAGTTGGCAGCTAGAGATTTTGACTTTTAATGCCTCACATGCCGAGGAGACCTCCATTTTTCGAAGGCCAAACTTTTCCGCAATCCCCCATGCAGCCTCGCAAGGGAGCTTTTCTTCAACCAGTGACTCCCGGATAGCCTGTTCGAGGTCCTGGGGAACATAATCAGCCGATTTGACAATCATTTTTTTGGGGCCGTATCCGAAAAGTCCAAGCTGGCACTTCATTACCTTCACCTCCAGGGCATCGATTGTAAAACCCACTTCCTCAGGGGGAACCCCCAACTTTTCCACTATCTGAAATGCAACCGCACAGGGTATCTCCCCGTTTGTAGCATGGCTCCTGACTGCCTCTGCTATCTGCTCATCTATTTTACGCTCCGCAGGGTGCTTCTGTCCGTAATGACCTTTGTCCTTATGAGTCATATGCGCCACCTCCTTACAAATTTAAGTCCTAAATCGTACGTTTCAAATTTTCACTACACTTTCTTTCTTATATAATAGCGCTTTGAATGCTTGCAACCAGACTTATCCTCAGCAGTTTTGCTCTTGTTACTCAATTTCTATAGGAGTTTGTTCGCCTTCCGATCACAAGCACACTATCCACACTACCCCTTTAAGTTTTGGCGGGATTTGGGTTGACCACATATTCTGCCTCCGATATGCTAACTCGGTGATGTCCTAATGGCGCCTGCCGGGCATTTTCACCCGAAAGGCCTCAATGTATGGCAATTCTGACAAAGTCCCACCCATAGCACTGCAAAGGAGGGTTCAAACATGGATCGAAAGGAACTGATGGACATATTTAACAAGCAACCCCGAATCGGCGCCCTAGGCACGTCGAACAAGCTTGGAGATGTAAACGTAGCAGTGTTTGGGTCTCCCAGAATGGTGGATGAAAATACCGTGGTTATGGGCATTGGGGAAAACCGGTCTTCCAGGAATCTTCAGCGGAATCCGAAGGCGGTATTTATTGTCATGGAGCCGGGTAGTACACCGGCAGAATGGAAAGGGGCTCGAATCTATCTTGAGGCTGTAGACATGGAAACCACCGGCCCCTTTTACGAGGATATAAAGCGCAACATCGCTAAAGTTGCAGGCCAGCAGGCTGCCGAGGCGATCCACGCAGCCATACGGTTCAAGATTACCGAAGTGAGGCCGATAATAGACAGGGTTTGAGGGGACTGAAGGGCCTGGGCTTGGATTCTTCTCTAAAAGGAGCGTTCTCAGTCGCTCTTATAGTGCCTCAGAATTCCCTCCAGCACACCCCCGGCTATTGCAAGGGACTTCTCTGAGATCGTGAAGCAAAACTCTCTCTGGCCCCGTGGGTCAATGTCTCCTATCTTTAGCCCTTTTGTGACTGAAATGCCGGGGCGAATGAGCCCTCTTATTACCCCCGATATTGTTGCCCTCACGATACTCCCTCCCACTGTTCCTATTTTTTCCCCCTTTTGCACAAATTCGCCAATCTCGAACAGTGGTTCCCAGCGCCCATCGGCCGGGGACTTGAGCACTCTTTCCACAGTTACTCCACTAACCGGCCCGGGTACACCTGTATCCGGCTCGGCAGAGCCGGTGCTCAGCAAACGGCCAAGGTTGTGCCCTCGATTGGTTTCCACAATAAAGTGAGCATCCTTTCCTGCTTCAAAACCTGGTCCTAAAGCGATCACGAGAGGAGCGTCTCCCAGGGCGGTACCAAGATTTTTCTTGGCCAGAATGGCATCAACTACGACATGTGGTTTCACGCTGTGTCTCGACTCAGCCAGTGGATCGACAATAACGGGAATCTCTCCTCGCTCCCAAACCTTGGTAGTATCGGCAGCATCTTTTACCAGCAGTGCCCTGACCCCTTGTACCTCGGCCTTCCCATCATAGATTGCCTCGCAAAACGAGACTTTCCTTCGTACGGCCATGGGTTGAGCAGCTTCCACGACAAGAACCCTGAAACCACACTGGAAGAGCCTCCAGGCAACCCCAGAAGCCAGATCTCCTCCTCCCCTAATTAACACCTTAATAGCGGACGTTTTCAGGCTGACCATGTGCTATAACCTCCCTTTTGTCCCACGCCAGACCCCTGCACCTTTGGCAAGAACACGGACTGCGGGTACACCAGCCAATTGAAAGCTGCAAATGCCTTGGGCACAAAAAGATCTTATTTTTTTTCTTTCACTTCCCCACTCGCACAAAGGGTTGTTTCAGACAGTACGCTTTTTGCTTCTTTTGAAGCATTGCTCAGGGTATATTCGATGCCTTCTTTTATGAGCTGTTTTGTCTTACCGATGAGAACTGGATTGGTTGCATACACCATCGTGGTTTCAATCGCGTGGTCGATTCCGTAGGCAATGGCTTTCTTTACATCTTTTCGGATGGAAATAGTTAAAATCCCAACAACGATCAGGAATATTAGGCCCCACGTTCCCGCCCTTACTGCCTCTTGCACAAAGAGTCTTCCAAGGCTAACCTCTTTTTCAGACATCTTATCCCTCCTCGTATAATATGTTTGTGTTCCCTAAAACGGTTCGATAAACCCTCAAGGGCGCCAGCTTACAAAACAATCATAATGTGGGGAAACTTATCTCGCCGGCTGTGAACTGACTTACTAGGCTGACCTGCAGGTGTCTCTAGCCTATGTTTATAAGCTCATAGCTTCGAGACCCGAGCCCAATTTTTTCTGCATATTCTAGCTGAATCGCCCAATCCACGTTTGGATAAAGCGCTCTGAACTTATCCTGTCCGGGAGGTGTTTCACCCCGAAGGCGTGACCCTTTGAGAGAGTTCTGAGCGTTCACCATGTCTACAGAAGCCTGATCAATTGCCACCGGGTCCGTTGATGCCATGATGCCCACGTCCTGCACGATAGGGGCATCGTTATAATCGTAGCAGTCACATGCTGGAGAAATTTGTGTCAGAAAGTTAAAAAGTGCTGCCCTGCGTTTTTTTCCTTTTAAGACTGCGAAGGTGTATTCCACCATTTTTTTCTGGAAAAGGGCAATATCAGCACTCCACTGAATCTGTATCGCACCATTTGGGCAAACCAGTATACATTCACCGCATCCGATGCACCTTCTTGAATCAATCATCGCCTTCTTATCCTTGAGGCTTATTGCCCTCTGGGAGCAGTGCTCGACGCAATCACCGCAGCCCACACATTTTTTCCTCTTGACTTTTGGAGAAAGATCAGAATGCTGGGCCATCTTACCTCGCCTTGAAGCACAGCCCATGCCGAGATTCTTGATAGTGCCTCCAAAGCCGGAAAGCTCATGGCCCTTGAAGTGGGCAACACTTATGATAGCATCTGACTCTACTATCTCCTTTCCAAGGTAGGCTGTTTTGAAGATCTCCTGATTAATCTCCACGCCAGCAGAAGAGGCTCCTCTTAGGCCGTCTGCAATAATGAGGGGCGCATTTACAACTGAGTAGGCAAAGCCATTTTCCACTGCTGTACTGATGTGAGAAACGCTATCCGCCCTGCTGCCTCCATAAAGCGTGTTGCAATCCGTCAAGAAAGGCTTGCCTCCCAGGGACCTTACCTTTTCCGCTATTTGCCGAATGAAATTTGGTCTTATGTAGGCGGTATTCCCTTTCTCGCCGAAATGAAGTTTAATTGCAACCAGTCCGCGTTCAGGGATAATCTGATTCAGCCCTATCATATCGGCAAGCCTGACCACCTTATTAAGCAAACTCTCCCTTGAGGAAGCTCGCACCTCTGCAAAATAGACCTTGCTTGATGCCATGATCACTCCCTTCTTCTATTTCCTGCCTGGACCAGCCTCAAGAGCCTCATATATATGAGCCGGTCAAGAGCCTTGTTCTTGCTTGATGCTGCTGTGAATCTTAAACTTTGAAACTTCACCTGTCAATAAGTGCAAAAAAGCTCATTTTTCCATTGACAAACAAAACGTGCATTGATTATTAACATAGTGAAATTCCAGGTTTTAATTCGCCAAAGGTGGACGAGGGTCTAATTCCCCGCCCCCGGGGCGTTAGGGCAGTTACCGATTGATACCCCGCTGCTTGCAGCGGGGAGGTTCACCACGCTAGGTAGCGCTTGGTGTTTTTGCTAACTTTACCCAAGCACAGGGTTTCTCACTTTGAAAGAGAAGGGTAAGATGAAAAAAGCAATAATTTTTTTTCTCATCCTACTTGGCTTTGGCATCACGGATGCTTCACTTGTTGGCCACGCTGAAGAAGCTAAGAAAATACTCAGCATTGAAGCCTTTGATATGCTCAACACAGTCCCTGACACATATCTTATCGATGTCAGAACAAGGGCTGAATACCAGTTTGTAGGCCACCCTTACAACGCATATCTTTTCCCTTACCAATTTTTCACAAGCCAGTTTGTCCAGAAAGAGGAGGGGGCCGGATACCAGTTGAGCCAAAAAAACAAGGATTTTGTTGAAGAAATCGCCAAGGTATTCAAAAAAACAGATAATCTACTCATCCTCAGCAGGGATGGAACAAGAAGTGCTCTTGCCGTCAAGGACCTCCTGGCCGCTGGATTCAAGAAGGTTTTTGATGTGGAAGACGGATTTGAAGGACCTCCTTTTCCAACTTTCAAAGATACTAATCGCCACAAGTTTTACAGGCAGCTGGCCAAGAGGAACAAGATTTATGGCTTTGAACATCGCCGGCATTATGGCTGGCAGTGGTGGGGACTGCCTTGGACATATGAAATCGATCCGAAATATATTTATCCCCCGGACTTAGGGACACCTAAGAAGAAGTAAGGGTCCGGGATTGGTGCTCGTGGAGGATATTAATGGAGTCTGAGGACCTAATCAAATTAATGGAAGAGGTAGATGCCAAAGGAATTCCTTGGGAAAAAGTCGAAGAGGAGATCAAAGTCTCCCACGATCTTCTCAAGCTGTATTCCAACTCAGGGCCGGTTCCGGTTACCATTATCAACAACCTGAAGAAGTTCTTGGAGGCTCACTCTAGCTAATTTCCATCCATAATGGCTTTAATGCATTTCTGAATTGGAGATTCATTAGTCTATGAAGCCAATGAGCGGATGGCCACTAGTTCGGAGGCATGCTTTTTTAGGGCTCTCCCACGATCTTCAACATGGAAAGGCTCAGCAGTGTTTTACCATCAACAATCTCTCCCTTCTTGACCATTTCCCAAACCTCGCTGAGCCTCATTTTCTCTACCGAGGAAATCTCCCTCTGATCAAAGCCCTGTCCTGCCTGTTGTAAGATTTTGGCCGAGTACACGTGAATCAGCTCGCTTGAGTAGCCAATGGCCGGCGCATATGTGCAAACTAGATCCAGCTTTTCTGCCTTGTACCCGGTTTCTTCCATTAGTTCCCTGGCAGCACACTCTTCCGCCGTTTCTCCGGGATCCACCTTACCCGCAGGTATTTCCAGGGTTTGGCGCTCAAGTGCGTAGCGGTACTGCCGAACCATAAGGATTTCATCTTCTGATAGGAAAGGAATGACGGCCGCTGCCTCGGGGTGAATAATCTTTATTCTTTCTCCTCGCTTACCGTTTCGGAGGATCACCTCGTCAAGGTTGACCGAAACATTGTGGCTATTCAATGCGGCGATAGTGCGTATTTTCTTTTCCATAGGAGCACATAACCCTCCGGCCTGTTTTCGCTTCAAGTTCCCTTATCATATCATCGCAGGCACTGACCCTAAAACGATCGTGGGCTGCTATGAGAAACTCTTTGCCCTGCCCCGTCTCCACTTTGAAGAGGATTGAGGAATCTCCTGGATATCTAAAAAAAATTTCCCTTATTTCTTCCAGCAAATCTTTTGAAACAATTTCCTCCGGTATGCTTAATGCCACAGTCTTGATAGCGTTTAGCTTTACTTTTTCAAGTGGAGTTATTTCCTGGGAAATGATTTTTGCAATGTTATCGTCAATCTCAGCTGTTCCCGTTACAAGCAGGGGCTGATCTCCTTTTAGAAAAGGGGAATAGACATTGAAAACATCTGGAAACATAATAATTTCTGTGGAGCCGGTTTGGTCTTCAAGGGCAAACACCGCCATTTTCTCACCCCGCTTAGTCCTTTTTATTTTCAGGTTTTCGATAACTCCTGCCACCCTTACAGTTGATTTATCTGCTAAACCCGTCAAGTTTTGAATCGAGCAGGTCGTAAAGCGTTCCACCTCTTCTTTGAAACGATCCAGAGGATGTCCGGTTATATAAAAGCCCAAGGACTCTTTCTCTCTTCTTAGTTTCTCTGCTTCATCCCATTCTTCGACCTCAGGAAATTCAAGAAAACCATTGGAGCTTGACCCCTCACTGTTTGAAAGAGCAAACATATTCAATTGATTTGGGTCCTGATTTGTTCCGCAAAACCTGAGCACCTCGTCAAGCGAGGCGAAAAGCCTGGCCCTCGCCACATTGGTGAAATCAAATGCTCCGCATTGAATAAGGCTCTCAAGTACCCTGCGATTCACTTTTGAGCCATCAACCCTATTGCAAAAATCAACCAGATCCAGGAACGGCCCGCCATTGTTTCTTTCAGCAATAAGGGATTCTACTGCCTTCAAGCCCACATTCTTAACCGCCCCCAGTCCAAAACGAATGCCGTCCTTGACTACTGCGAAATCGGCCTGGCTTTCATTAATGTCTGGAGGCAGTATCTGAATTCCCATTTCCCGGCACTCGGCAATATTCTTGATCGTCTTGTCCTGATTTCCCATGTCCTGGGTTAGTAACGCAGCCATAAATTGAACAGGGTAATGTGTCTTTAGATAGGCAGTCTGGTATGCAATCATTGCATAGGCGGCAGAATGGGACTTATTGAAGCCATAACCCCCAAACTTCTCTATGAGTGCGAAAAGTTTCTTGGCAGTTTTGGCATCAACCCCATCAGAGACGGCGCCTTCGATAAACCGCTCCTTGTGCTTCACCATGACTTCAGGCTTTTTCTTACCCATAGCCTTCCTTAGCTCATCCGCCTCTGCAAGAGAGTATTTGGCAACAACCTGGGCAATTTTCATCACCTGTTCCTGGTACAGAATGACGCCATAGGTCTCCTTAATAATTGGCTCCAGCTGTGGTAGGATATACCTGATTTTTGTTTTACCGTGTTTTCCTGCTATAAATTCTTCCACCATGTTGCTGCCAAGGGGCCCGGGCCTATAAAGAGCCACCAACGCGATCAAATCCTCGAATGTTTCAGGCCTGAGCCTTCTTAGCAGTTCTTTCATGCCCGAGCTTTCGAGCTGGAACACGCCTGTTGTTTTGCCCTCACTGCAGAGATGGTATGTAGGCTCATCATCCAGCGGAATCTTTTCTATATCAATTCTCTTGCCTGTGGTTTTTTCAATCAACGTTAAGGCGTGCTTGATAACAGTTAGCGTCTTAAGTCCCAGAAAGTCAAATTTAATCAATCCCAGTTTCTCGATCTGATCCATTGTAAACTGGGTCATCACTTCATCATTTGTTCCCTTGAACAGGGGCAGGTATTCAACAAGCGGCCTATCAGAAATCACAACCCCAGAGGCATGCGTTGAGGCATGTCTTGCCAGCCCTTCCAGAGAACGTGCAATTTCAAGAAGCTTTCTGTGGCTCTTGTCTCCTTCTTGCAGCCTTTTCAGCTCTGGTTCGTCCTCAATCGCCTGCTGTAAACTTACCTTGGGACCTGCAGGAACCAGCTTGGCAATTCTGTCCACTTCACCGTACGGCATGCCGAGAACACGGCCGACATCCCTTATTACGGCCCTTGCTTTCATAGTTCCGAAGGTAATAATTTGGCTTACATTGTCGTGCCCATATTTTTCCGCCACATACCTGATAACTTCGTCTCTTCCATTCATACAGAAGTCTATGTCAATATCAGGCATGCTGATCCTGTGGGGGTTCAGGAACCTTTCGAAAAGAAGACCGTATTTGATGGGATCTATGTTAGTTATCTTAAGACAATAGGCCACGAGGGAACCCGCAGCTGAGCCGCGCCCAGGACCGACAGGGATATCGGAACGCCGGGCGTAGTCTATGAAGTCCGCGACAATAAGAAAGTATCCGGCAAAACCCATTTTAGTGATAATATCAAGCTCAAACTTGAGACGGTTTCGGTATTCTTCCTCTTTTTCAGGAGAAATTGTCTGGCCGGTTGCCCGGTGTTGTTCAAGCCTTTTCTCAAGTCCTTTTTGGGCTTCCTCCGCGAGCAACTCATCAAGGCTTCTTTTGCCTTGCGCCTTGAAAAGGGGATACTTGTATCTGCCGAATTCCATTTCAAAATTGCAGCGCTTTGAAATCTCCAAAGTGTTATCCAAGGCCTCAAAATAGTCTTCGCCGCCCAAAGATGAAGCCATTTCTTCCCTGGATTTGAAAAAGAATTCATCTGTGGAAAACTTCAGCCTCTTTTTGTCGTCAAGAGACTTCCCTGTCTGTATGCACAGGAGGGCGTCATGGGCTTCAGCATCCCTTCTATTGAGGTAGTGACAGTCATTGGTCGCAACCAACGGTATAGATAGTTGCGCAGATAATTCTTTGAGCGCGACATTCACCTTGCCCTGCTCAGGAAGCATATTTGCTTGGACCTCGAGGTAGAATCGATCATTGTCAAAAATGGAGGCCAGCTCCTGTGCTTTCTGCTTTGATTCCTCAAAACGGCCCGAGTTTATCAGATACGGGATATGCCCTTTCAGGCAGGCAGATAGTGCGATCAGGCCTCCGTTAAGATCCCTCAGCAGGTCCATGTCCACACGCGGGTGGTAGTAAAATCCCTCAAGATGGCTCAGAGTGACCAGGCGGCACAGGTTCTTGTAACCTTCAATGTTCATGACCAAAAGGACAAGATGGTAAGCATTTGGGCTGCCACCGGAGGCCGGGCTCCTGTCCTGCCTTCTTCCGGGCGCCACGTAGACTTCGCAGCCCAGGATGGGTTTGACTCCTGCCTTGGCAGCCTGAGAGAAGAACTGGACAGCCCCAAAAATGTTTCCGTGGTCAGTAACGGCGACTGCCTCCATCCCTAGATTGCGGGCTTTACTCAGCAATTTATTTATTCTTATGGCCCCGTCTAAGAGGCTGAACTCCGTGTGGACGTGAAGGTGGACAAAAGATGAAGCACTTTTCACTTTTTCCTCACCAATTCGTATTTCAGAACTTGTTAGGCATATTCTACTGAGAAAAAATCTCAGCCCATCTGCCACTTCTATTTACAGCCATCAGAGCAAAGATGTAAACCCCAAATTACGACCAGTTCTAACCGCACTGCCCTCTACTTAACCTACCGTGAAAGTTGAGCCATGGAAAAGGGGCAAGGCGAAGTCTGTTATTGAAAGGAGAACCTTATTATCTCCGCCAAATTAAGGAGCTCGTCAAAGAAAAAATGTTTGTCAGGGCCTGCCATTTCTTGGTCATTAAAGGTTGTACGGACGCAGTAGCCAGATATCTTCAAAGTAGGTAGATGAAAGATATGCTGTTTAAGCGGAGTCGTGGCTTTTTCTTTTTAGTTGTTGTAACCACTCTATTGGGTATGATAAATTAGATAGCATTTGAAACCAGCTCAGTTTTTAGAATGGAGGCTAAAGTATTTTTTTCGGCCATTTACCCCCGATGACACTCGCGGGCAGAACGTCAGTCCATGCAATTGAGCAATTACAGTTATGCTCTACCAACTCTCACCATCTTGATATGCGCAATCTGACCAATTCTGAAAGAATGCCACGCTAAACCGGTTTGCTTAAGTGGTTTAGTTATGAAAGCTAAGACACTGGACGATCAAAAAAGTAAGTCTCTAAAAATACTTGAGGAAGCAGCTCTACTCAAAGAAAAACTTTCCTGTCGCGCAAAAGAAAACAAGAATCTTCAAGAATCATTAAAAAACAAAAATGCTATCCTGGACACCCTTCCCCTTGGCACGCTTGTCACCCGTCAGGGAAAGGTAATTGACATCAATAAAGCGGCTCTTGAAATGCTTGGGTACGGAGCCGAAGAAATGTTCGGCAGGGACCTTCTTGACTTTGTTCACCCGAGTTCAAAGGCATTTGTTAGGAAAATTCATCAAAACAGGCTTGCCGGCAAATACGCCCCAGAGCTATATGAGGCAGACTTTGTCAAGAAGAATGGAGAGAAGATAAGCTGTGATATCAGGGAGAGGAAGTTTCATCTTAATCGACGGGTAGCGTTCCTCATATGCTTTAGTAGGTCCGAGGAGCGAAAGATGAGGGAAAGAAACCTCATTCAATCCAAGAAAACCGAGGCCATCAGTACCATGTCTTCGGGCCTCGCAAGTACTCTTCGACCTGCTGCCGATCTTATCAATACTAATGCTGAGCAAATAAGGCGCAGTGCGGCTCCTGAGTGGAAATCTTTCTCACAAGAGCTGTCCGGAATAGAAGAAGGCTCCAGGCAAATAATGGACACCCTTCATCACCTGGAAGGCCTTTGTAAAACAACGCACAATCATTCAGAGTTCAATACTGTGGATCTCAAAAAGGCAATAAAGGATGCTATTGTCCTGGTCAATCAATCCTTGAGGGAAAAAGCCCGAGAGCGGGAAACAAGGGTCAACTTCAAGACTTACTTACGCTCTGTTTCTCCTGTACGGGGGATTAAAGAAGAGATAAAGGGATTGATAGCCCGGGTGATTATGAATGCGGTAGAAGCTATGCCCACTGGGGGCGACCTTTATATCAGCACTGAGGAAACAGGTGGCTATGCTCATATCTATGTCCAGGATAATGGAGACGGCATCCCAGGGCAAATAAAAGACAGGATCCTTGATCCATTCTTCACCACCAAGGAAGGTACTAATTGCGGACTTGGATTAAGCCTGTGCTCGGCAATCGCAAAAAGACACAATGGTTCCCTTGAAATAGCCAGTAAGGAGAAGCATGGAACCATGGTCACCATAAAGCTTCCTCTTGAGAGCGTTACCAAGCAAAAAAAACCATCCGCACGATTTTTAAGGAGAAAATTGAAAAACGCGCGTATCCTCATAGTAGAGAATGATGATATGATTAGAGAAATCCTCTCCCAGCACCTAAGCAGCAAGGGATACCGGGTTGACAGAACGGTAACCGGTTCCGAAGCACTTAACCGGGTAAAAAGAAAAAGTTTCGATATGGTTATTATTGGGTCCGAAGTACCTGGCATAGCCTGGTATTCGCTTGCAGCTAAAATCAAAAAAGTAGATAAAGGCCTGCCCATTGCTGCTGTAATAGGTCCTGCTGGGATAGACAAAGCAAGAGGGGTGAAAAAATCAGCCGTAGATTTAATAATTGGAAAACCCATAGACATGGACCTGGTTGAAAAACAATTATCAGATTTGCTCATTTTTTCAATGGCATCATAGCTCCTTTGCTGCCTAGTAAGCAGAACATAGTTTTTTGCGGATTATGCAGATGGACAAGCCTATAGAACCTTTGGCTGACCGAATGCGACCCAAAAGAATCGAGGATATTGTGGGACAGGATCACCTGCTTTCCCCGGACTCTGTCCTTTCAAGGGCGCTTCGATCCGGTCGTATTTTCTCCGTCATTTTTTGGGGCCCTCCAGGCTCTGGAAAGACCACGCTGGCAAAATTAATCGCGAGGTATACGCAAAATCCTTTTGAGTCCTTTTCAGCAGTCACCTCTGGGCTGAAAGAGCTGAGGCAGGTGATCAGCGGGGCTAAGAGAAACTACAACCTCACCAAAAAACCAACCATTCTTTTCGTGGATGAAATTCATCGATTTAACAAGGCCCAGCAGGATGCGTTCTTACCACATGTAGAAAGCGGGCTGATTGTTCTTGTAGGGGCGACAACTCAAAATCCTTCTTTTGAAATTATACCCCCATTACTTTCAAGGGCCAGAGTAATGGTGCTGAGGCCCCTGGAAGGAAAAGACCTCAGGAAAATTCTTCACCGCGCAATCAAAGACAAGGAATCAGGGCTTGGGAGCATGAAGCTGGATGTAAAACCCGAGGCCATTGAACATATCATCAACTTATCCTCGGGTGATGCGCGCGTCGCTTTAAATAACCTTGAAATTGCAGCGCACTACGTCAGAGAGGGTCCCGAAGGCAAAAAGGTAATAGATCTCAAGAGTGTGGAGGAAGCTCTCAGTAAGAAAGCCTTACCCTATGACAAGGACGGCGAAGAGCATTATAACTTAATCTCAGCTTTCCACAAAAGTCTTAGAGGTAGCGATGTGCAGGCATCGCTTTACTATCTTTACAGAATGCTTATGGCTGGTGAGGATCCGCTGTTCATTTGTAGAAGGATGATACGTTTTGCCTCAGAAGATGTGGGGCTGGCTGATCCAGAGGCCATTCAAATAGCTATTTCTGCCTTTGATGCCTGGCAGAAGGTTGGCCCCCCGGAAGCGGAGCTTGCCCTTGCCGAAGCAGCAGTGTACCTAGCTTCTGCTCCTAAAAGCAATGCGCTCTACCTGGCCGAAAAAGCGGTCAAAGCTGAAATTGAGGAGTCCGGTGCCCAGCCTGTGCCTCTCCATATCAGGAATGCCCCCACCGCCCTTATGAAAGACCAGGGTTATGGCAAAGGCTACCTTTATCCCCACAATTATCCGGGTGGCTGGGTAAAGCAAAGGTACATGCCCGAAAAGATCCGGGAGCGAATCTTTTATAAGCCCACGGATCGCGGTTTCGAAAAAGAAATCCGAAAAAGAATGATGGAAAAAATTGAGAAAAAACCCGAGGGTAGTTAAAGAGGCGCCATCCCTGCAGGCCAAGATACATGGGACGATTGACTCTATCTAGGACCCTGCCGCAAAACCGGATTCATCTGAAGAGCTCAGTTCAACAAGGAGTT
This sequence comes from Deltaproteobacteria bacterium, assembly GCA_019310485.1. Classification (GTDB taxonomy): domain Bacteria; phylum Desulfobacterota; class DSM-4660; order Desulfatiglandales; family HGW-15; genus JAFDEF01. Next base: position 46,697 of record JAFDEF010000014.1, on the reverse strand, counting down.
GTGAGCTGCTTGCCACTTTCAAAAGAGGATACAAGGCACTGCGACGATATATTTCAAGGGTCTGTTCATGGATTTTCTTTGAGGCTCCTGCGGTGCAATCTTCAAGAATTACCGCTTTGAAATCCCAGCAGATGGCATCCAGTGCGGTGGCAAGAACACAAAAAGGGGTTGTGATGCCTGCCACCGCGCATAGAGTGACCCCTCTATTTTTAAGCCATTGATCAAGATCTGTCCTGAAAAACGCCGAAAACCGAGGCTTTTCAATCCACAGATCTTCTTCTTTTCTTTCAAGTTCATCGATAATTTCAGCACCTGTGCTTCCTTTGAGAGAATGAGGTTTCATTTTTCCGGTGAAAATGAAGTCTTGTTCGTGAAAAGCATCTGTTGCAAATACAATGGGCCATCCTTTCTCTCTGAATATGGTCTTGAGTTTGTTAAGGGGTTCGATGATCTTCTCCGCAAAGGTCGTTATGGGAAGATGCTTTTCTTTGTCAAAATTATCCTTTACCATATCAATGATCAGAAGAGATGGGCGCTCCTTTGCTTTTTTTCGCATACAATCCCTCCAATCTTAAGAAGAAAGAATCGTTTAAGTTCTGGACTGATTGCTTTCCCTGATCTCTTTAACCCTGTTTATTATCATTGCCGCAGCTTCTTCTACTTGAGCCATTGTATTGCTCCTTCCAACACTCAAGCGCAAGGCCCCCATCCCGACTTCAGGCGGAATGGACATAGCTGAGAGCACGTAAGATAGCTTTACAGAGCGATCATGACATGCTGCTCCGGTGGAACACATCAAGCGAGGCAGCCCGTCCAGAATCTTTTTTCCTTCAATGCCCGGTATTGATATGTTGAGCGTATTGGGGAGCCTTCGCTCCGGGTGCCCGTTCACCACGATATCATCCAGGGCATCGAAAAGCAGTGTCTGAAGTTTATCCCTCATAGCTTTCGTTTTCCTTGCATCCTCTTGGACCCTGCCTCTGGCAATCCGGCAAGCCATGCCCAGCCCGGTGGCCAGAATAGTGCTTTCAGTTCCAGCCCTTCTTCCGAATTCCTGCCCGGCACCATGTATTAGCGGAGTTAACTCCCTTTTTTGCTTTATGAAAAGCACTCCGACACCTTTTGGGCCGTAGAGTTTATGCCCTGCAACAGTTAAGAAATCGACTCCCAGTTCATTGACACTCACCGGGATCTTGCCCACAGCCTGTGCGGCATCAGTGTGTAGGGGAACTCCATACTCCTTGGCAATCTTTGATACCTCCCGGATGGGTTCCAGGGTTCCTGTTTCATTGTTTGCCAGCATGATTGATATAAGCACTGTGTTGGGTCGGATTTCCTTACGCAACCTTTCAGGGTCGACCAAACCAAAGCCGTCCACGGGTAAGATTGTGACCCGGACCCCTACCCCCATAAGGAAAAGGGCAGTGTTCAGCACTGCAGGGTGCTCAATAGCAGATACAATAATATGAGAATCTTTGGGGTTGCTAAAGTCAATTAGCCCCTTGAGAACCATATTGTTTGACTCGCTGCCTCCGGAGGTGAAGACAATTTCCGTGCTGGAGCAATCGAGCAATTTGGCGATCTCTTCCCTTGACTCTTCAAGAATCTCCTTTGCTCTAATGCCCAGGACATATGCACTTGAAGGGTTTCCAAATTCTTCCTCCATTACTGCCTGCATTGCTTTCACTGCCTCAGGGTCAACCGGTGTGGTGGCGTTATGGTCAAGGTAGATAAAATCTTTTCTTTCTCGTGCCATTTTTCTTTTCCTCCACTCTTCCCTCATCAGCCTTCATGCACCCAAGGCTTGTTCTAAAAAACGAACAATCAAAGCCTGATCTTGTTTCTTCTGTTCTTTATTACTCACAGATTGGGGCTTTGACTCATTAGAAAAATCAGAGCGGTTCCTGCGCCTTAGTACATATTTTGCCAATTGACAACAAATAGTATTAATGTTACACATATTTTCAATAATCAAGTCCAATCAAGTTAGCAGGAAGTTCTTCGTTTTTTCTTGACGTCCTTTTAATAAAATAAAGGAGAATCTTAATGGCAGGCGACAAGAGCAAGAACTATATATTATGGTTTAGTGAAATCGGCATAGAAGACGTTCCCATGGTCGGGGGCAAAAATGCTTCCCTTGGGGAAATGTACAGGAAATTGCACGACCAGGGAATCAACGTTCCAAACGGATTTGCCATTACTGCCTATGCCTACCGCTACTTTCTGAAGTATGCAGGAATTGAGGAAGAAATCAAGAAAATCCTCAAAGACCTCGACACCGCAGATCTTTACAACCTCATGAGAAAGGGCAGGGAAGTCAGAAACATAATCAGACATGCTGAATTTCCCCCTGACCTGACCCATGCCATCTATGAGGCCTATGACAAACTGGCGGAGGAGTTCGGTCAGGCTGGCCTCGATAACCTTGACGTGGCAATACGCTCTTCTGCCACAGCAGAGGATCTGCCTGATGCCTCTTTCGCAGGACAACAAGACACTTTTCTCAATGTTAGAGGAAAGATAAGCGTCCTGGACGCGTGCAAGAAATGCTTTGCCAGCCTTTTTACCAACCGCGCTATCTCTTACCGGCACGACAAGGGATTCGATCAATTTGAAGTTTCCCTTTCCATCGCAGTGCAAAAGATGGTAAGGAGCGATTCCGCTTATTCCGGAGTTATCTTCTCCATTGACACTGAAACCGGGTTCAAAGATGCCGTCTTTATTACCGCAGCCTACGGGCTGGGGGAAAACGTGGTCCAAGGAGCGGTAAATCCGGACGAGTACTATGTGTTTAAGCCGGCGCTCAAAAAAGGAAAGCGGGCAATAATAAGCCGCAAGGCGGGGGATAGAGACATAAAGATGGTCTATTCACTGGAAGATGATTCGACCGTCAAGAACGTGGCAACCACCCTTGCCGAAAGACATCGCTATGTGTTAGATGACGATGAAATTCTTCAACTTGCCCGGTGGGCTTGTATCATCGAGGACCATTACAGTAAGGAGGCCGGATACTTCAAACCCATGGATATCGAATGGGCCAAGGACGGAGATGGAAAAACGGTCGGATCCGGCAAACTCTTTGTGGTCCAGGCTCGACCTGAGACTATTCATTCACAAAAAAGCTCCAGCACCTATGAAACCTACCGCTTAATTGAGAAAGGGGAAATACTCGTACAGGGAACCTCTGTTGGAACAAAGGTCGGTCAGGGAGTGGCGAACGTGATCGAGACTTCAGCAGAAATAGGTAAATTTAGGGAAGGGGAAGTTCTGATCACAAGTATGACAGACCCTGACTGGGAGCCTATCATGAAAAGCGCCTCAGCCATTGTGACAAACAAAGGAGGGCGCACATGCCATGCGGCGATAGTGTCAAGGGAGTTGGGCATTCCATGCGTTATCGGCACAGGCAATGCGGATGAGGTTATCAAAACCGGCCAAAAGGTAACGGTTTCATGCTGCGAAGGGGAAACGGGTTATGTATACGACGGCCTTCTCAAGTATGAAGTGCAAACCACCAACCCTGATGAAATACCAAGAACCAGGACCCGGATCATGCTAAATGTTGGGATACCCGAGAAGGCATTTACACAGGGCATGATACCCAATGACGGAGTTGGTCTTGCCAGAGAAGAATTCATTATTAACTCTCATATTGGAATCCATCCTCTTGCGCTCATCAATTACGAGGAGCTAAAAAAGAAAGCCAAAAATGATCAGAGAATAGCAGGTGTTGTTTACAAGATAGATGAAATTACCCTGGTATATGAAAACAAGACCGATTTTTTTGTCGACAAACTTGCAGAGGGTATAAGTCGGATTGCAGCAGGATTTTACCCCAACGACGTTATTGTGCGGCTTTCGGATTTCAAGACGAATGAGTACGAAAACTTGCTGGGCGGGTACCTGTACGAGCCAAAAGAAAACAATCCAATGCTTGGCTGGAGAGGAGCTTCCCGCTATTATGACGAAGCATTCAAGCCAGCTTTTGAGTTGGAATGCCGCGCTATTCACAAGGCAAGGAGTGAAGTGGGGCTTACAAACATAAAAGTAATGGTACCGTTTTGCAGAACCCCTGAAGAGGGTAAAAAGGTGATAGCATTGATGAAAGAATTTGGCCTTACCCAGGCGGAGGACGGCCTCGAGATTTATGTCATGTGTGAAATCCCCAGCAACGTTATTGCTGCCGATCAATTTGCAGAGATTTTTGATGGGTTTTCCATAGGCTCAAATGATTTGACACAGTTAGCCCTGGGGCTGGACAGAGATTCTTCGCTTGTCTCTCATATATATGATGAGCGAAACGAGGCTGTAAAAAGGCTAGTGGCCCAGGTTATTGAGGTGGCCAAAGAAAAAGGTAAGAAAATCGGGATTTGCGGGCAGGCTCCAAGCGATTTTCCTGAGTTTGCCGAATTCCTTGTTGAGTGCGGAATTGATTCTATGAGCGTCATTCCTGATACGGCAATCAAAACGCGCTTGGTGGTTGCTGCAAAAGAAAAGGAATTGGGGATAAATGTCGAATAGGAAGAACTAAGATATCATGAATGGAGTAAAGATTCTGGGAACAGGGTCCTACGTCCCGCCCAAGGTTCTCTCAAACTTTGATCTTCAAAAAATGGGACTTGATACCACTGATGAATGGATCTCCCAGCGAACAGGGGTCAGGGAAAGGCGAATTGCTGATCCCGATATTGCTACATCAGATTTAGCTTTTGAAGCTTCTTTAAAAGCTCTGGAGATGGCCAATCTTGCGGCACAAGATCTGGACATGATTATTATTGCCACAATCACCCCTGACACTTGTTGTCCTGCGGCTGCAAACTGGCTCCAGGCCAAGCTGGACACACCTCAGGCCATCACTTTTGATATTACTGCAGCTTGTTCCGGCTTCATTTTTGGGCTCAATGTCGCCACCCAATACCTCAAGACAGGGTATTGCAAGCATATTCTGGTGGTCGCGGCTGAGGTGATGACGAGAACCCTGAATTGGAAAGACAGAACCACGTGCATCCTGTGGGGCGATGGCGCTGGGGCAGCCATTGTGACCAGGGGAAAGGGAGGGCATCAGATTCTCTCTACCCACATTCACACCGATGGCAAGAATGGACAAGACTTGCTACTGCCAGGCGGAGGCTCCAAAACGACCCCCATATCCCACGAAAGCGTGGACAAGGGACTGCACACCCTTAACATGATAGAGGCCAACGCAAGCTTCAGGGTAGCAGTCAGACACTTTGTGGAGTCTATCAGGGAAGCGGCAGAGTATAACAAAATCGCAGTAAAAGATATTGACTGGTTTATTCCTCATCAGGCAAACCTCAGGATGTTTCAGTCAATGGCCAAAAGCCTCAAGGTGCCCATGGAAAAATTCTATGTGACGCTCCACAAATATGGAAACATCTCTTCCGCATCATGCGCTATTGCTCTTGACGAGGCAGTCAGAGATGGAAGCATCCAAAAAGCACACATCGTTTGTCTCCCTGTATTCGGCGGAGGACTTACCTGGGGTAGTGCGCTTATTAAGTGGTAGTGTTTTCGGAAAAGGATCAGGCGCTTTGCCGATCTCTCTATCCCTCTAAAAGGCAGTATTTGGGGCCGGCAAGTGAATTGGATCCACTTGTGCGGTTTGGGGCTGGGTTTTCCAGGAGCGACCGCATCCTCCTTAGAAATTCGCTCTTGCTTACAGGGGACTGGATCCTCAATTGTTTTTCTTCACTTCCAGATTTATCCAGGAAAATAACGGTAGGTACACCCCTTACATTATATTTCTTCAAAATCTTGTCCTGATAAGGGAGACGGCGTGTAAGATCGAGCCGCAGAGTTACAAAACTTTTACTCATGTCCACGATTTTAGGATCCTTAAAAACATCGTCATCCATTGAACGGCACGGGGTGCACCACTCGGCGTAGAAATCCAGTATAACCGGCTTTTTGTCTTTTGCTGCGCGTCTCAGCAACGTTTCGTCATATGGCCTCCACTTAATTCCTTCCTGTGTCCCGTAAGTGCTCCAGGAATAAAATACTGCTCCACACACAAGTGCTGCACCAATGCTTTTCTTGAAAATGGAAAAAACGCGAAGGTGTTTCCCGGTTCTCTCCAACAAACCCAGGTGGATACCTGCGGCTAAGGCAATGCTGCTGATGAGTGCAGACCTTCTAAAAGGATCAGAGAACAGGAGACTGAGCATATAGGCTGCCATGCCGACAAGAACCCAACCCATTAGTTTCTTTATCCATATCATCCAGTCCCCTGAGAGAGGCAATCGACTTGCGACACCTGAGAACAGTGCAAGCACAGCGAGCGGGAGACCAAGCCCAATGCTTAGAACAAAGAAGGAGAGAAAGCCAAAATACGGATCACCTTTTTGACCCACATAAGTAAGAAGGCCAAGAACAAAAGGACCGAGACAAGGGGCTGCGACTATTCCAAGGGTAAGACCCATAAAAAAAGAGCCAAAATGTCCTCCATAGTTCTTTGAACCCAAAGTAGTGAGTTTTCCGGGAACCCGAAACTCCCAAACACCAAAAGAGCTGAGACCCAGCGCCACAAGCAGGGCGGCAAGAAAAACCAGCACATAAGGGTTTTGAAGTGCGGATCCAAGGATACGCCCTGATAGCGCTGCCCATAGCCCTAGTATGGAATTGGTAATCGCGAGTCCTACCATGTAAACTGTAGCGTGCGCTATGGCATGTCCCCGCGAGGAGGAACTTTTACCCGCAAAATAAGAAATGGTGATAGGTATCAGGGGATAAATGCATGGGGTTAGATTTAGGGCTAAGCCTCCAAGGAAAAAGCCCAGAAGGGTCAACCAAAGGGCAGCTCCCGGCGTGAAGCCAGAGGGAACCCTATCTGCTTGTACCCCGCTTGCCCCTGGACTTTTCTGGGCATTTTTGCCCTGCATTCCAGAACCTATTACCCTGATCGGCACAGACACAGCCACTTTTTCAGGAGGCAAGCATGAAGAAGATGAGCACGCCTGATAGGATAGTTCTCCTTTGATCAGATGCTCCCCGTTTCTCGCTCTCTTGCTGATAGCTAAAGTGGCCTTTACGAGGATAGTGCCGGAGAAAACGCTCAGAGGCCGGGAGGCATACTCAAATCTTTTTTCCTGAGGAGGGGGAAATTGAATTTTCCTGATTTCTATTCCCGGAATACTCTTAAAAGAAAGTCTAGTTGGAATCAGGACTCCGTTCCCTTCTTTGACCGTATCGTGTATGTACCAGGGAGGTGAGACCTCAAGTTTGAAAAGTAGTGGATAATTCTTCCCTGCCTCGTATTGATCAGCGGATGATGCAACGTTGAAGCTGACCGTGAAGGCACGGGAAAAAGGTGAAAGAAAGACAACAAGCCCAAAAGATAGAATAAGTGTGAAAGCGATTTTTCTCATTGTGAAAGTGTTGTTGAAAGCAATATAAGCAAGACTCCACAATCTGTCAATTCAGCGAGCAATAAGGTGCCTGGAATCTTGCCTATCTCCATTCTTACCACCCTGTATCTGATAGTTGATGGACAAAACGTCCACTTCATGCTAAGAATTTTATATGGGTTTTGCTGGGCTCATGAGCTTGTGGTGGCCAGGATGTAGCCCGAAAATGGCTCCAAGATTCTTGCCTCATGAAATCCTGTTACAGGATTATGAATGCTTAGGGAACTAGGAGATTAGCCATTATGGACATTGCTACTGACACAAAGAAATTTTATCTCAAACACATTCCCGGAGCCAGGATTGAAGGCAATCTCCTGAAAGCACCCTGCCCCCTCTGTACACCGGGTAGCGGACGACCTGGTGGAACCATGGTAGCCCATCTCGATCCGGATAGCTTCTTCATGGGGTACTTCAGGTGCCTTAATAGGTGCACACCGGGCGGGTTCCCTTTTTACTTCAGCAAGATCATGGGTATTGATCCACGTGAGGTGCCAGGTTACGACCCCGATAGGGAGCCCTATGTCTCTGATATTGTTTACCCTGTAAAGAATCTCAACTCTGAGATCAAGAAATTCAGAGCTCTGATAAGCGAAAAGGAATATGCCTATTTCCAAGATTTTGGTGTGTCCAAAGCGGTAGTTGATGAAATGATGATCGGATACAACGGCCGATATCTCGTCTACCCTTACATAATGGAAGACGGAAACTGCTATGCTGCGCGCTGTGTCCTTCCCGGACGAGAGGAAGACACTTTTTGGCATGGGGATCAAGCCTTTTTTGCCGAGGAGTTCAGGATTTATAACATGCAGGAAATAGAAAGGTGTGAAAACGGAGCTCTTTTTCTTGTAGAAGGAGAAAACAATCTGCTTGCACTGAGGGAACTGGGTTTTCCGGGAATTGCCGTCCCCAGTCTGTCTGACCTGCATGTACTGGCCCAGGGCCAGCTTGAATCCATAAACAATGTTTTCCTGCTGGTGAATCATTCTCCAGAAGGAGTGCTGGCAGCTCGCTCTCTTGCCACGAGCCTGGGTTTCAAAGCCAGGATACTGAAATGGGCGCCCGGCTACAAGCGAGGTTATACAGTCTGCCAGTTAGCAAAGGACAAGGGCAGGCATTTCAGAGCAGCGATATCAGCAATGCTGAAGGCATCTGAGTCTTTTTCCCCCTTCGCCTCCGCAGATAAAGAGCACCAGCGGTTCTTTGTAAAGCTTGAAAGGGACTGGGGGGAAAAATACCTGGGGCTGGAGGCAAATTTTGCGAAACTAAATGATGCCCTGAATGGTCTTCGTGGAATCAACATTATGGGAGGGCAGCCAAAGGCAGGTAAGTCCTGCTTTTTTATGCAAATCTCAACTGAAATGGCAAAAAAGCAAGTGCCTGTTATTTACTATGACTTTGAAAACGGGAGAGACAAGATTTATACAAGAACGCTGTGCCGCCTGACGCGGCTATCTGAAAAACAAATCAGGGCTGGAGAATTAAATGAAGACGAAGCCGAGCGCCTTCAAAACACGCGCAGCGAGCTTAAGAGAATCCTAAATTACTTCCGGGTGGTTACGGATAGAAAACTGAGCCCTGAGATCATGAGAAGGCAGATTGATTTTATACAGCATGAGACCAAACAGCAAAAGACTCTGGTGGTAATTGACAGTCTTCACAAACTCCCCTTCAAGAATCTTTCCGAGAGAAGAACAGGAATTGACGAGTGGCTTCGCCACATGGAAGCTATACGTGATGAACAAAATGTCGCCTTCCTCGTGGTATCAGAACTTTCAAGAGGCGAGGGAGGGCGCTATGCTGAGAAGCCGGACATGGGTTCCTTCAAAGAGTCGGGCGATATTGAATATAGCGCGGACAATGCGATGATCCTGGCCCCTGACTGGAACCCGCTGGAGCCCTTTTCTTCAGGGAAAAGGAAAAGCACGTTGTGGCTCGTGGCCAGCAGAGAAAACAACCCGGGTTTGATTGCCCAGTACCTTCTTGAATATCCTTACTGGGGTTTTAGGGAACTCTGAGCAGAACAAAATCGCCTTAGCGGGGAGGCTTTCGATAGGGAGGAGGCTCTTTACTCCCATCCAGAATTTTTTGGACTCGCTCTCTCTCAGCCTTTAGCCTGCGAAGCTCCTGTTCCAGATTTTCCTTTTCTTCAGCAGGTGCTGACTCAAGGCGTTTTTGCAGTTTTTCCACCTCTCGGTGAAGCTGATAAAGATCCTTTGCTATCATCCTGATAGACATCTCCATCCCCTTCCAGAAAACCTTACTTTATCATACCGGCAACTTGATCCGGAGTGTAATCCAGTTTTGCAAAAAGCTTTTTCTCGACTTTCTTGCACAGGTCAAAATTCTCCTTTATCGCCTGCCCGAGCTTGTCTTCATCTTTGGCATAACGAGAGAGCAGATACTTGAGCCTCTCTTCAAGGCTGACAACAGTTTGATGGTTCACTCTTTTGTCCGCGTAATATACGATTTCCTTCTCGTCTATTTGCTCTCCGCCAGCATAATTCTTTAACCTTATATGCTCCCCCACAATCTCCGCGATCTCGTCAACATCGTGTTTGCGGCAAATCCGTTCCCCTTCCGCTGCGTGGTCGCATCCGGATTTCAAACATATATCTTTAGCAATATCATGCAACAAAGCACCTGCCCTGACTTTTTCAAGAGAAAGCTTCTGACCAGCCTTCACCAAGCTTAAGGCTATAAGGATTGCAACCTTTTCCACCATGATGGAGTGAGCCATTATGTGAGGCGGCATTTTGTACCGCGCTATAAGCTCCAGGCATTTTTCACGTGAAGGGATCATAACTCAAAGTGATTCTCCAAAGGGTAAGTGAACCCATTACTCCTACAAGGCACGGGAGTTATCAGGTTCATACCCCCGGGATTTGTTACTGCAGTGCCTAAGGTTTGAGACTGAAGTATTTCAATGAGTAAACCAGGCCTGCTTCGCTTTCAACGAATTCAATAACAATGGACCTTCCTGTATGCAAATACACACGAACAGATGATTTCTCACCATTTTTTCCTCAGCCCTTTACTCGCCAAAGACCTACCCGTAAACTTTCGCTCCCTCCAACTGACTGGTGCCCGAAATGTATTTGTGGGCGGACACTAGTTACACAAACTTTGGGTAAAATGACAAGAGAAATTAAGCATCAAAGTGGGATCACTCTTGGAAAATGCCCTATGTGGCCGGGGCAGATGTAGAGTCTAGGCATGAAATTTCCTGAATCATTGGCTGTGTTCCACGGTAATTGACATTTGCCATACACCTTGTGCTATACATAGGAGTCATACTAGGTTAAGAGAGAGGCCTGAACATGGAAAAAAAGGTATTGAGTGCAATGCAAAAGGCCGGGAAGCCGGTGCGCGCTGGTGATATCGCAAAAATGCTTGGCGCTGATAGCAAAGAGGTCTCAAAGGTGTTCAATGATCTCAAGAAAAAAGGCAAAATAAAGTCTCCGAAGAGGTGCTTTTATGAACCAGCTTGAAAATGGCTACAAACCTGAAAAATATTCATACTATTTTGTAGTTACAGGAGTGGTATTTATTACTTGCCTGATAGCCGCAAACATCACGGCCGTCAAGCTGGTGGACATTTTTGGGCTTGTTCTTCCTGCAGCTATTTTCATTTTTCCTCTTAGCTACATCACTGGTGATGTCCTTACCGAGGTGTACGGGTATGGCTACGCCCGACGTATCATCTGGTTGGGTTTTTTTTGCAACTTTATTGTTGTGGGAGCCATCTGGATAGGAAAGGAGCTGCCCTCTGCCTCATTTTGGCACGCCCAGCCTGCCTACGAGCGTATTCTGGGGTACACTCCTCGTCTTCTAGGCGCTTCATTCCTGGCTTACCTGGTAGGCGAATTCGCCAACTCTTTTATTATGGCAAAAATGAAAATCGCCAGCAGGGGCAAATGGCTCTGGCTTCGGACCATAGGTTCCACAATTGTCGGAGAAGGCCTTGATTCAGTTGTTTTTATCACCCTGGCTTTTGTAGGAACTATTCCCCCCGGTGCCCTGGCTTTCACCATTTTAACTCAGTGGATTGCAAAATGTGCATATGAGGCTGCAGCAACCCCTTTAACATATGCCGTTGTCAACTACCTCAAACGCAAGGAAAACCTCGATGTTTTTGATCATAGCACTAACTTCAACCCGTTGCTGATGTCTGGATAAATCTCCCCAGGCTACCCTGTGGCAAAACTTTTCAGAAAAGGGGCACGGCTGCCTTATAAATCATTGACTCCCCCATTATTTGATACTGCCTGATAGAAGCCGGCACAAGGAACGACCCTCCTCGCTTTAGCGAAATTTTCTGCCCGGTTTCAAAATCAGTAATCCATGCATTTCCCTTGGTGCAAATCATGATTTCCACGCTCCGCTTCTCAGGACTTTTGAAACTGCCCTTGCCGGGAGCTATCACAGAGAGCATGAATTCCTTTGCCGGCACCCGGTAAGCCCACTCCCCGTCCCTGAGTTTTTCCGGTCTTTGAATCCGAGCCTTGCCGCTGGAAAAACTCAAAACCCTCAAGAGCTCCTCAACATCCACGTGCTTGGATGTCAATCCGCCCCTCAACACATTGTCAGAGTTGGCCATCAGTTCAATACCCGCTCCTTTAAGATACGCGTGAAGCTCCCCTGCCGGGAGATAGATAGCTTCACCCGGCTCCAGGAGGAGAAGATTCAAAAACAATGGTGACAGTGCGCCTATGTCGCCTGGAAAATCCCTGGAAAGTTTCAGCGCCCATTCAAGAACCGGATCTCCCCCCCGGTTTGCTTTAATACTTTGCACAACATCTGAAAGGACTTTTTCTTGCTCATTGTGCCCCATCATCATGAGGGAAGCAAAAAATTCTCGAAGGCTCTCGGATCTTGACCTTGCCCTGAGGGGTGCTGTCAGCTCAGAGAGGGCCCGACACCCCAGCTTGTCAACAGTTACCAGAATCTCTTCAATGTCCCGAAAGCCTTTAAGCGCCCAGAACGGGGTGAGGGCGCAAAGAATTTCCGGTTTATGATTCTTGTCTTTATAGTTACGGCGAGGGGAATTGAGTGGGATCTTCAATTGGTTTTCCCTCTCAAACCCCCTTCGCGCTTGCTCCTGATCCGGATGAGCCTGAATTGAGAGAGGCCTGTCTGCTGCGAGGACTTTGAAGAGAAATGGTAGCTGGCTTGAGAATTTCCTGGCCACTACCTTCCCCAAAATGCCTTCCGGGTCTTGTGCTACCACATCGGGCAATGGCTTCCAGCCTCTATTCCAAAAAACCATTGACGGGCCGTTGGGGTGAGTGCCCATCCACAGTTCAGCTTGTGGCTTTTGTGCCGGGGTTTGTAGTCCCAGCAGATCCGGAATAAAAACCCTGGAGCCCCACCCATATTGCTGAATGCGGTTTTTCAGTGGTGCGATTCTACTCATAGTTAACCATTTCCTTGCAAAATTCTGAACCGCCCAATACCTCAAGTCGAGAGCGACAAGTCTACTAACCTTGTCTTGCTTTCAACATTGGCCTAAATTTATCCCTTCTTAGAAAATTATGCTATTTGTTTTTCAGATCTAGGCCTTAACTGTCGGCAAGCGAGTGTGGCTTCTTCGTTGCCCAACAATCCGGAGTGGCAGCTAAGTTATTGAGGGATTTAGATTTATTGACTATTAAATGGCTTTGGATTATAGTAATGCTTAAATTGCAAGTTCTGGTTCATCTGTGACCTTTGTCCCTTATGCTGAACCCTATGAAGGGGAATAAAAATGTTTACTCTGGCATCCGAGGAAACTTACGAAGACGGCCAGGTTATTATCAAAGAGGGTAGCGCTGGAGACTGGGTATACGTGATCCTCTCAGGGGCTGTCGAGATATCCCGTACCATAGGCGGTAGGCGTTTTGTTGTCGAAAGACTTCAACCGGGAGATACCTTTGGTGAGATCGGCTTTATTGGCAAAGTTAAGAGAACGGCAACTGCTGTGGCGGTCGGCAAAACCACCCTAGGCGTCATAGATCGAGAGTTCCTGGATGAAGAATTCAACAAGCTATCATCCGACTTTAGAGCAATTATCGTATCCATGGCCAAGAAATTTGAAAAAATGACGCAAAGAATAACGGAATTTTCCGCGCGGCAACAAGAGCGGATCCAAAAAAGCCTGTCTCTCACGTATAAGGATGACCGTGCGTTTTTAAAGGCCTTCACGGGAAATATCAGTTCTGCCGGCCTCTTTATTAGGACCGAAAAACCCCTCCCTCAAGGTGAAAAGTTTATGCTCAAATTGCAGCTCCCTGGTGTGACCGAGCCTCTCAAGATCAACTGCGAAGTCGCCTGGTCCAGAAGTGGAGGAGAAGCCGCTGGCAAATACCCGCCCGGTATGGGGGTAAAGTTTCTCGAAATGAGCAGAAAAGACAAAGAGGCACTTGGAGAATACCTGAGGCAAGTTAAAGCAGGTCAATGAAATTTCCCCAGCGTTGAATCCTTCTCAGATGAAAAGATTCCCTGTGGTGCCGCGATAGAACGGGCACGGGTTATTGCTGTCATTATGTACGCGCCGAGTGGCCAGCGAAACCAATAATACCTGCTGAACAAACTTGACAAAATTAAAAAGTGCAGTTATAAATTTTGTTTGTTGATGTGCGCAAATTGATAGAAATCCAACAGAAAAATATTCTGCTATAAGAAAAGGACCGGTTTAGGTTTTATGCCTGCTTCCGCCACCACTTATTTTTATTGCTTTTTTAGCACCCCATGGCCTCGAGCCGGGGGAGGTGGCTAGGAACCATCCTTTTTCTAACGGACAGGAGGCCATGAGCAACAACAAAGCTCATGGCCTTTTCTTTTTTAGCATATGGCATGGAAAACAGGGAGCCGGCTTGTTACCCCACTTCAGAGTGCCTCATAGCCTACGATCGGATTGGTGTAAGGGGCGGGGTGCTTTAGCAGAAGGCTTTACTCTGAGAGGAACTTCCCAAAATCAAATGAAAAAAGCAGGGGTATTTTAAAGTGAACTGGAAGGTTACCTACAATGAACGAAAGAGAAATCTGGAGCATGCACTCGGGGCTGTGAAAAGGGGCTCCAAAGTTTTTCTCGGAACTGCTTGCGCTGAACCTCATTTTCTTGTGCAGGGGCTTATTGAGCGGGCCAGCAAACTCCATGATGTGCAGATCATTCATTTTGTCACCTTGGGCAATGCCCCTTACACGGAAAAAAGATTCGACAAGCGCTTCAGACACAATGCCTTTTTTGTGGGTCCGAATACCAGGGAAGCTATAAACCAGGCAAGAGCCGATTATACGCCGGTATTTATCTCCGAAATCCCAGGACTTATAAGGCGGCGAATTACCCCCATTGACGTTGCCCTCGTTCAGACTTCTCCTCCCGATGCCCACGGATTTGTAAGTCTGGGTATATCTGTTGACATTGTCAAAGCCGCTGTTGAATCAGCCAAGGTAGTAATTGCCCAGGTTAACCGAAATATGCCTAGAACTCTGGGAGATACGTTTATTCCTGTTCACAAGATCCACCACTTTGTAGAGCATGACGAGCCTTTGGGAGAATTTCTGTACCCCGAACCCGATGAAGTGGGGAAACAAATAGCACGTAACGTGTGTAAACTTATTAATGACGGTGATACAATCCACATCGGATTTGGACACATACCTTACGGAGTTCTGGCATTCCTGAAAGACAAGAAAGACCTTGGCGTGCATACTGAGGTTATATCGGATTCCTTCATCGACCTCATCCAAGAAGGCATTATCACCGGAGAGCGCAAAACACTTCATAGAGGAAAAGTGGTTTGTAGTTTCTGTATTGGAACCCGCCGAATCTATGATTATGTTCGCGACAACCCCCTCGTTGCATTCTATCCTGCAGAGTATGTTTACAGTCCCTTAACTATAGCACAAAACAATAATATGGTTTCAATCGGGAGCTGCCTCGAGGTTGATCTAAGCGGCCAAATCTGCTCAGAGTCCAAAGGATTTCATTTCTACAGCGGTGTTGGTGGCCGACTTGACTTCATCAGGGGAGCAGCTATGTCCAACGGAGGAAGATCAATAATAACTCTTCCCTCCACAACCAGGGATGGAACTGAATCAAGAATCAGGGCTCACCTACAAGAAGGGGCAGGTGTTGTGGCAACGCGCGGTGACGTGCAGTATGTGGTCACCGAGTACGGCATAGCCTATCTACACGGGAAATCCATCCGAGAAAGGGCGATGGCCCTTATTAGCATAGCACACCCCCGTTTCCGAAAAGCATTGCTTGAAGAGGCAAAAAGGCTAGCCTACATTTACCCGGATCAAATCTTTATTCACACGCGAAACCATTCCTACCCAGAGGAGCAAGAATCAAGAGAGGTTCTTTCTGATGGCACAGATGTTACCATCCGGCCGATAAAGCCTACCGATGAACCGTTGCTTCAGGATTTTTTCTACTCTCATTCGGATGAAACCGTCTATCGCAGGTACTTTCGCCCTGTAAGAAGTATGCCCCATGAAACAGCTCAGATCATGGTCAACGTGGACTATGTCGAGCGCATGGCTTTTGTAGCCACCCTGGGAGAGATCGGTTTAGAGCGTATCATTGGTGTTGGCCGGTATGAGGTTGAAAGAGACTCTTCCGGAATCGTCGAAGTTGCTTATACCATACATGAAGACTTTCAGAAGCTCGGCCTGGGGAGCTTACTTCAGGACCGGCTAGAGAATTATGCACGAAGCAAAGGCTTTAAAGGAGTAGCAGGCTATCTTTTTGAAGATAATGTGCCCATGCTCAAGACCTTTTCAAAAAAGGGGCCTTACTCCTGCGATATACTCGAGGACGGTATTCTGAGAGTAGTTCGCTATTTTTCTGCAAAGAGAGCTCCAAGCGCTAAGGAGTCTTGATTTTCTTACTTGCTCGCTGGTTTTCGCTAACTTTCTTTCTTAGAGTTTAACCAGCCCGCTCCTTCTCTGTGTAGAGCCTGAGGGAAAATACCCGTTTACTTTTTGTCTTGGTAAATGTCGTGTTTTATGTACGCTTGTTGCTGTATTCTGCAATCGGGAAAGCTTATTGTCCTTAAATGATCCATAGTTCAAGCGCATAATTCCTTGAAATGTTGGTTAAAACAGGACCCCGAGCAATTGCGTCCAGAGTTTGGTACCGAAATTGCAGTTTGAATATAGCAAAATGCGATAGAGGATGTTCCTTAGATGGTCACCGAAATGAGAGGAAACATAGAGGAAAAGACGACCAACGCCATTTGCATTGTGGTTGCTATTCTTGCAATTCTAGTAGCGTTGTTCTTGCTCATCAATCCGATGAACTGCATTTCTTGGTCAGGCACTTCTCTCATATCCATTGTTTCTTGCCTGGGAGCATCGTGAGTTCCCCAACCATATGTTCTCAACCTTAATAGACCTTTCGGTCCTTGAGAAATGGCATACTTTCGCGCACCTCATTCACCCTGGATGTATCAATGTCCGCCACTACCAGCATCTCCTGGTTCCCACCGTAGGCCAAAATTTCGCCAACAGGATCAATGATCGCTGATCCGCCTGAAAAGCTATGGCCCCCACCGTCGCCAACACGATTTACACCTACCACGAAACATTGGTTTTCAATGGCGCGTGCCCGCAACAGCAACTCCCAGTGACTCTGACGCACTGCAGGCCAGGAGGCGATCACCATGACAAGCTCACATTGTTCAGCCACAAGGCGAAAAAGTTCGGGAAAACGCAGGTCATAGCAAATAAAACACGCTCCCTTCATTCCATCTACTTCAAAAGGCGAAACCGAATCTCCAGGATCGTAACTTTCATTTTCACCAAGAAGCGCGATCAGATGATTCTTAGCATAAATGGCGAGATCCCTGCCGCTTCTATCCACTGCAAGGGAAACATTGCGGGGCCTGCCCCCCGGACCTTGATCCAGCACAAAACCCCCAACCACGTTGATTTCCAGGTCATGGGCGAGCGAACGGAGAAAAGTCGGTGTGGGGCCATCAGCGGGCTCGGACGTAACACTTGCTTCCATTGAAAAACCCGTAGAAAACATTTCCGGCAAAACCAGAAGGTCAGCGTTTTGCTTTTTTGCCTGCGCACCAAGAAAGCTCACCTTGCTGTAGTTTGCTTCTTTGTCATGCCAGGAAATGTTCATCTGGACAGCTGCCACTCTCATAACCTTCCTCCTTTTTGAGCACTCCTTAACCATCGCACGAGAGCTTACATCTCAGACAGAACCCTCTCCTAGAAGCCCACCTTGGCCAAAACCTTCTCTTCTCTCAGTCCCACTTCCTTTTCAATACGCTGTGCGTGTTCCATCAAAGATTTTACAAACTCTTCATCCTGAATGGATTGAAGATTTATTTTTACGTTGTAGATGGCGCCGAGTGCTGCACTGCGAGCCACCAGGGCTCTCTTTGCTTCAGGGCCTTTTGTTTTATCTCTTGCATTTCCGCCTCTTGCAATTCATACCCTTTTTTACCTAATGTCAATGCTGCGACCATGCTTGAGAGGCTTGTCGCTATGGCCCCGCACAGAGCAGCCACGCTGCCACGTCAACCATGGCTCTCCCCCTTGCATACGGTTCTTTTAGGCTGAAGGCTGTAGCAGGGAGCAGGGTAGCAATAAGCCCTTTTTCCGACATGTCCATCATCCCTTTATCAGAGACATGAAGCAGATGGTCGGCTGAGATGCACCCGAGCTCTGCTGCCAACTCGGCTCCACCCAATGATGCCATCTCATCAGCATGTATTTTCAACTTGAAGCCCATTTTCCTGGCATGCTCCAATATGCGCCTTGATTGCGTAATGGAAAAAACGCCTTTTTCGCAAAAGACATCGCAGAATTCCGCCAGCCCTCGTTCTGCTACCTCCGGCTTGACCTCGCCCACCAGGAAATCAATAAAACCATCCTCATTTCCCTTGTACTCTTCAGGTACTGCATGGGCTCCCAGGAACGTTCTCACTATGTCAACAGGATGCACGCTATCCAGCTCTTCCATGACCCCAAGCTGTTTTATCTCGGTTTCAAGATCCAGCCCATAGCCGCTTTTTCCTTCAAGCGTTGTTACCCCGTGCGCAAGCATTGAATCAAGCCGCTTCAGTCCCGAATCCGCAAGCGCCTCCTTGGATCCTCTCCTGGTTGCCTTTACCGTGCTCAAGATCCCCCCACCCCGCTCGAGTGCCTGGCTTTTTTCGCTATGCTCTGAGCAATTTCCACATCGTCTACAAGGCCCTCATCTGGAACGAAGGGAAGCGTAATGTGATCTCCTTCTGTATTCGTCTGGGCCTGGGTTCCTACCACAAGTTTGTTTCTGTCTGCATTCTGTATCCAAACATAGTTATCCCGATCCTGAAACCTTCGATGCGGATCAATGCAGGCCATTGCCGCCCTGTCTGCTTTTAGCAGATCCTCCCTTTTCCCATTCGAGCAAATCAACTATGTTGCCGTAGAAGGCAATAGCTGCTCCCTCTTTTTTCTCCTGGTATCTTTTTGCTTCCCTGAAAGCTTCTTCTGCATTATCTGAGATGCCGGTGATCCACCCCTGTTCTTTTCTAGTCTCTATCCTTGAACAATCCACCTCAGCAATAATGCCCACACCATTTGCTATTTTTATCGCTTTACCCTGTGCACCAATCATACCCCCCAGCCCGGAGGAGACGAAAAGGCACCCCCTCAAATCGCTGTTCTCCGGGATGCCCAGCATCGTTCTCCCTGCATTCAAAATGGTGCTGTAGGTACCGTGAACAATGCCTTGAGGCCCTATATACATCCCCCGGCAGTCATCTGCCCATAGTTGGCAACCCCAAGGGCAGCCGCCCTGTTCCAATTCTCCTGGCCGTCAAACTCACCAACCATAAGGGCATTCGTTATTATGACCCGCGGTGATTCGGGTGTTGAGCGGCATCACCTCCCAGAAAACTCTGTTTTGTTTGAAAATCAGGGGCATGCAGTTTAATCAACCGCGCACTCTTCTTTTCACGCATCGTCTTTTTTGCCCCAGGCTGTGCCTAAAACTCAGGATAGGGTTTTACTTTATTCTGCAATCATAGCTCGCATCATGTCCGAGGCGTTCTGTGCGTGGTCGGCTATTGACCCGATCGTCTCCACGAGTCTCACAAGAAAGAACACCTGTAGCGGATCCTTAATAGTGGTAAAAATCTTGTGTATAAGTTCCCGCTCTAGATGATCGGCCTCGTGTTCCTGCTGGCGGATATCTCGAATGAGAGACTTGATTCTGACCCTCTCCTCCTTATACCGGCCTTTAAAAAACCGCATGGCCATGTCCACCAGGGGGGAGAGTTTCTCTATGGTTGGAACCACCTTGCTAACCAGAAACTCCAGATCTTCTCCAATCTCATCTTCTACTCCCTGAGGTCTGTAGGAAAGCCAGTAGAGCGACTCCTCCACAGAATCCAGAACCTTGTCCTGTTCCCTCAGGTACATAAAGAACTGAAACTTGTCCACGGGCATAAGGATGCCTCTTGGCATATGGCCTCGAATGTTTCGCTTTATTGCATCAGCTTCTGATTCCAGCCTCGCTACTTCGTCGGTAAGGTTATCGAACTCTTCGCATTTCTTATCCAGATGGCAATCTACTGCTTTTGAAAACATTCTCGCGCACTCACTTACCTTGTCAGCATGCCTTTTAAGGTTTTCAAACGGCGACTTGTAAAAAAGATACATAAATGTTGTTCGCATCGTTTATTCTCCCTTTTTGCTATGACAAAAACGCAATAAGTAACTTATAAAGAGCCATGGAAAGGGCGATTGTGAATGGCAGCGTAACAAGCCAGGAATATGCAATATTCCTGATTACCCTGAGATCAAGAAAGCCCATGCCCCTCATGACACCCACCCCTACCACCGAGCCCACTAGTACGTGAGTGGTGGAAACCGGAAGCCCTAAACGCGAGCAAAAAAGTATGGTGGTAGCTGCGCCAAACTCAGCGCAAAAACCTCTAACAGGCGTTATCTCCGTTATCTTTTTCCCTATGGTGCGCATCACCCTGGAGCCAAAAGCAAGCAGTCCCCCTCCAACCATTATGCCACCCACTGCCAGCATCCAGACAGGAACCTCCACCTGCATGGCAACTGTTTTTGTCTTTACAACAGAATATATAGCAGCCAGTGGACCAACGGCATTGGCCACGTCGTTTGCACCGTGCGCAAACGCAACATAGCATGCAGTCATGATCTGCAAGTAGCCGAACACACATTCCACCTTTTCTTCTTCGTCTCCTCTTATCCAGCGGCAACCAGGTCCCCCCAGCCTGGAAAGTACCACTTTTCCACCAAAACCAGCAGCAACCGAAACCGGCAAAGCAACAAGAAGTGCTCTGCTGAAGCTGAGATCAAGGTGCAGGTTTTTAAGGCCTTTAAAAATCACTGAAAGAATAATCACTATGAATACGAGAGATAGTAACCATGGAGCATATCTCTGGGCCGCTCGATAAGGGGCATTGGATTTAATGATCTTTCTCTGGATAAGGTAAAAGATACCTCCTCCAACGACCGCCCCTGAGACGGGCGATATGACCCAGCTAAGTGCTATGGCACCTACCTTGCCCCATGATATGGCTCCAAAACCAACGGCCAGCACTCCAAAACCAACAACCGCTCCTACGATGGAATGAGTGGTTGAGACCGGAAGCCCTAAGTGCGTGGCAAGCTGCACCCACACTCCTGCTGCAAGAAGGGCTGCAAACATGCCCAGCAGCAGCTTTTCAGGACTCCCTGCAAGCAAAGACGGGTCTATCATACCCTTGCGTATTGTATTGGTCACATGCCCGCCGGCCAGGACAGCCCCAGCCAAATTAAACACCATTGACACCAGCACTGCCCGCTTCATTGTCAGGGCGCCGGAGCCCACCGATGTGCCCATGGCATTGGCCAGGTCGTTGGCCCCAATATTGGCAGCCATATACAGCCCTAAAATTACAGCAAAACCCAGAATGAAAAGCTCTGACCCGGGAGTAATAGAAAGTATGTTCATTTTGTTGTGCCGTTATTTCCGAAGCCGCAAACAACCTTGTTCAAAGCATTCGCACGCTTTGCTCTTTTCATTGCCTTATTACCGTTGTCAGTCCTACGAGTATTCCAAATGTGAAAATGAGTGCTCCTGAGATTTTGTTTGCCAGATGAAGCTTGTCACTCGTGAAGCGAGTTCTAAAAAAGCTCACAACCGAGGTTAGTATCGGGGCCCAGAGTCCCGCCCCAACAAAAACTCCTGCGGCAAGCACTGCGGTGTTGGCGTATGCCCCTCTCCAGCCTGATACCCCCAGAGCAGTAAACACCGCTGTAAATATTAGAACCGGTATTGGGTTCGCCAGCATGATGACAAAAATAGAAGCATAAGCCCGCAGTATACCGCTACCAGGTGTCTCCGGGGCTCTTTCTGATGGTCGCGAGAGGAATACCGCCATTCCAATAAACACAAAAATAAGGCCGCCTGTTATTCTGAAAAGGATCTCCTCATGCTTCAAAAAGTTGGAAATGAATGTAATTCCCAACCCGGCCACAAAGCAGTAAATGGCATCTACCGTTGATGCCCCCAGCAGGGAAGCCATGCCGACCAGCCGACCTTCAATCAAAGTTCTCCGCATGCACAAAAGCCCTATGGGCCCCAGAGGCGCGCACAGGAAAAAGCCAACAAGAAGTCCTTTAGTGAAGATCAGAGTCTCCATTACCGTATCAAAATATGCAGCCTAGGTTTGGCGGCCAAATCCAGCTTTCAGTTCCGAATCGATGTTGAGAGATCCCCTTTCATACCCACTTTTTTCAGATGGACCTGAATCGCCATAAGCGCAGCAGGGGTGATCCCGGAGATGCGAGAAGCCTGGCCTATTGAGATTGGTCTTACCTTACTCAACTTTTCCTTTACCTCCTTTGAAAGTCCATGAACTGTTTGGTAGTCAATTTCTTCAGGGAGTTTGAAACCTTCCATTCGCTTAAGTTTCTCAACCTGTTTCTCCTGGCGATTGATATATCCTTCGTACTTGATTCGGGTTTCAACCTCTTCAGCTATTCTCCTGTCAATATTTTCAAGCCCATGATCAAAGAAACGCAGATGCTCAACAAGAACCTCATTTCTCTTCAAAAGTTGAGCCAGCGTGACAATGTTTTTTATGGGTGCCGTGCCCAGCTCCTTGAGCTTTTCTTGGATTCCAGGCTCTGGTCTCAGTTTGAAAGCTTTGAGACGATCTATAAGCTCATGTACCTCTTCCCTTTTTCTGCAAAATTCCCGATATTCGCCTTCTGGAACAAGGCCGAGCCTGTAGCCAATATCACGAAGCCTAAAGTCTGCGTTCTCTTCTCGGAGCAGGAGCCGATACTCAGCCCTAGAAGTGAACATCCTGTACGGCTCCGTTGTTCCCTTCGTGACCAGGTCGTCGATCAATACACCAATGTAGGCCTGAGACCTTTCCAGAATCAATGGCTCCTCACCCCTTATTTTCAAAACAGCATTAATGCCTGCTACGAAGCCCTGAGCCGCAGCCTCCTCATATCCTGAGGTCCCATTGATTTGTCCAGCGTGAAAAAGGCCTTCAACGATTTTAGTTTCCAGTGTTGGTCTTAGCTGCAAGGGGTTTATGAAGTCATATTCGATGGCATAGCCTGGACGCAATATCTCTGCCCTCTCCAGCCCCTCAATAGACCTGACCATTTTGATCTGGATGTCTATGGGCAAACTTGTAGGAATGCCGTTCGGGTACACCTCGACTGTGTCCAGACCCTCTGGTTCCAAGAAAATCTGATGCCTCTCCTTTTCGGGAAAGCGAACAACTTTATCTTCAATTGAGGGACAGTACCTTGCGCCCGTTCCCTTTATTATTCCAGTGTAGAGCGGGGAGCGATCCAGCCCGGACCTGATATAGTCATGTGTTTTCTGATTGGTATAGGTGATGTGGCAGGGAACCTGGGGTAGCGGTATCTTTTTCGTGGAAAAAGAAAATGGTCTCGGCTCCTTATCCCCTAACTGAATTTCCAGACCCTTGTAGTCTATGGTCCGACCATTAAGCCTCGGAGTAGTTCCTGTCTTCAATCTTCCGATTTCGAACCCCAGCTCCTTGAGCTGTTTTGAAAGATTCGTTGACGGGGGATCCCCCATCCGGCCTGCCGGAAAATGATCCAGCCCAATATGAATAAGACCTCTGAGGAAAGTACCTGTTGTGAGAATAACTGTCTTTGAGAGAAATCTTTCATGGATTTGTGTTTCAACCCCCTGAATTTTACCTTCTCTTACCAGAAGCCTTTCCACCATCGCCTGTCTTAAGTCGAGATTTGGCTGGGTCTCGACAATGCTTTTCATTCTCTTGCGATACAAGTCCATATCGTTTTGTGATCGTGACCCTCGAACAGCCAAACCCTTCCGGGTGTTGAGTCGCCTGAACTGAATTCCTGTTTGATCCGCATTCTTGGCAATCTCACCCCCCATGGCATCAATCTCTTTGACAAGATGTCCCTTGGCCAGTCCGCCGATAGCAGGGTTACAGCTCATTGCCGCAATGTGATCCAGGTTGACTGTTAGAAGAAGTGTAGGATGGCCCATTCGGGAAGCAGCCAGGGCCGCCTCACAACCCGCATGTCCCGCACCGACCACTATAACATCGTAGTGTTTTTCACAAGTTGGCATATCTTCTTTTCTTGGGTCTGATTACTGGAATTTTTTCAGGCTCTATCATAAGGGATACCTTTTAGGGAGCACTGCGCCCGGCGGTCAATCTCAGGAAGTTTCAAATGGGTCTTTGAGCTTTATTGTCTCCTCCCTGCCTGGTCCTACGGAGACGAGAGAAAATGGGACCGCGGTCCTCTCCTCGATCACCTTGAGGTAGTTCCTGGCCTGTGGAGGTAAATCTTTCACAGCCTTTGCCGAGGAAATGTCTTCTTTCCATCCCGGCAAGTCCTCGTAAAGGGGCTTGCATCTGGCCAATTTCTTCAAACTCGCAGGCCTTGATTCAATTCTCCTGCCATCCAGTTCATAACCAACGCACACCTTCACCCTTTCAAGTCCTGTAAGCACATCCAGCTTTGTTATACTCAGGCTGGTCAGTCCATTTAAACGAACTGAATCTCGCACGACCACAAGATCAAGCCACCCGCATCTGCGCCGTCGTCCGGTTGTTGCGCCAAATTCTGCACCTCTTTCCTGGATGTAGTCTCCAGTCTCGTCAAGAAGTTCGGTGGGAAAAGGTCCAGCACCGACTCGGGTCGTATATGCTTTTACTATCCCCACAACGTGATGAAGCTTGTCCGGGCCCACTCCAGCTCCTGTGCAAACTGTTCCGGATATAGGATTTGAGGATGTGACAAAGGGGTAAGTTCCATGGTCTACGTCCAAATGGGTTCCCTGAGCCCCTTCAAAAAGAATGGTTTTCCCGTCCTTGATCGCCTGGTCTATTTCCTGGGACACGTCTGCAATAAAGGGGGCCAGGATCTCAGCCATGGAGCTATACTTTTCATAGATAGGCTGAAATTCCAGGGGCTCGGCTTTGAGGAATTTTTCAAGATAGAAATTCTTTTCCTTGAGATTAGTTCTTATTTTTGCCTCCAAGGTGTCAGGCTCAAGAAGGTCAACAGCTCTTATTCCGGTTCTCGCAACTTTATCCTCATAACAGGGCCCGATCCCGCGGCCGGTTGTTCCAAGCTTACCGGACCCTTTGGCCGCTTCCCTGGCCAGATCTATAGCCTTATGGTAAGGCATCACAATGTGTGCTTTCTCGCTCAAAGAAAGACGCTCTGGGGTTACTGATATTCCGCGTTTCTCCAAATCGTTCATTTCTTCAAGAAGCACAGCCGGATCAACAACCACACCGTTCCCAATGAGACATTTCTTGTCCTCATGAAGGATTCCGGAAGGAATAAGGTGGCAAATGGTTTTCTCCCCATTGACCACAAGAGTGTGCCCGGCATTATTTCCCCCCTGAAAGCGGACAACGATGTCGGCACTGGAGGCGAGAAGATCAACTACTTTGCCTTTCCCCTCATCCCCCCATTGGGTTCCCACAACGACTACATTACCCATCTCTGATCCCCCAGTTAAAAGATTATCTAAGGCTTACAACTGCTTGTTATCTGAATCCTTGAAGCTTGTCAACGGCTTTGTTCCGGTTCACTCAGGAGCGCTAACAAGTTTTTGTCCCCCTCAAAAAACAAGCGGGAGCTGCTTTAATATGAAAGCATCATAAGCTTCAAGAACTGGTTCCCATGGCGTTCATAAGCTTCCTTGTGATTTTCAATTTTCCATGAGCATCACCAGGTCGGTTCCTGATAGAATTATGTTGTCTAGTCGCGTTTTCGTCGTTAATATTATCGAAAGCTTTCAAAAGAATTGTCTAATGCCGGAGGGGCCATGCACTTTTTTAAAGAACTGGGGAGAAGAGAGGTTCTTAAGACATTTGCCCTGATAGCAGAGGCTTTCTGCTTTTTCTCGGCATTCCCGGCCAACTGTGTCAAAGCCTTGGAATTTTCTTCAAACAAACGGGAGGAAAATCACATGAAGCTGCCTAAACCCAGATTTGACGGAAAGACTTCTGTGGAAAAAGCAATCAAGAGACGCCGAACAAACCGCTCATTCCTCAGCAAGTCTTTAACCCTTGAGCAGTTATCACAGATTCTCTGGGCCTCCCAGGGTATAACAGAAGAAGGGGGTTTCAAAAGAGCGGCCCCTTCAGCTGGTGCCCTTTATCCTATGGACGTTTACGCTATTGTGGGAAAAAACGGTGTAGAAAGCCTAAAAGAAGGAATCTACCACTATGAGGCCAATAGCCACTCTATTTCAATTCTAGAAGAAGGAGACTTCAGGGCTCGGGCTGCCGAAACGGCTCTCTGGCAAATGTGGATGGCAAGGGCGCCGCTAAGCCTTGTCATAACGGCTGAATACAACCGGGTTTGTGGCAAATACGGAGAAAGGGGCGTAAGATACGCCATGATAGAAGCCGGGCACATCGGCCAGAACATTTTTCTCCAGGCTTGTGCGCTGGGTCTTTCAGCAGGAATCATAGGGGCCTTCCGCGATCATGATCTTAACAAAACGATCAGGGCCCCTGCCTCCCATGAGCCTTTGCTCGTGATGCCGGTTGGTTACGAGTCCTGAAAAACATGCCTCAGGGGCCATTACCCCTTCCCCCAAAACCTGCTTACCGGCAGGGTCTTTTGATAACCGAGAACTTCATCCAATTTAACCAGTAAGCGGTTAAACAAAGGCGCCCTTTTTATGAGAAACCTAGATAGGTCATGAATTTTCCCGGGCATCTTGTTAAAAGGACACACCCGAATGCACTGTGTACAATCTGTTCTCCTTGTACCCCAGTAAGTATAACATTTCTCTGCATTAATATACCATTTGAGCGCTCCCGAATGGCTTGAAATATTAGGTCCTTCAGTTGTCATTTCCCCGTGAGAAATGGCCTGCGATGGGCAATTGCTTGCACATGTCTTGCAGGTTTTACAGAATTCAACCACGCCAAACGGCTCAAAGTGGTCATGAGCGAGTGGCAGATCGGTAAACACTTTACAAAGTCGAACCCTGGGTCCTAACTTCTTGGTTACCAGAAGGCCCATGCGGCTCCATTCTCCGAGTCCTGCGGCCATTGCCAGCGGAATGCTCAGAGCCGTATCGTTGCCGCACGGCACCGCACGGTATCCAAGACCCCGAATAAAGGCAGCTACCATGTTCGCAAGGAAAGCCATCTTTGAGTATGCATGGCCTGTGGCAAAGCCCTGAAGCACCATGCTGGAAGAACGCAGGGTATGGTAATCCATCTCTATTGCCATGACAACTGCATTGTCACAACCTTTCGGAAGCTCGAGAGGATAGTGTTCCTGCGTAATCAGGTTATACTCATGGGAGTATACCCAGTTCGGATGCACACGACAGATTCCTACCAAATCCGCCCCCAGGCGAAGGGCCGCTTTCTTCACAACGTTGCTCATCTCTGAAGGTGTTCCTTCAACCCTTCCGCCGGTCCTGACAAAGCGTTCCGCTTTGGGATGAATGCCTTCCCACGCATAGAGACCTGAATTGCTCCGGGAATTTCCCATGCCAAAGCTCCACTCAACATTCCAGGCTGCATTGCGAATCGAAAAATCCACCTTTCCCCAACCCGGCTTGTCCTGGAATCCTACTTCATTATAAAAACGCGTTCGCTGCGTCTCAAACTGCTCATCCCAGAATGCTCGTTTAAACATCTCGTTTTTCTGGTCAAAACGATAATCCGGCACAGGAAATCCCACCATTTCTTCTTGCTTGCTGGGTCGAGACATTTCCACGGCTATCCTTCTCCTTCTTCCAAAAATATTCTTTGTGCTGCTATGCTCCGCCCTGATCTGCAAGAACCTCTTCACCCGGCTAGGAGAGATCAGAAACCAGCCCTGCCTTTCAGGTTGAGCTGGTTGGAGCGCTGAGAAATCGCCTATTTGCAGGCTTGACGTATAAAAAGATTGCGCCTGAGTGTCAACATAAAATGAGAGGTGCTATCTGGGTTTGCGATCTTATGTATTAATATTTCAGACTAATCTGATCCGACCTTTTTGGGTTGAGGACGTCGAGATAGCAGAGGTTCAGACATCAAATATGCACCCCTTGAATCCATGTCTTGACTTTAAGTGCATTCCTTATATAGCCTTAATAAAGTTTTATGGATTTGGGTGAGATCGCTTGGCTCCTCTCGTTTTTTGGGTCACCGATCCTCTCATGAGCAGAGCACCTGTATCCAGGGGGAGGCATATGGCTGGTTTAATCAAAGAGATCGAACAGAGAAAGGCAAAACGCGCCCTGAGATGACTTTTTCAAAATAACATCTGGAAAAAGTTTCTCAGAAAATATAAAGAATGATACTCAAGTTGATGATGCTTGGAGAAAAAGCACTTTAAAGCTTTCGATAACGAGGACTGGTGATGTATGAGATAAGGTTTCACGGCAGGGGGGGTCAGGGTGCGGTTTTGGCTTCCAAGATACTGGCGAAGGCCATGGTAGAGGAGGGCAAGTATGTGAAGGCCATACCCTCATTTGGATTTGAGAGGCGAGGGGCGCCTGTGGCTGCATACCTGAGATTTGCCGATAGAGTGATTCGGCAGACCACCAACATATATCATCCTGATTGTGTAGTGTGTCTTGATCCCACTCTTCCGCGCTCTGTGGACATATTTGAGGACATAAAGGGGGGTGGGGTATGGGTTCAGGCGACCAAGAAGGCACTTGATGAGGTGCAATATCCTGCGCTGCTTTCCAGGGTAGGTTTTTGTGATGCATTTGGGATAGCGCTTCAGGTATTTGGAAGGCCTATTACCAACTCCATAATGCTTGGTTCATTTGCCAGGACGACTGCTCTGGTCTCTATGGATTCTCTGGTGAAGGCTATGGGATCTGTGGCGTTCAGGGATGCTGATTTGGACAAGAACATTGAGGCAGCGAGGCGGGGGTATGAGGAGAGCAAGGTATATGATTTAAGAGGGGGTATGGAGGAGCGAGCATGAAGAAGCAAGCCAGGGAGCCGTTTGACCGATCGGGGATACCTGATGATCTGTGCCCGATAGCCACTGAGTACATTGTGCTAAAGACAGGGGAGTGGAGGGCTGAGAGGCCGGTGGTGGACAGAGACAGGTGTGTTAAGTGTGCCACGTGCTGGGTTTACTGCCCCACGCAGTGCATAGTGGAGAAGGATGGGTGGTTTGAGGCTGATCTCGAGATATGCAAGGGGTGTGGTATTTGTGCTGAAGAGTGTCCCCACCATGCGATAAGGATGGTGGAGGAGCAAGAGGAGTAGAGATGGGAAAAGTGATAGTTTGTGATGGTAACGAAGCTGCTGCCTGGGGAGTGGCTCTGGCCCGTCCCGACATGGTGGCTGTGTATCCCATAACGCCGCAATCGTCTCTGGCGGAGTACATATCACAGTTTGTTGCAGACGGTATTATCAAGGCGGATCTTATGGATGTTGAAGGGGAGCACAGTGTGCTCTCTGTGCTTCAAGGTGCTGCGCTTGCCGGTGCGCGTACATTTACGGCTAGCTGCGGGCAGGGGCTGGCGTTCATGTTTGAGCCCTATTTTCGCACACCTCCCCTGAGGCTTCCCATAGTGATGTCGATTGTGACCAGGGACGGTATTACTCCCCAGAGTGTGTGGGGAGGGCAACAGGATGCGATGACGGTGAGGGAGACAGGGTGGGTACACATGCACTGTGAGAATGTGCAGGAGGTTTTGGACACTGTGATAATGGCGTTTAAGATTGCCGAGCACCGTGATGTGATGCTGCCGGTAAATGTCAATCACGATGGAAACTATCTTTCCTACGGAGTGGAGAAGGTGGAGGTACCGGATCAGGAGGAGGTGGATGTTTTTCTGGGGGAGAAGAATGTGAACTGGCACGTAGCGCTTGACCCTGAGCGGCCCATGGGGGTTGACCCCCTCACGGGTGGTGCCGGGGGTATAGGGCCTTCTCTTTTTGTGAAGTACCGAAAAGGGCTGTGCCGTGGGATGCAGAATGCGCTGAGGGTGATTGAGGAAGTGCACAGGGAGTGGGGGGAGCGATTTGGGAGGAAGTGGGCTCCCCTGGTGGAGGAGTACAGGCTTGATGGAGCCGATTATGCGGTGGTGACTATTGGGAGCATGAGCGGAGCAGGGAAAGATGCGGTGGATATGGCACGCGATGAGGAGGGAAAGAGGGTAGGGTTGATAAAGATGAAGACTTTCAGGCCCTTTCCGAGAAAAGCGTTGTGTGAAGCGCTCAGCAAGGTAAAGGCAGCGGGAGTTGTGGACCGATCTGTTAGTTTTGGCTGGAACTCAGGGCCCATGTACCAGGAGATTCTTTCTTCCATGTATTTTTTGAGCACTCCGATTCCAGCAATAAGCTTTATAGGGGGTCTGGCAGGAGCCGATATTACAGTTGATCATTTCAGAAGGGTAATAGATGAGACGCAGCGTGTGCTTGAGGGGGGAGAGGTAGCATCTGAGCCGATCTGGCTCAACGAGAGCACATGATGCAAAGCGCGGGGAATTAAAATGTTTCACAGCAAATACCTTATAGTTGGAGCATCTCACGCGGGGCTATCAGCACTTGATGCGATAAGGCTGATAGAGCCTGAAGGGGAAGTAACACTTCTTTGTGCTGAGAGCACCCCTCCTTACTCACCCACCATACTGCCTTACGTGGTGAGCGGAGAGGTAAGGGCAGAGGAGGTGTTTTTAAGGCGTAGTGATAGATTTGAGCGCATGGGAGTGAGGTTTGAGGCAGGTGCAAGGGTAGTATCAGTTCAGGCTGGGGATCACAGCGTGGAGCTGGAAAGTGGGGAGAAGTGGGAGTACGAGAAGCTTTTGCTTGCAACCGGGGCTGCGCCGAGC
This sequence comes from Deltaproteobacteria bacterium, assembly GCA_019310485.1. Classification (GTDB taxonomy): domain Bacteria; phylum Desulfobacterota; class DSM-4660; order Desulfatiglandales; family HGW-15; genus JAFDEF01. Next base: position 15,974 of record JAFDEF010000014.1, on the reverse strand, counting down.
ATACCCCGGATTGAAGGTCTTGAAGGAGTTTCCTACCACGTGCTTCGCACACTTGAAGATGCAGAGAAGCTCCGGGCGGCAATGAGTGCGGCAAAGGAGGCGATTGTGCTTGGCGCTGGGCTCATAGGGATGCACGCGGCTGAGAACATGTTAAAGGCTGGTTTAAAGGTAAGGGTGGTTGAAGCGCTTGATCAGGTTCTGCCTGCATACTTTGACCCTCGGGGGGCTGATTTAATAGAGAGGGCATTTTTAGAGCAAGGAATTGAGATACTTACAGGAGAGAGGGTAGAGGGTGTAGCGCAGAGTGGGGGAAGAGTTGAGCTTTCACTTTCATCTGGAAAGACCCTCAGCGGGGATCTTTTGCTTGTTTCAACCGGTGTAAAACCCCGAACTGAGTATCTCAAAGGCTCTGGGGTGGAGGTAGAAGAAGGAGTGGTGGTGGATGATCGTATGAGAGCCGGGGGCGTGGAGGATGTGTGGGCAGCAGGGGACGTGGCGCAGGCGCGGGGGTTTTTTGGCGATTCCAAGAGGGTAAATGCCACAGTTTTAAGTGCTGTGGAGCAGGGAAGGATTGCTGGGATGGACATGGTGGGTGATTCAGCGCTTCAGCCCTATGGTGGTGGGATGGCGGTTAACACATACACCTTTTTCAAGCACAGGGCATTTTCGGTTGGAATGGGGAAGGTGTCGGAATCTGAGGATGATTTTGAAGTAGACCAGGTCTACCTGCCTTCGAGTTTTTGCTACCAGAAGCTGGTATTTAGTGGGGGGTACCTGGTTGGGGCTTCGGGAATTAACACTGAGCTTGACCCCGGGGTTTTGTACCAGCTGATCCGAAGGAAGGTAAATCTGGAGGAGGAAAAAGGTGTTTTTTCAGCCAAGCCCCTTGAGATGGGTCGTGTGTTGATGAGCCAGGTGTGGCGCTAAGAGCCGGGATGAGGGAGAGAGAATAGAGAGAGGAGAAAAATGGGCAAGGGTTACAAGACGATAGCATTTTACCCCCAGAGATGTGATGGGTGTCAGAAGTGTGTTGAGGCATGTAGCGAGTTTCACGCGGGCAGCACTGATCCAGTGCACTCCAGGATCAAGGTAGTGGAAGCTGGGGGAGCATTTGGGCTTGCGCTTTGCAGGCAGTGCGGGGAGCCCCAGTGCGTGATGAACTGCCCTGCGGGGGCACTTGAAAAAGATACGGAGACTGGAGTTATCAAGTGGGACAGGGACAGGTGTGTAAACTGCCATATCTGCACTCTGGCGTGCCCGTATGCGGGGATAACTTACAACGTGGTAAGCGAAGAAGTGATGAAGTGTGATTTTTGTGAGGGTGATCCTGCCTGCGTGAAAGCGTGTCCGCTGGGGGCACTGGAGCTAAAAAGAGGTGCGGAGATATTTAATGAGTGGGCTGAGCTGGAGGACCTGGTGGTTCCGGGGATATCGGCGTGTTTGGGTTGTAACTCGGAGCTTGTTTTAAGGCATACACTTCGCAGGGTGGGCTCAAATGTTGTGGTGGCCACACCGCCTGGGTGCATGGCGGGAGTGGGCACGGTGGGGGTAAACGGCAAGACGGGGGTGAAGGCGCCGGTGTTTCATCCTCTTTTAACCAACACGGCGGCGATGCTTGCCGGGGCGAAGCGCTATTACAAGCGCATAGGCAGGGATGTAACGATGATTGCCTTTGGAGGGGATGGTGGCACTGCTGATGTGGGGTTTCAGTCTCTTTCAGGGGCTGCTGAGCGCGGGGAGCAGATGATCTACATTTGTGTGGATAATGAGGGTTACATGAACACAGGGGTTCAGAGATCGAGCACGACCCCATATGGTGCCTGGACATCCACCACGCCGGTGGGCACGGTTTTGAGGGGGAAGAGTAGGGATGCCAAGCCCATGCCGCTTCTGATGGTGATGCACAACTGCGAGTATGTGGCAACAGCATCAACTGCTTTTATGGAGGATTACTACAGAAAGCTTGAAAAGGCGATTGAAGCTGCCAGGAGGGGAATGGCTTACATTCATGTATTTTCTCCTTGTCCTACGGGGTGGCGTTTCCCGCCCAGCAAACTGATTGAGGTTGGGCGAAAGGCAGTGCAGACAAACATTGTTCCGCTGTGGGAGTATGAGAACAGGGTGGGCAGGATCCGTTTCACGCATCCTGTGGAAAACCCTCTGCCAGTAGCAGAGTACCTGTCCCTGATAGGGAAGTTTCGGCACCTGGATGAGGAGCAAATTGCGCACATCCAGGCACAAACACAGAGGAAGATAGAAGTGCTCAAGAAATTTACAAGTGAGCAGACAACAACAACGCTCCACCATGCTGCATAAGATAATCCTTTCAGCATCGCTTCCGACATAAGATTGAATTGAAATGAGCTCATCATCTAAATCAGCCTATTTTCAACCGCGCACCCTGAAAGAGGCATCGGATCTGTTGATTGCCCACCCAAGAAGTGCAAAACTTGTTGCTGGCGGCACAGACTTAGTGCCTGCTCTTTCGCGCGATCATGCACGGCGCGTAAAAGTCATTTCGCTTAAGAAGCTTGAAGAACTAAAGGGAATACGCCAGCATGGAAAAAACGAAGTCTTTATCGGCGCAATGACAACACATTCCGAGCTCGCAGAATCTCCTTTGATAAACAAATACTTTCCCGCTCTTTCAAAAGCCTCGAGCCTCGTAGGTTCCCCTTCTATAAGAAACTTAGGCACCATTGGGGGAAATATTGCAAACGCTTCCCCTTCTGCAGATACTGCCCCGCCCTTACTGGCTTATGGAGCAAAGGCAATTATCCGCGGACAGGCAGGTGAAAAGCAGGTCCGCATTGAACACTTCTTCACCGGGCCTTCGGCCCATATCCTTGCAAAAGGCGAAATCTTGAGGGGATTTGTTCTCACATACCAAGAAGAATCATTTTCCGACTATGAAAAGCTGGGCATAAGAAAAGCAATGGAGATTGCCATTGCGAGTGCCTGTGTCTCAATCGGGCTTAGAGACGGAATCTACTGCCAGCATATAAGAATCGCTCTTGGCGCAGTAGCTCCCACTCCCATTAGGGCAGTAAAAGCAGAGAAAATAGTAGAGGGTAAAACGATCACGCCAGATCTGATCAGGAAAGCGGCCCGGGTTGCTATGCAAGAAACAAGGCCTATATCGGATATTCGTGCATCTGCTGATTACCGAAAAAAAATGGTAGCCAGCCTGGTAGAAAGGCTGGTATTGCACGCTAGTTCAACGCGCGCTGAGTCAAGCCTGAAAGGATAGCTAGAAGCATTGGAAACCTGTACCATATCTCTGAAGGTAAACGGAAGGACGTACAAACTTCAGGTACCTCCAGGGGAAACACTGCTGAGGACCCTGAGGGACCGCCTGGGACTAACAGGAACAAAAGAGGGGTGTGGCTCCGGAGAATGCGGCGCATGCATGGTAATCTTGGATGGCAAGGCCATTAACTCCTGCCTTGTGCTTGCCCCGGACTGTGATGGCGCTGAAATCCTTACGGTTGAAGGCCTGGCCCCTGATGAAGAAGAGCTGCATCCTTTGCAGGAGTCCTTCATAAACCACGGCGCTGTTCAATGCGGGTTTTGCACGCCGGGGATGCTCATGTCTGCCAAGAGCTTCCTGGACAAAAACCCCAGGCCATCACGAGAAGAGATAAAAACAGCCCTGTCTGGGAATCTTTGCAGGTGCAGTGGTTACAAGAAAATCGTTGATGCGGTGGAGGCTGTTTCTACAAATTCTTCATTTCACCTGAGTCAAGGGGAGTCCAACATTGGACATAGTTTTGTTCGTCGAGACGCAATTGAACACGTAAGGGGAATATCCAAGTTCGGAGCTGATATTTCAAGACCAGGCATGGTTTTCGGCAAGATACTCAGAAGCGACTATGCCCATGCCCGAATAAAGCATATCGACACTTCTGCAGCCCAAAATCTGGAAGGGGTCTTGGCGGTTGTCACGGGTCAGGACGTTCAGCAGGGATACTTTGGCGTAGACATAAAAGACCGCCTGGTGTTTGCCACCGACAAGGTGAGGTACCGAGGAGATGCCGTGGCCGCCGTTGCTGCCGTAACCGAGGAAATTGTGAAAAAGGCGCTGCGGCTGATCAAAGTTGATTACGAGCCTCTTCCCGCTGTATTTGACGCTGTTGAAGCTTCTGAGCCTCGGGCCCCGATCATTCACGAGAACCTGCAAGATTACGAGATCAGTTTTGATACGCAAAGAAAAGGAAATGTTTGTACAATAGCAAACGTAAAGTTAGGAGACCTAGACAAAGGATTTGCGGATTCAGATGTGGTGCTTGAAGACACATTTTCCACCCAGATCCAACATCAGGCAAGCATAGAAGGTCATGCTGCCCTTGCCGAAGTGGATGCTCGCGGACGGATAAAAGTGTGGAGTACAACTCAAAAGCCCTTTGCCATGAGGAGATACCTGTCTCAATCTTTGAGGATCCCCATCAGCTCAATACGCGTTGAGGCTACAAAAATTGGTGGAGGGTTTGGGGGTAAACTGGAACTTATCGCAGAGCCGTATGCCGTTGTGCTGGCCAGGAAATGCCGTAGACCCGTCAAGATCGTTTACACCCGTGATGAAGAGTTTCTGGCAACGACCCCAAGGCATAAAACCCTGTTTTGGGTTAAATCAGGAATCAAAAAAGATGGAACGCTGCTGGCCAGGCATGTGAAACTGGTCTACGATACAGGTGCTTATTCGGGAAACGGACCTACAACCGTAACTCTCTCGTGCCAACTAGCCGCCGGGGTGTATCGCATACCAAACCTTTTCATCGAAGGCTACTGCGTCTACACAAACAAGATGAACTGCGGCAGCATGAGAGGACCATCCGGCCCTCAGACAACCTTTGCAATCGAATCCCACACGGACAACCTGGCCAGAAAAATAGGAATGGACCCCCTTGACTTCCGGCTAAAAAACCTGCTTGAAAAAGGAGAAAAGACAGGTGTGGGTCAAACACTGGTTGATGTTGACTATAAGAAAGTCGTAAACGCTGCTGCCGATGCTATTGGATGGAGGAACATAAAAAAACAAGAAAATGTCGGCAAAGGCATGGCGTGTATTTTCTGGCTGAGCGGCGGATGGGCTACCTCTGCCACGGTAAAAGTAAATGAAGATGGAACTGTTAGCCTGGTTACCGGAGCGGTCGATATGGGCACGGGCTATCTTTACACCAGCGTGCCCCAAATAGTGGCTGAAGAACTTGGCCTGAATGCGGAGGATATTAACTTAGTTCAAGGAGATACGGACCGGACCACATATGATCATGGGATTGGAGGCAGTCGGGGAACTTTCACTATCGGAAGGGTGGCTCAAATGGCAGCCTCAAAAGTAAGAGAAGAGCTTTGTAAAGAGGCTGCTGAAAGGCTGGGAGTTTTCCCGGGAGATCTTGCAACAAGGGATGGCTGGATTTTCCTGAAAGCTGATCCAGAAAAGATGGTTAGTTTTGCTGAAATATCCTATGACCGCCATATCAAGAAGGGTGGCCCCATTTTTGCCTCGATCCAGTTCCTGCCGGAAATGGATGAAATAGATCCCAAAAGGGTGAAGGGCCTTTCTTTCACAGCATTCAAGGGAAATACCCTTGGCTGCCATGCTGCTATCGTCAAGGTGAACCCGGACACAGGGCATGTGGAAATCAAGAGATACGTTGCCGCCCACGACATCGGCCGAGCAATTAACCCGATGGCGGCTGAAGGGCAAATCGAAGGCGGTGTTTCAATGGGCATTGGCTTTGCCCTGAGCGAGAATTTGCTTATTGGCGATAAAGGCGAAGTCTTGAATCCTAACTTTAGCGACTACAAGCTCTTAACCTCTCTCGATGTCCCTGAAACTGAGCCAGTCATTGTAGAGGTCCCTGCCGCCTATGGACCCTTTGGAGCAAAGGGGTTGGGGGAGCCCACCATGGCACCACCGGCTGCTGTAATAGGAAATGCCATATTCGATGCAACAGGCATCAGGATGCGGCACACTCCCATGACACCTGAAAGTGTCTTCGGCCAGATTTCAAAAAGGCTTAGAAAGTAGCTCTGTGGGATTTTGCTTCACGGCATTCTTGCAGAGTAAAAGTGGGTGAGTAGCGTTCTAAAGGGTAATAATTCCTTGCAGTCTTCCTTGAAATCTACAGGAAAAAACACTTGACTCTATTGCCCCTTTTTTCTACCGTGGCAACCGCCGGGAAAGCCCTAATTCCCGAAAAAACAAACTCGGTCTGGCCTGAATTCCAGTGGCGGCAGTATACTTCTTCTCTTGTCGAACTTTGAATCGGAGATCCGAAAAATGTCAAAACAGAGTAAACCTTGGCTTGCAAGCGTCTTGCTTTTCTTCGGATTGTTCTCTTTGACGCAACCGGCAATGGCAGAGCAACTCGCCAATGGTGCTGGGCCAGGGGCTTCTTCAGCGGGCACGTGGTGGTTTTGGCCCCTTCTTCTGTTGGCCATAACTTTTCTCATGGGGATTTTTGCCGTGCTAGGCGGTGTGGGAGGCGGTGTTCTATTTGTTCCCATTATCAGTGGCTTTTTCCCTTTTCACCTTGATTTTGTCAGGGGCACAGGGCTTCTGGTGGCCTTATCCGGTGCGCTCGCGGCAGGGCCTGGGCTTCTTAAAATGAACCTAGCAAGCCTAAGGCTTGCCATCCCTGTTGCCTTGATAGCTTCAACCTGTGCTATTGCAGGGGCCATGATCGGATTGGCCTTGCCCACCCATATCGTGCAGATCTGCCTCGGGGCAACTATTATCGGTATCTGCGCCCTTATGCTGGTCTCCAAGAAGTCAGAGTTCCCTGAGGTTCCAAAAGCCGATAGGCTTTCTTCAGCTCTTAGAATTTACGGCATCTACCAGGAGGTAAGTACAGGCCAAAGCGTGGAGTGGAAAATCCATCGTACCCCTTTGGGCCTGGGGCTTTTCATCCTGGTGGGAATCATGGCCGGAATGTTTGGCCTTGGAGCCGGGTGGGCAAATGTGCCTGTTTTGAACCTGATGATGGGCGCTCCCCTGAAGATCAGCGTTGCTACAAGCAAGTTCCTGCTCTCCATTACAGATACCTCTGCAGCATGGGTCTACTTTAACCAGGGTTGTGTTATTCCCCTGATGATGGTGCCCTCTGTGGTAGGTATTATGCTGGGGTCCTTTGTTGGCGTGAGACTTCTTGCCATGGCAAAGCCTGCAATCATCCGATGGATCGTAATTGCCATACTCGCATTTGCCGGCGTAAAAGCCTTAACAAAGGGCCTGGGAATAGGGTAGATCAACTAAGCCGTGGATTTGGACACCCCGCGAAGAGCCTATTGCAGTTGGGAGGAAAAGACGTGAACGAGAAGGATGAAAACATATTGGCAAGCCGGCCTGAACAGATCCGGTATGCTGCCATTCTTGAAAAAGGCATGTACCTTGGCCTGCTGGTATTGCTCATTACTTTTGTCATTTACGTATTCGGGATTATGAAGCCTTATATCCCAAAGGACAAGATACCTACATACTGGACTATGGGGGTCCACGATTACTTGCACCACGCCCAGATAAAGCCTGGCTGGAGCTGGCTCGGTATGCTGAAATACGCAGACTTTCTTAACTTCATTGGAATTGCCATTCTCTCAGGGGTAACTACTATCTGCTTTGTGGCCGTTATCCCGGTTTTCTTGAGAAACAACGACAGGCTTTATGCTGTGTTTGCATCTCTGGAGGCCGCGATACTCTGTGTAGCAGCAAGCGGGCTCCTTTCGGTTGGACACTGAAAAATCTGCGGCGATTTTCAGGCAAATCTGGATTTCCCGGGAAATGAGCAAGAAAATCGGGAGCATTCACTCCGGGGGTTGGAAATTCAAACTGGCTGTTGTAGGACATAGAGCGAAAAGATTTCTTTGGAGGAAACATGGCTGAAGAAACCAATCGGCGTCGGTTTGACCGCAAAAGCACTTTGAATCTGGTTGATTATGTTATTCTCGGAGAAAGAGGGGAGCAATTAGGTCGCGGCATGGGCCGAACTCGCAACGTGAGTCTTGTAGGACTTCTTCTAGAAACTTACAGTCCCCTTCAACCCAAGCAAAGGGTCATGATCACAATTGGTCTCGCTGATGACACTATAGAGTTAAAAGGCCAGGTCGTCCACGTGGAAACATCCCCACCAGAGAAAAGGCATTATGCAGGAGTCGCTTTTATTGAGATGGCAAAAGAGGCCCAGGAAATGTTGAAGCGATACATTGAAGCTCTGGAGAACGAAAAAAATAAGCCCGGCCCTCCCACCGGGAAATGAATTTTTCCATTCCTCAACTGAGCAGGGCCCTCCCAAAATCAGCATAGCGTTTTTCATCTCTTGTTACAGCCAGATGGTAAGCTGCGAGCCTTTTTCCATAGGCTTTGAGGATAGGATGGCTTAAGAGGGGAAAATGGTAGAGGAAATAGGCAAGCTTTCCGGCATTCGAAATATCGTCAAAGAACTCATCCCTCAGTACTTGACTGTATTCCCCCGCCACCTGAAACCCTTCATTAAGCGCCTGAACAAAAACCCTTGCAGCTAGCCATGCCTCCTTTATGGCAAAGTAAATGCCCTCACCCATGATTGGGTCAGTATATCCTGCAGCATCTCCCACAAGCATACCCTTTTGTGAACCCAGGGTGTTGTTCTTGTTTGGTTTGTAGGGAATCAGGTGGGCCTTCAGTTTCTTTATCTTCCCAGATTCGGAAAGACCCTTTGCCTCTAAATATGCGGCAAATGATTTTCTCAAAGATCTAGCCTCATTAGAAACCGTAAGCACACCCACTGATAAATGGTCTCTTTTGGGAAAAATCCAGGCATACCCTTTTGGAACCACTCCGAAATCGAAATGGGCGCAGCCTGCAAACGTGTTCAAAAGAGCCAAGTCCGAAAGATAGACTTCTCCTTCAAGTGCGCACATCAAGCGCCGCTCAACAGTAAAGCCCAGGGCCCTGGCAACCTTGCTGTTAACTCCATCAGCGCCAATGACAAAGCGGGACGCAAATCTACCCGCAGATGTTTCTAACGTCAGGCTCCCGATCCCCCCCTCTAAGGAAATAAAATGGGTCCCTTCCCTTAGTGTGACGTCTGCATCAAGAGCTTTCTGCACCAGAAAATGATCAAATTTGTCCCTCATAACCATCCAAAGGATCGGATGTTCCCCGGAGAGTTCAAACACCTTTTCTTTGTTCAAAAACGCTTCTATCTTGTAAGTGCTATCTTCGATAATTTCAGAGGCGTGGAACGGCAAACACTGAAGGGTTCTTTTCGTAAGACCACCTGCACACGGCTTGTACCTTGGGAGCCTTTCCTTTTCAAGGAGCAGTACGCTTACCCCCTGGCTGGCCAGGAGGTATGCCAGTACAGAACCCGCCGGCCCTGCTCCAACTATTGCTGCGTCATATTTCACAACCCCTTAACCGCCACTGTCAGAATCTGCGTCTAGCTTACACATTTAGATGAGAAGGGTCAAAGAAGAGTTCGTTGAGCTCACGGGCATATGAGTAGAAAAGCTTGAATAAAAGAAGGGGTGCTCTCTTGATAACACCCCCTCTTTTTTGTGTTTTAAATGGCTGTTAGTGGACCGTGATCTTTTTCGGCTTTTTTTCTTCCGGCTTTGGAATCTCTACTTTCAAGACGCCGTCTTTGAATTCAGCCTTGATCTTCTCGGGATCAACATCTACCGGCAGAGTGAAAGACCTCTGGAATTTTCCATAGGCTCTTTCTTTCCTGTAGAACCTTTCTTCTTTGACCTCGTTTTCATAAGAACGCTCGCCTTTAAGGCTTAGAACACCATCCTTGAAATCAACTTCAATGTGGTCCTTATCCACTCCGGGGAGGTCTGCTTTTATGACGAAATTATCATCGTTTTCATAAATATCAACTACAGGCCTCCACTCGCTTATGGCAAATTCCTCATCCAACGCCGGAAAAAGTGAACCTTCAAAAAGCCGACCAAGCCGATCACCAAAAGTCACCATTTCGTCCAGCGGATTCCATTTGACAAGCTCCAACATCTTCACTCACCTCCTTAGCACGGATAATCTGAGCTTTAGCTTCTTCCTTTCGTTTGTTATCCTAATCATCATTTTTTGCCTGTCAATATCGTAATATAATTTTTTCTTGCATTACTTTTTCCAAATAGGTAAATTAGTAATGTCAGAAGTGCCTTTTAGACCTGTAATGGAGGATCAAAATGGAAAAAGAATCGACAAAACAGGCTATTAGGATTCCCCAACTGTCCTCTTCAGAGTTTAAAGAAAAACAGTCAGTGCGAACAACTTTCAAGCTTTCACGAAAGGCTGTTGATGCTATCAATATTCTGGCCGTTCATCTGGGGGTAAAAAGAAAATCCATCTTCGAGTATTTACTTGAGGACACGGATTGCCTGAGCCTTATTGCCAGAGACATGGAGGACCTCCGGGAAAAAGACCTTGATGAGGAAGAGAAAATTCAAAAAACCTATGTTCTTAGCCGTAAGACACTTTCCTGTGTTGAAGATACTTCCAGGGCTTTTCATATCCCTCGAGACGCACTAGTGGAGTACTCTATCAGGAGGCTGGTGCCACTCGTGGAGAAGGAGCGCGAAAAACACCGCAAGCGAAAACGCATCCTTCAAGAGCTTGAGGATTACCTTGCCCAGGGCCAGGAAATATTAAAAGAATCCAGAGAGTTACTGGAAAAAGATGACCCTGTTTACTACAGATTGGAACCTGCTATTAATGCTGTAGCAAGTGCTTTTTCACACATACATTCATTTGTCCAAAAAGGGGAGATGATCGAAGATTTTGATGTAGATCTTGAAAAGTGAGCCTTTTTTCTATAAACAAAAACGAATTCGGTTTCAAAATTCTTCACAAGGTTCACCTGAAGGACTCCGGCAGTGCAAAACAACACTATTCCCCAGCAAATCTCAATCACCAACCTAAAGAGACCTGAGGAAAGGTGGGGCATTCTTGGGGTCCTCAGTTTCTGTCATTTCGCAAATGATTATTACGCGATGGTTGTCCCGCCCCTTCTCCCGTTCATTGCCAAAGACTTTCATCTTTCTTATTTTCAGGCCGGGTTGCTCGTTTTTATGGCAAACATAATCTCTGCCTTCTTGCAGCCCGCTATTGGATACTTTGCTGACCTAAAGATGTTGAGAAAGCTCACCATCTCCTTTGGGCTCGCTTTATACGGCGTAATGAGCATAGCACTCGGGCTTGCTCCAAACTATTACATTTTGCTTGTGGTCCTTTTCCTCATGGGAATCGGGGGAAGTACTTATCACGCCCAGAGCACCTATTTCATTAATCTCTATTTCCACAAATTCAAGGCAACTGCATCTGGCATCCACGGCTTGGGAAATCCGATAGGGTTCGTGGCAGCCCCCCTGGCTGTTAGCACTCTTATTGGAATAGGTGGCTCCTGGCGCCTGGCCGCCATGCTTATGGTCTTTCCCGGTGCAATAGCAGCATTATTGGCCTGGACTTCGCTTGATGAGCCTCGCATTGAGGGTCCAAGAGGCTTCTTAATATCCTTTGGGAGCCGTCCACTGCTGTTACTCACCTTGGTAAACGGCCTTGTACTGGCCGTATTTATAGGCTTCACTACATTTCTACCCTTTTACTCGGAGGAGGCCACCTGTAGCATCCCTGCATCATGGTGGCTTCCCCTCACTTTACTCCCAGGAATTATCTCTCAGCCAGTCGGTGGTTTGATAGCGGACAAAATCGGCAGGCGCAATTTAATTCTTTTTGCTCTTTGTGTCCTGGTGGCCGGTCTCTTCGGGTTTGTTTACAGCGCCGGAAGCGTTGCCCTGGCTTTTTCCATGCTTATTGGCTTTTGCCTTGGAATGCTTGCTCCTGTATGCTTCATCTTCGCCGCCGAGCTGGCCGTGGGTGATCGAGTTGGCACTGCAGTAGGTATTCTTTGGGGCTTTGCCATGGCCATGGGCGCTTTGGCCCCACTGTGGGTGGGCTATCTAAGAGATATCTTTCCCGATTTTAGAATCGCCTTCATGTCTTTGGTCCTCGTAGCCCTTGGAGCAGCAGTACTTTCAGCGTTTCTGCCCGGCAAACAAGCCCTCCGTGAGTTCCAGAGCCCCACTTCCTCCACTGTGCAGCCCTAAAGTTGTTGAGCATTTTATGGCTTGGGCGGGATGGTCGCCTCTATGTATGCAATTTTTGCTGTATCTTCAGTAAGATCCGCTATATAGTAGGCATGCTTGAGATCCCTTCCCATTGCCAGGATACCGTGTTCTTTCATTAAAATGCATGGACTGTCAGGATTTTTCTTTATCCCTTCTATGACGCTCTCCCTAAGCTCTGAGGAACCCGGAAGAAAACATTCGATGCAGGGAACATGCTTCAGATTAACTCTCGCAGACACAGTTGCCAGGGGCAGGGGAGCCATCTTGTTGGAATAAGCCGTAGCATATGGAGGATGAACATGGGCAATGGCTCCTACATCCGGCCGCAATTGATAGGCTGCGAGGTGAAATCCCGTCTCCTTTGAAGGTCTCAGTCCCTTGGAAGATTCCAAAATTTCGCCCTCCAGGTTGACCAGTATGTTTTCCTCGGGGACCACATCGCCAAGGGAGATCCCGCTTGGTGTAACCAGGACGGTATTCGTATCACGCACTCTAACGCTCAGGTTGCCACCGGTACCGCCCACGAGGCCCCGATAAAATGCTCTTCTTGAAAACTCCGAAAGTTCTTTCCTATACACGCTGATATCGTTCATTTCTTCCCTTTCAAACTTTTTCACTAGCTTTTGGATGCAAGGCACCCCTGAGGTTACAATCGTGTAAACGCCCATATACTTCTCATACCTTGTAGATTCATTTCAAATCATTTTTGCCAAAAGCGTGTTTTTCAGCCAGCTTGGTTGCAGGTGCTCTTCTTGAAGCACAATCCGTTGTACTCCTGGCACACAGGGCCTCCATTATCCAAAAAGGATGGGAAGAAAGAATTCAGAGGAAAATAAAGCCAGTGCTGCGAGGAGTTCTCTTATGAGAATTACCGAAGGAAAATGTCTTTTATTGAAAAGATCTTCTGCTGGCCACACGCTGCGTTGGCCAAAGATGGTGGAGGCGCCGCTGCTTGTTCACAAAAGCCCCTCACACGCCAGAATCGACGTAACTTGCTGTCAGCTTATTAGAAATTGACACAACACAACTTCCTTCCGGCACCTTCCCGGAGAAATCCCTTTCTCCATGTTTTCCCCAAACAGGGAATGGACGTGGGTTCGATTCCCTTGGCCACACCTCTTGATGTGATGACCAAAAACATCCAGGAACGCTATCCGGGCGGTTCCGTTCCGTATGGAGTGCATCTCTTTTATCAGACGCAGTGATAGCGGAAATCCCTCGGCCAGCCGTTTCAATCCGTGATCGAGAGCGGCCACATAGTTGCTTACCTCCCGGACATCGTCCATCGGCACGCCGGGTTCCATATCCAGTTCAAAAAGCAAACGCCTCCTTGCGAACGTACATATAGAGAAACAGGGAGATATCGGGCAGGAAGGTCGAAATACTGTCCAGCCGCCCAAGCGCCAACAGCGCCTGGTCGAACTTGCTGCGCAACTCTGGCGTCCAATCAATGGGCGGTTTCGGAGGCAGCGGAGCGGGAACAAAGGCCCGGGCCTCCTCACCCACCGTTGATATGGTAACGTAATGTCCCTGGAGTTCACGCTTCATCGTTTTTCCGTATCCTAAAATAAGCCATTTTGTTATTTTAGATCGACGACCTATATTAAAATAACAAAAAATGCGCCGGGAATCAAGCAGCGTAACCTAAAATAACAGCCTATCTTATCTTAGGACTGTGATATTTCAGAAAACATAATCAGGGAAAAACAGATAAACACCAGTTCTCATTCATTTCCCCAGATGCAGAAATAGAAAACCCGTCGTCCAGGAGAAGACCTGCGGAGAGACGGGTTGTCTTTTTGCAAATACTGGAGGGCCCGCCGCCTTTCGGAAATCCAGTCTCTAAAACAGAAGGCTCTTTAAAATGCCTGTAACTATCTGTTTTGCCGTTCCTTGTGCCGCCATAGCCCGTCAGGGCGACGGCGCATCCGCGTCCCTGCGCGGTAAATGTTTTTCTCCACATTTTGTGCCCTGCTTCGCAGTGGCATCCCTTCGGGACTCGCCTCAAGGCTTGCGTTCCGTCTGCCGCGCAAGCCGTAATCCCCAAACAGAGAATGGACCTGTCTGCGCTGAGGCTTCGGCAGGTAGGCGGGCGTTCGACTTGTCCGCCGAAGCCCGTTAGGGCGAAGGTGGATTCCCATTACCATATCAGACGTGCTGTTGTCATAACCCGAGTCTCCAGCCCAAAATTATCCCTCTGGTGGAAACGGGTCATTGCCATGGCTGTCTTTCCGCCTCAAATACCAATTTAAACATTTTCCCTGAAATGATCATGGTGCATAAGTCCAACGATAAAAAACCTTAAGTTTGTTGCCGTGGGATTTTGGCAGGCAGTTGTCATGTTGTAGTCGGCCAACAACAATCCCCGGCGCAATACTGATTTCCTCGGCGAACCTTTGAATCGGCTCCAGGGAGCGGCCATCCCAAGTGGAAAGAAAACGGCGGTAAGCGGTTGCCGGAATGAGCTTGTCGCGGGCAAAGGTATTAGCCTCCTCCTCTTTTTCTCCGTCCAGGCCACTGCCCTCGATGAAGATTTCCTTCCGGCCATGCTTGAGAATGTAACGCAGGCTTAGTTGAATAACCGCCTTGCCTTTCAGCCATCTGGTTGCTCCAAAAACACCAGTCTTGGGAAGTTCGGGAACAAAAACCACGGCTACCCCGGCAGAGGCGGCTAAGTTTCCCAGTTCAGGCACAAAAATGTCCGGGGATTCTCTGGTCAGGTCACGAATTTCATCAAGAATTTCCAGAAAACATTTTCGGTCAAATGGCGCACACCTGATTTCCCGCGCTTCAATTTCACCCCGGCGCAACCAGGCGGACACTGATTCAGCGCAGATTCCAAAGCGTTGAGTCTGACGATAGGCAACCTGGTACTCTTGCCAGACCTCCTGCCATTGTTCAGGTGAGGCCACCCCAAAAAAGCGCAGGACCGCTTCCAATTGGTCATTTTTGTCCTTATGCTTTGCTATCCAACCCAGTTTGACCATAGTGTTGACCGGAACTTTCTTTAACCAGCCAAGCCAGGATTCCAGCCTCTGCTGTTCCGCCAGACGAATCCGGTCTTCCTGAAATTGACGTTCCAGATTGTTCCAGAAATGGGCCGGTCGACCCAACGCGCGCTCAAACTTCAGTGCAGTCTCGTGGGTAATGGGTGACTTACCCTTGATGATCTCGTTAATGGTTTTTTTTGCCAGGCCGGTTCTGGCCGCCAATTCGGCCTGCGTCATCCCCAGACTTGCAAGATAATCTGCAAGGACCTCTCCCGGCGTTACAATATAATCCGGTACGTACTGGTTGGTATGTTTGTTACTCATGGGTGTCCTCCACCCCAAGAATCGTAATGGCGGTAACCAGAGACCAGTCCAAACCGCCATCCTCATGCCTGGGAACCGGACCGTGGTCAGGAATAAAAATCAAGCGGTAGGGATGATCCAGGTCCATGGATAGTTGTCCTCGCCGTCGTCCCTGTGTCAGTTCATGACATCGGCTTGGTCCGCTCTTTGGAGGCCAAAAATCCATAAGACTTTTGGCCGCCCTGAGTTCAGCCAAACGAATCCTAATTTTTCTCGCACGTTTGGTCCCGTGAATCTTTTCAAGCTGCTCCCCTTCATTGAAGGAGTTGGCCAGCTTTTTATCCTTAAATGATATATTCAAACCAATCCCCAGTCAAGAAAAAAGGTTAACCTGATTAGTTAATTTTTTTATAAATTTCATGGAAGACCTTTCTTCAATTCCCGCTGCCATATTAATGTCAATGGTCTTTTAAAATTGAGCCATTTTCGGTCGTGAAAACTGAGCCACTTTCCTCCGTATTTTGATCTTGTTCCAACGCTTCATGAGCAGTTTTTCCCATTAATCGATAG
>JAFDEF010000075.1 GCA_019310485.1 Deltaproteobacteria bacterium | reverse complement strand
AGGCTACTGTATCACAAACGCAGGCTCACCAACATAGTTGGTTCGCCGAAGGTGTGGGGCCTCCGCCCCCACGCCCCACCACTGACAATGTCAGTGGATTAGTGATAGATTTAACTGCCTTAATTTATTTCGAAAATCTTCCTATTCTTACTAAACTCCATTTTGGCATGATAGTTGCTCAACGTCATAGATAAAGACTGCAAGGTGCGCAATTCTTACAGCCTGCTGCAATGCGAGTGACAAAACGAGGAGGTGGTTACGATGGCATTTGTCTTACGCGGTAGCAAAATAGCTGCTGCGGCCGCCACATGGGTTTCAAATCCTGCTACCATACCCTTCCTGTATTTTGAAAGTTACAAGGCCGGGACTTACCTTCTAGGCATTTCCGCTACCTGCTGCCACGAATATAATTCGATGCCCGAGCTTTTGAAGCAGGGCCTCGACGTGGCCTTTGCCGCCTTGCTGGGCGGTATTGTCTTGGGAATTCCCGGAGGAATTTTCGCTTATTTCATAACCAGGATAGTAATGGCTAACATCAGCTCCGGCAAAAAATCAGCGGGGCCGGAAATAAGTCATTGACAAAGTTTTTGTCCTCCATCTCATGCGCGGGAAAAAGATTCATCACAATGAAACACCTAGTGAAACCGTTTCAGGCCATGAAACATTTTTGTCCGAATTTTCGGTTCTCAGGATCTCCATGTGGGTTAACCGCTTGAGTTTACGAGAGAATTTATAATAAGGCCAGAGACTTATCTGGCACAATATTTGCTTAATAGAAACAGCATGGAGGGCTGCAGCCTAAAGCTCCTTCGCCTAGCAGCACAAACCCCGAGAACAAGAGGCTTGCGGCTTCTGGATCGCTTACCCAAAGATACAACATAGAGGAAGGACAATATGAAGATAGCGATCCCGTTATTTAAAGAAAGAGTTTCGCCTCATTTTGGTTCTTCATCAAGGCTTCTTCTGGTTGAGACAAACGGAAGAACAATTACCCAGGAAGCAAAGTGGGAGGTTGGGGCAGGAAGTCCTGTGGAAATGGCACGCCGTCTTGTGGATCTCGGGGTTGAAAAGCTTATTTGTGGCGGGATCCAATCCTATTGCAAGGAATGGCTGATGAAAAAGGGGCTTATTGTAGTGGACAACCAAAAAGGTGCGGCTGAAGAGATTATCCAAAACCTGTTACAATCTGAAAGATAATGTGAGGAGGTAGTTAAAATGATGAAAGGTAGGGTGAAAAGACTGACTGCTCAACAATCTGCTCGGGCGATTATCCGTTTGCTTCCAAGAATCTCTGATGAAAATTTCGTTCGGCTCACAACCCTTGGGAGGTGGTTAAGCCAGGATCCTGAGGTCTTAAACGCTGTAGCAAAGGTAAGGCGTTTTCTTGAGACCCCGGGCCACCCTGCAAAAGACCTCTTCCGGCGTGTTTTAAACTACCTGCCTGCCGAGAGAAGGATTCGTCTCTTTGAGACCCTTTTTTACGGTGCCTGGTCAGAAGGTGCAAGACTCAGGGACAAATGGGAGCAGGAGGTTGGAGTACGCCCTCCTTTTATCATGATCCTCAGCCCCACCCTTCATTGTAACCTCCGTTGCAAGGGGTGCTACACGCTTGGCTACGGCATGAAGCCCGAGCTACCCCTTGAGGTGGTGGATCGCTTGCTTACAGAGTGCGAGGAACTGGGAATATATTTTGTTACCATTCTGGGTGGAGAACCCCTGGTTTATCCCCACTTGTTTGAAGCTATTGAAAGGCATCCCAAGCTGTTCTTCCAGGTCTACACCAACGGAACACTTATGACACGGGAGACTGCCCAGCGTTTTGCCGACCTGGGAAACGTAGCTGTTGTAATCAGTATTGAAGGAGGAGAGCAGGAGACAGATGCCTGGAGGGGCAAGGGAGTTTACAGAAAGATCATGAATGCTTTTGAGTACCTTACCGATGCACGGGTTATTATAGGAACTTCTGCCACGGTTACCAGGCAGAATGTTGAAGCAGTGGCCTCCTTTAACTTTATTGACAGGATGATAGCCCTTGGTTCCATGGCCCAGATGTATTTTCTTTACATACCGGTAAACGGTCAAGCGGATTTTTCTTTGATGGTCACACCCGAGCAGAGGGACCTGCTGCGCCGACATGTTATGGCAACCAGGGACACGCGACCCATTTTTGTGCTGGATTTCTGGAATGACGGCCCTTATGTGCAGGGTTGTATTGCAGGGGGGCGCCGTTACTTTCATGTTAATGCCAAGGGAGATGTGGAACCCTGCGTTTACACTCACATTGCCACGGACAACATCAAGGAAAAGAGCCTTAAAGAAGCCCTTGCAAGTCCACTTTTCAGGCACATTCGTTCCCGGCAGCCGCACAACCCCAACCACCTCCGCCCCTGCATGATAATTGACAATCCCCATGTAATGAGGGATGTGATCGCAAAGACCGGGGCTCATTTTACTCATCCAGGGGCGGAGGAAATCTACACGGTGAAAAAAGATGTCATGGACAACTATGCGGCATGCTGGGGCAGGCTTGCAGATCGCATATGGGCTGAGGAGTACCAGCAGGCAGCGGAGCCCAACCATGAAATCAAACAGGCTTCAGGGGGCAGCGGAAACTGACTCTGATCAACCACCCGTATACTGTTTTATGAATCAGAAAAAGCACTATGTCAAGCTATTCGGCCAACACGTGGACTGTATCCGATTACCTTAAGGTCGGCCTCAAGGGGATGCCGCAAGGATGTCTAGGCGGCATAGACGTGACCTACCGCTGCAACCTCACTTGCAGGCATTGTTACTTCATGAAGCAAAATCACCATCATGAATTGTCAGTAACCGAATGGCTTGCAAGATTTGAGGCTTTGAAAAAACAGAATTTCCCTTTTATGATATGTGGCTGGATAGGTGGAGAGCCTCTTTTGAGAAAAGAACTTGTTGAACAGGGAAAGAGATATTTCAAGAGCAATGTGGTCTTTACCAACGGAACGATTGATCTGCCTTATTGGCCGGATGTCACTTTTTCGGTTTCCATTCACGGGACAGAGCATTACTACTATGAAATGACGGGGGCAAAACCCGGCACTTATCAGCGTATAAAGAAGAACGTGGACAGGGTTGACCTCGATGTGGTTTTGGCCTTTTGTGTTACCCGTCTCAACTATTACTGTATAGAGGATATGCTAGAGGAATGGAGCAAGACGGCTGTAAAGGGAATTGTATTTGAGTTCTACACGCCCATGAAGGGAGAAGGCGAAGGCCTGTGGTTGAACTGGGAAGAAAGAGATAGGATCATCGACAAGCTTCTGGCACTTAAAGAAAAATATGGGAGATTCATCTATGTGAGCGACCGTGTCTACAGGCTCATGAAGTCTGGTCCGGCACAGAGAATCACGAACAACTGCCCTTTCCCAAAAATAGGGTTCAGCTATGATCCAATGGGAAATCCAAAATTTCCCTGCCAGCTCGGACCCATGGCAGACTGCTCGCGATGCGGGTGCATCCTGCCTTTTTACTCGACTCTATTAACCCACCGAAGTCTCTTGATTCCTGAGTTTGCAAATTCCGCTTACAGGACATTTGTCCAGGCTTTTACAACCAGGGCCAGACCTGTTTCTGTCCAGCAATTGCACTAAAGTGCGGGCTGTGGCACGATCTCGCTTTGACCGCGGGATGCCCCAGGGCTGTTTCTTTCCACAATTTTTCTTGCTTGAAAATCTTAACTGTGCCTTTTAACAACTCTTATGATTAGAAGAGCGTTTCCAGTACTTGGTCTGGCAATCTTCTCCTCAATGCTAGGAGTGGGTATAGTTGCCCCCTTGCTGCCTCTGTACGCTGAAAACATGGGGGCATCAGGAACCTGGATCGGAATCATCTTTGCGGGTTTTTCAATTTCGCGTGCAGTAGTCATGCCCATTGCGGGAAAGCTATCAGACCGCAGTGGAAGAAAACTATTCCTGGGTACTGGCCTTCTTATTTATTCCCTCATTTCCATGGGTTACATTTGGGCCAGCACTGTCTCCGGGCTAACGCTTGTCCGCCTCGTTCAGGGAGTTGCCGCCGGCATGGTAATTCCTATTGCTCAGGCCTACGTGGGGGACATCTCTCCAGAGGCTGAAGAGGGGACATGGATGGGTTACTTTAATGCTGCTTTCTTCACTGGCTTTGGTTTCGGACCCCTCATGGGCGGCACTTTGACCGATCACTTTGGAATGAATGTCGCTTTTTCGACCATGGGAGCACTCAATTTACTCGGCTTTTTTCTTGTCACATTTCTGCTTCCCGAAGTTAAGGCAAAGAGGACAAAATCAGGGCTTCAGCCTTCATACAGGGAAATAGGCCGCAGCAACACGGTAAAAGGTTTGCTCGGCTTCCGCCTGGCCTTTTCGGTCGGCAGGGGCGCTTTTGCAAGCTTTCTCCCAATCTTTGCCGGTGTCTATATCGGCCTCTCACCAACTCGCATTGGGATTCTCATTGCGGCTAACATTTTGCTGATGTCATTGCTTCAGCCCTGCGGCGGGGCTGTGGCGGACAGGATCAGTCGAAGATTGCTGGTAGTGCTCGGAAGCATTGCAAACCTGGCCTTCCTTGCCTTGATACCTTCAGGCGTGAATTTCTGGCAGCTCCTCGCAATATGCCTGCTTGGTAGTATCGGGGGCGCAATCTCAATACCTGCTGCTTCTGCCCTGATTGTTGAAGAAGGCCGTAAGTTTGGAATGGGATCAACCATGGCCGTGTTTGGGATGGTATTCAGCATCGGCATGGCCATAGGACCACTTCTTGGGGGAGTGATAGCTGATGTATTTAATATCAGGTCGGTATTTTATTTTGGCTCTGGAATGGGGGTGCTGGGAACAAGCTTTTTCATCTGGTGTACGAAGTGATACCCCAGGCTTGCCAAGAAACCATCTTTGAATCTTAAATCCCGAGGACATACCTTGCTGTTGTGAAATAAATCAGCAATCCGGTAATGTCAACGATTGTCGTAAGCGCAGGGCTGGCGACAACCGCAGGGTCAAATTTCATTCTTGCCGCAGCAAGTGGCAGAACGGCTCCCATAAGGGTAGCGGTTACAACCTGGATCCCCAGGGCTAGAGATACTGCGAGCCCTATTGTTTCAAGGGAAAAACCCGAGGGCATACTCGAGCTACCTGAAAAAAAGAGCGCCCGCCCGTATGCCAGCCCGGCTAGTACTATGGCAAGGGGAATGGCCACCCTGAGTTCCTTCCAAACAACTCTTAGCACATCGCGGTTCGTTATCTCTCTTAGGGCCAGGGCACGAATAACAAGAGTAGCTGACTGGCTTCCGGTATTTCCTCCTGTATCTGCAAGCATGGGCATAAAGGAAGCAAGCACGGCAAATTGCAAAATAAGGTTTTCAAAATTTTGAACTATGTACCCGGAAACCAATCCTAGAAGTGCCAGCACAACCAGCCACCCAAGACGGTTCTTAAAATGCACCCAGACAGGTGTACGCAGGTAAACCCCCGTTTCGTGTGTACCTCCTATAGCCATGAGCATTTCCATATCCTCGGTCTGCTCTTGGCGGATAATGTCAATGGCGTCATCGTGGGTAATTATCCCCACGAGCACGTTGTTTCCGTTTACAACCGGAAGCGCGATCAAGTCATATTTATCTATCTTGCGTGCAGCCTCTTCCTGGTCCTCGTCCACCGTGGCAAAAATAATATCCCTGTGCATGATCTGCTCGACCCTGGTCTGGGGGCTGGCCAGGATCAACTCTCTCAAGGAAACGAAGCCAATAAGACGCCTGTTGGCATCAATCACGTAGGAATAATAAATCGTCTCCTTGTCCGGTGCCTCACGCCTCAGCTTTTCAATAGCCTCTGCTGCTATATCATCGGGGGAAAGAGTACAATAGTCAGAGGTCATCACAGAACCTGCCGTCCCTTCGGGATAAGAAGCAAGCCTTCTTATATCTTCCCTTTCCGCCTGTGCCAGGGCAGGCAAAAGCGTCTCCTGCGTGTCCTCCGGGAGGCGCTTTAAAAGATCAACACGCTCGTCTGCCGACATATAGGTAATGACTTCTGCAAGATCGTGGCGCTTGAGGGATTTGGCAAGTTCAACCTCAAGAGACTCATCCAGATTACCAAATATCTCCGAGCGGAGGCGCGGCTTGAGTAAAGTCAATACGCTCCATACCTCATCCGGAGAAAGGGTTCTAAGCATCTCTGCCACTGCTCCCGGGTGCGAGGAAGAGCATATCTCCCGCACTTTCTTTGTATCGTTTTTTGCAAGCAGACCCCTGAGGTCGGGAGTGGAGTGTGGATTCTTCATGTTTTCACCCCCCGTTAGCCGCCCAGACACGCGGCAGGGGGTGAACACGAAGATCAAGTAGAGACAAGTAAAGAAGAAGTGTTCACCGCAGGAAGTACCCGCATGTCAGGCTGCGGCTGAGTTTTCTTGTTTTCCAAGAATATCACCGATCCGTCTCTTTTTTGATCGGCGCTACTGCCATCTTCATCGGCCATCTTTGTAGTATCCTCGCTGGCTTTTTCTAAAGGCGACCCGTTGCCCCTATTTCCAACCATTGACCAGATTTAGCAAAGCAGCATTTTACCCTAATCCTCAAAACAATATTTATACTGCAAAAACGGATTTGAAGTCAAACGGAAAAAAAGCACATCTGAGGCAGCATCTTTTCCGCTTAATATAGAAAAAAATTGACATGCTTTGCATGGTTTGTTAGATATTTACTCGGTTCATGGCAATGAAGTCTGCCGCAAACCGCCCTTTTCCATGGGCTGATGACTTCTACCTCCAATTTTTGCTTGGGGTGGGAGTTTAAGCGCCTGCTCCACCTGCAGCAAGCCAGGTGGCATTTTTGTTTGACACCCTGCAAGGTCTTCACCTGGCAGGGTTTTTTTTGGAGGCACTCATGCTTAACCAGTATAAAAGAGTAAAAGAAGAACTGATAGAAAACCTAGAAAGCCTGAAAACGCTATGTTCTTCTCGGGGCAGCTCGAGCATTGCTGAAAACTTGCTGGAAGTTGAAGAAAAGCTCCTTCAAAATCGCTTTCACCTGGTGATTCTGGGGCAGTTCAAAACCAGGACGAGGAGCTAGCCATAGCCTTGCAGAACAAAGCAACTGCAACTCCACTTGAAACACTGGAGGAAAAGATCAGAATTTTCCAGGAAAAAATGGAGGAGATCAAACAGGACAGGGAGAACACCAAGTACTATTTTGAGGGGGAAATCAAGCGGGTTGTGGACCTCTTGGATCGTGACCTTGAAAGCCTAAAAAGCAAACAGATACCCCGACTTCTAGAAGAACTCATAAAAAAGGGAAATGAGTGCAAACACAAAGGTATCAGCGAGTACGTAAAATTGATGGACTCTACCCTAAACAATGGAATCAAATCAGCCTTTGATAACTGGTTGGTACAGGAAGAGGAAGGATTGAATGTGGAGCACGGTAAAATTGCAAAGCGTTACTCAGAAAAAACAAACGAAATTATAGAATCAATACTAACCGCATCCTCTGAGCTTTTTGATCTTAATATTGACAAGCTCAAAAAGGAAGACTCCATCAGCACTGATAGCAGCCTTTACCTGATGACAGGGGACCCTCCCAAGTTCTTTGACCTGGAAGGAGCTTTTGATTTTTTCTCGCAAAGAATACTGCCACGGAAAATATCGCAAAAAATGGTGCTCAATGATCTGAAAAAAAGGCTACCTCAAAAAATTGACCAGAACTGTGGACGCGTGCGATGGGATTTTATGGACAGGATCAAGAGAAGCTTTATGAATTTTCGCTGGGATCTTAATCAAAAAATCAATACCACGGAGGAAAGCATAACAGCAGCAATTCAAAAAGCACTGGAGCTCAAGAAACAAAGTGCGGAAGATATCAAGAAAGCCCAAGATCAAATCGCAAAAGACCTTGACGATCTATATCGCATAAAGCAGCGCCTGGGTGACCTGGAACGTATACTTGAATTCTCATAACCAACGTGGAAAGGCTGAAAGTATAGGCCCTATGAAAGCACGGGGCTTGAGTAAAGTGTATCAAGGGAGGCTATCTCTGGGGAGAGTATGCTAGATGCCTACGCCGACCAGATTCTGGGTTTTGTAATGGCCAGACGCCACAAAAGCGGCGGCTTCGCGGCTGCTCCCACCCTGCCACCGAGTATAGAGGATACCTGATAAGGTTCAGGACATCGATGACCCAAAAGGGTCAAGACATCGATAACCTTAAGGGTCGAAAAGTTCAAGACATCGATGACCCTACTCACCATACTCATAATCTGATACCTT
>JAFDEF010000013.1 GCA_019310485.1 Deltaproteobacteria bacterium | reverse complement strand
AGGGGCGGAGCTTGACTGTGCGATTTTCTATATGGACATGCGCACTCACGGGAAGGATTTTGAGAAATACTATGATGATGCCAGAGAAAAGCACGGCATCAGATTTATTCGCTCCAGAGTGCACAGTGTTGATCCAGTGGAAAATAGCGACGACCTCGTAGTGAGGTATGCGAATGAAAAGGGAGAATTTATCGAAGAATGCTTCGACACTGTTGTCCTCTCTGTAGGAATGGAAAACCCGAGGTATGTTGTAGAGCTCGCCGGGAGACTCCATATAGAACTTTCCGATGGCGAGTTTTGTAAAATCGATTCTTTTCGCCCTGTTTCCACGTCAAGAAAAGGCATTTATGTGTGTGGTGCGTTTCAGGGGCCAAAGGACATTCCTGAATCTGTAATGCAGGCAAGTGCAGCAGCATGCGCTGCAAGTGTTGATCTCCATGAGGCAAGATGGAGTGAAACAAAGACAAAGGAGATTCCCGAAGAAATCGACGTTTCAGATGCTACGCCAAGAATAGGGGTTTTTGTTTGTAACTGCGGTACCAATATCGGCGGCGTGGTTGATGTACCCTCTGTAGTTGATTACACAAAGAGCTTACCCAACGTTGTCCATGTTGAGCACAATCTCTTCACCTGTGCCCAGGATACTCAGACAAGGATGAGGGAATTGATTAAAGAGCACAGCCTCAATCGCGTCGTGGTAGCGGCATGCTCTCCCAGAACCCACGAGATTCTCTTTCAGGAAACCTTGGAAGCTAGTGGTCTCAACAGGTTTCTCTTCGAAATGGCCAACATAAGAAACCAGGACTCCTGGGTCCATTCTGCAGACAAAGTCTCAGCAACAGAAAAAGCCAAGGACCTGGTTAGGATGGCTGTGGCAAGGGCAAGCCTGCTAAAGCCCTTGAAGACAAAGAAGATACCCGTCACCAAACGTGCACTGGTGATAGGGGGAGGCATTTCCGGAATGAGCGCCGCTTTGCATCTTGCGGATCAGGGAATCGAGGTCGTGCTTATCGAAAAACAGCCCCATCTTGGGGGTCTTGGCAGAGACCTTACGCATACCATTGAAGGTGCCAGCATATCTGATCTGTTACTTGAATTGATCGAGAGGGTTACGCGCCACGAAAATATCCAGGTTTTGACCGAAGCCCTCATAGTTGATTTCACTGGATTCAAGGGAAATTTTACGACCGAAGTCTTGGTAGGGCCTGGAATGTATGAGAGGAAAATTGATCATGGTGCGGTGATACTTGCCACAGGGGCTAATGAGTACAGACCCCATGAATATTTGTACGGAGAAGACAGGAGGGTTCTCACCCAAATTGAGCTTGGAAAATACCTTGAAGAAAAAGGAGCCGATAATCTTGACCATGTGGCAATGATCCAGTGTGTTGGGTCGCGGAACGAAGAATTCCCAAATTGCTCAAGAGTTTGCTGCCAGAGCACAATTAAGAATGCATTGCATATTAAAGAGCTTAATCCTGATACCGAGGTCTACATCCTCTACCGTGATATTCGAACGTACGGGCAACTAGAACGTTACTACCGCGAAGCAAGAGAGCAGGGAATTCACTTTTTCAGGTTTGATCCTAAGGAGCCACCTCAAGTTAAGTCTGCAGAAGAATACATTCTGGTAACCTTCAAGGATCATGTTTTGCAGAAGAATCTCTCTTTGCCTGCTAATATCCTGGCCTTGAGTTCGGGAATGAGGCCGGCGGATATCGAAGAGTTGTCTAACATACTCAAAGTCGCCGTGAATCCCGAGGGTTATTTTATGGAGGCGCATGTAAAGTTAAGGCCAGTGGACATGGCCAATGAGGGGATTTATGTTTGCGGCACCGCTCACGGCCCAAAGCTGATCTCCGAGGCAATAGCACAGGCGATGGGGGCAGCTTCAAGGGCGGCCGCATTCCTCTCCCAGCCCGAGATCACTCTGTCTGCAGTGACTGCCAAAGTGGACCAAGAGCAGTGCGCATCATGCCTTATATGTGTTCGTGTCTGCCCCTACGGCGTTCCTCGTATCAACAAGGATGGCGGGAGCGAAATTGACGAAGCGCTGTGTCGTGGCTGCGGCACCTGCGCATCTGAGTGTCCGGCCAAGGCCATCCAGCTCAGCTGGTATGAAGACGATCAGGTGATGAGCAAACTGGATGCATTATTAGAGGGAGTACTTTGATGAAGACTTTTGATCCTGTCATTATTGCATTTTGTTGCCAGTTCTGAGGTTATACTGCCGCGGACCTGGCAGGTTCGATGAGGCTCCAATACCCCCCCAACGTGAAGATTATCTGCTTGCCTTGTACCGGAAAGGTGGACCTTATTCATATTTTGAGAGCCTTTGAAAAAGGGGCAGATGGAGTATATGTGGCCGGCTGCCTGGAAGGGGCCTGTCAATTCGGAAATGGTAACATCAAGGCCCGAAAGAGAGTGGAACAGGCAAAAAACATCCTGGAAAAGGTTGGAATTGGCGGCGAGAGGGTGCAGATGTATAACCTCTCCTCCAGCGAGGCCCCCCGCTTTGTGGAAATTGCAAAAGAAATGACCGAGAAGATCACTGCTATGGGACCAAATCCTATAAAGATGGCCAAGAAAAAAATGGCTGCCTAGCTGAGGCGCACTGTAAACAGGGAGATCCCTTTTATCAAGAAAGATCAGTTGCAGAAAGAGAGGTAAATACAAGATGATTGTGGCAAAGCAAAAACCGCTCGAGGAAATAATAGAGGAGCTTCAGGACTACACAAAAATCCTTGTGGCGGGCTGCAATGAGTGTGTGACTGTATGTGAGGCTGGGGGGAAAAAGGAGACAGCTATACTTGCATCATCTCTTCGCATGTACTTTCTAAACCAGGGAAAAGATGTGAAAATTGATGAAGTTACCCTGGAGCGCCAGTGTGACCATGAATATCTGGAAGAAATAAGGAAAGTCATAGGCAGCTACGAGGCAATACTGTCTCTGGCCTGTGGTGTTGGGGTCCAGTTTATGGCTGAAAAATATTTCAGCGTTCCCGTGTTCCCAGGGGTTGACACCTGCTTTATGGGCGTAACAGAAGAAAGGGGGGTATGGAGTGAACGCTGTCAGGGATGCGGACAATGTATTCTTGCAAGGACGGCTGGAATCTGCCCCGTATCCCGATGCGCCAAAAGACTCCTAAACGGTCCTTGCGGTGGTTCTACTAAAGGGAAATGCGAAATAGACAAAGAACTTGATTGTGCGTGGCAAATAATTATCGACAGGCTCAAGGAACTCGGTAAACTTGAGCAATACGAACAGCTGTCTCCAATAAAGGACTGGTCAACAGAGCGCGCAGGAGGTCCCAGGAAAATCACAAGGGAGGATATCAGGCAATGAAAGAGGTCAAAACCCCAAGCAAGCTAGAAAAAATTCTCAACGCGGGCCACCTTGCAGTCACCTCTGAATGTGGTCCCCCGCGGGGCAGCGACCCAAATGTAATTATCAATAAGGCGAAGATGGTCAAAGATCATGTGGATGCTATAAATATTACCGATAATCAAACATCGGTCACACGCCTTTGCAGCATCGCGTCCTGCATACATCTAAAGCTAATGGGACTTGAGCCTGTGCTCCAGATGGTCACCAGGGACAGAAACAGGATTGCGATCCAGAGCGATATTCTTGGTGCAGCATCTTTCGACATAAACAACATCCTTTGTATTTCGGGCGACCATCAGAAATTCGGAGACAACCCAAAAGGACAAAATGTTTTCGACCTGGACTCAATGCAACTAATTCAGACTGTGAGATATATGAGAGATGAAGGCAAATTTCTAGGTGGGGACGATATTGATCGGCCTCCGAGAATGTTCGTAGGCGCAGCCGCAAATCCTTTTGCTGATCCTTTTGAAATTCGGGTTCCTCGGCTTGCAAAAAAGATTGCCGCTGGTGCTGAATTCATTCAGACACAGTGTATTTACAACGTTGAGAAGTTTAAGCTGTGGATGAAGCTTGCCCGCGACCGTGGCCTTCACAAGAAAGTCTATATCCTGGCGGGAGTGACACCTCTTAAATCAGCAGGAATGGCAAAGTACATGAGAAACCGCGTCCCCGGAATGGATGTTCCTGAGCAGGTGGTCAAAAGAATGAGTGGAGTCCCCAAAGATAAGCAACCCGAGGAAGGCCTAGAAATCTGTATAGAAACAATTCAACAATTGAAAGAAGAGGAAGGTGTTGCAGGGTTTCATATTATGGCTATAGAGTGGGAGGAAAAAGTTCCTGAAATTGTAGAAAAAAGTGGTCTTTATCCAAGACCTCGGATAAATTAGAAAAGGGAGTTTGTGATAAATTTGCCGCTCAGGAATGCCCGGCGGAGAAGCAAGAAGATCAAAGGCGGAGTTTTCTTGCGGTCTTTTCGCATGGCGCTTGCTTGAGCGGAAAAGTTAAATGAGGGAGGAGGTTAACTTATGGCTAAGAAGTATATTTTGGTTGTAGACGATGATCCCGATCTTGTGGAAACGGTTGCCATGATGCTTGAGAGCAAAGGATGTGAGGTCGGCATGGCCTACGATGGGATTGAGGGAGAGGAATCTATAAAAAAACGCAGGCCGGATCTTGTCATCCTTGATATTATGATGCCCCGCAAAGACGGCTATGTGCTTTGTAACGAACTAAAAGCAAACGAGGAAACTAGGGATATCCCCGTGATCCTTCTTACTGCCGTAGGAGAAGCGGTACCCAGCACAACCTATTCACACGCCGACGGCATGGCTACCGAGGCAGATGACTATATCCCAAAACCCATTGACACGGAAAGCCTCTGGGAGGCCGTAAGCAATCTTCTCTAGTCTCCCTGTTTGACACTGTACCTTGAAGGACTGAAAATTTTATGACCCTTATACCCAGGCTTGGTGGTTTTAGAGTCCTAAACGGCGTAGACAAAGTTTCAGTGATTACCAGCGAAAATGCTGCCCCTTCCCCTGCCGAGCTTTTGAGAGTGCTTTCAGAGGCTAGAATCAATCTTGCCTATCTTACCTACATTCATCAGGCGTCGACATGGGGACTGAACATTGCCGTGGAGCCAGAGGGTCAAAATGAAGTTGCAGGCGCGGTGAAGAGCTATCCAGGCCTCGCCTTTTCAGTGAGCCCTGCAAGAGCCATTCTCTCCATTTTCCCCCATAAAAAAAGCTTGGAAATTACAAGCAGCCTTCTCGAGTTATTTAATCATCACCAACTGGAGCTGGATGGGCTGGCTAATTCCCCGTCAGCCATATCTGTAATTTTGAAAGAAAAGTTGGTCTCCAGTGCCAGCAGAGCTCTTTTCGAGCCCTTTACTTTCAGGTCATACAGAAGTCCTGCTGATTGGAAACTTGCTCAAAAGGGAAAGGAACAGCTTTACAAAGAAGTTGTCGCCTCCTATCAAGAGAAAAAGCCAAAGGTGTACGGCTTGCTCTGCCATGAAGGACAGGAACTGGAAAGTGTAAGGCTGGAAAAGAAAGAAATCAGTGCTTTTGGCAAAACGTTCAGGAAACTCTCCCGGCTCGGGCTAACCCTTACTTTCATTGCCACTGCTCCGTACCGAGAACCGGGTAAAGAGATGTTAGCCTTCTGCCTGCCTAGATCCCGGCAACTGACCGGCGATCTGATACCCCAGGGCTTTTTAACGCAGAGCCTATCACCAGTTTCGGTCTTTTCAATGAACGGCCCCCATTTTGGGGACAGATATGGAATAGCAAATGAGCTTTTAACAAATCTTGAAGAAAAAGGAATAAATCTCCTCGCGTTGAGCTGCACTATTGCTTCTGTGACCGGAGTGGTTCATTCCCGCCAACTGACATCGTGTATTGATGCTATTCGGCGTTGCTTTGATGTGCCATCCGTGATCAATAAAGAGTAAGAGGCTGCTGGAAAACGCCCATCCGCTGCGTTATCCAGCCGCCTCCCACGAATCCAGTTTTTCAACAGCCTTGAAGGGCAGAATTAAGTTTTATTCTTCCTCCTCCAGTTCTATGCCGTCTCTTTCGAACTGCGCATCTCTCAGTTCATGAGCTTTCTTGACCTCTTCCTCGCTCCATGGTTCAACAACCAGAGAATCAGCGACCAGTTCCCATAGATACTTTGTTTCAATGCCCAGATCATACTCCTTGGTAAGAGATTTCATGATTTGGTCACGGCAATTATGGCACGGAGCTACAACAAGTTTTGCACCAGTATCCATTATCTGTTTTGCCTTGACCCTACCGTAGTAAATCCTCTCCTGGTCATAGGGCATGGCCCATGCACCTCCCCCTGCCCCACAACAATAATTATTCATTCTATTAGGTTGCATTTCGACAAAGTTTTCGCAGCACTGCTGCAGGATCCAGCGAGGCTCTTCAAAATATCCGTGCCCAAAAGCCTTTTGGCTTTTTCGCCCGTAGTTGCAAGGGTCATGAAGCGTGGTCAGTTCTTGATGGATGGACTTATCCAGTTTAATTCTTCCTGTTTCGATGTACTCTTTGAGCAGATCATGAACCGAAACCACTCTGTACTTCTCAAATACTTCCGGAAACCAAGTTTGCAGACTAAGCCTAGTCGCATAGTATGCGTGCCCTCACTCGGGCAAAAGGAGAGTCTTGCAGTCAAGCCGCTCCATGTTTTCCACTATGCGACCCGTGATCTTTTTCATAGATTCATCATCACCCGAAAAAAGACCCCAGTTTACGCCTTCCCAGTTCTGGGACGGCACCGTCCAGTCCTCTTTCGCACAATAAAAGATCCGCCACCAAAACTTCATGTCATCCGGCTCTCCGAAGGGCTCCTTACTATTGATCGTGATCAGGACATTGGCACCTTTCTTATCCACAGGCACGTAAAAGCCGGGAAAACCTTCATCCTCCAGTTCCTTGCCAACATCAGCAAGGAGGAAAAGGAAATCGTCCTGTGGTATTCCGAGATTGTTACCTCTTTCCAGGCACATGACCACGCCTTTGTGAATCGGCCCGGGAACCTTTTCCCTTTCACGAAGTGTCCTTGCCCTGCGTAATACCTTCAAAAGTTCAACTCCCTGCGGGCACGCATATTCGCAACGACCGCAAAGGGTGCACACCCACGGAAAACGGGAATCAATGAGTTCCTGGTCCAGCCCGAGAGCAGCCATGCGGATTGCCTTCCTGGGGTCAAGACCGTCAACACCGGTTACAGGGCACCCGCTGGCGCAGGTTCCACACGTAAAGCAGACATCTGCCCATTCTGGCGCTACTCTGAGCTTACTTTCCTTAGGGTTTATTGCTATCGCTTCCATTTACGCCTCCTAGAATATTTTGAATGCACTGAGTTCGCGATGACCCTTTGTAGCCTGAGCTGATCTAAATGTCAACCCTGATCCCAAACCCCAAATCCACCATCAAACACCATCTGCCGTTCGACAGGCTCACGGCCCTGAGCATAGCCGAAGGGCTGCGTTACGCTCATCCCTCGTCCCTGCAGCGTACGTGAATGTAGGCCTCCCTTCTCGGGATTTCGCAAGCCTTGCATATGATGCTTGCTGGTGAACGGAGTTATCCCCAAAGCATTTGGTTTTGCTAGACAAACCAAAAGTTGACGGTGGATTTAGGCAAACCGAAATTCGCGCTCCAAGGGCAAACTCATTAATGAAAACATTCCGCCTTCCGCGTTGTCTGATTAGCGGTGACCGACTATCTTTTCCTTTTTCTCAGCCGCGGGCCATGGAAGTCGCGTGGTAACTGCAATGTCGCTAGATCCCAATTTTTTTGTTGCTATTCGCCTTTCAATCACTTATAAATCCCCTGAAATTTCGAAGGGATCTTCCCCCGTTGCAAAATCAAAATGGCTCTTGCTGTTTTTACCTACATAGAAGCCCTGGGGGGAATCTTTTAGTCGGAAAAACATAACTTGAACGCTTTTTAGAGAAGAAAAGGGAGGAAAAGCAATGGACTTTGAGTTAAGCGAAGAACTTCAAATGCTGCGTGATATGGCCCGGGACTTTTCTGCGGAAAAAATTGCTCCATATGCAGATGAATGGGACGAGAATCATTATTTCCCTTACGAAGAAGCGATAAAACCAATGGCCGAGTTAGGGTTCTTCGGAACCGTTATACCCGAAGAATACGGTGGAAATGAAATGGGTTGGCTTGCAGCTATGATTCTCACAGAGGAAATTGCGCGGGCGTCCAGTTCGCTAAGGGTCCAGATCAACATGCAGACCCTGGGTTGCGCTTATACGGTTCTCAGATACGGCTCAGAGGAAGTAAAGAAAAAGTACATACCGAAGCTTGTGAGCGCAGAATATATTGGGGCATTTGCCATAACCGAGCCAAATGCCGGCTCTGATGTAATGGCAATGAAGTCAACTGCCGTTGATAAGGGAGACTACTGGCTTCTCAATGGTTCAAAGACATGGATCTCGAATGCCACTATGGCTGATGCCATAATATACTATGCTTACACGGACCGGGAGGCGAGGGGAAGGGGACTTTCCGCATTTGTCGTTGAGCCAAAGAACTTTAACGGAATTACCACAACTGAGCTTGATAAAATCGGCACCCGCAGCACCCCAACTGGCGAAATCTACCTTGAAGATACAAAAGTGCCAAAAGAAAATATCTTGGGAAGACCTGGGGATGGCGCAAAAATTGTATTTGGATCACTCAATCAGACGCGTCTTTCTGCTGCTGCAGGGGCGGTCGGACTCGCTCAAGCATGCCTGGATGCTGCTACGGCTTACTGCAAAGAGAGAGAACAGTTCGGCAAGCCTATAAGCCAGTTTCAAATGAACCAGGACCTAATAGCTCAGATAACATGTGAGATTGAGGCGGCCAGGCTTATGGTGTACAAAGCGGCAGTACAGAAAGACAAGGGCAATTTGGGCAATACCCTTGAAGTTGCGCAGGCAAAATATCTGGCCGGGGAGGTTGTAGCAAAAAGTTCGCATGTGGCCATGAGAATACTGGGTGCTTACGGCTATTCTACGGAGTATCCTGTGGCAAGGTATTACAGGGATGCACCCGCATATCAAATTGTGGAGGGCTCGACCAACATCTGCAAGTGGATCACAGCCCTCGATCAGCTGGATATCAGAAAGGCAAACAGATAGGAAAAAAGATTCTTGAAATCTTTGAAAGGCTGCCACGAAAAGCTGCCTTGGTGCTCAATCTCGTGGTGGTCTTTCTCGTTTATCTGCCTTCGCACAAAGCTACTGGCTTGCGAGCCGGGGCCCCTTGGTGTGGTTGACTGATACTCAAAACAGTTAAGGAGGAGAAAATGAGACCTTATTTTGAAAGGATGACTTCCTTTGGGAAAAGCCTTACCGAGAAACAGAAACAAGATGCGCAGGAGAATGTCGCGCAGATCAAGAAAGTGGAAGAAGAGATCGCAGAAGTCGTGGAGGCTGTAAAAAATGCAGGTATTCCGGCCGAGGTAATAAAAAAGAGGGGGCAAACCACAGTTTGGGAAAGGATTGAGTACCTAGTTGATTCGGGTACCTGGTGCCCACTTCACACTCTTTACAACCCCCTCTTTAACCAGGAAAGCACCACGGGGGTTGTTGACGGGCTGGCAAAAATCAACGGAAAGTGGGCGGTTGTAATAGGATTTGACAACAAGGTCATGGCTGGGGCCTGGATAGCCGGCCAGGCTGATAACCAGCTCAGGGTAACGGATATCGCCAAGAGACTGCACGTCCCTCTTGTGTGGTTAGTCAACTGCAGCGGTGTGAAGCTTACAGAGCAGGAAGAAGTCTATGCGAACCGAAGGGGAAACGGGACTACTTTCTTCCGTCACGCTGAACTCGAAAAGCTAGGTATACCTGTCCTTGCGGGCATATACGGTACAAACCCTGCAGGGGGAGGATATCAGGGGATCAGCCCTACTGTCCTGATTGCGCACAAGGATGCCAATATTGCTGTTGGTGGCGGAGGGATTGTCAGTGGTATGAGCCCCAAGGGCTTTTTTGATGAAGAAGGTGCCGAGCAAATTATAGAAGCCACGCGGCACTTCAAGCAGGCGCCCCCCGGAAGCGTACCCATTCATTATAATGAAACAGGCTTTTTCAAAGAAGTCTATGACACCGAGTTCGAGGTTCTTGATGCTCTTAAGAAATACATGGACATGGCTCCTGCTTATGATCCTCACTTCTTCAGGGTTGCCGAACCCAAGGAACCTAAGCTACCAGCCGAGGATCTAAACTACCTTATCTCCTTTAACCAGAAAAGAAGTTACAACTTCATGGAAGTTCTGGCCCGGATCTTTGACAACAGTGAGCACATGGAGTTCAGACCGGGTTACGGTCCTGAGGTCTACACGGGGCTGGCCAAGATAGACGGCTTTCTTGTAGGATTCATTGGCAATATCCAGGGCTTCCTTGGGCAGAACTACCCTGAATATGCTCCCTACCCAGGCATCGGCGGTAAACTCTACCGGCAGGGTCTGATCAAGATGAATGAATTTGTTACCCTTTGCGGCCGCGACAGAATACCGATTGTCTGGTTTCAGGATACCACAGGAATTGACGTGGGCGATATTGCTGAAAAAGCAGAGCTTCTTGGTCTGGGCCAGTCACTAATCTACTCAATTGAACAAACTGACGTTCCCCAGATGTGTATTGTTCTCCGAAAGGGGACTGCAGCAGCTCATTACATTATGGGAGGGCCTACTGCAAACAACCATAATGCCTTTACTCTGGGCACACCTGCAACCGAAATCTACGTGATGCACGGTGAGACTGCCGCCGTTGCCTCTTTTGCGAGAAGGCTTGTTAAGGAAAAAGATGCAGGAAGACCGCTTGCTCCTGTTATTGAAAGGATGAACAAGCTTGCAGAGGAATACTATCAAAAATCACGCCCTTTATACTGTGCTCGAAGGGGATTTGTGGATGAGATTGTCTCTTTTGCAGATATGCGCAAATATATTGCTGCATTTGCAGGCTGCGCATACCAGAATCCAATCTCCATTTGCCCTCACCATCAGATGATGCTTCCCAGAATTATCAAGGGCTAAGGGAGGGCTGGTTGAATCCTTAAAAAGGAGGCAACCACCCTGCCCTCTTTCTCTCTCATTTTTCTCTTTCCTGGGCTCAGGGCCGTGCTCGGCTGTTTCAGCTTTGGCGGCTAAAAGCCAATGAGGAGCAAAAACGACCATAAAACCAGCGACGCATAATCGCCACACAACAGAATAAGAAAAAAAGGTTGACTTTTTTTTTCTTATGTGAATTTTTTGTATCACATCTTTTTAAAGATTAAGCAAAAAGCAGCTTGGCGCCCCTGGTGTGAAGGCAGCTGCGGATGCGGGCCGAGTTGGCAAAGCGCTGCAGGTGGTGTTCACGTGAAAGCACCGACCTTAATATCCTTGAAAGGAGCTTGAACTATGAAAAATGATAAGCTTGACGCTCTGGACAAAAAATTGGCAGCGCTCCTTGTGCGCGATGGTCGCATTTCTGCCGGAAAGGCTGCGGATCTTCTTGAGATTACGCCGCCAACCGTCCGCTCCAGAATAGAAAATCTTGTCTCTTCCGGGGTTTTGAGGATTTCGGGACTGCTTAATGCGGCTAAAGTCAGGGAGCTCAACATTGCTTTGGTTGGAATATGCCTGGAAAGCCACAGGGAACTTGATCAAAAAATCGAGCAAATATCTAAACTGAGCCGCATCCACTGGGCCGCGGTGGTAACCGGGCGCTTTGATATTATAGCGGAAGTTGTGACGCCTGAGGGAATAGAGGGACTTTACCGTTTTTTAACCCAAGATCTTCCCCGTGTAGGGGGCATCCGCTCAAGTGAATCTTTCATGGTTATGAAGTCAAAGCGGAAGTGGATCCTGCTACCTGAGACAGACTGATCAATAGCGCCCCGGCGTGAATGTATTAAGCTGGCGGAGCTGTGATTTTGACCTTCTGAGATCAAGAGTTTTGAAAAGAAAAAACTACGAGCAGATTAACAGGGGGATAGTATGAAAATCGGAGTGCCAAAAGAGATCAAGCCGGCTGAGAAAAGAGTGGCCATAACCCCTTCCGGTATTAGAGTTCTCACTGAGCACAACCATCAGGTTCTAATCGAAAAGGGGGCCGGGCTCGGGGCAGGGTTTACTGACGAAGTCTACCTTATGGCAGGTGCAGAACTGGTTGATACGCCGGAGCAAGTCTGGGAAGAATCTGAAATGGTACTCAAAGTCAAGGAGCCCATTGGGCCGGAGTTCAAATGGATGAAACCGGGCCAGATTATTTTCACTTACCTTCACCTAGCCGCTGACCGCGAACTTACTGACAGGCTTCTGAAACGCAGGGTCATTGGTATTGGATATGAGACGGTGCAGCTCCGAGACGGTACTCTCCCCTTATTGGCGCCAATGAGTGAGGTGGCTGGGGCCCTGTCGGTTCAAATGGGGGCTTATTGCCTTGAAGCCAGAAACGGAGGAATGGGGATATTGCTTTCTGGGGTACCTGGCGTCAGACCTGCCAGGATAACGATAATAGGAGGAGGCGTTGCCGGGATGGCAGCGGCCATTGTGGCATCCGGTATAGGGGCTCGGGTTTCGATTTTGGATATCCATCATGCCAGATTGGGCTATATTCGCGACGTAATGAGCGGAAGAGTGGTAACCATAAACTCCAATCCGGCCAACATAGAGGAAGAATGCCTGAACAGTGACCTAGTGATATGCACCGTGCTTATCCCGGGAGCCAAGGCCCCCAAGCTCATTTCCCGATCCCTGGTAAAACGTATGAAACTCGGATCCGCGATAGTGGATATTTCGATCGACCAGGGAGGCTGCGCGGAAACTTCAAGACCAACGACCCTTGACGACCCTATTTACACTGAGGAGGGGGTCGTCCACTATTGCGTAACAAACATGCCCGGGGCTGTGCCCAGGACCTCCACAATTGCCCTTACAAATGCGACATTTGCCTACGTGCTTGCTCTAGCTGATAAGGGTTGGAAAAAAGCTATGGCCGAAAATGCGGCACTCCGGCTCGGCCTCAACGTCTATGACGGGAAAATTATGTGCAAGGCTGTAGCCGATACCTTTGGGCTTGAATGCTTTGAGCCGGATCTTTGATCATCCTATTGTGAATTTTCTAGCATCGTCCAGAGCACAAAGAAAAACCCTTCAACCCACCTAATGTGCAGCTGCTCGATCGCCTCCTGGCGCCCGGTATTGAACATTTGCAAAGAATGTTAGACCTGAATCCTAGCCCCCTCCTCCAGCTCTGTTTCCCCGAGAGTATAGAGCGTATCTATCATCGCAACTTGGAAGCTCCCAGGGCCTTTTGAGACTCCTGCCGCCCTTTCACCTGCCAATCCAAAAAAAGCCAATCCAGTAGTCACCGCACTAAAGGGATTGCTGTCAACTGCAAGGAAAGCAGCTATTACAGCTGTCGCAGCGCATCCCATACCAGTCACGTTCCTCATCAGTTTATCCCCGTTGAAAACCCTTGAAGTGTGCTCTCCATCTGTAATTAAATCCACCTCTCCTGTGATGGCCACGATTGTTTTAAACTCCCTGGCAAGAGACTGGGCTGCGGCCGCTGCCTGTTCAACACTATGGCATGATTCAACCCCCTTTGTGTTAAGGGTTTCGTTGCTCAAGGAAAGGATTTCAGATGCGTTTCCACGAATTGCGGCAAAAGAGATGTCTTTAAGGATTTTCCTCGAGCATCGGGTTCGCAACTTTGTTGATCCCGTACCCACCGGGTCAAGAGCCACGGGTATCTGTTGCTGATTAGCCCGCTTTCCTGCTTTCCTCATTGAATCAAACCTTGAAAGAGTAAGTGTTCCAATGTTAAGGAGCAGCGCACTAGCATTGGTGACCACTTCCTCAACTTCCTCCTCGGCATATGCCATAACAGCGTGAACACCGCATGCCAGCAGCGTATTGGCAGTAAAGTTCATCACCACACTGTTTGTTATACAATGAACGAGGGGGCTCTTCTCCCGCAAAAGCTTCAGATTTTTCCTCGCCTGGGCGGCCATTAACTTGTTAAACATCAGCTCCCTCTCAGTGCCAAAAAGACCAAGTATGTTTAACCCGCCAGAGGCGGACGAGACTTGTTTCCCGCCCCTTGTGGCGCTAAGAAAATCTCCGATTGATACTCCGTCCGCTTGCGGCGGGGTAGTTAATTCCGCCAGAGGCGGACGAGAGTTGTTTCCCGCCCCTCGTGGCGTTAAGAAAATTTCCGATTGATACCCCGTCCGCTTGCGGCGGGGTAGTTTAACCGGCAAAGCTGTCCCAGCCAGAAGGTGGCACGGGTTCCAGTCTACCATCCGGGAGCTTGAGTTTTATACCTTCTGAGGCATCGATGATTCTTCCCACCTCGTTGAGGGGCACATCGCAAATGCTACTAACAGCCGTTCGGATGGAGTGGATGTTCCCGGGATCACATGTAATAATCAACTCATAGTCATCGCTTGCCCGGAACATGAAATCATAGGGGCTTTTTCCCAGCGATGCGGCCCCGCGGCGCAATTCATCGCTAACAGGAAGTTGTTCCTGGATCAGCAATGCTCCCACATTACTTCTCTCGCAAATGTGAGCCAGGTCTCCAAGCAAGCCGTCACTAATATCAATCATTGCATTAGCGCAACCCGTATCTGCAATTGCCTTTCCTTCCCTTGCTCGATGTCGTGGCCTGATGTATGACTGAACCAAGGGATGCTCTACAAGCTCTCCCCTCCCGTTACCTTTTAAAAGGAGTTCCAGCCCTGCAGCAGCCTGGCCCGGGTATCCGGTAACCAAGATAGCATCCCCTGCTCGTGCCGTGGAACGCCGCAGCACCCTGCCCTCCTCTACCTCCCCGATAAGAGTAATGTCTATGAAAGAGAAGTTCTCTGATCTTGTGATATTCCCTCCAATAACTCCCGCTCCAAAAGGGGAAAGCTCGACGAGAAAACCCCTGTACATTTCTTCTATGTGGTGCACGGGTGTGGTCGCTTTCAAACCAAGCGAGATGAGTGCGTAGAGAGGATGCCCTCCCATCGCGCCAATGTCACTAATATTAAGCACCATTGCCCTGCGACCCAAATCCTTTGGGCCGATGAACTCTGGAAAATAGTGAATTCCCTCGACCACTGAATCGCAGGTGACAAGTAGCTCATATCCCTGCCGCGGAACCAGCGATGCAGCATCATCCCCAATACCGAGCCTCAAACCCCGCACCCCGCGCTGACCTTTAAGTATGGACTCTATTGTGGTGATTAGTCCGAACTCCCCAATATCTTTGAGCGTCTTTTGCATGACGTCTTTTCTCCGAAGAGCTCGCTTCCGCATCTTTGAGGATGCGCCGAACATCCCAGCTTAACCCTAGAGGACCATATGCTAAAAAGGAGGAGCAGACACTCTACCCTGAAAGCACGGGACCCGCGGTGCTCAGAAAACAACAACCGCTTTGACAAAATTAGATTGCTGTTTCGAAAGGAATAACAGAATCATATTGAGATTTCAATATGCTTGTAATATTCTAGGTTGTAAATTGGTTTTCCTGAAATCATCCAAAGGACTGTTTCAACATGGAGAAACCTGCTGACAAGGAATTGCAGAGAGAAGTAGAGAAACTGAAAAAAGCAGCTGCCAAGCTTAAGGAAAGCGAAGCAGCTTTGAAGGAGAGTGAGAAAAGGCTTTCTCAGATTGTTCAGGGATTCTCTGTGGCTACTTTCGTTATTGATAAGAATCATATCATCACCCACTGCAACAGAGCCTTTGAAAATCTTACCGGCCTTTCAGCCAGGAAGCTTATTGGAACGCGAAACCACTGGAAAACTTTCTACCCTGAACGCCGGCCCGTTTTAGCAGATTTCATAGTGGATGAGGCACCTGAAGAAGAAATAGCAAAACACTACGGAGGCAAGTATCGCAGATCAACAATAGCACCGGGGGCATATGAGGCTGAAGATTTTTTTCCCACATTGGGTGAAAATGGAAAATGGATATTTTTTACGGCTTCACCCCTCATAGACGAGAATGGAAACATCACCGGGGCGATTGAAACCCTGCAAGATGTCACTGAACGAAAACAAGCGGAAGAAGACCTTCGACGCTCAGAGAGGCGTCTTAGGACATTTCTTGATGTTGAACCCTATCCAATCGTAGTTTTCACCCTTGACGGCAGAGTCGTGTACCTGAATCCTGCTTTCACCGAGACATTTGGGTGGACCTTCGAAGAACTGGAAGGGAAAAAGATCCCCTATGTCCCGCCCGGCCTGGAGCAGGAGACACAAGAAGGGCTTAAGGAGCTGTTCGAACAAAAAATTATTCTGCGTCACGAAACCCAAAGAATGACAAAAGATGGCCGCATCCTGGATGTAGTCATCCGGGCGGCAGTCTTCTCGGAGTTCGAGAAGGAGCCCACAGGTGAAATAGTTATTCTCAGGGATATAACGCAGGAAAAGAGAATGGCCCGGAATAACGAAGCAATGCTGCGAATCAGTATGGCTTTGCCTGAGCACCCCGACCTGGAAGACCTTTTGTACTATGTTAGCAACGAGGTCAAAATACTCCTGAATACCGAAGGGGCAATTGTAGTTCTTCTAGACCGTGAAAAGAACGAGCTCTTTATCCAGGGGGCAGCCTATGATGATGCCGACACCCAGAGCAGGGTCAAAGAAGCGCGGTTCTCAATGGATGAGCTTGTGGCAGGTAAAGTGATCAGGAGTGGGAAACCAATGATTGTTTCAGAGGCATCTGACGACCTCCATCTTTATGAGGCCAGAGACAG
The DNA here is from genome assembly GCA_019310485.1 of Deltaproteobacteria bacterium. Lineage (GTDB taxonomy): Bacteria > Desulfobacterota > DSM-4660 > Desulfatiglandales > HGW-15 > JAFDEF01. The sequence continues at coordinate 55,448 of JAFDEF010000013.1, read as the reverse complement.
AAAACTGGGCTACAAGACCAGGAATTTGTTGCTGGTTCCTCTAAAAAGCAGCGACAGAATTATTGGCGTTCTCTGCGCTATCAACAAGAAAGAAGGCAAGTTTGAGCAAGCTGACGTCGAGCTGCTCAGTATGACAGCCGGGACAGTAGCGCTCTCTATTGAAAATGCCAGGTTTTCTGAAGAGCTAAAAAAGGCTTACAGGAATAATGAAGCACTGCTTCGAATTAGTACCGCCTTGCCCAAGTACCCAGACCTTGAGGACTTGCTGGATTATGTAAATAGCGAGGTCAAGAGACTGCTTGACTCAGAAGGAGCTGTCTCCCTTTTGCTGGATGAGGAAAAAAGAGAGTTCTATGTTCTTGGCGCATCCTATGATGCTACAGACACCCAGCAAAGAGTAAAAGAAGTTCGCTTCTCAGTTGATCAACTGGCAGCCGGTAAAGTTGTTTCTACCGGCCGGTCAATGATTATCAATGATACCTCCAAGGAGCGCAAGCTCCACGAGGCCAGGGATAAAAGGCTGGGGTACAAAACAAGGAATTTGGTCCTGGTTCCCCTCAGAAGTCATGATCGGATTATTGGCGTGCTCTCAGCCATAAACAAGAAAACAGGCGACTTCGCACAATCAGACTTGGAATTGCTGGAAATGATTGCCGGGACTGTTGCCCTCTCTATTGAAAATGCCAGATTTTCTGAGGAGCTTAAGAAAGCCTACCGAGAAGTCACCAGTCTAAACAGGGCAAAAGACAAAGCTATCAATCATCTATCCCATGAGCTAAAAACGCCTGTTGCCATTCTTCTGAGTTCCCTGAACTTACTTGTTAAAAGACTGGAAGAACTGCCTGATAAAACATGGGAACCAACTGTTGAGAGGATAAAAAGAAACCTAAATCGCCTTCTGGATATTCAATATGAAGTGAACGATATTATGAAAGACGAACATTCAAAGGCATATGCAGTGTTTACCCTTCTGTTGGATGAGTGCAGTGATGAGCTGGAAAGCCTTCTGGCTGAGTATGCCGGCGAAGGAGAGGTTGTCCAAAAAATAAGAGCACGGATTGAAGAGCTTTTTGGCCCAAAGGAGGCTGTATCCAAAGAGATTCATATCAGCGAGGCTGTGAGAGAACGTCTCGCGGATCTCAAACCGAAATTTTCACACCGCGAAGTTGAAATAATTACTTATCTTAACCCCACACCTCCTATCTTCATTCCGCCAGAAGTCTTTGGGAAGGTGTTTGACGGCCTTGTGAAAAATGCGATTGAAAACACACCCGATGAAGGGAAAATTGAGATAGTAGTTGAAAGAAAAGGTCTCGGCTCCCTGTTAGTTGTCAGGGACTATGGAGTGGGAATTACGGAGGCTTTTCAGAGAAGAATCTTTGAAGGCTTTTTCTCAACCCAGGATACAATGGCCTATTCTTCCAAAAGACCTTTTGACTTCAATGCCGGGGGGAAAGGAGCGGATTTATTACGCATGAAGATCTTCTCTGAGCGTTACCACTTTGAAATACAAATGGAGTCCACAAGGTGTCGCTATATACCTAAAGAAAGTGACATATGCGCCGGGCGCATCAGCGAGTGCGAGTTCTGTTCCTCTAAGCAGGATTGTTATGCCTCAGGAGGGACAACTTTTTCTCTTTATTTTCCTCCAGCGCAGAAAGCAAAGCCTGACCAGTCATCCTGAAGTTAACGTGCTGGTTTGAATTTCACATCTCTCTAATTTTGGCAAGGACAAACTGCTTGAATTCCCCCATATCCGGATTGCCTGGTTTAATTTCTTGAAGCGGAATCTCAGCCCTGGCAGCGCTTTTGTGCCCGCCTGCCGAGCCCCATTTCCCAAAAAGCTTTTGTGCCGTCCTGCCGGCATCAAGGCGAAATCCTGCATTCCTGAAAACAACAATCAATTTCTGGCCATACACCCCCGATACAATGCACCAGGTGGCCTCTGCCATTTTCAGGAAAAAATCTGCTATTATCACGAGCACGTCAGGATCATTCACTTTCCCCATATGAATAAAAGCCTTGTCTTTAACAAAAACAAGGTCTTCCAGAGCTTTTCTGAAGTTTTCAAGTGATTTCTTGCTCATTTCCGAGGACTCTATCTTTTTTATGATATTTATATTTGCGAATTGGTACAGATACCTGAATGCATTAATGTCATTGGGCGTGGAGGCCCTTACGAAATTGTCGGTATCAGTTTTAATGCCATAAAACAGCGCCGTGGCAAGCCTCGGTGAAGGCTTCACTTTAGCAGCTCTGAGGTACTCTGTCATGATGGTTGAATTTGCCCCATAGTTTTCCCTAATATCCACAAACTGAGCGCTGGATCCCGAGAGAACAGGATGATGATCAATAATAATATCAAATCTGAATTTGCTAAGCTGGTCGTAGTGTTGAGGCTGGGAATCCAAGATTGCCCACCGGCTGATTTCCGCACTATTGAGCTTTCGTATGTGCTGTTGTTTTATTTTCAGGAGTTTGATCATCGCCAGGTTGTCTTTTCTTTTTATAACATTTATATGAAAAACAAGAGTTTTCTTAACTCTTCTCCAAAAGAGCCTGTTCAGTGCCAGCGCGCTTGCCATTGAATCAGGATCCGCATTGATAATAATCCCGACTGTGTCTTCAGGAGTCACCACTTCCAGTAACCGTTTGTATTTTTCCAAGGATGATGTTGACCTTGGGAAAGGGCGCTCCATTAAGGTCTCTGTTCTGTTCTGTTCCATTTTTTCCCCCGGCTCCCGGGATCTGGTTTACTCAAGTTTCTCCCGTGCCATCAGGCTCGTGAGCTTTCTGAATTCGAATAAATTACTCCATGAACATTTAAAATTCAATCGTAAATAGACCTTAAGGTACTTCAGTACAGAGGCCCCCTCTCGAGGGCAGGCAGCTCGCTGGTGCTGACTCCGTTGTGAACCAGCGCAAAGGCCGGAGTTTGACACTCCCGATTATTTGATGTAGATAAGAAAAAAGCCGACCGGTGAATACTCTATCCCTTGGGCGCAGTTTTCCAGGAATCGGCATAAGGGTTTCCGTAATAAGACCATGAAAAGGTATATCCTCTCCCCTTTGTGTTCTGCCTTGATAATTCCAGGTCTTGGGCAAATCCTTAACCACAATCTGAAGAAAGGAATTATCCTTCTTACTCTAGTTTTCCTTCTCTTTCTCGGGAGTGCGATAAAAGTAGCTTTACTTGTGAAAAAAATAATTAATCAACCAGGAATTCCATCTGGAGGTGAGGAGTTTTTTGTTGAAAGACTTCGTGCAGAAACTTTTTCCTCACTCAGGTATATTATTTTCGCATTTTTAGCACTCTGGCTCTATTCCGTAGTTGATGCATTCCTGACAGGCAAGAAAATGGAGAGCCAGAAGAGAGGTGATTCTCCTTGAGATCCTATTTAGTGGATGAAGTATCTGGTTCAGATATCAGAAAGGCATGCGAATTTCTGAATCGAAATGCCATCAGGTCTGACATTGAAGACGTTTTCTGGGTTCCCCTGCCGGAGAGCCTCCTCAGCATCGCTCAAGTACAGCACCCCCATTGCGCACCCCATGTTTTTGCCATAGAGTTGGGCGACACGTGGATCAAAGTGGAATTCTTTGTAAGAAGCCTTGCCAGCCTCAGGTGTGAATGCCAGTCTTACACTACCCCGGAACAAATGCAATTCATAATAGAGTTTCTACACCATATGCTTTCCGAGCTTGACATAGAAACTTGACTTTTCTCAGCTCTCGAAAAGTTCCTTTCTTATTTCATCTTTGATTACCATGGATGCTGCCTTGTCTCCGAAAATTCCCACCCTGATCACAACTTCCGTCTGCTCAGAGCTCTTGTATTTGAGTGAAATATGCACTTGCTTGTTATCTGCCGTTCTAGCCTTAATTTTCCCTTTCGTCAGATCATGCTTCTTGCTCTCGATTTGCAAGTTCATTTTATCCAGCGCTCTTAGCGTGGCATCCCATGTATCCATGTAGGGAGCCTGATAGATCACGGTAAGGGAACCTTTGTAGAACTTGTATCCCCCTACGCCTGCCGCTGTTCCAGCACTAAAGAACACCAGTGAGCTGCATGCGCTAAAACAAAAGATCAACACAAAAGGTAGCAGGTATTTAATCCTCATAAGCTCTTATCTCCTTTCTGAAAATTCGCTGAATAGTAAATTCGCCCTCCCCCGGAGAAGTTAGCCGGGAACGGGAAATGCTTTCAATGAATCAAAAAGCTTTAATCCAGCAGAAACCGTACGGAAAAAACAGGCCTTTTCTCGTATCTCATAATGATTGCGTGAAGCAATGTCAATAGAATCTCGAACGCTCTATTCAAGTAATCTCACCCTAACGAAACCAACACTTTTTACAAGTCGCTCCATCGACACCTCAGCTCTTACGATGAACTTAGCTGAGCAGCTTCACGCTGAGCTCAAAGCAAAGGTTTCACAGGAACCAATAATTTGGCGCTGAATCATACAAAAATACAACGAGTTTGACTTAGATGCCTTTATCTGCTAATCAAACCAGCGTATTTTATTTTGGAGGCCACGTTTATGGACTATAAGAAAACCTTAAACCTTCCCAAAACCGATTTTCCCATGAAAGCAAACTTGGTCCGTAAAGAGCCAGAGATAATCGAAAGATGGGACAGGGAAAAGCTTTATTATGAAATACGCGAAGCCTCAAGAGGCAGAAAGACGTACATGCTGCATGATGGTCCGCCTTACGCCAACGGGCATATACATATGGGCACTGCCTTCAACAAGATATTGAAAGATATCATAATAAAATCCAGGCAGATGGCAGGTTTTGATGCGCCTTATGTGCCGGGATGGGATTGCCACGGGCTTCCCATTGAGCACAAGGTGGACACTGAACTTGGGGAAAAAAAGAGCCGGATGTCACTTGTGGAAATCAGGCAATACTGCCGAAGGTATGCTGAAAAATATATTGAAATTCAGAGGGCAGAGTTCAAACGCCTCGGTGTTTTCGGGGAGTGGGAAAACCCATACCTAACTATGGCTTTTCCTTATGAAGCTACAATCGTCAGGGAGCTGGGAAAATTTGCCATAAACGGTAGCCTTTACAAAAGCAAAAAGCCAATCTACTGGTGCACTTCCTGTCACACGGCCCTTGCTGAGGCTGAGGTCGAATACAGGGAACATTCATCCCCTTCTATTTTCGTTAAGTTCCCGATGATCTCGAACCTGAGCAAAAAATTCACTGCCCTTCGGGGGAAGAAAGTTTCCGTTATCATCTGGACAACAACTCCGTGGACCATCCCGGCGAATCTGGCAATAGCTCTTCACCCTGATTTCGATTATGTGGCTGCAGACGTAGGAAATGGGGAAGTCTTCATCCTGGCCAAGGGCCTGGTTGACATTTGTATGGACACCTTCGGCATAGACTCTTACCAGATTCTAGCAGAGTTCAAGGCTTCCTCAATTGAAGGCTTGAAGGCAAGACATCCCCTTTATAACAGGGAATCCTTGATAGTTCTTGCGCCTTACGTGACTCTCGAGGCAGGCACGGGCTGCGTACATACGGCACCCGGGCACGGCCGAGAAGACTATGAGACGGGTTTAGAGTATGGCCTTGATGTTTACTCCCCGGTCGACGATGCAGGTCATTTTACCGAGGATGTCGAGTTTTTTGCTGGCCTGGAAGTATTTGAAGCGAACAAGGTGATCAATACAAAGCTGGCTGAGGCAGGAGTACTTTTGAAAGAGACAGAGATTTCGCATGAATACCCCCATTGCTGGCGGTGCAAGAACCCTGTAATATTCAGATCAACGGAGCAGTGGTTCATATCCATGGACAAAACTGATCTCAGAAACAAGGCCCTTAAGGCAATTAAGGAAGTATCTTGGATACCTGATTGGGGCCAGAAGCGTATTTTCAGCCTAATCCAGAATCGTCCGGATTGGTGCATCTCTCGCCAGAGAGCCTGGGGAGTTCCTATCACAGTTTTTTATTGCCTTGATTGTGGAAAAGTAATTATGTCGGAGGAAACCTTCGATCACGTAAGCAACATGGTCGAGCAGGCAGGAGCCGATATCTGGTTTCAACACACTGAAAAAGAGCTTCTCCCTCCTGGCACAAAGTGCCCTGAATGTGGTTCTACACGATTCAAGAAAGAGACAGATATACTGGATGTGTGGTTTGATTCAGGGGTGAGCTATGCGGCAGTCATGGAAGCAAGAGATTACCTTGATAGCCCCGCGGATCTATATCTTGAAGGAAGCGATCAGCACAGGGGGTGGTTTCATAGCTCGCTCTTGTGTTCTGTAGGTACCAGAGGAAGGGCTCCATACCGAAGCGTACTGACCCATGGGTTTGTAGTTGATGGAACCGGGAAGGCAATGCATAAATCCGCCGGGAACGTGATCTCTCCTGAGGAACTGATCAAAAATTATGGAGCCGAAATTATCAGGCTTTGGGTGGCAGGGGAAGATTACAGGGATAATATTAGGCTCTCGGAGGAAATATTACAGCGTTTGACCGAAGCCTATCGCAGGATTCGAAACACATGTCGGTTTATTCTTGGGAACCTATATGATTTCGATTCATCAAAAGAGAGCGTTGCTTATGAGCAAATGGAAGAACTCGACAGGTGGGCGCTTAACCGACTGCAAGAAATAAACAAACGCATTGTTGAAGCTTACGACCGATTCGAGTTCCATACTGTCTTCCACTCTCTTCACAACTTCTGCGTACTTGATCTGTCTTCCTTTTACCTCGATATTATCAAGGATCGGCTCTATGTTTCACCAGCCAAGTCTATACCAAGGCGTTCAGCTCAGACTGCCATGAGCGAGATCCTGGAAGTTCTGGTCAGGTTAATGGCTCCAATCCTTTCCTTCACGGCCGAAGAAATATGGTGGCACCTAAAACCCGATGAGCGAGCGATGAGTGTGCACCTTGAACTTTTCCCGCCCCCAAAAGAGGAATACATTGATCAGGGGCTCGCCGTGCGCTGGGGCACGGTGTTGCGGGTCAGGAGAGCGGTCACCAAGGCACTTGAGATAGCGAGAAAAGAAAAGAAAATTGGCCACTCACTGGATGCTTCCGTGACTCTTGGGCTTCCTGATCCCCTAATGGAGGAACTCAAACCATACCGAGACGACCTTAGGACAATATTCATAGTCTCGTCAGTGGAAGTGTTGCCGTCTGGTAAACTTGAAGGAGGCTATGAGAGCTCAGAGATCGACCAGTTGAAAATTAGGGTGGAGCCGAGCAAAGATAAGAAATGCGAGCGCTGCTGGGTGCACGATCCCACGGTAGGTGAAAACAGCGAGCATCCCACGGTATGCAAGAGGTGCCTGGATGCGTTGGTGGATATGGGGTATGTTAGAAGTTGAAGACATTTTCGTCATTACTCATTTTGCCGGTTGCATTCATCATAGCACTGGACCAAATTAGCAAGTTCCTGGTGGCCAATACCGTCGGCGTTCATCAAAAGATTAACGTGATCGGGGGATTCCTTAACATAGTCCATGTAAGAAACCGGGGCATGGCATTTGGCTTGCTCAACAGGCCAGGGGCAGAAGCAGGTTCTTATTTCTTGATTCTGGCGACTCTCATTGCAGTTGCACTGATGTTGTTCTGGTTTGTCAGGCTCAGGAATGCAGACAGCAAAACCACGCTGGCTCTTTCATTTATTATAGGAGGGGCAATAGGAAACCTGGTAGATAGAGTGAGACTCAAAGAGGTGGTCGATTTCTTGGACTTTCATGTGGGATCTTACCACTGGCCTGCATTCAACCTTGCAGACTCTGCCATTACTATCGGTACTATCTGGCTTCTTATCCGGATTATTTTTCAAGCTTCACCAAAGGAGAAAACAAGGTAGCCCTTGGGCTTAAGCGTCTTTGCTTTATTGCCTCTGGGATTGGATAGCGTGCTCAGTCCATAGGGTTTAAACAAGTCATGTTTCCTGATTTGTCCACAATTGGCTCAGTCACCATACATACCTACGGCCTTTTCCTTGCCCTTGGCCTGTGTGGGGCCCTCTTAATAACGCTAAAAACAGGCAGAGCTCAGGGGCTGAGAGCCTCTGAAATTCTGGACACCGCCCTTGTCATGATTGTTTCGGCAATAATTGGTTCAAGATTGATGTACGTCATAATGAACTATTCTTATTTTGCTCTACATCCTTTAAGAATTTTAGAGGTATGGCAGGGAGGACTCGTCTATTCCGGTGGACTTATTGCAGCAATCCTTACCATGAGCTGGTACCTCAAGCACAGCAAATTATCCTTTTGGGAGACAGGAGACCTATGGGCTCCGGGTCTCGCTCTTGGCCAAGGCATAGGGCGTATAGGGTGCTTTATGGCAGGCTGCTGTTACGGCAAACCAACAGATGCGTGGTATGGTGTGGTCTTCAACCATCCGCATTCCCTTGCCCCCCTGCACCTACCGCTTCATCCCACCCAGTTGTACCATTCGGTAAGCAACTTCATAATTCTTGGCCTGCTTCTCTCCCTCCGCACCAAGAAGAAGTTCTCTGGCCAAGTCTTTCTATGGTATCTAATACTGCACAGCACTGCTCGCCTCCTGATTGAACGCTTCAGGGGCGACAACAGAGGATTAATACCAGGCACAACCATGACCCCCACCCAGCTCATTGCACTTGTACTTCTGCTGGGTGCTGTTCTGACCCTCTTTATCCTCAAGTCGCGTGAGAAGCCCCGCATTTCCTGATTTGTTGCCTCGGTTGTGGTAGAAAACCCTCACAGATTCAGCCTAACAACATGCACCACCCCAGTGTCCACTTCTTTCAACTGAAGCCTCAGCTCCTTTGCCGAAGCTGCTTCGCCGGGGTAAAAGAGAAAACCAAAGGTGAGGCTTTTGGGATCAACTTCCTTGTTTCGTAAAGACTTTCTTCTCAGGTCATCCACAACTGCTCGCCTGGCAGATTCCGAGCCATACCCTTTTGCACCGCCCACTGTAGCGCCAGCTGCGGCGCCAGCTGCAGCGCCTTTGCCCGCGGCCGAGGCCACATTTTCACCGCTGACAATCCCGATTGCCGCGCCTATCACAGCTCCGGCAGCAGCACCCAAGAAGCCATGATAAGCCCCTTCTTTGAAGATTTGTTCGGTCTTGGCATACTTTGTCGCCCTTTCGTATGCCATCTCACTTGAAAGAAGAGGCCACAGGTTGCCCTCCCTATCCTCAAGAAAGGTTTGCCCCGGCCTGATTTCAATAGGGTGTGGACCACGGTTGTCAAAGACAACCTGAACAGGAAGCATTCCTGCGCCTCGTATGTCAAAGCCGAATGCCTCCTTTGCCTTCTCCTTGTTTACAAAAGCCTTAGCAGCAACCACTGCCCCTGCAACCCGAGTAGCGTTTGGATATGCAGAGGGTTTTTTGAAAGGCAAAGGTTTTGCCTTATAGCTGGTCGCACAGCCTGACAAAAGGAAAATGGTTACAACCAAAATCTTTGCTATCGTTTTTGTATTTCTCATATATTGCCTCCTCCGCAATGTAGAGAGCTTTCCTAACCGTGAACTGTTAGTATTATAGGAAAATAACAAATCCCTGGCACCATGAAAAAGTAAGGGGCCTCCTACCTTGATCAACTGGTTGAAGTATAGAAAGAATTCATTTGCTTGTAAACCATTGCTAAACCTGAACCATGCCCCAACAAGGGCAATGCATGCTTGAGATAGGGGCGTGAAACAGGGAAGTTTCGAAAATTTCTTGACATTTACCAGTAAAATCTGTAATTTAACTAAAATACTTTTGTGGATGGACTGTTATGACAAATTGCAAAACGGCTAAAGTTGTTTTTTTACTTCTTTTTGTTTTGGCTTTCCTCTGGACTACTAACCCATCTCAAAGCATTGCTCAGCCGTTAACTCATACGGTTGTGAAGGGGGATACTCTTTGGGATCTTTGTGCAAAGTACTATGGTGACCCCAATCTATGGCCGAAGCTGTGGGAAATGAATCCTTTTATTACCAACCCTCACCTGCTAAAACCGGGAGATGTTATTACTCTTTTTGAGTTAAAGGCTGTCAAGAAACCCAAGGTGGCCGCAAAGAAGGTTCCTAAACCGGCAAAGCCATCTGCTGTTATAAAGGGTGTTGATATCAGCAACATGACTAATCTCAAAACACTTGGATACCTCACACCATTTAATTTAAAACCGTGGGGCCACATCCGCTTCTCCGGCACATCCAAGCTTTTCCTGGCAAAGGGTGACACTATTTTTGCAGATTTCGGGCCAAGAAGCGATATAACACCAGGCATGACCTTCAGCATAGCCCGTCCCTCGGAATTGCTGACACACCCGCTAACTGGGGCAGACCTTGGCTATATAATTGCCATAGAAGGTTCCCTGGTTGTCAAGGAACGCATAAAAAGAAGCCTTTACAAGGCTAAAATTACGGAGTCTTTTTCCGACGTGCATGTAGGTGACCTTGTTGTCCCACACGAAACTGTCTCCCCCTGCATTCAACCTGTTTCCACTGCGAAAAAACTCTACGGCAATATAGTTGCAGCCAAGAACCAGGCGCAGGTCATCGGTCAATATTCCATTGTTTACGTGGACAGCGGCTTCGAAGACGGTATCAAGCGCGGTTATATTTTTGAAGCAGTTAGAACCAAGAAAGTTCCCAGCTTTGAGACCAAAGGGAAAACGTTGAAAGAAATCATGGCAGCCATTATCAAGGATCTCCCAAAACGGCAATACCTTGCTGAAATATGGACCCAGCTCCGCAAAAAGAAAGTAATCTATGAAATACCCATCGGAAAATTGATGATTGTAGAGACCAGGCCTCATACCTCTACGGCTATTGTGCTTTCTTCTTCTCGGGACCTCTGGACCGGCGCTTTCATAAGAGGGACTTCCTGGTTGGAAACTCCTTCATATCTCTCCAAGATGCCGGTCTGTAAAGTGCAATAGCTTTTCTGCCTTAGTTACCGAAAAAAGAAAAAGCTTGACTATTGCAATCCGCCCTGATTTATACTCCCGCCAGCCCATCACTGGTTGCCGGCAAAAATCATTATGCAGCAGAACGGAAAACAAATAAAAACACAGTGGCTTGCCTTACACCTGATACCAGGTCTGGGCAATCGCGGTTTCAAGAACCTCATTGACAAATTCGGAAGCCCGAGTCAAGTATTTAGTGCGGACATTTCAGACCTTATGGGTGTGCAATATATCCGAAGGGACGTTGCGCGCAAAATTACTCATAAAGACTACGCCCTAGACCCGGAAAAAGTTCTTGCAAAACTCGAACGGCTATCTGCCAAAATCATCACTTACCTTGATGCCTCCTATCCCCCCCAGCTCCGGGAAATCCAGGATCCGCCAATGGTATTGTATGCCAGAGGCAGGGATATTCCTCGAGACATGATTTTCGTTGGCGTAGTGGGCTCGAGAAACCCGACACATTATGGCGTTGTTTCTGCAAAAAAAATCGCACAAGGTCTGGCCAGGAGCGGTGTGGGCGTTGTGAGCGGAATGGCAAGGGGGATTGATTCTGCAGCGCACTGGGGGTGCCTTGATGCCCGAGGTTTCACAATTGCCGTCCAGGGTACAGGGATCGATAGCATTTACCCCCGTTCCAATCATAAACTGCACGAACAGATTGTTGAAAATGGGCTCGTGCTTACAGAATTCCCACTGGGGACGTCTCCTGAACCCAAGAACTTTCCTATTAGAAACAGAATCATAAGTGGGCTGAGTAGAGCGATTACGGTAGTGGAGGCGACCAGGAAAAGCGGTTCCTTGATAACAGCATCTCTTGCCCTGGAACAGGGCCGTGATGTGTATGCAGTTCCGGGTAGCATACACTCCTTTAAGAGCATGGGATGTCATTTCTTAATTAAACAGGGAGCAGCGCTTGTGGAAAACTCCGATGATATTCTTCATGAGCTGGGGCTTTGCTATGAGCCTGAAACTATTGAAGGACCCACTGGAGAGGGTGGCTCCTCTTCCATGGAGGCCACTGAAGAAACCATCTACAATATTATTGGCGACTACCCGCTGCATATCGACCAAATTGCCAGACAAGGAAACATCGAACCCGGTGAGGTTTCCAACTTACTCACTAAAATGGAAATTAAGGGCTTGATCAGGCAGCTTCCTGGAAAAATGTTTATAAGAAACTTGGATGGTCTTGGAAATAAGTAGTAGGTAGAAGTAATTGGAAATGGCGCAGAAAAAGACCAAGAAAGAAAGCTCGAGTTCAGTTCCGGACACTACCGGCAAGCAGCTTGTAATTGTCGAATCCCCGGCAAAAGCGCGCACTCTTAATAAATACCTCGGCCCGGATTACGTGGTTATGGCTTCTGTCGGGCATGTCCGCGATTTGCCCGAAAAGAACCCGAAAGGTGTAAAGGATCCTGTGCCGGGCGTGAATCTTGAACAAGATTTCAGACCCGCCTACCAAATCATAAGGGGCAAAGCTAAGACCGTTAAAGCATTAAAACAGGCGGCAAGCAAAGCATCCGGAATTTGGCTTGCAACTGACCTTGATCGCGAAGGAGAAGCAATTGCATGGCACCTGGCTGAAGCTCTGAAAGTAAAACCTGAAAACACAAAGCGCGTGGTGTTTAATGCCATCACCAAGAAGGAGGTCCAAAAAGCGTTTCAAAATCCTCGCAGCATTGACATGAATAAAGTCAATGCGCAACAAGCCAGACGAATCCTTGACCGCATTGTGGGTTATCAGGTTTCACCGCTTCTGTGGAAAAAAGTGGGGGGCGGTCTGAGTGCAGGACGAGTTCAATCAGTAGCCGTGCGACTGGTAGTGGAACGTGAGCGGGAGATTGAGGCATTCATCCCTGAAGAGTATTGGAAGATCTTTGGATATTTTACCACAGATGTCAGGAATGCACGCACAATTTCTGAACAATGGCTCAGGTGGCTCGCAGAGGCTGGGGATAAGAAAAACGGTGGGAAAATGAATGCTCCGACAGCCCATGGAAAAAGCCTGTGGCTGTTTGAACACAGGAGCCTCGGGGCAGAGCTTGTCGAGGTGGATGGCCGCAAGTTTGAGCCCAAGAAAATGGAAGACGCCTTGCATGCTGCCAAGCGTGCCGGCTTTCAGTTACTTGAACAGATCAAAACAGAAAACCCCAAAGCAAAAGGTCCTGCCAAGAATGTTATTCAACTAAAAGGTAGGATAGAGGGAGGGCCTGCGTGGAAAATAAAATCAGTTGTAACAAAAAAGACAAAAAGCCGGCCACATCCTCCATTCATAACCAGCACACTCCAGCAGGCGGCTTCGAACCAGCTTGATTTCAGTGCGCAGTATACCATGAATATTGCGCAGGCTCTTTATGAAGGCCTGCCGATCAAATCCATGGGGTCGGTTGGCCTCATAACATACATGAGAACAGACTCCACCCATGTTTCAAACGAAGCCACAGATATGGCTCGCGAATACATTCTCTCCAAATTTGGGAAAAAGTACTTACCTGAAAAGCCTAACATTTTTGCATCTTCCAATAAGATTGCGCAAGAAGCACACGAGGCGATTCGACCAACCGATGTGAACCTAACCCCTGAGAGCGTTCGATCTTCTCTTAAGGAGCCCCACTACAAGCTGTATAAATTGATTTGGGAGAGATTTATAGCCTCCCAGATGGCGGATGCACAATGGGATTCAACGACCATTCTAATTTCAGGCGAAGATGATCAGGGTGAACTTATGTTCAGGGCCACAGGCCGCATCCTTGTCTTTGACGGGTACTACCGAATATCAGGGACTCCCGGTTTCTCTGATGAGGCAACCCTGCCCCCTGTCTCCAGAGGGCAAGCCGTGGCTGCAATTCAGATAGACCCTGTTCAAAACTTTACATCCCCCCCTCCGCGATACACCGAGGCCTCATTGGTCAAGAAGCTGGAATCAGAAGGCATTGGCCGACCAAGCACCTATGCTCAAATTATCCAGGTCATCCAAAATAGGCGCTACGTGGAAAAGATCAATAACCGGTTCCATGCCACGGACCTGGGTAAAGTGGTGACCGACAAGCTCGTTGAAGCATTTCCTGAAATCATGGAAGTTGGTTACACCAGAGATATGGAACGCCAGCTTGATGATATTGAGGAGAAACATGCTAATTGGGTCCAGATGCTGCGCCGTTTTTACGGGCCGTTTAAGCAAAGTCTGGAAGCGGCGTACAATGAGATGGCCCACGCAAAAGCCGAAACTCAACCTGCGCCCTTTAAGTGCCCTGAGTGCGGTAGCGATACTGTCTACCGTTTTGGGAAAAAGGGTCGTTTTCTGAGCTGCTCGAAATACCCCAAGTGCAAATTTGCTGCACCTATAGACAATGATGGAAACCCCGTCCAACCCGAACAGACAGACATAGCTTGTCCTGTGTGCGGGGCTCCGATGTTCATCCGGAAAGGACGATTCGGAGCCTTCTTGAGTTGTAGCAGGTACCCTCAATGTACGGGAGCCCTCAACCTGGACAGGAAAGGGCACATCAAGACGCCCAAAGTACCCCCTCTTCTGACCGATCTCCCTTGTCCGAAGTGCGGGGCTCTCTTGAACTTGCGAAAGGGAGGGCGCGGCCCTTGGCTTAGCTGTTCAAAATTTCCCAAATGCCGCGGCAGGCTTGGCTGGTCGTTTCTTGATGATCAAACAAAGAGCCGGCTGTTGAAAGCCCTTGAAGAACATGAAAAAGCTCATCCCCAACCACTTATCCGCACAATTGATGGAAGCCCCGTGGAGGAGGGGTACAAACCGCAACGTTTTGAGGTTGAGGCAGAATCTTTCCCGCAAACACCAACCGAGGAGTGACACTCTCACGGTGTCAGGGCTCCTCCCTCCTTCTAATTCGGTTTACCAAAATGTGCGCTAATCTCGTGGGCTCAGGTAGTCTGTATTTGGTGCAGCTGCGGAAAGTTACCTCTAGAGCCTCTTCAAGCGTGATAAGATGTCCCGGGGAGACAAAAATAGGTCTGACCCCTGTGCGGGTTCTGGCCACTGCGCCAACCACGCGCCCTTCATACAGTAACTCGCTGTAACTCCCTTTGGTTTTACCCAGGTGAGAGTACTCACCAACGAGCCTGCTTTTGGCACACCCAATCGTGGCCCGACCCAGTAAAATGCCTAGGTGTGAGGCAAGCCCCAATCCCCTTGGATGGGCAATCCCCTGCCCGTCACACAGGATCACATCAGGATTAGTTTTCAGGTCCTCCAGCGCCTCAAGCATCGCAGGAATTTCCCGAAAACTTAAGAGCCCGGGGACATAGGGAAAATCAGTTTCTTGACTTACCCACTTCTCTTCTGCTTTAGACAGATCCTCGTACTTCAAAACCACAACACCTGCCCACACCTTGCTGGATCTCCGGGATGAGGAAACATCCATTCCTGCAATATACCTAATAGCACCGGGGCATTTCTTGAGATGAACCCGGGCTCTAAGATTGTTTTGAATTTCTATTGCTTGTTTGGGTGATACATGCCAGGGGTGGATTTTTCTTATTTTCACTTTTGAAAGCGTACACAACGCGGCCCCCAGCGCTGGCAGTGTATGAGGCGCCAGTACCCGGAAAGGCTGATAGAAGGAAAAAAGGGAGTGCAAAGGAGGGGGCTACTCGCCCTTCCCCTCCTCGCTTTTTCTGATGGATTCCTCGAACTCCTTGAAAAATTTATCTTTTTCTTTCCAGTCAGGACCGAATCTTTTATTGAAGTAGTCTCCAAGTTTGTCAAAGAATTTTATCCACAGCGGTTTCCCAACGCCCAGAACGGCATCTTCCAGAAACTCCTTAAGGTCTGAAATTCTTTCCTTGGGCAGAAAAGAAATCGCTCCAAGCTTTATAGATTTTTTCAGGGCCTCCGGTGTTACTGCATGGGCAGTAAGCATGACCGTTGGAAAGCCTCGCGAAACAGCTGTCTTTAATAGTTCAAATCCATTGACACCCATAATGTCAAGGATGACCACATCGTAGGTATAACTGAGGAGGTATTGAAGTGCCGTATCATAGTCTTGGGCCTTATGAACCAGGCACATATCCAGCTCTTCAGCAATTGTTTCAAGAACATCGGGCTCATCATCAACTGCGAGAATCACCTTGTCCTTCAAAGGGCTTTCTTTGCTCATAGTCGCTACCTCCCCTCATTTTTATCTCAGAAAATAGAACCTAGCTGTATATATCAAAAGCTAAATTTATAGTCAAAGATATTTTTGGCTTTGCCATAGATTATTTTGTTTGAAAGAGCTCATTATTTGGTAATATAGTAATTGAGTTGAAAAAATAACCTATCCTAGAGCTGCGAAGAGCCGAAATTATGGAACATAAGCCGGAAACCAAAAATAAAAAACAGGCAAAAAAGGGATGGTGGGCACGCTTCCTGGACTGGGTGGCAAAAGGCCAGAATGCCTCCCTAAAGGCAGGATGTAAGACCTGAGGGATCAAATAGGACTTGCCGGCGGCATGCCAACATAAAATTCTCAAAGTAATCAGGGCTAACCTTATGTGTCTGGTCCTCTTGGCTGTAGAAAAACATCCTAACTACAAACTAGTAATTGCTGCGAACCGGGACGAATACTACGACAGGTCATCTTCAAAGGCAGGTTTCTGGAAGGAAGCCCCTGAAATACTCGCAGGCCGGGACCTTGTAGGGGGTGGCACATGGCTGGGAATCAGCAAAAAAGGCCGAATAGGTCTGTTAACAAACTACAGAGACCCACAATCGAGAAGGCAAGATGCTCCCTCCAGGGGGGCGCTGGTAAGTGGATATCTATTGGGCAAGCAGAGCCCTGTTCAGTATCTGGAAGAGGTTCGAGAAAAAGCACACCTTTTTAACGGCTTCAACCTGGTCGTGGGGAACAAGGACAAGATTTACTACTACTCAAACAGAACGGGAGAAATCTCAAAGCTTCCTCCGGGAATTCACGGCCTGAGCAACCATCTTCTTAATACTCCATGGCCAAAAGTGGTCAGAGGAAAACAAGGGATATCTCGACTTATGGAGGATAGCGGTGATGTTCTGGTTGAAAAACTTTTCGAACTTCTCAAAGACACCCACGTTGCGGCGGACGAATTGCTTCCCAACACAGGTGTAGGGCTTGATTGGGAAAGGATCCTTTCGCCCATTTTTATAACAAGCCCTTCATACGGCACCAGATCTTCAACCCTGCTCCTTATCGGTAGAAATGGGTACGTAAGCTTCCTGGAAAGATCATTTAATTCAAAAGCAGAATGTATTTCTTCTGTGAAGTTCGAATTCAGGATTGAAGCCTGAAAATTTTCTCCTCCCCCAACTGAGCTGCTGAATCGCAAGAAGTTTTGTGGGTGTCTCTAAAGCGTTTCTCCTTATGATCTTCTGCTTCCCCCAAGGCAGGCTTCAAACCCGGCGCAGAAGATCAAAACTTATCATAGTGTGTAAAGTCAGCAATCTCGCGGCGCTTGGGAGGAGATGTCTCTTTTGCTGGGTAGCCCACTAGAATAAGGACCACTACTTCGTAGTCCTCTCCCAGTCCCAGAATATTTGCTGCCTTGTCATGGTCAAAGAGTCCGACTATTACTGTTCCAAGACCAAGGCTATGAGCCGTCAGGCAAGCGCTCTGGGTTGCAATCCCCAGATCAAACATGATCCAGTCTCCAAATTTTGTGCTTGCCTCCCCTTTGTAAAATCCTGAACTCTTCTTCTTACCGCAGATTGCAAGCACCACCGGCGCCTGAACAATGGCCTTTGACGCAGGGTTTGTTTTGGTAAGGGTTTCTTTGAGCTTTTCCTTTATGCTGTGGTCTCTTACAACCACAACTTCCCAGCATTGGGTATTTGCCCATGATGGGGACCATTGAATTGATTCAAGAATCTGCCTTAGATACTCTTCCGGAACCTCCTTGTCCTGATATCTTCGAATGCTGCGTCTTCCTTTGATAATGCTCATAAGTTCAGTCATGGTCTTCTCTCCTCTGGGTACATTCAGTAAAGCTGTGTCAAGAATCTGGTTCGACCGACACTAAATACCCAACAGCGCAAATCGTGTCAAGATCCAAGTGAGGGGCAGTGGAAGGTTTCTTGAAGGGCAGGCAATTTACGGGTTGGTTAGAAAACTAGTCCATAGCAGCAACAACCCGGTATCCTTCTTTTTCCAGCGCATCCTTGATCACGCCGGTTTTGCAAGGGGCAAGACGGAAGGAATATACTCTCTTTCTCGCACGGTGGATTGCCATGCTTACGTTGATCACCTCTCCTCCGTTATCCTCAATCACCTGCAAAGCTTTCTTGAACAGGCCTCGTTCACTTCCAATTGCAACGTCAATTCGGGAACTCGCCGTAAGGATTCCCATCATGTCGATAAAGGCACGGAGCAGATCTGTTTCCGTAATAATTCCTACAAGTTTTCCCTTCTTAACAACCGGTATGCCGCCTATTTTGTGCTTGTATATTAGCTGAGCAGCAACTTCCACATCACTGTCAGGGTCAATCGTAATAGGGTCTTTGATCATTATGTCAGAAAGGGAGAGACCGGCAACCATTGACGGAATTAGCCCTGTTCTCAGATCAGCCATTGTCACAAAACCTTTCAGGATGTTCCCCTTTGATACAACCGGCAAGTGCCGAATTGAATTCGTTTTCATAACCTCAATGGCTTCCCTCACAGATGCTTTATCCGTGATGGTTATAGGGTCCGAAATCATCAATGACTTAATTTTCATACTTAATAGCGGCCTCCACTCTTAACATAATGATGTAACCTTCTCCTACGTGACGGCTCTTGTCTTGTTTTCAGCAAGGTCTGCTCGGACACAAAGCCCGCAAAACAACTGCTCTCTAACCGGGTTTGAGGGAAATGTCTGAATGAGCGGAGCACGAAAACTTATTGGAGAGCATAAGGGATGGGAGCCCGGGTGTCAAGCATAGAAATCTTGTGTGATCCGTTGGCAAGGTATCATGTGCGGTGTCTGTGCACCTCGATCCTGAGCTGAGCTTCAGCCCCGAATCAGCTAGGACATCCTTCCACCAGGTTCTTTGACCCACATTTCATTGAGAACAACGTTCTAGTTATCCTTGACTGTTCTTAGATAATTTTCTAAAATATAGTTTAATAAAGTTAATACAATCTCAATTAGAAATGTAAGCTGGAAGGAGAAATTGTGGAAAAGAAGGATGATCGGCGACGCTCACTTGTGGTGAATAGATCGCTTCAGTATAGATTCCTGGCCATGATGCTTGCTTATCTCCTTATTCTCATCTTTTTCCTCGGGATTACACTCTTCTTGCCTGAGATAATGCAAATGCGTAACGACACCTTGAGCATGGCAGTGCGGGGCGCTGCTGCGGAAAGGATACTTTCCAAGCATGTTTGGGTCTGGCCAATCGTCTTTCTTCTTGCCGCACTTATTGGAGTGCATTCCTTTAGAGCTTTTCAAAAGGTAGCTGGTCCCCTTTATCGGTTTAAATGGGCATTTGAAGAGGTGCGAAAAGGGAACTTGAATTTTTTGGTAAAGATTAGAAAGAAGGACTACCTGCATGACGAGGAAGAACTGCTTAATGAAATGCTGGAAGCCCTGCGTACTCAGGTGAGAAATGCAAAGAGAATCAATTTAGATTTAATAGAATCTTTTAAGAAAATACAGTCAGCTGCCAGTGGGAAGGCTGACCTAGATCCATCAATTAAAGATGCCTTGGAGACCCACCGGCAAAATCTGGAAAAAGTCTCTGCAGCTTTCAGCTACTTTAAAGTCGATAATGGAAGGGGATGAAGCCTGAATTCCGGACACACAGTTTGAGGCGTTCTTAGTTTCTTTTGCCATGGATATGAAATCATTATGCAAGGGTGTTCTTTCCACACAAGCGGGGAGTTGCACGCCGGCCAGAAGCCGCTCTAACCCCTTAATATATCTCAAGATGACTTTGTATTCCAGGTTTTTTTCCTTTTGCGGGAAAAGAGACAAAGCATTTACTCTTATTGAACTCATGGTTGCAATTGCCATTGTGGGAACCCTGGCAGGAATTGCAATCCCTGTTTATTCGAACCAGATAAAAAAGGCGCGTATATTTAAGGCCATATCAGATATTCAACTAATTCAAACAGAGATCGACCTGTACAAGGAAGACAATGACACCTTACCTGCAAGCCTGGATGACATAGGGCGCAGCAACACCATGGATCCCTGGGGGAATCCTTATCAGTATGCCAACCATGCACTTATTAAACCCGGGAAGCGGCGGAAATATCACGGTACGGTGCCCTTGAATCTTGACTACGATCTTTTCAGCATGGGGCCCGACGGAAAATTCAAGCCCCCGCTTACGGCAAAGCAAAGCCAGGATGATATTATTCGCGCTGACGATGGAAACTACATAGGGCCAGCATCCGAATACTAACCGATGCTCACCCAAAGGTGCATGTTGCTGCAAGGGGTTTGTTTTGAAATCAAGAATGTGACGATGTCCTGGGCCAATAACTGGCGAGGTTGGATTTGACATGAAACTGGACAGAAAACTAATGAAAAGCAAGGTGGCGCAACGTATCTTTTTGCAGTTTGTCCTGTGCGCTTTGCTACCCATTGTGGGTCTGGCTATCATATCATTTACCCAAGTAAAGGAGGAGCTTAAGAAACAGGGGCAGAGCCGCCTGCACGAGGCAAGCAGGTCTCTGGGGACCGCCATATATGAACGACTTACCTTGCTTCAAAACGACTTGAATATGATCTCGATGACCTTGCCCAAGAACTTAGTATCTTATAGAGTTTCATTGACCCAGGAATACCTCGCTCCCCTGGAAAAACGCTTCAAAGCCCTTGCCCTTTCAAAAGAGCCCGGTAGACTCGTTCCCTTATTTGGTGAGGTCTCATCCTTTGAAGAGCCCTCTCTCAAAGAAATGGTACACCTCAGATCAGGAAAAGCGCTTGTAAAGGTGCGCAAGGAGGCGGGAAATACCGGCCGGATATACATGTTGAAACTCGTTGACAGCCGCGATCCAGAACGAGGCTTGATAGTGGGGGAGGTAAACGGCATGTACCTCTGGGGGCTGAGTGAAAACAATACCCTTCCGGCTATGACTGAACTGGCTGTGCTTGACAAGCGAGCAAAGGTGATCTTTTCCACGCACCCCTTCCCTCCTCCATTCTATAAATATCCAGAGTTTCACCGAACACGTTCTTCCATATCTCATTTTGAATGGGAGCACAAAGGGGAAAAATACCAGGCAGGGTTCTGGAGTGTTTACATGAGATACCACTGGCTGTACCCAAGGCTCACTGTCGTCCTGAGCTCGCCGAACAGTTACATTTTTGCGCCTATTGCGTACTTCAAAAAAATATTCCCGCTCGTAATACTCCTTTCCCTGTGGGTCGTACTGTTTCTCAGCGCAGTTCAGATCAACAGAACCACTCGTCCTATTGCGGAGTTAAAGGAAAGTTCAAAGCGAATAGCAATGAGGGATTTCAGCAGCAGGGTGAATATCCGCAGCGGGGACGAGTTTCAAGAACTCGGTTCTTCTTTCAACAACATGGCTAATCAGCTCGGAAAACAGTTCAGTATGCTGAATGCGGTTGCGGAGATAGACAGGGGCATCCTCTCTTCCTTGAAGACTGAGGAAATTGTTGATACCCTGATATCGGGGATAAAGAGTTTCTTCAAATATGACATGGTGAGTGTTTCTTTGTTTGACCAAAAGGAAGAGAAGCCGGCCTGGTATTACACTAGTTCTGAAAATCCACTCTCTGGAACAACCTCCCAGCTCGTCAAGCTTCCGCTAAATAAACTGAAGGCCCTTGTTGGGCATCAGACGATCATTTCCTTCAGTGCAGGAGAGAACATCCCTGATTATTTTTCCCTTTTTCTGAGAAAGAAAATTCAACGCATCGTCCTCCTTCCCCTTTTTATAAAGGAAGCTCTTGTGGGGATTATTATACTCGGTGCGCGTGATCCAAACGCATTTGAGGAAGATGACCTTGCACTTGCCCGCCAGCTTGCTAACCAGGTTGCTGTTGCTCTTTCAAATGCCAGGCTGCTGGAAGAGCTAGACGAGCTCAACTGGGGAACACTTTATGCCCTTGCACGGGCCGTTGACGCAAAATCGCCCTGGACCGCCAACCATTCAGAAAGAGTGACCGATATGGCACTGAAAATTGGCAAGGTTATGGGGCTAGGAAAAGAGGAGTTGGAAAATCTGCGCCGTGGCGCCCTGCTCCACGATATTGGGAAAATCAGCATCCCGGTCAGTGTGCTTGATAAAAACGGGGCACTGTCTGATGACGAACTCCATGAGATCAGGTCCCATCCTGAGGTAGGAGCGCGAATTCTCGAGCCCATTTCTGCTTATGCTCCGGTCATCCCGATAGTGCTGCAGCACCATGAACACTTTGACGGAACTGGATATCCTGCGGGCATTGCGGGAAACAAAATTGACCTGGGCGCACGCATCCTCGCTGCGGCTGACGTATACGATGCCCTTTCCTCGGACAGGCCTTACCGGACTGCCAAGCCCTTACAGGGGGTGATTGAAATTTTGAAGCAGGAGGCGGGCAGGCATT
This sequence comes from Deltaproteobacteria bacterium, assembly GCA_019310485.1. Classification (GTDB taxonomy): domain Bacteria; phylum Desulfobacterota; class DSM-4660; order Desulfatiglandales; family HGW-15; genus JAFDEF01. The sequence goes on along the minus strand of JAFDEF010000013.1, from coordinate 32,998 downwards.
TTGACCCAAATGTAGTAAGGGCCCTGCTAATAGTAATTAAGAAAGAAAAGGAAATCCAAAGCACTGCAGAGAAAAAAGTGCACATAATATAGCGCTGCGGAAAAAGGAAAGGGTTTTTAGGGTCTCATCAAGAGTAATTTACAAAGTAAAATAGCTTGGAGTGCCATGAACAACCTAAAAAGAGTGTCGTTTTTATTGTTTTTGCTAGGTTTTGTTGCCACTTTGGCGGGATGTAATTCCGGGAAGCTCAAAGCAATGCCAGCCGAATTGAAGGGAATATGGAAGACCTCGGCGAAAAAATTTAAAGGTTTCACCTTTGAAATAAGTGATACACATCTCACTTTCAATGATCAAAATGCGAAACCACCCACAGAGGAGTATCCAATCTCAAAGATTACTAAGGATAAGAAAAAACAGAACGTATATACGATTTATTATAAAAGCAAGGATTCCCAGGAATACAAGTTTTCCTTTTATTTTGATCCCTCAGGGGGAGGGAGCATAAGGCTTAAAAACCAGCGAAAATATGTTTGGAAAAAAGTGAAGGAATAGAAAGCCTTTGGCGGAACCGAGACCTTGCTAAAAAGGTAGATCAGGAGCTTTAAGTAAAGCATCTGAAGCCAGTTTGGCAAGCCCCCATATCGCATCCGCAGAAAGATGTTTTTCAATTGAGCGGTCGAAGAATATTGAAAAGCGGGGCTCAAATTCCTCATCCCCCTGCCAGAGGGCATAGTACACGGGCACTTTTGGAAACACCGGAACTCGATACCCCAGATCACCAAGGTTTTCTCTTTCCCCTCCAAGAGACTCGGCCGCTCTGGCAAAGGCGTCCGGTTCGTACCCGAAGCGCTCGATTAGGGGCTCAATCTCCAGCGCATGAGGCCCCTGAAAAAAATGAGAGCTTTTGAGCTCTTTAGCGCTGATAATCTCGTTTTCAAGAGGGTCTGGGCCAATGTTGAGAAGGTAGATGAGAAACAAAATCTCCATAAGCGGATACTCTATCCTCTCCCATTTCCCGTGGCCCGCCCGTTTAAGACACTTCTCTTGAAAATCCACCATAATGTTCCTGCCCAAGAATCGTACGAGCAGCCCTTCGGGCACATGCAATTTTACAAGAGCCTTTCTACACAGTTCTTCCAAATTCCTTCGCGAAAGATCTTCCCAGTAGCTGGGAGGCACCTTTACCTCATCACCAAGGGGCGATCTTGTAAGTGGTAACTTACTGATTGTCCTGCTTTGCACCTCGCTTATTTTTCCTTCTGGGCCATTTCATTTAAGGTATCTTCAAGGGCCCTGAGCTCTCTTCCATACCCGGCCCAGTCCCCCTCTTTAAGGTACTGCTTTGCTTTGAGAAAGTGTTCAAGCGCGGTTTTCGCAGAAGCGCCTGCTTCGGGAGCTCTTGCCGGAGGTCTGGAAATCATTTGTTCCAGCGGCTCTTTTCCTTCCAGAACAGTGAGGAGGGCGTCCTCAAGATTTCTTTTCATCACTACGCGGTTGCCAAACGCTACAATAACTCTCTTTAGTTCCGGCAGCCCTGCGGCGCCCAAGCCGCTCTGTGCGGAACCCGCAACCGTGCTGCCAGCCCGGGATCTGCGCAGCCCCCTTGACCTGGTAGACGGAGTGGGAGCAGGTTGTGTTTCAGTTTGTTTTGCCTCAAGGTAAACAGGCTCAACATAAATGAATGTATCCTTAATCGGAATCGCCAATAGATTACCTCTAATAACCACTGAGCCCCTCTGTCCCCAGAGCGTCATTTCCCTTGAAATTTGAGTTTGTTGATCCACCCTTGCCTCAATTTGCATGGGACCAAAAACCAATTTTTCCTTTGGCAGCTTGTACACTATAAGATGCCCGTAGTTCGGCACATCGCATCTCGCAGCAAGCCATGCGATCATATTGTCTTTGTTGGAGGGTGTGAAAGGCAGCATCAAGACAAATTCCTCGTTTTCCTCTCCCGGAAGCCTGATGATTATGTAGTAGGGCTCCATCTTCTGCCTGCTGTCTCCATACACTTCACCCGGTATCTGCCAAAGGTCCTCCTGGTTATAAAAAACCTGTACGTCTTTCATGTGGTAGGTCATGTACATTTGAGATTGAACCCTGAATAAATCTTTTGGATAGCGAACGTGTTTCTTGAGATCCGCAGGCATTTGAGCGAACGGCTTGAAAAGTTCAGGGAATATCTTTGAATAAGTTCTTACGATGGGATCTTTTTCATCCACCACAAAGAAGGATACATCTCCGCTGTAGGCATCAATCACTACCTTCACCGAATTGCGGATGTAGTTCAATGTCGTATTAAAATTTGACTTAAAGCGTTTTGAGTAAGGGTACATATTGGACGTTGTATAGGCGTCTTGAATCCAGTAAAGTCTTCCACCGGAGATAACAAGATACGGATCACTGTCATAGCTTAGAAAAGGGGCGATGGCTCGAACCCTCCTGTCAATTCTGCGGTTGTACATGATTCTGCTTTCAGGACCAAGATATCTTGTGAATAGGATCTGAGGATCCAAAAACTCGAACGAGAAAAGAAGTCTCCTCAGAAAAGAGCCAATGGGAACGCCTCCACTTCCCTTGTAATTTGTATAGATATTTGCGTCTCCCTTGGGGTAATCAAATTCCTTTGTCTTGGTTTTGACAAACACGTAGTTCTCTGTTTTCTCTCCATAATATATCTCAGGGTGATCTATCTTGATATCGAAAGCAACAGAAGGAGGCAGGTCCTTAATGATCAGGTCCGGGAGCCCTTCACTTGTCACATCGTTGACCGTGCTGGAAGTCAAACCATAGCCATGGGTATATATGAGATGTCTGTTAACCCAGGTTCTTGCCTGCGGGGGGAGTTGCCGTACATCAAGCTCCCTTGCTGACAACATGAGCTGTCTGTAGTCTCCATTTACCTGGTAGCGATCTACATCAACATCACGAAAGGTGTAGTAAAGCCGAATTGATTGAAGCTGGTTGTATGTACGAAGCAGTGGTCGCTTGTCCCAGATTCTGATATTTTGAATGGTCGGCTTTGCGTCTCTGACGTCCCCGGCAGTTAGTCTATCACCAACCCGAAAAGGAACTTCCTTTATCTTGTTGAGGTCATAAGCATTGCGGGTGTAAAGAATGTTGCGAGCAATGTAGGTTGATTCCTTAGCCAGCTCGTTGGGGCTTACCACAAACTTCTGGACCAGCAACGGCAAGATACTGGAAAACAGGAAAATACTTGCTATCCAAATAGCGCCCCCAGTCCAAATCAGCTTAGCTTTTGCCCGAAATGCTGATACAAAAAGAAACACGGCAAAAGCAACAGAAAGTATGGCCAGGATTTCGTAAGCATAAATTCTGATATGAACATCCGTGTAAGCAGCTCCGAATGCTGCTCCGGCAGTTGAATAGAGAAGATTGAACCTCTTTAGATAATAGCCCCATGCAATGAGCAGGATAATAATCCCGACAAGAAAAACAAAGTGCCTCTTGGCTCCGGAACTCATAGTCATTTTCGGAGCTGTTGGTTGTCTGTTGGCCTGATCCTGGACTAACTCGCTCATGTTGATCAGTTGAATGGCGCCATTTCTTAGGTACCAAAACCCAGTTACGATTCCTGTAATAACAACGAAAAGGATCAACCCACGCTCTATGAAAAGGTAGAGAGGTAAAGAGAAGACATAGAAACCTATATCCTTCCCAAAAACAGGATCCTTTACCCCGAAAGCCTGCTGATTCAAATAGCGGAGAACCATGTCCCACTGAGAGGCTCCCTTGGAAGCAATGAAAAAGCCAATAATCAGCACAACAGCCAGAATTAATAAGCCGGAGGATCTAAGCGAAATACCCCCCTTCGCCCCGTAAGCCAAGCTGGGCCCCACATCTCTACTTAGACGCCGCGCAACATAAAGGCTCAGAATCACCATTACCATGAGCAAAAGCCAGGTTAGCAACCCAAGTCCAAACTCGCTCACCAGCTTGGTCCAGAACACAGATGAATAATGAAGTTTTCCAAACCAGAGCCAATCCGGATAGATGGAAATACCCCACCAAAGCAGCGCAAGTACAAGCACCACAATACCAACCAGTATCCCTTTTTTCATAATTCTTCCTCTTTCAGCTGTATTCCCTGCAGCTTTTCAATGGATTCCCCTTCTGCTTTACCCCCCCTCTGTCAAGGACAAGGGCCTTAGCAGCCAGTTGTTTTTCGCAAATACCACGAACCATATGGCGTTAGTCAATTTAGTGCAACATGTTTTTCCTTCCATTCAAAAAGTGAGGGACTTGAGAAGGACATCAGCTCCTTTTGCACTGGACCGCTTAGCCTTCTTTCAGCTTTTTCAATACTCTGATCTCCGTAATCCGTGTAGAAGGATATTGACCGTGAGTGTCTTTTTCAAGGTACTTAACCATATCCCACAGGGTGTTTAAGGCCATGGTAACACCGACCAGGGCCTCCATCTCCACCCCGGTGCGGGCTTTGGCCTTTACATGGCACACGGCATCTATGCAATCAGAGGAAACCTCAAAACCTACTTCTACCTTGTTGAGCGGTATCTGGTGGCAGTGTGGAATCAGAAGGTGAGTTTGTTTAGCAGCATTCATGCCAGCTATTTCTGCCGCCTGCAATGGGTTTCCTTTCTTTATCCTGCCGCCTTTAATCTCCTCTATGGTTTGTGAAGAAAGCAAGATTCGCCCTTCTGCCACTGCTTCCCTCCCAACAATTGGCTTTTCTGAAACATCCACCATTCCCATTTTGTGGACCCCTTTCTGAAGATAACTCAGCTCATGGGCCTTTTCCCACAGCCTCCGACCTATCCAGTTTTCCGATACGCTCCTAACGTATCAATTCTTTCTTGAAGGCAGCCTTTTCCTTGATTTGATCTACAGCGCTCACTAGGGCAGGGAAAACATTTTCCCGAAAATCCCCTGCCACTGCTACACCCAGGATCGGATCTCCAACGTCAAGCTTGCCTTCTTTAACTTCAACTATTACATCAATGATTCCAGGCAATGATTTGATTTTTTGCATAATATCATCCAGAATTTCTTTTTCATACCACACTTCAATGGCTTTTACAGGTTTGCCGTCGCGAGATGTACCTCTGACCACTCCCAAATGAGACGCTATCATTCCGATTTTGTTTGAATTAGGCCTCGCCATCAAACTCTTGACCATTTTGTCGATATTCATGCTACCGCCCTTCTTGCTCATTGGTGCTATCAAGATTAAAAAGCTTTCTGGCAATATCAAGGTAGGTATTCTTGCTGGGTCTGTCTGCCTTTTCTTTTAGAAACAGGATAGGATCATTGATAATCTTCTCTGCAATGGAGGCCGTAAGTTTTTCAATCACCCTCGTCTGCGAAAAGGTGAAATCTCCCTGCCCTGCCAAGCTCTTTTTTAACTCTGTTTTGCGAATTGCTTCCACCTTTTCTTTCAAAGACTTAATCGTTGGAACAACTTCAAGGGTCCTGAGCCACTTTTCGAATTTTATTACCTCTTCTTCCACAATCCGCTCTGCTTTCAATGCTTCCTGCTGGCGTTGAGTCATGTTAATCTGGATGACTCCCTTGAGATCATCAATATCATAAACATACACGTTTCCGAGATCATTCACACGGGGTTCAACATCCCTGGGAACAGCTATGTCAATTATGAAAAGCGGCCTATTTCTCCTTTTTCTAAGGGAACCTTTAACAAGAGGGTAAGAGATGACAAACTCCGGGGATCCGGTGGAAGATATGACGATATCTGCTTCCAGGAGCTGCGCTCCGATCTCGTCAAAATACACCGGAGAAGCATCAAAGTGTTGAGCCACTTCAACAGCCCTCCGAAAGGATCTGTTCGCAACCCTCAGGGACCCTATGCCCTGGTTTAGTAAGTGCCTGGCTGCAAGTTCGGCCATCTCGCCTGCTCCAATCAAAAGAACTGTTTTTCCGCTCAGGTCGTAAAAGATTTTCTTTGCCAGTTCCACGGCAGCGTAACTCACTGAAACAGCAGCGTCAGAAATACCTGTCTCAGAACGCACTCTCTTGGCCACGTGAAATGCTCTATGCATAAGCCTGTTAAGTATAACACCAGAGGTCTTCTCCCTCGTGGCCCGGGCGTATGCTTCCTTGATTTGCCCCAGTATTTGGGGCTCACCCACTACCATTGAATCAAGGCTGGATGCAACCCTGAAAATATGCCTCACTGCATCTATGTCCTCATTGACGAAAATATGTGAAGAAAATGCCTCGCCTGATATCCCACCCAACCGGGACATAAGGGAGATAACAGCAGTTTTTGCTTCCCTGGGATCCTCAGTGGTAAAAAGAGCCTCCACGCGGTTACACGTAGATAAGAACAAGCCCTCCTTTATGCAGGCGAGCTCTCTCATGCCAGCAAGGGCCACATCCGGGGTACCCGGCTCCTTAGCAAGGCATTCCCTTAACTCCACTGGAGCAGTTTCATGATTCATGCCTATGTTGACAATCCTTGTCATAAGCCCGTCTGAGTACCAAGATGCTTGAAGCTGTGATAGTCACTTAGCCACAGACTTGCGCCAACAAAGGTGAATATCAAGACCAAGAATGCCGCGATTGCCAGAATCGCAGCCCTGCGCCCCCTCCATCCTACTGCAAGTCTTTCATGCAGGAGTGCTGCGTAAAACAACCACGTCACGAGTGACCATACTTCCTTGGGGTCCCATCTCCAATAGCTCCCCAGTGCACACTGAGCATATATGGCCCCCGTGATCATTCCTACAGTCAAGAAAGGAAATCCATACATCAGGGAATAGCGATTCACTGAGTCAAGAGTTTCAAGTGAGGGAAGACGTGCGTAAAAGGTTCCAAACTTTTTTTTCTTAATCTGATATTCCTGGATCAAGTACATGATGGCTGCGACAAAAGTCATGGCAAAAATACCGTTTCCGACAAAAATAGTACCTACGTGGACTGCCAGCCAAGCACTTCTAAAAATAGGCTTTATGCTCGTTTCCACCGTAGGCAGCGTTGATGATATTATCATAAGGAAAGCTGCAAGCGGGGAAACAAACGATCCGAGAACCATTAGGCGAAACTTCAAATGGAGTACCAAATAAGCCCCTATAATTGCCCATGCGAAAAAAGAGAAAGCTGCTTTTAGTGTTAGAACAGGTGCTACGCCCAAAGCGTAGTAGCGTTGAATAAAAAAAAGCGTATGAAATACGAATCCAGCGGCCAGGATACGGTATGACCACTTATAGACTGTCTTATTCTGGGCTACTATGTAAACGATGAATCCCCCGGTTGCTACCAGAGTGAGGAAAAGAGCTGCACGAAAAAGCAAAGAAGCCATAACTTCAACCAATCTCTAAGTAGTTCAAAACATCTGCTTTTGATATTTGACGTCCCAGAATTCCAGTCAAAATAGCGGATATCCCCTTCCAGTCCCCTTTTTTGATCTTTTCTGGGATCTCTGAGTCAACCAGCCTTTGAAACATCCGTCTTCTTTTATCCTGTGGCATTTGCTGTTTCAAAAGCTCCTTTCTCAAAGACCCCATCAACACTAGGAACGACTCGTACTCCTGGCCAAATTCTTTTTCAAGCCCCACTCTGATCTTTTTTGATAGGGCGGGGCTTTTCCCAGACGTGGATATCGCTATGAGCAGATCTCCTCTTCTGAAAATAGATGGAACAATAAAATCACACTCTTCAGGCTGATCCACTGCGTTAACAAGAACGCCTCTTTTTCTTGCCTCCTCAGCCACCTTCCGGTTCAGCAGCGCGTCAGTGGTGGCAGCCACCGCAAGAAAAGCACCGTCAAGATGGCTTGCCTTAAATTTTCTTCCAAGCACGGATACCGTCCCTTTTTCGACCAATTGCCGGAGGCTTGAAGTCAATTTCTGAGCGATAACGGAAACCTCTGCACCATATTCAAGCAGGTTTCTCACTTTTCGTTCCGCTACCGATCCTCCACCTACAACAACCACCTTTCTCTGCTCTATATCAAGGAAAATCGGGTAATAGTGCATTTGTGTCTCCATTCGCAAAACAAAGCGATCCCAAGGCACTCGCTTCAGCCCCATCTAGACATACTGATCAACCATTTCCGTGATGAATTTTTCGACCTGCTCCCTGCCCCCACGCGCTTCCAGATCCTTAATAAGGTCTTTTATTTTTTCATAAGTTACGGGATCAGCTTCGAGATCACTTATGGACCGATACACCCCTCCCCTTCTGCCCACCCGGTAGATGAGCCTTTCAGAATCGGGAAGCTCTTGGTATTTCTTTATAACAGCCAGCATTTTTTCCTTGCCTTCAGGAAGCCTTCCGCTCACTTCTTCAAGTAAATTCATAATATGATCGCTTGTGACCGTGCTGGTAATTCCATCCAGGGTTTCGATAAATAACCGTATTTCCTCTGCAAGCATATCGTCTGTCTGCATCTTGAACTCTCCGCTCTGAAGCTTCTCAAACAAGGGCACCCTATCGGGTACTCTAAGACTTCTGAGGCGTATAAAATGGGGATTTATCTTGTTCAATACTTTGGCCGAAGCAAGCGCATGTTCTTTCCACAAATCTTGCCCCCCCAGCCCCGGCATTACATACTCAGAGAGCTCTAGTCCTGCTTGAACAACTTTTTGCCCTGCCTCTATGTGCTGAGCCGCAGTGACCCCTTTTTTCATAAATTTCAAAATCGGATCATAGCCCGATTCCAGTCCAACATGCACTCTGTCAAGACCTGCGTCTTTTATCCTCTTAAGAGATTCTACAGACTTTCTTACAATTGTTCTTGATCGGGAATAAGTGGTTACCCTGGTTACCTCTGGGAGTTTCTCCCTCAGGAATTTCAAAATGCTGACCAGGTCATCGGTTTTCATTACCAGGTTATCAGCGTCCTGAAGAAAGCATGCGCCTGTCCCATAATACAGCCACCCGGCAACGCTCCTGTAAACACTGCTATAGTCGGGGCTGGAAAAGATATGGCTCACTACTTCGTTGTTTATTCTTCCACTGAATCCCAGCTTCCATGAAACAGCCTTTATGTCATCCACGATATCTCTGACAGTCTGAATGTCCTGTTTTATTTCTTCAACGCTCCTCAGTGAAAATTTCTGGTTCTTGTACACAGGGCAAAAAAGACATTGATTCCATGGGCAATTGCGGGTCACGCGCAATAGAAGGCTCTGTGCCTCATTGGGCGGTCTTATGGGTCCTTGCTCAAAATTGGTGCTCCTTCTCATACGGCTTAATCCTCGTTGATGATTTCAGTTTTTATACATTATCAAACAAGATATATCAAATGCCTAGAATTTCAAGACAAACGTGCTTGTTCTCAAACGCTGCAGGATGCGGAAAACTCCGGATCGGGGATAGGATTCTAAATAAGAGACACCTTTATTCCTCTATTATCTTTTTGCCATAAGCACTTGCTTCATGCTATAGAAGAGTTCGAAGAGTGTCTCAAAGGAGAGTCCCTGCATGATTGCCCGCGCAAGATCTTACCTAATGGAAAACCTTGATGAAGCCATCAGACTCGAAATAAAAACTGATCCTGAAGTAGTTAGGAAACAGGCTCTCTGGGCTGAGCTAAAGCCCGGTTATCATGTTCTAGATGCCGGTTGTGGGCCCGGCAAAATCAGTTCAGTTTTACATGATATTGTACAGCCTCGGGGGAGTGTTCTTGGATTAGATTATTCAGAAGATAGAATCGCTTATGCTCGAAAACAATATGGAAACAAGTCAGGACTTGATTTCCACGTTCACGACCTCAGAGATCCGCTAATGGGCATGGGCCCGTTTGATCTCATATGGGTGCGCTTTGTGCTTGAGTACAATCGGGGGGAAAGTGCCCAAATCGTCAGAAATCTGACCGATGTATTAAAACCTGGTGGAACGCTTTGCCTTATGGACCTCGATCACAACTGCCTAAACCACTATGAGCTTCCAGCAGAAGTGGAAAACATGCTCTTCACGCTCATGCGAAAGCTTGAACAAGAATACGACTTTGATCCGTACTCGGGCCGGAAACTCTATGCCTACCTCTATGATCTGGGATACAAGAATATCACTTTGAAGCTCGCAGCCCACCACCTGATTTACGGTGATGCGAGGGATGAAGACATTTTCAACTGGATTAAGAAAGTAGAAGTGGTCTCAAAGAAAACCAGTGAGTTATTCGAAAGCTACCCTGGCGGTTATGATAACTTCTTCTCCCAATTCAAGCAGTTCTTCCTCAACCCAAGGCGCTTTACTTACACGCCCTTGATCCTTTGTAAAGGAACCAAACCAGCTGCTTCGTGAACCTTATCCTTTCCTGGCCTGGAGAGGGGATTAAATCCGAAGGCCTCCAGCTCTCCCTTCTTTCCTCTCACATGCCGGGTCCCAAGGTTGCGTATCTGGCTGTATGTCGGGTGTGAACTTAACTGTTCCCAGACGGTCCTACTCATAATAATCGGAAAGTCATGAAAAAGCTTCGTAAATTCTTGGAGCCTGGCGGCAGTGTTTACCGTGTCACCTATAGCGGTGTATTCAACCTTTGCCTGTGAACCTATGTTACCTACTATGGCACGGCCCGTGTTTAGGCCGATCCCGATTTTCATTGGTTCACCATCCAACAGAAAGCTTCTTGACATGGCAAAAAGCTCACGGGCCGTGTCAAAGGCCAGCCTTGCGTGATCTGCCAAAGGTTCAGGGGCTCCGAAAATTGCAAATAGCCCATCTCCCGTATACTTGTTGATGTGCCCGTTTTTCTGGGTGATAATGGCTGAGCATCTTTCAAAAAATCCGTTCAAGAATGAGACCACATCTTTTGCTTCCATGCTCTCGGATCTTGTTGTAAATCCTCTGATATCGAGGAACAAGGCAGTAATTGAGAATTCCTCGCCTTTAAAAAGGTTCTCCTCTCCGAAGTCCAGGTATCTTTTGATAATCGGGGAGGGAACATATTTTTCGAAAAGCTCTCTTAATCTCTGCTCTCTCTCCTTGCTCTCGCGGAGCTTCTGGTAGGAGAGTGCATTTCTTATGCTGATGGCGATCTGCGTGGCTATCCCTGTCAAAAGGGAAATGTCGCTCTGGCTGAGCGGCCTCTTGGATTTGAGATTATCCACAAAAAGGACCCCAAGGGATTCGCGTTCATAAACAATCGGAACACAAATAAAGGAGTGCGTACCAAGCTTTTGCACAAACGCAAGACTCTTCCTGGAAAGATCCTTTTCAATGCGGCTCACATCATTGACCAGGAACGGTCTCTGCTGTCTGAAAGCCTGTACCGCAATACCTCTAGACTGCGGGTTGTCAAGATGAAATTCAGTGGCTTTGAGAAGTTGCTCGACTTCCGGCTGGTATCCGAACCCAAGTGTGTAGACCAGACGACTTTTTTCTTTATTGCATAACCAGATTCCACCCCTGTCAAAATCGAGCCTGTTCTCGATTGCCTGAACAACAGATTTCAAAAGTGTCCGGACGTCAAGGAGCATCGAAGTCGCCTGTCCTATCTCTTTAACTAGCTGGGCATCGTTGTAACGCATATTGATTTGGTCAAGCAGATGCTTTACCGCATCACGCTGCGCTTCCACGTTCTTTTCCAGTTCTCTTTTCTCAAGATGTTCAAAATAAAAAGAAATACCCAGAGCAACCGAAATGAATAAAAGCGTCAATACAGTCCAGGAAATCGAGGAAATAAAAAAATGCAGAGCAAGGCAGGCGCCAAGAGCAGGCAGGATCAAGTAGTTTCGAAGCCTTCTCCATACAAAGGAGGGGCTCCTCTCAAGGGTAATAACATACCGACAACACGCACCTCCTCTGTGGATACATTCGGGGTGCTCAATTCTCGGGAATTTGCCGGTAAATAATTTTGAAAGGGCCTCAAGTTGGCCGATCAGATTCTCGCATTGGTAAGGCTTAACCGATACCCCCTCAACTGGAGCCGCTGTGATCGAAAACCTGTTTGAACCCAGTCTGCGGCTCTTAAAGCTGTATGCCCGGGTAGCGTATGGCGCGATTTTTTCGAACAACCAGTAGGCAGCCCCAGGGCTCATAAATCCCAGCGTGTAGCTTCTAAGAGCTCCCGATGCCTGTGATGATGCTGCATACCGACCAACCTTCCTTGAGATTCTGGAATCCCCTGTTTTCTGAACGAGCCTTTCATGAAAGCGGTCTGCCTGCCACTGGCTGAACCAATGCCCCTGATCTTCCAGCTCATAGGTTGTTATCCAGGCATATCTCAAGATTTCAGCGACGTCTACATCCGGGTGAAATCTCCTCACATATTCAACATAGTTCCTGATTAGCCTGCTATTGTATAGTGGCTCGTCAATGCGCTGATGTTGACCTGAGGCCTGCTTCATCTTTGACCCGCCCCACTGGACCGAAGGTAATTTGATAAAACTGACTCAAATTTTAGCGAAAAATAAGTTATTTTATACATAAGATAGATAACTTGTCAATAATTATAAGTTATTAAGGAACAATTCAGAATTAGAGACAGGAATTTCATTTCCGAATCCCGCAGCTATGGCGTCAGAAGTTTCACTCTGGAACAAAGCCTAGTGTGGATGAACCTAAACCCCAGGAGGATCTTGAAGGCGAAAAGGAAGATACCGCTGCTTGCAGTTTCTATTTGTAGCTGATTCTGAATCTTCTTTGCATGTACTCCAGGTATTCATTTCCATAATGAACATTTAAAATCCACAACTGGTATTTTTTCTCATATGGGATCTTCTCTGACTTAACATAGCTTAGAGGAAAAAATAAAATAGGAACCTTCTTAATGTTATAGTCACCGGTTAGCCGAGCTACTGCAATAGAGAGAATGTTCCAGGGAAGATCATTTGGTTTAACAACCAAGACCTTTATACCATTCAACAATTCTGAAAGATTGAAGCCCAAGCTCGACTGATTGACCATGAGTATGGCGCAAAGCTCCTCGCCATGCTTGAGCGCATATGTTCTCCGCCTCCTTAACAGGCCATGCCTTGAATAAATTTCTTCCAGCGGCTCCCCAGGGAAACTTTCTCCGCCGAGGTCCAGGGCCTCAAACATTAAGCCGCCCGAGTGGCAAGCGTAAACCTGACCGAGCTTCCAAAGATCACGTGTGGAGCACTCTCCTAAAGTCCAGCCCTCAGGAAGTTCGGATCCAAGGGAAAGGCCTGTATAAGGGAGATAAGCAAACAGATCAAGGGAGCAGCCTTGGGGCTTGCCGAGCTCCCGGGCAAATCCACCAAAAACTCTATCAGGGAACTTGTTCTCAGGGCGGAAATAACACATCACATAGTCCATGTTTGCAGACGGTAAACGATACATGTCGTTGAGGTAGTGCATTATTTGTTTTAGCACCATGAGACCGGTGCGCTTGTTATCCATTGCCTCTGCTGCATGGTGATGAATCATCCATGTGCGGCTGTATGCCCTGACCATGGAAATGTGCCCGTAAATTCGGCCGTTTCTTTGATAAGTAAAATGCCTCGCAATTTCTGGATTTTCCTGGTAGAGCTTCTTATAAGTTTCTTTGAATTTCTCCTTGTGAGACTGAATCAGCCTATACTTTTTCGGGTATATGAAGCCTGTTCTGAAAAAGAACTCCCAAAGTGCATCCACATCTACGTGACTTGAAATATGGGCATGTGGGTCAAGGGCATTGGTGAGGATATGTGTCATCCTACTGTATGAATCAATTTTCATATCCAGGATTGCCATTCCACACCGAAAAAAACCTCCGTCAGTCTTTGAGCAATAAATTACCTGAGCCGAGCAGTTCAATTCAATCGCTCCCCCGAAGCAGATAGTGACTTTCGGGATGATCATTCCCGGCAAAAGAACTCTTTGCTCGCTTTCTTCGCAGACTGAAAACCCTGACGTAGAAATGTCCTGTATTTCCCGCTCCACCCTCTCTCCCAAAAATGGGTGCTCAAAGACGACATATGGTGAGGGAACAAGTCGTTGCCGCACATTACGAACGTGTTTCTTCTTAAAACGTTTTATCTCCCATTCGACAGGAGCGAGCACTACTTCCCTTTCCGTGAGGCCCTCTTCCTGACGAACACAATGGCAGCGACCCGAATATAGTATCTGATCTTCCTGCCTCAAGCGTATATCCACGCTTTCGTCGCAATTAAACCAACGAAAAGAACAATGAGGGGCCGGACTGACCCTGACACGAAGACCAACAGGACTGTAATCAAGAAGCAAGCCTCTGGCTTGGAACCCGTTTTGGATCAGCTCAGCCTCAACATGCTTGCAGGCATATCGTTTTGCCTGTCTTTTGCCAATTGAGAAACTTGTTTCCGGAATCTGTACGGTGAACCTATTTCTGTCCATTTTTTTCAAATCTGCTGGAACCATTGTCAGGGAACATCCATCGTCAAAAAAAAGCCGTAGAAGCTGGAAATCCTCAAGCTCAAGGTCACCGATGTCACTGCTGACCCATTCACACACAAGCGTTGATCCTACACATGGATCAGGGTTAGCTCTGAGGACAAGACTTTCTTCCAAGGATTTGTGAGCCAGGAGCACAAGAATATACCTGTCTGTGAAATGGAAATGATTCACCATGTTTATGACAGCGGCCCTAGAGACGATACTGGCATCATCAATGTCGTCGATTATATCGGTGTGCCTGAAAAGCCACGGAGGAAACCAGCTCTCCTGGCCTGGAAAAATTTTTATCGGATTGTCCTCAGGTGAAAGGCCTTCCCCGGATCTTTTTGCTTCCATAATTTCCTCCAAACCCTATACCCTCTCGTCGAGTTGTACAAATCCACGCAGAAGAAAGCGAAAAATGGTGCGAACTACCCTCAGCTCGCTTCTTTCCCCGAACAGAGACCTTAGCAAAATACAGATCCCGAAGGTCTCTCCTGATTTTCTTGGTTTAGGATTGCTGGGTTGAAAATCCGTTTGCCAGGTAATGGAGGTTCGCTAAAGAGCTCGAGAGCCTGCTTGAACCTCATCTTTTTTTAATACAAGATTTGTGCCAAACCAAACGTGAGAAAACTCGGGGATTTCCTGCTTCTTAGTTAGTTTCAAAATCAGGCCTGGAGTGCTGAAAACCCCTGTCCAAAGCAATTTTCAAGAAGCTGTAAAAGAAAATTTGAACCCGTTTGCTATTCGAGACCTAGCAGGCGCAGCGCTTTGCGTTTGAAGGGTATCGTGCCCATGCACAAAAAAATGTGCATGTACGCACTTAGTAATGGGCAACACATAGTAATTCCTATAATTTTGCCTTTATGGACTAGAATCTCAATGGGCTAAGCGTGGGGGGCGTTCACCGGGCCCGGAACCAAATGGAAGGGGCCTGAATGGTATCAAAAACCAAGAACCTTCATAGCTTTCTTTGGGATCTGTGAAATAATCTTGCCATTGACCAGGAGACCCAGACCGAGGACATGTCCCTTTAGGGAAAGAATAATATAGCCGTTTTCGAGTCCGCTGGAGCCGGGGATGCTTTTACCTTGCAAAAGAGCCTCTAGACCCTCCTGTTCCAATTCTACTTTTCCTTTTGAGGCTTTTTTGCCAAACACCTGGATGAATCTTGTTGTGGGTTTTTTGAAGGAGCCAATTTGACGAAATGCCCTCATCCCTACCCTTAACACCTTTAGGCTTCGGGCCTGCTCGAGGCTCGCCGACTTTCTCATGAGCCACCAGCTTTTGTTCTTCCTGTAAATGATATAATCCTCGAACAGGGCTTCAGGTATTCCAAAGCGATCCTTAAGGTAGACAAGAAGCTCTCTTCTTTCACGATCGTCTGCCGATTCTGGCCATGTAGAACCCGACAGAGTTGATCCGGTGAGGATAGAACCTCGCTGTTCTTCGTAATCTTTTGTCATATTTTTTCTTCTTCCACTCCAATAGGCCCGGTTCATAGTCAGCCCCACAGCTTATTGGAAGAATATCGGCTTCTCTCCTCTTTAGCAGGTAATCCACCACTTCCTCATTTTCCTCCGGGTTATAGGTGCAGGTTGAATAGAGCATCTCTCCCTTGCTTTTCAACAAGTCAAAACCGCGAATTATGATCTTTTCCTGCGTTTCAATAAGCCTCTGATCAAGCTTCTTTTCCCGGTAATCCACTCCTTCCCTATCAAACCTTAGCGTGCCTTCCCCCGAGCAGGGAACATCAGCAAGTACATAGTCAAAACGCATTCGCATTGGAAATTCCTGTGCCTGGTAACCTGTAAGAATCGTATTCAGCACCCCCAGCCTATCCAAGGTGTAAGCAAGTGGTTTTTGACGACTTGGATAGAGCTCGTTAGCAACTACAAGGCCTGTGTTAGCCATCAGCTGGGCAGCGTGCGATGTTTTGCCCCCAGGCGATGCACACATATCGAGTACAAGTGAAGATTTCTTCACCGATAGAGCAATGGAGGCCAGGCACGAGGTCAGTGCCTGGGGGTGGATGTAGCCAAGAAAGTACTCTGGAAGATTTCCAGCGGAGCTAAGCCCTGGCGCAAGGAACAATGTCTCATCAATTTGGCTGGTCCTTTCAAGATAGATCCCCTTTTCTGCCAGAAGTGCAAGCACGGCTTCCGGCTCAATCTTTAGGCTGTTTGCTCGGATGTGAACAGGTAGGCGCTGCCTGAGACTTTCCTGGAAACTTGAGAAATCGGGGATAATGTCGCGGTAGGCTTCAAAAAAAGGTATCATTCTCGAAAAGTCTTAACAGCCAAAGATGAGGACTCGCTGCAGAACAAGTGCTTGTCTGAAACGGTTACTCAAAACCCCACGCACTATCTTTTCAGCACCGAGCATTTCCTGAGAAAGGCTACCAACACCCACCCAGATCCCACCGATAATGCTCTTAAACCATGTGCGAATCCAGGCCAGTCTCATCAGCGGGATAGAATATGGTTGGCTATTACTTTTCTCTGGATCTCAGAGGTACCTTCATACAGAGTCAGAACCCTTGCGTCCCGGTAGAACCGCTCCACCGGATACTCCTTTATGTAGCCGTACCCACCGTGGATTTGCAGAGCTTGATAGGCAACCCTGTTGGCCATTTCAGAAGCATAAACCTTAGCCATTGATGCTGCCTCAGTGAAATTTTCTCCTCGGTCTTTCATTGCTGCCGCATTGAAAGTCAACAGGCGCGCAGCTTCAATTTGTGTTGCCATGTCGGCAATCATCCAGCGAATGCCCTGGAACTGAGAAATAGTTCTCCCAAATTGTATGCGTTCTTTGGCATAGCTTACGGCCGCATCCAGGCATGCTTGCGCCAGTCCCACTGACTGGGAAGCAATACCAATGCGACCCCCATCGAGAGAAACCATGGCAATCACAAACCCATCTCCCTCATTTCCCAGAAGGTTCTCTTTCGGCACCCTGCAATCCTCAAAAATCAGTTCTGCCGTGTCAGAGCCCCTTAGACCCATCTTGTCTTCTTCCCTACCAACGGAGAACCCTGGAGTACCCTTTTCAACTACAAACGCACTGATTCCTCTATGCTTTTTCCCTCTGTCCGTATAGGCCGTCACAACGGTTAGATGTGAATTCTTGCCGCTTGTGATAAAGGACTTCCTTCCGTTTATAACATAGCTATCAGCATCTTTAATTGCAGTGGATTTTTGGCTTGCAGGGTCAGACCCTGCTCCTGGTTCGGTAAGGGCAAAAGAGCCTATCTTTTCCCCTTTGGCAAGGGGTTTCAAGTAAGTCTCCTTGAGGTAATCAGAGCCGAACAGGAAAATTGGCCCACATGCCACAGAATTGTGTACCGACATGATGACAGCGGTTGAAGCACAAGCGTATGCGATCTCCTGCAAAGCAACCGAATAGCTGATGGTGTCTACTCCGGCGCCATTGTAATGGGTAGGAACGTTCATGCCCATGAGTCCCAGTTCGCCCATCTTCTTGAGACTTTCCAGTGGAAATTTCCCGGTCCTATCTCTTTCCGCAGCAGTGGGTGCAAGTTCAGCTTTCGCGAAATCCCGCACCATAGCTTGAATCATTCTCTGTTCTTCGCTTAGTTGATATGCCATCGTGCCTTGTTCCCTCCCTACGGGGTATACAAAACCACCAGCAACTCAGCTTTTTCATTGCTTATGTTGCGCAGCTTATGGACAATTGATGAATTAAAGTGAAGACACTTGCCGGGGGCAAGGATATTCTTGTTTTCGCCAACCATGACCTCAATCTTACCCTTGAGCACATAGATAAATTCCTCGCCAGCATGCTGATAACTTACTCCCTTGTGATCTGATTTCGGATCCACAAAAACTTTGAATGCTTTTAGGTGCTTGTGTCGGGCCTCGGGAGTAAGAGTCTCATAGCTGTAATCCTCGGTTCTCTTTTCATAGTCTCTGTCAGACCTTACCCCTGCTTTTCTCTTTTCTTGCATCAGCAAAAGACTGGAATCTATTTCAAGGGCTCTCGAAATTTGCAATATCACGGCAACGGGTGGAATGACTTCCCCCTTTTCCACCTGGGATATATACTTGGTGCTCAGGCCTGTTTCGTTTGCCAGGTTGTTAAGTGTTAGCTTCTTCTCCTTTCTCAGTTTTTGAATCTTTTTTCCGATGGGCTGTGATTTTTTCGTAACTGTCATCGCCCCCCTCCTTGCTCTGGCGTGTTTGTATTAAGGATACGCCCGTTAAGCTTATCTCCCCTCACTGTGTTCCTCCATCTTTGGAGCTCTCAGAGGATGAGAACACCCTTATGATGAATCCAAGCAGCAAAGTGGCACTGATCAGAATGATCAGGCTGGCGGCAAAGAATGTCATAACAAATAGGAATGGGTCGTTCAAACGGTATGCTGATATTAAAAGATCAATCCCAAAAAATAGAAAAAAGCATGTAAACACAGGAAACCCAATGCGCCGCACCCACAGAAAAATCCCGCTTGCCAAGGATCTCGACACAGCCCCCTCCGCTCCTCAGCTCATTATCCTTCTTCGCCTGCAGTGACAACCTGGTTTTCCCCAAAAATGAGCAAAGTGGTTCTCACTGGTTTAGGTGATTTTACAAAGAAGGCTTCTTGCACCACGCAGCAAAGGATTCGTTTCATCTGAAACCCGAACGCGGTTTACCTTTTCCGGCCATGCTCTTCAGCGAGGTTTAACTTGGGGATCACCAGGTCCTCGCATGCAGTGTAGGGATCGGTTTCACCCGCTCTAATTGAGTTGACGGCCTTTTCAAATTCACCGCTTTGAATCAGTTTTTCAAAAACTTCCTCGATTATGCGGTTTTTTACCATCTCGGAGAGTTCTTCGCGGATTCTCTCTCTTGTCTTTCTAAAGCTTGTGCCCCCGCTTTTCTCCGCCAGATACATTCTGTGTTTTTCAATTTCTTCGAGGAGCTCCTTTACGCCCCTGTCAAACACTGCCTCCATCTTTAACACAGGAGGTTTCCAGCGCCCTTCCTCATATTTTTCCTGGCTCATATCAAGCATGAGTTTCAGTTCATGAACCGTCTTATCAGAGCCTTCCCTGTCCGCCTTGTTAACGACAAAAATATCTCCAACCTCCAGGATTCCCGCCTTAATAGCCTGAATATCATCGCCCATTCCAGGGATTACTAGTATAATGGTTGTTTGAGCGCTCCTGACCACATCCACCTCATCTTGTCCAACCCCGACTGTCTCCACAATGATATAGTCCTTGCCCATCGCATCGAGAACATCAATCGCACTTCTCGTGGATTGGGTAAGGCCACCAAAATGGCCCCTGGTTGCGAGGGAGCGAATAAAGACCCCATCATCCAGGCTGTGCCTTTGCATTCTGATCCTGTCGCCCAGAATAGCCCCACCGCTAAAAGGGCTGGTTGGGTCTACTGCAAGAACACCAACTGTCTTACCTTCCTTTCTGAGGTGCGCAACCATCTGATCCACAAGAGTGCTTTTCCCCACACCCGGAGCTCCTGTCACTCCGATCACGTATGCTTTACCCGTGTAAGGATAGAGTGCCTTCAAAACCTCCCTGACTTCGGGCACTTTATCATCTATGTCACGGATCAGTCGTGCAACAGTCCTTACGTCTCCGGAAAGAACTTTTTTCACTTCACTTTGCATTTTACTCCTTCAATCCTTGGTTTCACATTTTCCTTGACCCATTGGACAATGTCTTCCAATTTTGTTCCAGGTGTAAAAATCTCTCTTATCCCTATTTTCTTAAGCTTTGGAATATCTTCTTCCGGGATAATCCCTCCACCGCAAACAACAATGTCGTCAATTCCTTTTTCCCTCAAGAGCTCCACCACTCTTCTAAAAAGGTATATATGCGCTCCCGCAAGGCTTGACAGACCAATCATGTCCACGTCTTCCTGGATGGCCGCCTGCACAATTTCCTCAGGGGTTTGGTGAAGGCCTGTGTAAACAACCTCAAAACCAGCGTCGCGAAAAGCTCTTGCAATTACTCTGGCGCCCCTGTCGTGACCATCCAGCCCAGGTTTTGCTACCATTACCCTCAGTTTTCGATCTTTCACTTTTCTTCAAACCTCTTCAGGAGTATCTATGTTCACCTGGTCATTTTCCACTACTCCCCAGTGCCTAAATCCAAACACTTTTGTCAGTAGATCCCCGGATCCCTGTATTCCCCGAAAACCCTCCTGAACACGTCACAAACCTCCTGAAGCGTGGCGTATTCTTTTACAGCGTCAATAATTGGTTCCATGACGTTCTTACTCCCAACGCATGCCTCACCCAATCTTTCCAGGCATTCCGCCACCTTCTTGTTGTCCCGCTCATTCTTAATTTTTTCCGTCTTTTCAATCTGATATTTTTCCAGCGCCTCATTAATTTCAAGGATTTCAACCGGAAGGGTTTCCTCGGTGATATACTTGTTCACTCCCACAACTACTTTTTCATTTTCATCAATCTGCTTTTGATAGCGGTAAGCTGAATCGGCGATTTCTTTTTGCGGGTAGCTTTTCTCAACCGCAGCGAGCATGCCTCCCATATCATCAATTTTCTTTATAATCTCGAACGCCTCTTCTTCCATTCGGTCGGTAAGTGCCTCAACGAAAAAAGAGCCCCCAAGAGGATCAATCGTATTGGCAACCCCTGATTCTTCCGCAATTATTTGCTGGGTTCTCAACGCAATGGTAGCGGCCTCCTCGCTTGGCAGTGCAAGAACCTCATCCAGCGAATTCGTGTGAAGTGACTGTGTCCCCCCCAGAACAGCCGCCAAAGCCTCCAGAGCTGTCCTCACGATATTATTATAGGGCTGCTGAGCGGTTAGTGAGCAGCCAGCTGTTTGTGTGTGGAAACGCATCCACCAGGACCTGGGGTTTTTTGCCTTGAACCTTTCCTTCATTATCTTGGCCCACATCCTCCTGGCAGCCCTGAACTTGGCAACTTCTTCAAAGAAATCCATGTGGGAATTGAAAAAAAAGGAAAAGCGAGGAGCAAACCGGTCAACGTCAAGCCCTCGTTCAATAGCCGCCTCGGTATAAGCAATACCGTCAGCGAGCGTAAAAGCAAGCTCCTGAACAGCAGTGGATCCGGCCTCTCTTATGTGGTAACCGCTTATGCTTATGGTATTCCACTTGGGGACTTGCTCAGTCCCAAACTCAACAGTATCCGTGATCAGTCGAAGCGACGGTTTCGGAGGACACATAAAAGTCTTCTGAGCTATAAATTCTTTAAGCATGTCATTTTGAATGGTTCCGCCGAGAGCCTCTCTTTTAACTCCCCGCTTTTCGGCCATGGCAATATACATTGCCCAGATAACCGGTGCCGGAGGGTTGATAGTCATTGAGGTGGTTATTTTGTCAATCGGAAGGCCTTCGAACAAGTCTTCCATGTCCTTGAGCGTGTCAATGGCGACCCCACACTTCCCGCACTCTCCCCTTGCTCTCGGGGAAAAGGTATCATATCCCATTAAGGTAGGCATATCAAAAGCAACAGAGAGCCCTGTCTCTCCTTCCTTGACAAGAAGGTGGAAGCGCCTGTTCGTATCCTTAGCGGAGCCAAGCCCAGCAAACATACGCATGGTCCAGAGCCGGCCTCTGTACATCGAGGGCTGCACGCCTCGCGTAAAAGGATACTGGCCTGGAAACCCGATATCCCGGATAAAATCTTGGTTAGCAACGTCTTGAGGAGTGTAGATTCTTTTTATCTCTTGGTCGGAAACCGTTGAAAAACGCTTGAGCCGCTCCGGCCGGACAGCGAACGCCTCATCCAGCGCCTTTCCCCAGGCCCTGTAAGCTTCCCTTATTTCATCCATAATCTTCCTGTTGTAGGTTAAGGACATAAGGCACCTCCTTTCAGAAGACCCCTTTTTACCCTTGCTTCTCGAGTCAATTCACCCTGCGGGATCCTGGCAGACCCAGGGGTATGTGACCGCGACTGCAAGGCCCTTTCAAGGTGAGCGCATCTTCAATCCGCCAACTAAAGCTTTCCCAGTAGCGCGCTTGATATTGTGTTTTTCTGTATTTCCTTCGTGCCTTCGTAGATCTCCGTTATTTTGGCATCCCTGTAAAAGCGCTCCACTTCGTATTCGAGCATATACCCGTATCCACCGTGCAACTGGATGGCTTCATCAGCAACTTCAACGGCTACCCTGCCTGCATACATTTTCGCCATTGATGTCAGCTTTGGATCAATGCGGCCCTGGTCATAGTTCCATGCAGCCTTGTAAACAATAAGCCTCGCTGTTTCGATCTTGGTTATCATGTCAGCCAGTTTGTGCTGGGTTACCTGGAATTCGGCCAATTTCTTCCCGAACTGGGATCGTTGCTTAGTGTAGGCCATAGCACGATCAAATGAACCCTGGGCGATCCCAAGGGCCTGTGCCGCAATCTCGATTCTGCTTTCATCAAAGAACTCCAATACCTGGTAAAATCCCCTGTTTTCTTCTCCCACCAGGTTTGATATCGGCACGCGCACATCGTTGAAAGAAAGTTCTCCTGTGGATGTCATCCTGATACCCATCTTTTCCCCAACATCTGTGCTCGTAAATCCCGGTGTGTCCCTGTCCACGAGTATTACGGACTGGCCTCGGTAGCTCGGCTTTGCCTCTGGGTTGGTTTGGCAGAGCAAGAGCACGAAATTGCTGATAGTGCCGTTGGTAATAAATGTTTTAACGCCATTGATAATATATTCATCCCCCTTTTTTACCGCAGTCGTATTCATCATGGTAATATCGCTTCCGTGGTCCGGCTCCGTGAAACCACCGCTGCTTATGGCTTCCCCTTTTGCAATCGGAATGAGGTACTTCTTTTTCTGATCTTCTGTGCCGAAACGCAAAATTATCTCAGAAGCAAAATCCGCCAGGCTGATCGCGATGCCAAGGCTGGAGTCTTGCCTGCAAAACTCCTCAACAACAAGGGCGTTTTCCAGGATCCCGTACTCCTGGCCCCCGTATTGCTCCGGAAAGTGGATACCCAGGAAGCCGAGACTGCAAGCCTTGCTCCATAATGACTTTGGGAAAGTATGTGTTTTTTCATGTTCAAGAGCTATTTCCTTGTCGAACTCACCTTGGGCAAATTCCCTTGCAGCTGCTCTAATTCCCTCCTGTTCTTTATTCAACCTAAAGTCCATGCTTAAACCCCGTCAAATAAGTTCGCCTTTAAATTCCGGTTTTCTTTTCTCAAGGAAAGCTCTCATCCCCTCTTTTGCATCAGGGCTGACCATACACAGGCTGAAAGCATCAATTTCCATAAAGCAGCCTTTGTGCAGATCCATGTCGCTGCCCCGATCTATGCACTCCTTTACCGCCCTGAGGGAAACTTTCCCCTTTGACGCAATAAGATTTGCCGTCTTCATTGTTTCTTCCCACAGCTTTTCTGGAGGAAAAACCTTGTTTACCAGTCCAATTGACTGAGCCTCCTTGGCGGAGATCATCACCCCCGTCATGCACAGCTCTTTGGCCATGCTTTTTCCCACAATGCGCGCAAGCCTCTGTGTTCCACCAAAACCCGGGATCACGCCCAAATTGATCTCCGGCTGCCCGAACTTGGCGTTTTCTGAAGCGTAGACAAAATCACAGGCCAGAGCTATTTCCGTGCCCCCTCCCAAAGCAAACCCGTTAACGCAGGCAATCACGGGAATAGGCAGCTTTTCAAAGCGAAACATTAGCTCGTGCCCATCACGTGCCCACCTTCTGGCTTCAAGAGGGGAGAGGTTCGACATGTAACCAATATCAGCACCTGCAACAAAGGACTTTTCCCCCTCCCCGGTGAGGATCAAAACGCGCAGAGAAGGATCCCCTTCTATGTCGTCCAAAACAGTGTTGACCTCTCTTAAAACATCGGGGGTGATCGCGTTCAGGGCCTCGGGCCTGTTGAACTTAATAACCGCTACGCTTTCCTGTCTTTCAAAAATGATGTTTTCGTAATTCATATCCTAACTCCTCTCTGCTCGGTTTGGAATCAGATTCTCTCCAAAACCATTGCCATTCCCTGACCACCCCCTATGCAAAGAGTGGCCAGCCCAAGTGCGTGCTCATTTCTGATCATCTGGCCCATTAGAGTCAACACGATCCGCGCTCCCGTGCAGCCTATTGGGTGGCCTATCGAAATACCGCTGCCCAGAAGATTTGTTTTGTTAAGATCCAGCTTTAGCTCCCGCATGCAGGCGATTGCCTGGGACGCGAAAGCTTCGTTGAGCTCAACAACACCGAAATCATTTATGCTCAGCCCTTCTTTGTCCAGGAGCCTCCTTACCGCCGGCACCGGCCCGAGTCCCATATAAGCCGGATCAACTGCTCCTGCTGCATAGGCTCTTATTTTGACAAGCGGCCTCAACTCGTATTCCTTTGCCTTCTCTTCGGACATAAGCAACAGCGCTGCAGCCGCATCATTAATCCCTGAGGCATTGCCGGCCGTCACAGTGCCATCTTTCTTAAAAGCTGGTCGAAGTTTTGCCATTTTTTCAACGCTGGTCTCCATAGGCCTTTCATCAGTATCAAAGACAACTGGAGGCCCCTTTCTCTGGGGAACCTCAACAGGGACTATTTCATCTTTGAATGCACCCCCAGCTATTGCTTGTCTAGCCCTTTTATGGCTTAAGGCTCCAAGCTCGTCTTGTTCCCCCCTTGAAATGCCATAGATTTCCGCAATGTTTTCAGCAGTTATTCCCATATGGTAGCCATAGAAAATTTCAAACAGGCCGTCAAAAACCATGAGGTCAACAATTTCCGTATTGTTCATCCGCGCACCCCATCTGGCGGCAGGAATGGCATAAGGGATAAGGCTCATGTTTTCCATCCCCCCCGCAAGGACAACCTCTGCATCGCCTGTTCGAATCGCCTGTGTGCCAAGAGCAAGAGCTTTCATTCCTGATGCACAGACCTTGTTCACGGTAAAAGCATACGTCTCTTTTGCTATACCGGCCCTGATCATGGCCTGTCTGGCCACATTCTGCCCCTGCCCGGCTCCTACAACATTGCCCATGATCACTTCATCTATTGCTATGGGCTGAAAAGAATCATCGTAGTCATAGGCCTCTTTTTCAAGATCCACCATACCCTTGCCCTTGAAAATATCGGGGGCAAAGCGTAGCCTATCTTCGGCTGCTTTTGGCCGGAGCTTTGCTCTTTTCAAGGTTTCCTTAAGCACTATGGTCCCCAGTTGCACGACGGGGGTCGTTTTCAGGGTTCCTCCAAATGCCCCTACAGGCGTTCTAACTCCAGAAACTATTACTACTTCTGCCATACTCTTCTCTCCTTTGCTCTAGTAGTCTTTTAACGTACCTCCTGGCTGCAGTGATCTGCAGCGCATTCAAAGAATGAACTTCCCAGCCGCAAGCAGCTTGGAAACTATCTTAACCCCTTACAGGGCGGGAAAATTAACTACCCCGCCGAAAGCGGACGAGGTATCAATCGGAAATTTTCTTAATGCCCCAAGGGGCGGGGAATTGAACCCTCGTCCGCCTCTGGCAGATTAATCCGCCTCTGGCGGATTGAACCCTTGTCCGGCTTTGTCGGATTGAATATTCGCTAATACGCTCTTTGGGCCTCTGGCTGCTATTCATTGTAGACAACGAGAGTTACAGCCTCTCCGCCCCCCAGGCAGAGACTCGCCTGACCAACCTCTGCGCCCTTTTCCTTCATAGCGTATATGAGGGTAGTAAGCACCCTCGCTCCGCTCGCGCCAATTGGGTGACCTAAAGCGACCGCACCGCCATGTATGTTAACTTTTTCAGGATCCAGACCAAGCTCCCTGTTTATTGCAACCGAGGACGCACTGAATGCTTCATTAATTTCATGCAGGTCCACATCCCCCAGCTTCAGGCCGGCTTTGGCAAGCACTTTGGGAATAGAGTAAATCGGTGCCACTAAAACGTATTTCATGTCTATTCCCGCTGCTCCCTGAGCGCCCACGCGTACCATTACCTTGCATCCCAGTTCCCTCGCCTTTTCCCTTGACATCAGAACCAGCGCAGAGGCTCCATCGCTAATTTTTGAAGCATTACCCGCCGTAACAGTGCCGTCTTTCTTGAAAGCGGGCCTCAATCTTGCCAGGGCCTCTGCACTCGTTTTCGGCTCTCTGAGAGGAATCTCGTCAGTGTCAAAAATTCTGGGTTCCCCCTTTCTGACAGGTATCTTTACGGGGACTATTTCCTCCTTGAACCTCCCCTCATCAATCGCTTTCCATGCCCGCTTATAAGAAGTCAGGGCAAACTCGTCCATGTCTTCCCGTGTCACGCCATATTTCTGCGCAACCAGCTCAGCGCTCATACCCATATGAAAATCATTTACATGATCCCAGAGCCCGTCATGCACCATTCCGTCAATGAGTTCGCTATTGTTCATCCTATAGCCTGTTCTTGCCTTTTCCAATAGGTATGGGCACAGATTCATATTCTCCTGGCCCCCGGCAACCACCACGTCTGCATCCCCGCACTGTATTGCCTGTGCTGCCAGCATCACTGCTTTTAAACCTGAGCCGCACACCTTGTTCACAGTAATTGCCCCTACCTCCCACGGGAGGCCGGCCCGCACCATGGATTGCCGCGCCGGATTCTGCCCGAGGCCATGGGGGAGTACGCAACCCATGATCACCTCATCAACGTCTTCATTTCTTATTCCTGCTCTTTTTATGGATTCCTTGATAACAATTGATCCAAGTTCGGTGGCCGAAATGTTGCTGAGCGAGCCGCCAAAATCACCTATTGCCGTCCTACACGCACTTACGATTACTGCTTCTCTCATCTCTTCTCCTTTCAATCCTAGAAACTCCACTCCTCAAAGCCTTTGCACAACCCAGATGTCCCTTGAAAATCTTTGTGCTTAACTTCAAAGAATTTGGCTCGCATACGAACAAGTTAAGCCTCTATATCGTTAAGTTCCTGGAGTTTCGAATATATAAAGATAGCTCTTTTCAAGTCAAGACATAAAAACCAAACCCGCTGTAGGGGAACCCCCCACCCCCCAACCTTGCAAAATCACGTCAAAACCTCTTCCTCTGTCTCTCACTCCAGAAACTATGCCAAAGCAGGATCGTGGGTCCTCACGTGCTCTTGACTCGATTCCACTTGACAGGGGGAAGGATTCCCCGTTAATTATAAATTGTCTGTTTAGCATCAGCCAGCGGGTGCGGCAGTCAAAACTTTGTGCTACTCTGAGAAAATGTGAAAGGAATAGCCTATGAACCCACTAGCAAAAGAACTAAATGAGGTCATTCAAAAAGCAAATCCCCATGTTTTCAACATGCTCTCTGAAGTAGGGAAAAACCTTTACTTTCCCAAGGGGATTTTAAGTCAAAGCGCCGAGGCCAAAGAAAAAGCTCACAAATTCAATGCCACCATAGGCATGGCTACTGAAAAAGGAGATACGATGCACCTTCCTTCGGTGATAGCCATGGTAAACGGGCTAAAGCCCAAGGAATGTCTCACCTACGCTCCTTCATTCGGTATTATGCCTTTGCGTCGGGCATGGAAAAAGGAGATGCTAAAGAAAAACCCTTCGTTAGAGGGAAAAGCCATAAGTCTACCGATCGTAACAAATGCTATTACTCACGGACTTAGTGTGGTCTCAGACATGTGGATCAATCCAGGAGATGTAATAATCCTGCCCGACAAAATGTGGGGAAATTACAACCTCATATTTTCAGTTCGAAGGCAAGCAAAGATAGTACATTTTTCTCTGTTCGATGAAACTGGAGGCTTCAACCTAAAGAGCTTCCAGGACTGCCTTGAAACCCAAGCCAAGGCAAATAAAAAACTGGTTGTAATTCTGAACTTTCCCAACAATCCAACCGGCTATACACCTACGGTTTCAGAGGCTGATACAATCGCTAGTATTCTCATTGATCAAGCAACGCGTGGGACAAACATACTTGCCATCTCAGATGATGCCTATTTCGGTCTCTTCTACGAGAACAATTCTTTGAAAGAATCAATTTTTTCTCGGATTGTGAATCAGAATCCAAGACTACTTGGAATCAAACTGGACGGGGCTACAAAAGAAAATTACGTTTGGGGGCTTAGGGTTGGTTTCATCACCTATGGCGCATATTTTGAGAACTCCCATGAAGACGTATATAACGCCCTTGAACGAAAAACAGCGGGAGCGGTGCGGGGCTCGATTTCCAACGCTTCTCATCTGGGCCAGTCCATGACCCTGAAATCCATGCAATCAGACACCTACTGGTCAGAGAAAAAGTCGAAATTTAATATAATGAAGGAGCGCGCTCTTGAAGTCAAAAGAGTGCTGGCAGACCCGAAGTATAGGGACGCCTGGGAACCATACCCGTTTAATTCCGGTTATTTCATGTGCTTGAAACTAAGAAATGTTGAAGCCGAGCCCCTGAGAGTACATCTGCTCGAAAAATATGGTGTAGGGCTCATTTCCCTTGGGAAATATGATCTGCGCGTGGCTTTTTCATGCATTGAAAAAGATGACGTACAGGAACTCTTTGATACCATATTGCAGGGGGTAAAAGACCTGGGATCATGAAAAATGCTGGGCGATGAGAAAGAACTTATAGCCTCTTTGCAGGAAAAACCTTGGGCTCAGGAATACCCGGACGATGGCTTCTGGGAAAACCTTGTTAAGGAAATAAACGAGTCTATCCTCCCAAATTTTCTTACCGAAGTCGCAAACCAAATAGACGAGATCATCGAGATCGATCCCGATCTGTCCGAGACCAAGATTTTCTCCCTGGTTAGTCGCCTCATGGTGGAGTTCCTGGATGCACACTCGGCATCAGTGAGAATTTACGATCCCCGCACCGAGCAAATGCTCTCTTACGGCTCTTACCCCTCTGAGGAAGGAAGCAGGGAGACTTATATACCCCTGGAAAAGACCGTAGCCGGAGAAGTAGTCAGGACACAACGTCCTTTTTTGGTTCCAAACATCCTCAAAGAGAAACTCTACCAGGACAAGAAGCGAGTTCACAAAAAGGGAGTGTTCTCCATAATAGCCGTCCCTGTCACGATTCCCCGTTTCTTCCCCCACGAAAGGGGAACAGTTGGGGTAGTTCAGATTTACTTTACCGAAAAAGACCGCTCCTTCAAGCCTCTTGAAATTCAGACCGCCGAACTCATGGCCAGAAGGCTCAGCTTCGTAATTGCACGCAAGAAGATTCTTTCCTTATTCAGGATCAATGAAAAAAAAGAAATAATTGTTCGTGAGATATTTCGGAAGCTCGGGACCAAAGGCGGCATCAAAATGAAGGATATCTTCAACAGTGTCATTCCGGAGCTTGCCGATATCATAAGTGTTCAGAGCTGTGCTCTTTTTTCAGCCTCAAAGAATCTGGAATATGTGATTTTAGAGGCAGGCTATCCTGAATACCCGGGCTACCACACCATAGGAAAACGTTTCCCTATTAAAAGTGAGCCCGCCTTTGAGCTTGTGTTGAAGCAGAGAAGTTACGAAAGGATTTCACCCTACGAGGTTGTGACACCTTCCTATGTGCTGGTTGTTGATCCTCAGAGAAGCGCATACATATCCAGGAAAATGAAAAAGTTTGCGCTCGCTCGCAATATTAATTCAATCTTATACGTACCTCTCAACACGGGCGAAGACATCACCCACTTTATGACTTTTGATGCTCTTGACCAAAGAAAAAGATATACGGAAGGAGAAATTGAAGTTTTCCTCTTTCTTGGGCGGGAACTCGTGAAAGCCCAGCGGATGGAAGCCCTCGATGATATTCTCCACGATTTTAAAAACCCAGCGATTGCAACAGCAGGTTTCGCACGAAGGCTCAAAGGTCTTATTTATCAAAAAGGCTTACGAAAGAATGACCCGAGAATCAAGAAATACCTGGATATCCTTGTTGAAGAAACAGCTCGCATGCAAGAAATGGCACTAAGTATTTACCTTGTCGGCAAGGAGCAGGTAATCAATCTCAGTCAAGCGGCCAAGAAACGATTCGAAATTAACAAGGAAGTAATCAAAGAAATGCTAAAACAGAACGTGACCCTGGAAGAGGGGCCGTTCCAGGACCCCCTGTTTGTGAAAGGCTACCCCCTGCATATTGAGCGTATACTTGACAACCTGCTTAACAATGCCACTAACGCTATCCCGCTTCAGGGCGGAACTCTCTGCATCCAGACCTTTTCAGAAGGGAAATGGGCCTGCATAAGGATCACGAACACGGGTCAGCTCTCTGAGGCCGAGCGCTTGCAGCTCTTGGAAGGAGAAGCTTCCGGAAGAGGTCTTTATATTACCACGCGAATTGTCCGTTTGCTTGGAGGGAAGATGGACATAGAAGTAGGAAAACATACGACATCCGTTGTGGTTAAGATTCCGGCATACCTTTACTAAGAAATGAAGTCACTCGCTACATATAGGTGTGCAGGGCGCCAGCTCCGACACAGCAGATAGGCCACAGCCTTTTTCAGGCCTTTCTGCGATTATTACTGGGCAGTCTCCATTTCAAACTGCATAAACTGCCCTGACTTTGCGGCTCTAGGCATGGGCGTGTACTTCTTGGGCTCATGTCCTTCCCTGAAAGCCTGAAAAACAGTTTCTTTGGAATAGGGACTGGCCAAGAGGCCGGTTTTTGCATCAATCTTGGCAAAAACAACGCCTTTAGGCACAGCGAAATCTTCCACCAGCCGACCTTTTAACACCTTGGACATAAAATAAAGCCAGATTGGGCTGGCTGCTCTGGAACCTGTCTCTCCTTTGCCCATTGGCCTGCGGTCATCGTATCCCACCCATACCCCCGCTAACAGAGAAGGCGTAAAACCAAGAAACCACGCATCCCTTAGACTATTGGTGGTGCCGGTTTTGCCAGCAGCCGGTCTTTTCAGCACTTTGATTCTCCACCCGGTGCCCTCTTTCACAACTGCCTTCAGCAGGTCCGTCATAACATATGCTGTTTTCTCCGATATCGACCTCCTTATTGAAGGCTGACTTTCCTCTATTACCCGGCCGTAGCGGTCCTCAATTCTTGTCACGAAAACAGGCTCCACCAGGTTTCCTCCATTAGCAAATACCGAATAAGCCTTTGTCAGCTCAAGCAAAGAAAGGCCCGAAGAACCCAGGGCCAGCGAGAGGTCCGGACTCAGATCAGAGTTAATGCCCATTCTTCTCGCATATTCTATAGCGTAGGGGATTCCAATGCGTTTGAGTATTTTAACGGTTATTACGTTCCTTGACTTGATGAGTCCGGTTCTGAAAAGGGTGGGCCCATAGAATTTTTGTTTGTAGTTTCTCGGGCGCCAGATCTCATCGTTGGGATTCATGCTGGAGACATAAGGCGCATCCAGTATGATGGTAGCCGGATTCATTCCCCAGTCAAGAGCTGCCGCATAGATGATGGGTTTGAATGCGGAGCCGGGCTGACGGCGAGCCTGAATTGCCCGGTTGAACTGGCTGGTAGAAAAATCCCGTCCCCCAACCATTGCCTTAACCCTTCCGGTATCAGCTTCCATGCACAAAACCGCACCCTGTATCTCGGGTTCCTGCTCCAGTGAAAGCTTCCAAGCATAAGGACTGGTTCCTGTCCCCTTGATGCGGACAAGGATCACATCGCCGGAACTGAGTGCATCACTTGGTTTCTCTAGCTTTGCGGCATAGTAAGGAACCTCCGGGTCAGGTTTTCTGGCCCATTTCATATCCGCAATCGATATGACCCCTTTCTCCTTTCCGAGGCTGACAATGACCTGCTTGTTGGCATCATCCACCTTTTCTACCAGCCCCTCCACAATATCCCCTACCGTGGGGGGAGTGCTTCTGAATTTCTCCTCTTGCTCCTTCCTAAAAGTTCCTATTTCTCCAGGAGACAGACGCCTCAGGGGACCCCGGTACCCTTCCCTCTTGTCCAGTTCCCGCAATCCCCTGTTAAGTGCTTCCTTGGCAGCGCGTTGCATATCAATGTTTACGGTTGTATAAACTTTGAGCCCCCCCCTGTAAAGCAGGCCATGTCCGTATTTTTGTTCAAGGTATTGCCTCACGTATTCTGTAAAATATGGTGTTTTGTAAAAAGGATTTCTCCTTTCTTTGCTCACCTGAATCTTCTCGGCCAAGGCTGCTTGTTCCTGTTCCTTCGTGATGTATCCCTCTTCCTCCATCCTTTCAAGCACATACTTTTGCCTGGCTTTGGCGCGCTCAAAATGGGAGAAGATGGAATACTTACTGGGCGCGCGTGTAAGGCCTGCTATCATGGCGGCCTCAGCAAGGCTCAGCTCCGATGCTTTCTTGTTGAAATAGGTGCGCGCTGCCGCTTCAACGCCATAAGCTCCATGGCCAAGATAGATTTGGTTCAGGTAAAGGAACAGGATTCTTTGTTTTGAAAACACCTTTTCTATTTGCAGCGAAAGTATGGCTTCCCTGACCTTTCGGCGGTAGGTTCTCGCGGGATTCTTCAACAACAAGGATTTAGTCACCTGTTGGGTTATTGTGCTCCCTCCTTGCTCTATTCTGCCCGCTGTCAGGTTCTTAATCAGTGCCCTGAAAATGCTTGCAATATCTATCCCTTCATGCTTATAGAAGCGGGAATCTTCGGCTGCAATAAACGCATTGATCAGGTGCTTTGGAACCTGGTCCAAGGGAATCACGATTCGTTTTTCATCCCAAAATCTGCCTATGACTTCACCATCGTCACTGAAGACCTCGGCAATGGTAGGGGGGTTGTATTCCTTGAGCGATCCAATGTAAGGCAAATTACTTGACCACACATACCACAAGACCCCACCAGTTCCAGCACAAAGGATAACAAGCACAATAAAGAC
>JAFDEF010000012.1 GCA_019310485.1 Deltaproteobacteria bacterium | reverse complement strand
CGGCAAAAAGGTGTTCATTGCTTCGGATTTGGGGTAACATAATCTGCCTCCTTTCATAAAAGTTGACAAATTATATCACGTTGTATTAAATAAATCAAGCAAATAATTTACATATCTTTCGTTGTAGGATTAGAATACTCGAGAGAACCATCTGGAGGTTGATTCGAGAAGATGAATACATTCGCATCTGTTGGATTATTCCCTACCGAACATAGCCAACCTGGAAATTCACAACTAGTCGTTTGCTTTGTTCTTTCTTCAATGTGGGTTTTATGGGAGGTCGATTTCGCCTTGTGCTTAGTTCTTTCGTTATCCATGACAGTTGCTCCTATTTTAATATTGATTATTCTTTAAGGCCAATACCGGTGATTCGATCTTGAGCTCCTCTGTCCAGGTGCCTTTTGAAGAACTGCTCCCCAAATTGTTCCTCCAAGGGCTTTTGGAGCCCGACTTTCGTCAAAAGAGACTCCAAAGAGATCCCATATTCTCTCTTGCCAAGAAGCGCCAACGCGCGAATTGCAGCACCATCCGCAGTGCAAAACAAGGCGCTCTCTGTTTCTGCTCTACCGCTAATCATGAGGGCAAGTGCTTCTGTCTCACCAGCGTGAAGACCGCCGAGGGTAGCATAATCCAAGATGCCTTGGAGATTTTGAAGTTCTTCAACATTAGCAGCTAGCTCTATAATTTCATGGGATTTGACTGATTGGACAAGGTGAATCGCCGAGCGATTTTTCCTTTTTTTCGTATCAAAGTATAAAGCTTCATCTCGGACAACGGTGGAAGGAACAAGTACCTTAATTTTGTTCAAAAGATGTTTCCAAATTCCAAGCTCGTGGACCTCAATGATAATCATTGCATCAAGAACTGCGGAGATTGATTTTTTCGTGGACTTCGCGTTCATTAAGGTCATATCCCAGCAAAATTTCAGTGACACCAGAAAGAGTCGTCTCCAATAGTTGTGCTAACCTCGCTCGGGAGAGTCGGCTTTTTTGGTAAGCTACAAAGGCAAGTCTGACAAAACGTTCTGGCAATGCAGGTGGATCCCACCAGGAGGCTGACATTGTGGTTCTATCCATCTTCCGGAATTGGGTATCGCTAAGTATAGAATCCACAGTATCCTTGCTGATGAGCCTTAAACTCAAGAGCCGATATAGCAATGCTTCGGTTGATACACCAAACTCTCGCGCTATTCCTATGAGATCGCTATATTCAATTTGGTTTTCCTTGGCATGCTCTTGTACCTGGGCGGTCACGGAGTCGGCAGGTAGTAAAAGGCAGGACGCGAAAGCATTGGCAATTTTCTCTATCTTCTCCCACAGTGTGTTGTCCTCTTGAAGCTGAATCGGAGGGATACTGGTCCAAGTCATTAAATGAAAAAGCTCATGAGCGAAGTTGTAATTCCTACGCCACGGAGCCTCTCTCCTGTTCATGAGAATAGCTGGTCCAAAGTCCCCTATGGTCGATGCTGCGGAGCCTTCCTCCAGATCATCATACCAGATCTTTACACCGTATTGATCTTCAAGTGTCTTTTCCAAGGAAGTTGCGGGACGCTCTCCCAGGCCAAATTCCCTCCGGATATCATCTGCCAGTTTAGGAACGTTGCGAAAATCTATGCTCTTCGGATCCGCTGGCCTCTGTGGGAAATGCCGTGGTCGAGTCGAACCACTCAAATCTTCCAGCAATGCATATTCCTTGCAATGTTTCAGGAACAACGCCTCTTTGATCTCACGATCCTTGGATGGCAAAACCCTCCACAGGACAGGTTGATCAACTGCTAAATCGCCTTTCGCTAATAGGTCGGCTACATCAATGAAAAGTGCTTTTGCCAGTTTTGCCAGTTCCCAGGCCTTAACTTCACGCTCTCCCCTCTCAATCTGTGAAATAATCTGAGGGTGCTTGACTCCTACTTTCTGAGCAAGTTCCTCTTGGGTAACCTTGAGTTTCTTCCGGCGCGTGGCAATTCGCTGCCCCAAGTTCTTGGCGAACTCGTTTTCCATTTAGGCCTCCTTTTCAAAGATTCATTGATTTGATTCTAAATTCTACAGGGAACTTTGAAAGAAAATCAAGGAAATATTGAAAAATTGCCTTTTGAGCTCAGATTTCTTCTGTGCCAAATGATAGGTTATTGGGACCATTGATCAGCCGTTATTTTCTTTTTCACGGCCCTTGCTCCCTTCGCCGATCAACTCAGTTATCGGCTTTAAGCCAGGATAAACAAAGTCCCATCCGAAGTTCAATCCGCCAGAGGCGGACAAGGGTTTGATTCCCCGCCCCTTGGGGCGGTTAAGATGGTTTCCGATTGATACCCCGCTGCTTGCGGCGGGGAAGTTCATCCCTCCTCACGCGTCTAACCTTTTACCTCTTCAATTCGATGCCGCACTTTAGCGCCCTATCAATAAAAGTGTGCCTAAGATGTGCCCAAGCTATCTATTTTTTCAAAAAAAGCCCCAATATTTTCCAACTTGGAAACAACGAAAAAGCATATAAAACCACGGCACTTATTTGAAATCATTAGCTTTATAAAGGCAACGCTTTCAGACTCTTAATCAATTGGTCGGGGGTTCGAGGCCTCCCAGGCCCAGCACTTTACAATCAAGGGCTTATGGCGAACAGGCGCAAGCCCTTTTTTCGCCACAGAGGAGTTCACCTTAAGGTAATCGCACATCATTTAGCAAATACCCTACTGATTTTCGCTCTCTGCCAAGTCGCAATCCCTTCCATATCAGGTCATCTCTTCCAACACTTTTCCTACCAGAGAAGCGGCAGAGGCCTTTTTGTCGCAATCCCTTCCATATCAGGTCATCTCTTCCAACGAAGGAGGTAGAGAGATGAGAGAGTATAAAGAGGATAGGTCGCAATCCCTTCCATATCAGGTCATCTCTTCCAACCAAACAGATAAGGAAGGCCCTGGCATGGAAAATCGGTCGCAATCCCTTCCATATCAGGTCATCTCTTCCAACTGAAATGGAAGCTGTAAGCGAAGGTCAATCGAACAAAGAGTCGCAATCCCTTCCATATCAGGTCATCTCTTCCAACTCTTCTTCACACAAAAACAACAAGCGGAAAGGTATGGTCGCAATCCCTTCCATATCAGGTCATCTCTTCCAACTCATCATCTACATCAGCCATCATGTCTTCTGTAATAGTCGCAATCCCTTCCATATCAGGTCATCTCTTCCAACATTTACTGTCCAAAGTGTGGTTGTGCAGTAGACCTTCGTCGCAATCCCTTCCATATCAGGTCATCTCTTCCAACTTATGATGCACGCGAATTTAAAATGAGGGAGGTGAAGTCGCAATCCCTTCCATATCAGGTCATCTCTTCCAACAAAAAAGGGACATTTCTCCTAATGGAGAGGTGTCCTAGTCGCAATCCCTTCCATATCAGGTCATCTCTTCCAACTTAAAGGAGGTGATAAATTGAAACTAACAAAAGAGTCGGTCGCAATCCCTTCCATATCAGGTCATCTCTTCCAACTTACGTTACGTGTAAAATACAGTGATGTGACTATCAGTCGCAATCCCTTCCATATCAGGTCATCTCTTCCAACCCCGAAGTGCGGTTGTGCAGTAGACCTTCCGAAGGATGTCGCAATCCCTTCCATATCAGGTCATCTCTTCCAACTCCGCCCCCCAATTTTATTGTTTTTTTGCATACTTCAAAAGGTATTTCCGAGGACCCGGCTGATCACTGGCTTTACCGCCCGTCGAAATAATGCATCCAACATTCACCCCTTCCTCTAATAACTCGAAATTACATATGCTTATGCGGATGCGAGAACCCAAAATTTGCACCTCCCAAAATATCAATAAAATCAACATATTGTAAAAAGCCGGAGAAACCGGCCTAAGTCCGCGCACTCAAGTGACAATTACTTCCTCATCCTCTGGAAACCCCTGTCCTGGTCCGGAAAACTTCACATTTTTTATGCACTTATCACAAATAAAGTAAAATCGGACACTATCTTCCATGTGGTCAATGGTATTATCAACCCTATTTTTCATTCGCAAAAACTGTTTCGGACTCAGCGTGCATTCGAACACGCTCTTCAGGACCCTTTCACCATAGTCTTTCATCAGCTTTCCCACCCTTTGCAAACGCTTCGGGTCATGGATGTCGTAGCTGACAATAATGTTATCCCTGCGCCGGGCCATGCTAGACTACCTCAAACCCCTCGTCCTCCGCTATTTCTCCCCAGCCTGAGATTAAGACCCTGCCAACACACTGCTTGCACAATGGATAGTAGCGAACCCTGTCTTCCTTGGAGTTTATAAGCCTCTCAACCCCATTTTTCATTTTTGAAAATTGGACCTCGTTCAGGTCACACTCAAACACGCTTTTCTGTACTCTGGTCCCAAAATCTTTCAGGTACTTAGAAACCTTGCTTCTGGTCTTGTCATCCACAATATCATAGCTTACCAGAATATACATGAGACTACCTTGAAATCATCGGCTGGTAACGTTTTTCCTCGCCCCGGACCACCCTCGCAAAGTGCCTTACCTGCTCCCTTATGAAATCACGGTAACTCAGTTGTTGTTGGGTCAGGTGGTGCTTGATCTTCTGGTGCATTTTTCTTTCAAACTGGACAATAAACTTGCGAAAGCCCGCGTCGGTCAGCTTCACTGGGAGCGTAACCTCTCCTTTAGCATCAGTACCCTCTGTTCTATCGGCCGATTCGGAGACGCCTTCATCCTCAAAAACATCCCGGTCTGAATCGTGTTCAATCTCACCAGTCTTAACGAAGTCTTCCAATGTTAAGGATTTGAGGTTAAACACGCTTAGCACCAGGGTATCAACCACCAGTGGTCGCCACTCCTCCATGAGATCAAGTGCGAGGGAGGGCCGACCATAGTCAACCGCATGGAGTGCCCCTAGATAGGGATCAAATCCCACAAGGCTCACAGCGCCCATTACGCTGTTAAAAAGGAGGGTGTAGCCGAGACTGAGCAGTGCGTTCACCGGATCGGTCGGGGGACGGCGCACCCGCTTGCTGAAGCTCACCCCTTCAGCAAGAAAGCCCCTGGAGAACCCCTCAAAATAGGCAGCTGAGGCCTTACCTTCCAGTCCCCTGAGGGAATCCAAATCCTGAATTACGGGATTCCTTTGAAGCCTCTCAAGCTGTCTCTCTGTTTTGCGATAGTTATAATCAGGGGTTGATTCAAGTATCCGGTGGATAGTGTTGCCCCCACCGTGAAGCAGACCTATGGTGTAAAAAAGCGCCACCTTCTCCTCCCGTCTCATCATATGACCTGAAAGCGCCTTTTGTACAAGGTAATCTACAACCTTGCAATCCCTTCTCAACCGCTCGACCAGCGGTGGAAACGACTCCGACCGGGTTTTAAGTACACCCGGTACCTGGCCTAAAGATCGCAGGTTTCTTATCGCCGATTTCACGTCGAATCGGCGAACTTTTTTCAGAAACTTGAGCTGGTCTCCATAAGCCTCTCCCTTTTGATCAATAAAGAAACACCGCTCAAGCGAAGTGCCCTCAATTCCCAGGGGAAGGGGTATACATCGCTCGACCCACCCGATCCCAACCGGTCTCGTGGGAAGAAGCGGTTCGACAACAAAATGACTACCAGGTTTGGGAGAATGCTCCATAAACCCCTTGAGGAACTCTTTTGCACGAAGGAAATGGATAAAACCTAAGAAAAAGAACCAGAGCCTAAATGATTGCGGACCGCTTTGCTCCGCGTATGCGGGGATCCGGCAACCCTCAGCAAAATTTGCCAGATCAAGCACATACGCACGCATCTTCTCTGCAATAAAGGCCAAGTAGCTTTGCTGCCCCGCGTAAGTCTCGCGCGCTCTAATGGGTATCCTGACCGAGAGAGCGGTGTATTGAATGCTGTTATCAGAGCGGAGTGGATAGACGGCAAGGGTAATTTTCCCAAAAATATGGTCTCTTATCGGTCCATGATCCAGTGGGGCATTCTTAAACTCGTAGGAAATATCTCCTGTTTTGGAATCTATAGCCTGAAGCGCGTAGCCCACCTCCCGGCCTGAAAAAAGTTCAAGAAAATTACGGGTGTCTTCTTCGCTTATAGAGGGAGGAAAGTACCTTTCAGCGGGCCTGACTCCAGGGCCTTTCTTCTCAGGAGAAAGGACCCGAGCCTGCCCGTGCAGGCCCAAAGCCTCGTAGCAGTGGCGGAGCAATTTACGAGCCCCGGCATGTCCTGAGTCCCGGCGTAGAATCTTCTTCAGGTGGTGGGCTGATTTTTCATAGTATCCTATCTCAGAGAAAAGAAAGGCAAGCCTGTAGAGGGAATCCAGGTTTTCAGAATCCAGCTCCAGAGCCTTTTGATAGCACTCAATCGCCTGGCGCGCCATTCCGAGCTCTTCACATAACTCAGCCCATCCCACGTGGACATCCGGATCATCGCAGTGCATGTGGCGCCGCCGCACCACCACATCCCTCGCGCTTTCTTCCCTTTTCTCTTCCATATATGCCCGCGCAAGTTCAAGATAGAGACCGGCATTGCGCCGACCAGTTCTGATCAGGATCTGAATCGCTTGAATACTCATGGAAGGCCTGAAACAAGCATAAGCTGCTTATCACAGCCATGGAAAGTTAAGGACCCCGGCTCTAGCCTGAAAATCATGTATCTCCAGCTTCAGAAGTTCCACAATTTTCCCTCTCAGCTTCCGGTACAGGGAAACTGCTACTGGCATGCTCCCATGGGCAAGGATAGTTCGATTACGCTCATTCAACAGGTGCCTCAGCTCACTGTCGGTCATATACCGCTCTCCGATTTCCTCTCCCAGCGCAGCCAGTAGCTCATAGGATACCCTCAGTCCAGTCTTGATCCTGTTTTCACATGATGTATCCCTGTGAGCCTCCAGAGTCTTGCGGAAGTGCGCGGGGGCCCTGGATGGGTCCACGTTCCCCGTGTCTATGCCGTGCCGCACCCGAAGGAGATGCTGGGCAAGCATCTCGGTCAGCCGATAAAGTCGTGCTACGGCATCGTCGTACCTTCCCTCCATGGCGCGGCGCTCTGCATTATTGAAGAGATCCAAGATTACCTCCTCGGTGACGGCAAGGCTTCCCTTTTTCAGCACCTGGCCGATGCCGTGTACCGATTTTATGACCTGCTCATCCACCCGGAAAGGCTCCAGTTCATGGAACCGCCAATCCGCCTTCCTGATAGCGGCCTTGAACTTGATGTGCTCAAAGCGGTCCCAGAAATCGTAGGCTTGTGCCACAGCCATCAGGCTGGAGAGAAGCTTTTTTCGATCCTCCCCCAGCAAGTTGGGATCTATCGCTGCGAGGATGAGGATGGCCGGTTGAAACCTGAGCCTTTTTATCAATTCTACTGCTGCCTTGATGTCGTAGTTGGCAAGCACGGCATGGGGCCGGAGGCTCACGAATCGCTCGGTTCCATCAATGACCACTCCATCTTGTCTTTTTCCGGTGATGTATTTCAAGGAATTGCAGTTTTCATGAACAGCGGCGAGCACTGCCCCCGCCGACATTGCTTTTGTCCCGCTAGTAAAATCCACCTGGATATCCCCCGGAGAGAATCCTTGCCGGACTACCTCCCTTATTGCATCGCACACTTCCAGAAAAACTTCCTCCACGTCATCAAAGTGTCTGAGAAGGCACAGATCCCATTCAGAGGGGTCAAGTCCAATGCTCTTTGCAATGTTTTCGGCATGTTTTCGGCTGGCTTCGGTGGCCACAAACAGCGTGTAGTCAGGATGGCTCTCTTTTACAGTCTTCATGAGAGGCTGCTCGATATCCACATCCGGGCCGGTACCAGTGCCTACCGTAAGTACAAGCGCTCTTTTCATGGCCAAACCTCGGAATGCAATTCTAAAAAGAATCAGGGAATGCCATGGGGTCAAACCCAGGAACAAGGCCCAAGTCCTGGGACAACTCCCAGTAGGAATCCTCTCTTTATCTCGACCCTATATTTCAAACTTCCACTCGCCGTTTTGCTTTTCAATGATGCGCTTTCTTTTGTTTATGCACGCAATGAAGTTACAGCCGGTTCGAACCGGGTGCTCGCCCAAACTCTCCGCCAACTCCCATGCCGCACCTATCACTTCAATGATCATCCTTCTTTGTTCCTTGATCCCTTCGTAGGGCTCTTTCATAGCTCAAGCTTCCCCTGTCCATCCGGATCACCGGAAATCCTATTGAAGAGTGATTCAGCTCTCTCCTTCTGTCCAAATCTCTCTGCAAAGAGATAAATCCTACCCTAAAATATCCTTGACTTTTTGGACCTTTTCTCGCTGCTTCCGGGACCAATGCCTTATCTTCCGCATTAAATATTTTCGGCTACCATATCACGCGTATCCCTGCAGCTTGGATCCTGCTATCGCGTGTGACAAGAGGCAGGTTCATATGAAGCGCTGTTGCAGCAATGATTCGATCAGGCATGTCGGGAACAGTGTCTCGTGAAACATGCCGAATTGTCAAAGCAACACCCATATCAAGCGAAACAGGCTCCAGGACTGAGCCAGAATCTTCAAGTGCTTTGATCAAATCTTCAAAGGCAATTTCAGGCAATTTTCCCTTCTCGACAAGATAGCCTACTTCAACTACCGATATAGAGGTCACGTATATTGAATCGCCCCTCTGAGCCACTTCATCAAGGGTATCTCTTGCCTTTGAGGATAGCTTTTCA
The DNA here is from genome assembly GCA_019310485.1 of Deltaproteobacteria bacterium. Classification (GTDB taxonomy): domain Bacteria; phylum Desulfobacterota; class DSM-4660; order Desulfatiglandales; family HGW-15; genus JAFDEF01. Next base: position 64,527 of record JAFDEF010000012.1, on the reverse strand, counting down.
GAGATCCAAGCATGTACCATATAACGGCGTGGGTGTCGGCAACTACTGATCCCATGAGATGTCCTCGTCTGGAAAATTGCCCCACATCTCTCGCCGCGCTTCAGCAATATCCGCCTCTGAGATGTCAATCCCCAGATTTGCCCAAAGGCCCTTAGGACTGGAGAGCGGTGCCTTCTTGTCGCTCTTTTTATGTAAGAAATCAACGAAATCCAATACCTCTCTTTGCTTCTCGGGTGAGAGCCTCCGTAGCTTTTCCACTAATGTCTGTTCTATATTCATACCATCTCCTTTTATCAAAATTGGAACTGAAATGCGTTCCTATTATATTTTATCAATCATACCATCAATCCAAGACTCTAAAAACGCTTGAATAACCATTCCCCTGTTCCACCGACGAGCATCTTTTTGATCCCCTTCGCTCGCTGTCCACACTGATAATATGCCCTTCATCCACTTTCTTTCTATCCCTCGCCCCAAAAGGCAGACACTTCCATTATCAATCTTTTCATGTCCTTGGTAGGCTCATCCAGAAAAACGGGCATGCCAACCAAACCACCTTTCTTCTTGGTGCCAGCCATGACAATATCGGAAAATCCATGAAGGGGGAATGGAGAGATGTTCACTATCTATTCAACCTCCTCCACCTTCACAATCCTGAAGGCATTGCCCGCAGGCTCCACCATAACCCTAGCGATAGGGGTTTTTCGTTTCTTTTTTCCAAAAAGTCTCTTATGAAGTAAGGCTGGAACGAATTCGTGCACCTTTTCTTTCCCCATAATAAAGGCTCTCTTATTTTTCTCCTGCCATATTGCAGTCAAAGTCTGGTTTCCGGGATTCCAGGACAGGTACGCTTTCTCCCATACCTCAAGTTGCTCTGAATAAGATGGCGCTGTGCCTTCTTCATGCCCTTCACTGTGGGGCTTTCCGATCTGCTTTCCTTGTTTGTCACTTGAAGCGCCCGAAAGGACTTTAAAACGGCCATAGCCAACTGCTGTTTTGGCGCCCATGCCCTCGATCTCCAGGGCGTTTTTGAAAGCGACCCTAACCTGATTCTCTAAATTACAATCAGAATCTTTAGGGACAATCGCCCTGAAGATGAACCTGGTGCCGGGTTTAACGGTCAGGAACTTTATGGGATTGGGTGAAAGGTAGTCGGCAGGAGGTTCCCCCTCGTTGTAATACTTGCTATAATGGGGATCCATGATATCGACATGCAGCTTGGGCACATTTACAGGGTAGGCATCGAGAAAGACAACCTTGCCCCTTAATTTTGTTGTTTCCTTTTTCTCTTTTTTTTCTGTTTTTTCATCGCCGCCGAAGATATCAGGTATCAGTGTGTTTGCATTTGTTTCATCAATGTATTCCCCGTTATTGTCCTGCGCAATAAATGAAGGATCGCCTTTATCAATTAATCCTAGGGTGTGGGCAAATCGGACGATCCCTTTAACGCCGGATGCCGGAATATATGGAATTCCCAACGTGTGATCGAACACCATCCCCACCTCGTTCGGATGAGTCTGGCCGATGCCGGTTACAAGTGGCGACTTCAATTCGGCTGTGAAATATATTGTCGCATACCCAGCTTTTTCAAATGATTTACAAAACCTATTCTGGTCTTTGTGCTTCTGTTCGAGAAGCTCTGCAAGCTTTCGATTCTTTTTCATCGAGTCGTATTTAGCCTTGTGATAATGAACCGCTTCGTTCATGTCTCCATTATGGTTACAAGGCTTACACATATCCGGGGTGTTAAGCGGTATCAGCTTGTTGAACCAGAGTCCGAAATTCCCCTTTTCAAACGATCCTGCCGCCTCTTGAAGCTGCTTACTGCCGAAAGGATAAAACATCTGAAAGCCCTCCTTATTCTAGCCCAGCATTTGCATATCGTTTTACCCATTCCAGCAGTGCCAAGGCCTCCCTCTGGGCTGCCAGATACCTCCGCTGGTCCAGATCTGAGAGTTCTTTTACGAATTCCGTTTCGGAACTGGTTTTTTTGATAAAGTTGTTATTTACATCGCTGTTTTTATAGGACAGCCATTCACGAATCATGTTAAATATAACGATATGCTTATCATCCTTCTTTATTTTTAGGTTTTTGTCAGTGCCTTTAGACAACCAATAGGCCATTGCCTGGCCAAAACCGTTTTGCAGGATGGTTGAAGGCGCTCCGGCTGAAAAAGACTTGAAATCCTTTTTTGTGTTTTCCGGTATGGCAAGCACCTTCTCCAAGGCGTAGTTGGCCCTTTTTTGTCCGAGTGTTCTCGTTTTCATGCCGCACCTCCGTCAATCCATTCCAATTTGCATATCCCCTTGCCGAGGGTCTCATCACCGCCGATCTGGATAAAATCTCTTGCGGTCTCTTGCACATGCTTTTTTATCTGTTCGGCCTGCATGTCCTGGATCAATTTTGCAAGTTCACCGTCATTATCTTTATTGTTTATTTCGCATAGATCCCGGCCGCTGTAATGAAAAATGGAATAAAGCACGGAGTCAGAGGGCAAATACTCCTGATACCTTAATGCTCCATCATCGGCGGTCCCGGTTTTGGAATCGATTTTGATATGCGTCTGGATCTCCGTACAGCATGATACGGCATAGTCGAATATCTCGTCTGAAACCAATATCAGCCGCGTTAGTTCGGAAAATTTTTCAGCCAAAAACCTTAATTTTATCTTGCCGGCTATGTTGACAACAGCATCTTCCAGCACGATTTGTTTTTCTGGTGCTTCATCTCCGATCCAGAGGGCATCGTAGCCTTGCACTTCCCTTTCCTCGATATTTATTTCCGAATCGATGCTGATATATTCCAGGTCAGTTTTGAGCCTTTTTAGAACCGACGGGCAAGTGATCCACACAAATGGGGCCACATTGGAACGAACAGGAAACGCCAAAAGTCTGGCGTCAGAAATCGAGACAGCGCCGGGCAGGTTGTCTTTGTCCCTGTCCCAGCCATCTTGCTCATCAGAGCCAAAGATGAGATTGATAACCTGCTTATTATTTGATTTGTCGTGAAATTCCCTATAGTGCGCCCTGAAGGCCCCTTTCATCGCAGAGGCCTGGATATGAGGCCAGTTCGTGTGTCGCTCTCTTTGTATTGGCAGGTCAACGGCCGAGGTTGAAGCGCCGCTCCCGGCATGAATTGGCGAAACCGCGTAAAATTTACAAATGGAACAAAGCTCTTTTTTCAGCATAACCTACCCCCTTATAATTCGATGAAATTCCCATTCAATTTCTTGTCGAATACTGAACCTGGTGGAAAATAGCCTTTCATCGGCTTGTGAAAACCCTTTTTCATGTCCCAACCGCCGAGATATTTGACCTTGCCCGTGGCCACAACAGCATTGTTTGCTTCCTTAGTCCCCTCCACCAGAGAAAGGGACAAGTAAAGTCCGGTATTGCTGTGCTTTGTTTGGATGGCAGAAATTTTTCGGTAGATGCCGAACCGTTGTTCGGCTCCCAGCTTCAGGATCCCTTCCTCGGCAAGCGGCAAGTCTTTATCCACACCGAAAACAATACTTACCCCCGTTCTCAATCTAGCATGGGTGAAAGAGTATATGTGGTGCTGTCTTACCCTCCTGTTTTTCTCAAGGGCTATCCCGGTTCTTGGTTCATCTACAAAAAAATCATGAAGGTGCTTCACATGGACCTCTTTTTTTTGTGAATGTAGATCTGAGAGCAAAATCCACCGGCCACCGAGGGTTTCCAATTCCCCTTCTTCACCTTTGACCCAATAAAGAGACCCCGTTGAATTCACGACCAGACCGTTGTTTATAGGGCGAGACCGGTATACCCTGACATTTCCTTTGGGAGTATCTCTTTTGTCTGTGAACCAAGAATAGGGAGCGGGTGTGAACACCGCGTCACCCAGTCTGAACAAGGGACCGATAACGAGAAATCCTGCGGCTCTATCTGCCGAGCCTATCAAGCTCATTATCCTTTCATTTACCGGGGTCAAATAATAGTCGCCTATTGAGACGTTGTTCTGCCTTAAAACAGCGGTTCTCAACGCACCTGCAATCGTCTGAGCCGGTGGCGGAAACTCGGCCGCGGCAGTGTGGTTTTCGCCGATGTTCATGGGTTGGGCACCCCTGAAAAACAGGGTATCGGCCGGTTCAAAGCTGTACCAGTTCATCATTTACCCCCCTTGTCTGCGATGAATGCTGCCACAATCAGGCCCTCGGGCTGATACACCCGCTTTTGTTCCTTATTTTTTTCAACCACAATCTCGACCATTTTTTTCGCGAAGTCTTTCAATCTTTTTTCGTCACTTTCTCCTGGATTAGCCAATATAGAACGGTCAAGCTGTTTTGAAATGAATTTTGCCAGCAAATCAGAATAATTGTCCTTTTCCAGAATCGCTTCAATTCCAGGCCGGAATCTCTCAAGCCGATAAACGAGTGATTTCGAAATTTTCTGCTTATTCTTACTGCTTATCAGTCCCCCGATTTCATTAAAAGCCTTCCAGGCTGGATCGTTCCATTTCCTGGCAAAGAACCTTGAACCCCCCGCACGCTTCCTCAATTCTATGGCGTATGCGTTTCTACCGGTTTCATTCTTGGCTTTTTGATCAAGGAGGTCATGCGCTTCCCTTATCATCATGGTCAGGTTTTCTTTGTGATGGCAGATCAGAATTCCGGCCGATATCGATATCCCGTTCTGTTCCTCATCGCCCAGGCAGACTGACAGTTTGCCAGGCTCAGGACGCCAGCCTGAAGAGACATCATTACTCCCATTGTCCGTTAGTAATCTGAAGGCGGAATTGTAATAATTCTTGATCTCCCTGGCGGCCTCCAGGACTGTATCCACTGGAAGTACAGCGCAGACATCATCACCACCGGCATAGATAAGCCTTCCCTCATTTTGCTTGACGATTTTGGCAACCCCGTAGATGGAAAAATCACCAAGGGCCTCGGATATGGCCGCGTGGATCGAAGGGGTCAGGAGTCTCTTAGGGTGATCGGCAAATATGGTCTCCCATGCTTTTTGGTATTTTTTGCTGAAACTAGGGCCATTAAGTCTTTTGACGATGTCTGGATGCATGGCCGAATCCCAGGTCGATGCGAGGGTCTCGCCGTTGACGAGCTTGCCCATGTGGTCACCATCCATCAGCAGTATGGCGTAATAGCTGTCGCGGTTCTCGGCCTGCTCGTTGGGCTTTTGGTGGTATTCTTGCGCTATTCTATACTGGTCCTTTTTATCTGTTATCCTTTCTCTTTTGAAACGGTTGTAGAGGGCTATCTGCGTTGTGGAGGGGTAAAATTCCATGTCGCGAAAGCTTTCCGAAAGAATGTGGTGGGTTTTTTCCCCAAAGACCCTGTAAGCGATCCTTTTGACAAGACAGACCGAGCAGAGCCTTTCATTGGCCTCAAAGTCAAACTCGGCTTTCCAACCTTGTTTGAACCTCTCCCAGAATTGGTCAATGTCGGCTTTATACTCGGTGACGGGGGCTCCTTCCTTGTGCTTTTTCGCGTGCAAGACCTCAAACTCGCCACAAAGATGGCACTTTTCACCGGGCTCTGGCGCTCTCGTAATCTTTTTTTGGGCCTTCTGGGCCGCGAGTGCGGCCTGCACGAGTGAGTGTGAAACAGAATAAAGGATACCGCGGCCACTGCTTTCATAAAAAGGCTTGTCCCTTATTAGTTCATTGAAAATTTCCAGGATATCCCACTGTTTTTTAAACTTGTTTAGAGGAAGAAGTTCCGCGAATTCTGCCCTGTCATCCCTGTCGAGCAACTTGACTGTGGCCCATTGCATGTCCCAGAAGTTTTCATTCTGCCGCTCGAACATCTCTTTGATGTGCCCGTTTTTATTATCGGTTCCAGAAATGATTTTTTCTGCTACCTCACGCCAAACAACAGACCACGCATCCCTGATATGATCGGTTATGGCCACCCCGATCGCCTTGGTCTGATTTAATGGAAGCAGAAAAAGAAATTTGTTCGGGAAAGAGGCAATTCCCTTCACAGTATTATAGGACGATACCGGATCGGTTTTCCATTCTCTTGCCAGGTATGCATTGATCAACGGTTGATCCACAAGTGATGGATACAAGATGTGGTCTGGGCCTAGGTTCTCGATAATCCACCGGATTCCCTCAAAAGCCAGCCAGGAAAGGAGGATAGAGCCGGTCCAGTAGTCTCTAAGTTTCCTTGCCCTGGCGATAAACCCCTGCACCGGAGTTATACTGAAGACCATCATGCCGACCTGGCTTTCATCCTTGGCCAGGCTCATGCAGGAGTACAGGGCAGAGACAAGGGAGTTATGCTGCCAGATAGAATGGTCAGGAAATCTGGAGTCGGCTGGCAGCCGGTGCCAAAGTGCTCCGATGCCGCCTACATTTTTATGCGCCAGCCTGAAGCGTAAGACAAGATGGGTATATAGAAAACGGGCTATCGCAAATCTTTTGTGGTCACCTTTAAATTCGTCTGAGTAGCCACCTGCACCAGCTTTTATTCCGATATTTTCCTTCAAAAAAGCGGCCAACTCCCCGTGAATCTTTTCAATATTCTGGGCGGTCATATCACTGAAATTCATTTCCAACCGGGCTTTCCTTGAGGTGGGATGGGTCAATACAGGCCTCTTCTGAAAATCCACGGCCCCATTCTTTTGGGGATCAGAGCTGTGGGACGGTACCTGACCCCGTTCAAAACCCGCCGCTATGCTGTCCGCCTTTTTCCAGAATTCTTCGTTAGGTTTTTGAAGCCCGAATATTTCGAGTAAATCGGCCGCTCTTTCTCCATGGCCTTTAATTTGAAATACTTTGTCAAAAGGATCATGCAGATAGGCTGCGAATTTATCGTCCCAGTAACGAGTGTCCGGTTTTTCAAACCCCATATCCTACCCCCTAGCCGCTTCGGCGATCTTCTTGTTCATTTTCTCGCAAATTCGCAGATATTTTTCCCGCTTGTTTCTTTGATAATATTGGTACGGCATAAAAAGAATTTGGCCCTGGTATCTCCCGTTATCCAGCTTGTTGACATGGAGAAAATAGGGCTTGGCATGACGTTCATTTCCGCTTCCAGTTTGCACTATGGGCTTTGCAATCAACAATCTTTTGTCATATTGATGTTTTTTTTCGAGGTTTAATCTTGCATCTTTGTAAGCCATGCCTATCTCTGACAAAGCGTCTTCCCATCCATCATGCACGCCGAATTGATCGAATAGTTTTGACTTGTCATTTACAGCCGTAAACTCCTTCATTTGACCTCTAAATTCGAAACCTCCAGTTCCCTTGCTACTTACAGTAATTGATCCGAATCCGTTTCTCGACTTTGCCCCTAGGCCACCGTATTTGATAAGAGCATGAAATGCCCTTAGAACGCTCTTTTTATGCTCGTCAGTATAAAAGTCAAAACAAAGTTGGAATTTACTGCCAGCAGGTATATGCATTCTTGTATAGCCTTTTTTGTGATCCCTTATTCCAAAAGCAAGGTAATCGATTATTCCCAATTTAAATGATCTATTCCTGCTTCTGCTCCTGACTTCAAACTTTTTCCCCTGAGGTAAATTTTTCATGACAGACCTTAAATGATTTGTCTTCCCAATCCTCATCGCAAAAGTCGATTTTTTGTCTATCGAACCGAAAATTTTTGCTTCTTCATTGCGCATTGTATTTAAGTCATCAATTCCACACATCGCCCGCCACCAGAATCTGAGCATTCCTTTGATCGAAGGGACCCTAAGCTCGGCGTTACTTTTTTCGGCGCCTCCGAGAAACATAGGTGTAACGACTTCAACGTCAAATTCTATTGACTCCCTATTTTTAAATCGTGAAATATAAAAGGACATCTATTCCTCCCGCTATATATTCTGCTAAACTGCAATAACCATTTGTTGACGTCTTTGGTAGTTAAAAAGTGCTAAAGCCCCCTCTCTTCTGAGCACAGTGAGTTTGCCAGGTCCCCCACATGACCGTTATGGATCTGATATACATTCAGATGCCATCCTTCGAGGAGTTCCAATAAATCCGCCAAGGCAGCATTGCGCTCGTATTCTATATATGGTGGTTGTAACAAGATCTAACTTCATGGTCGTCTTTCCCATCACTGATGATCTTTGGTTATTCTAAGTCAGAGCTAGTCCTGTTTCCCAGTATTGCAACGTTGCTGCAATGGCTACAAAATAAAAAACCCCATCCTTCAGCCGGGTGAAGGAACGGGGGCGTATAGTCTTCGAGTTATGATAGCCCACTTGTTGTCCTATGTTAGGGTTACAAAAAGCAAGGCCGAGTTCCTCTGAGTTTCATATTACAAAACTGAAATCAAGTCAACTACATGAAATTCTTCACACAAGAAACACCTTTGTCTGCGACTCCAGCAAAAGGAGCCGGTCGCAAAGATGAGGGAGGCACTTGGCATGAAAGAAGAAGCGGCAGAAGGGCAATCCTTTTTCTGAAGAGCGAAAAAGGCATAAAGTGCTATCCTGGCCGGCATAAGATCCAGCTCGAGGCCTTTATAAACGAGTTTTCTTTCCAAGAGGTTTACAGTGAGCCGAACTGGCGCCTCTTTTACAAGGGAGAGCATCAAGGTGGAGGGATCTTTTGGCGTCTTTAAGAGAGTATCTGACAGCCTTTCCCTTATGGAGACAAAGGGTATGGGTATCAGGTTCACTTTCGCGTACCTTGTTTCCTTGTAAAAAGGCTGACCACTGTTGTCGTGAAGTTCTATGGTTCTGGATGCCTTAGGTGGATAGAAGAAATCCCGGTTGCTTTCGAACTCTGGAGAGACCAGCACATGAAACAATCGGTCTTGTTTGCGGCCGTACATCTGGGCTGCCACGGCAAGACAGGAACTCATGGTTTTCCTTCCACCGGCCACAGAGAAAAATACAGCCGTATCTGGATCCGCTGTGAAACGGAAGGCCAGGTCCAGGCACATGCTAAGCAGGCGCTCATTATCCGTTTCATCCCCGATGTCAGGTATTTCGACCCCGTGCTGGTCGGTAACGACATGCACGTTCTGCGGGCCAAAATCAATTGAGGAAGAGGGAATGCCGTACTCCTCAAGATACTTGAAATAATGGCCACTCCCGCCGGCCAAGAGCTGCGCGAAGATCTTTTCCTTGCCCTCTCTTGTTGTGATAACATGAATTGCATCAACCGGGCGGAGACTTTGATGCAAAGCGTACAACGTCTCTGTGATTACCTGTGGGCTCAGTCCACATACGGCCAGCAGGATGTTCTTCATTTCAAGATCTCCACCCTGATTTTTCCGAGGCCAAAGGAGGTTTGTTTTCCCAGGTGAATCTTGCTACAAAGCTCAATAAGGGGTATGAACTCGCCAAGTTTTCCCTCATAAGTGACAGACCCCAACATCCCGCCCAGCAGCATGGCCTGGTCCTGCCGAAAAGAATAGCGCCGCCAGTCGTGCCACTGAACCCGGCGGTCAACAATACTGACCAGCGAGGCTCTTTGCACCATGCCCCTGTAGTCGAGCAGAGGCTCTTCATTATCATAGTAATCCATAAGGGATGATACTCTCCTGAGCGCGCCGCGTACCAACACGTGAAAAGGCAGTTCCCGGGCCAAGCGGTTGTTAAACTTCAGCCTCAGGGGAGTCTCCAGATGGACCTTAATGGCTACCGCTTCGTCAGTTTCCTTGGAAGGGGGCAGTATACGGAGATCTTCAAAATTCTCCAACCGCCTTATAGTGCGCTCCTCAGCATTGAATACTGTTTCACCCTGGCTGCCTACTTCTTCAAGGCAGAAGCGCCCTCTTTCACCGTTTACTTTTCTGCCTATCCCCTTTTTCCCCATTTGTTCAAATGCGTAAACAAAATAGGGAAGACTCGAATTTACCTCGCCAAACAGGAGCAAATGAAACTCAAAGGCCTCTCCGGCACTGAACTCAGTCCTCGTTGTAAGGGGAGGTTCTATTACAAAAGGATGCGGCGGTTCCCCGGATCGCCCGCCTTTGTGTTTTTCAACAGATAACGCGGTCTCGAAAACCCTGGTATAAAGGCAGCGTTCTTTAAGAAGACAATCTTCACACGGCTGCCTTTTCAAGGCGCAAACCACCCTCTTAAGAGAACGCCCAAGTACACCTCGGAAGGTTGAACCTTTATAAGGCGGAAGAATTGCGCGGGTTTCAAGTCGGCAGGAAAATCTGTACCGGCCGTAGAGCATATTCATAAGCCCCAGTTAGATGTGCGGCGCCGCCAAGATACTTCTATCGTTTTGAGCCTTTTGCAATCATAACCGCTGTTTTAAATAGAAGCAACCCTGGCCCGCTGTCAAAGTTTCCACTGTAGCGCTGCGTTGCGGCTGAGCTCAAGACGAAGCCTTCAACCGCTCCTTGCCACCTTGCATCTCGCACCTTACCGGCAATCTGAGAACTCTCAAAACACAGCGTTTTGATCCATGATACCATAACGGCAGAAGATCTGGGTTTGGAGCAACATTGCAAAGGCAGGGGCAAAAAAGAAATTTCTTGATTCAGGCTGGGGCTCCTTGAGTGATGGCATGGGGGAGAGTACCAGCGGAAAGGGGAATAGCTAGCCTTCTGTTTTCATGGCCTCTTTGACTTTTTTCACATAATCCCGGGTTTCCTTAATAGCCGGGATGTCATACCCGGCCTTAACCACTCTTCGGGTTCCTGCATTGTACGCAGCCAGAGCGAGATCAAGGTTATGATCAAACCTATTTAGTAGCGTTTTCATCCAGGTGAGCCCCACACGTATATTGACCTGGGGATTGAAAAGCCATTCGCGTGGTACATTGAATTTGTGCCATGCCAACTGGGGCATCACTTGCAGCACACCAACCGCACCCCGGGGAGAAACCCGGGCAGGATCATATTGCGACTCCACCTTCGCAATCCCAAAAGCGAGGCTGGGTTCCAGGCCCAGCTCGATAGCAACAGCCTTGAGCTGTTTTCGTATGTGTTCTCTATCCTGTTCAGGCAAGAGCTCTGCAATGGATTTGGGCTCTCCTGCATCCTCCTGGGTATCATGCTTCAAAAATCGGCCCACTTCGAAAGCAGTAAGCCTGATCTCATTCATCTCCTGATCCAAATCCTCAAGGGAGTCATGCATGAGGCAAATGAGTGACCTCCGGGAAGGGTAATCAAACCGTAAACTTGGCTCCTGGTAACTTTCAGAGCCCCCCACTCCAAGCAAAACACTGGGACTACTGCCCGCTACCCTTTTCAGCATGGCATCTATATCTTCATAGTGGGCCTTTAGTTCATCGGCCTCCATCTTCATGCGACCTATTCTCTCTGCCATGAAGACAAGTTCCTGCTCATGCTGAGCACTTGCTTGTTGATATTCTTCAAGCAGGCGCACCTTTGCCTTCATGGACCGGTAATCAAGGATTGTCCATGTGCAGATGCCCGCTCCAGCGAGCAGCATAGAAACAAAAGCGTAAACTGCTAGGTAAGAAAGCCTCAGCTTTTTCAACCGGCCTTTTTCTTCCGGCAGAAGCACTAAGGTAAATTTTCTCAAGTGCATAGAAAGCTCCCTCCCCCCATAAGTGCAAAGTTTCTCCGGCCTTGGGAACGACTTTATAGCGCCAACGCTGCTATGAGCCGATCGCCCTAACCACGCGAGAAACCATTAATGTCCTATTCTTAAAAGGGGGCAAAAAGTGTGGGAAAAGCTGTTAGTATTGCCTCTACTATAGGAGTTTTTCTGAATTATGCAAGGAAAATCTTCTTGTCGAAGCGTGGGGGGCTAAAGACATAGGGTATTTCAAAGTATCTTTAGTTAAATTATCTTTAAAAAAGTTTTAATTTGAATACTTATAAATCTCTTAGCTGAACCGTAGTGTTTCCTGAGTGCCTGGCTAGCAAGCAGAGCTTGACTTATTAGAATAATGGGATATTTTGCAAACCATAGATCGGAGGCTCACTCCTACCCTTTACCAAGAAACAGGGTTTATGACTATGAATTCTACGCTTCCTAAGGGAAAAATAGACCCTCAAATTCTGGCTTCATTCATAAAGAACTACACACAGAGGGGGGGCCGGATTCTTGTAGGGGCCCATATCGGTGAAGATGCCACCGTCATTGACATGGGTTCAACTCTCATAGTGGCAAAAACAGATCCCATAACCCATGCTACCGCGCACGTTGGACACTACGTGGTAAATATCAATGCAAACGACATCGCTGTAATGGGTGGAAGACCGCTGTGGTTCCTTGCCACCGTTCTTATGCCAGAGGGAAGCCGTGCAGGAGACATAGAGACAGTCTTTTCCCAGATATCCCAAGCCTGCAAGGCACTGGGTGTAAGTTATTGTGGCGGGCACACGGAAATAACGGGAAGCGTCAACAACCCGGTAGTTGCGGGACAAATGCTGGGGGAAGTAAGAAGTGGAGACCTGAAACCCAGTTCAGGTGCTCTCCCTGGGGATGAGCTTTTGATGACAAAGTGTGCTGCTATCGAAGCAACCGCTATAATGGCCCTTGAAAAAGAGGAAGAACTCAAAACTTACTTCCCGGAGGCCCTGGTTAAGAAGACAAAGAACTATCTGCACGATCCAGGTATTAGCGTGGTCAAAGAGGCAATGATCGTAACACCTCTCAGTGGAGTCCATGCTCTCCATGATCCAACTGAAGGTGGCATAGCCACAGGTATTTTTGAACTTGCAATTGCAAGCAACCTCGGGGTTGAAGTATATGTTGACCGAATACCGGTCACAGAGGAAACCCTTAAACTTTGCAGGCATTTTGGTGTTAACCCTCTGGGAACATTTGCATCCGGTTCCTTGCTAATAGCTGTGTCCCCGGAAGCGACCCAGAATGTGATTGACGCCCTGTCATCAGAAAGAATCCCGGCGGCACGTATCGGCACCTTTGTTGACAAGGAAAAAGGCATGGCGATCAAAAAGGAAGAAGGGTCTTTCCCACTTCCTGTCTACCACCAGGATGAACTCTCCAAGATATTCGGCTAATAGAGACATTTTGAGTGTTTTCCTATGACCTAGGCCAGGAAAAGGCAAGGCTTGCAATAAGTTACCTCAAACGGTATAATACCCACAAAATAGCGCGGATAGAAGCTCTGACCCTCTTCTTTGTTATTGGATCTGCGACCCGCGGTAGCGCAGAAAAGGTATGACTGACAAAAAGAACAGCCACGATAATCAAAAAGACTCTCTTTCTGATAGCGGCGAGATATTCGAAAATGTCTTCAGAGAAGCGATTGCAGAAGAAAAAAGAAAGGGCGAAGAAAACAAGCTAAAAAAAAGCGGGGAGGGAGTAAAAGGAGAATCAATAAAACCGGCACCGGAAAGCAAGCAGGCTAAGAAGCCAAAAGTCAAAAAAGAAACCAGGCGCAAAGAAAAGAAACAGCCTTCCACAAAGAAAAAACCCGGGAGTAAGACTGCCTCAAGAGCCGCCCTCTTGTTTGTTTTGTTGGTTGTTTTGGCAGCTGCCTATACTTTCTATTTCAAAGGGGAGAAATTCCCCAACCTTGTAATTCCAAAACAAAAGTCAGTACCGACGAAAAGTCGTGTGACCAAACCTGGTAAAGCGTCTGGAGGGGTGGCTGTCAAGAGGCCGCCGTCTTCCCGGGGTGAGTCCCACACGCTACCTCCACCAAAACTTGCAAAAAAGCCCTCTCCTCCACCACCACGACAGGTCAAAGAAGTAAAATCGTCACAAGTGACCCGGCAAAAAAAGACACTCCCCCTTCCTACTCCGCAGACCGGCGAGTTAGCAAAGTCTTCTCACCCAAAAGTGACCTTAGCCAAACAAGAACCTCCAAAAAGCCCTCCTGTTCGCGAAGCCAATGCTCTCCTTTACCCTTACTCCATTTACCTCGGAGCTTTCAAAACTCTTGCTCGTGCCAAGAGGGCCGTCGCCCTTTACCAGAAAAGAGGGTTGAACCCTTACTGGGTAAAGGTGGATCTCGGCCAGAAAGGGACTTGGTACAGGGTTTTCGAAGGGCACTTCCCAAGCAAAGAAAAAGCGGAAGCTTTCATCCAGAAAAGGCAGCTGAGGGATGCCGAGGTCAAGGCAACGAAATATACAAACCTCATTGGCATTTATTCCGACAAAGAAGAACTCAAGAGATTATCCCTTGAGCTCCTCAGACTGGGTTACTGTCCCTATGCCATTCCAGCACAGGACGGAAGGGTAAAGCTTTTTACAGGCGCCTTTTATACCCAGGAAGGAGCCAAGAGCCTGGTTGCCGAACTCGGCTCAAAGGGAATAAAGACAACTGTGGTCATGAGGTGAGTGTCTCCAATCCTAGGACCAACCCGCCTCATTTCATTCCTCTGTACCGCTGGTAGCATCGTCACACGGTTCATCCTCGCCGTGGGCTCGGTGATGTTCGGCACTAGGAGCTGTTGTACAGTATGGGAGCTCTTCTTCGCTTTTTTTCTTTTTCCAGCTCCTCAGCAACCTGAGGTTCTTTTGCTTTCTTTTGCACGACTATCCCCTCCTATCTTTAGCGATACGCGGTGCGGTTCAATTCAGACACTTAACCATATTACGAGCTCGACCTCACACCAATCTATTCACCGCTTTCAGCCGTGCTCCGTAATCAGGTTCTTCCGTAATCTCTTTTACTATTTGAATGTAGCGGATGACTCCCTCGCGATCGAGTACAAAGACCGCTCTAGCCAGTAACCGCAGTTCCTGGATCAACACCCCGTACGCATTACCGAAGGACGCGCTCTTATGACCGGATAGGGTCATCACCCTGTCCACCCCTGCCGCACCACACCATCGTTTCTGGGCAAATGGTAGATCCATACTTATTACAAGCACCTGGACGTCAGAGCCCAGGTTTCCCATTCATTGTCACTTTCCCAGCTTGCTCTTCCATGTTATCCCCTTTCCTCTTAAAGGAACACTCAGAATGTCATGGGTATGGAACTGGAGTTGCTCGTCTACGATAGGATAGAAATCAGGGTCTTTCCTGACATCTTCCACCAAGGCCGGCTGCCCTGTTTTCAGGACCCTTCCGGAAATGCCCTTGTCCGCAGGGAATCGCTCTTCTTTCACCTGTTCTTCCGTTGATATATCGTCATAAGCTGCTCCCTTGAAGAAGACCTCCTTTTTTTCCTGAGTAATATCTCTCAGTATCAGCAATTGGCCTTCTTCACCGCCCTCTCGATCCGAGTACACCTCTCCGCGCATGAGAATGTCCAGGATGCGGCCATCCCTGGTCAGCCCTTGGTTCAATCCGCCAGAGGCGGACAAGCCCGCCAGAGGCGGACAAGCGTTTGATTCTCCGCCCCTTGGGGCGGTTAAGATGGTTTCCGATTGATACCCCGCTGCTTGCGGCGGGGAAGTTCATTAAAAGCCCTATGGCATGCCGACACAAAACAACACGGGCATCACTTTTCCGCTCTTTCTATTCGAAGGTGCTCGGTCTATCCAAAAAGTTGGTCTCTCCTGTAATGGAGATAGTGTTCAGCTATAAAATTTAGGGGCTTTTTCGCCTTTTCGAAGTTTTCGTGAAGAGCCCAGAAAATTTCCGATAGCTCAAGCTCGTTGGCGGATTTATGTTCTGCTGCCAGTTTGTAGAATTTCCGCCCTTCCTTCTCATAGTCCTCAGGGCTGATCCTCAGCTTGCCGGGAATCTTCGGCCTCAGCTCACCTGAATAGGGATACCGGTACTCCCGTTCTGCAAAGTCAGGGAACAAGCCCAGAACAAAAAGACAAATATCGGCAATTCTCTTGTACAGGCCGAGTCTGTACTCGTCTCCTACCGCCTCAGAAAAGCTGATGAGGCTATGGATGTCCAGGTCGCTAAAACGTATTTTCTTCCAGATTCCCTTTCTCACCCTGAAGGAAATGACATAGCTTTCCACCCTGGTGAAAGAGGAGAGCATGTCGGCAAGGTATAAGACAAGCGATTCATTGGTCAAAAGTTTTGCAACATCTTTCGCGTCAAATACCGGTATCCTCATTGAACTCGTCTTTTCTACCGTGTAGCTCTGCTTTGCAAGGTCGCTTGCAGCCCTTCTGAGCAAAATATCAAAGAACAGAAGAGGAGAGATCTTCACCAATATTTCCTCGTCATCCATGATTTTTCTGAAGACCTTGTCATCAGCGATTATTTTGTTCCGAAAATCTTCATCTTCTCTAATGATCTCTTTTAGCCTGGCCTTATCTGAGACTCCCGGATGGACTGTCTCTACTAGAAAATCAAGATCTCTTTCTGAAAAGCCAATCCCTATCGTATTCAAAGCAAACCTCCTGCTCCTTTCTGGTCTATATTGCCACTCGCGGCTACGAGGGCTTTTCTAATGGGGTTAATGTTCTGCGAAAAGCCCCCAGGTGGACTCCCTATTTTTTACTCTATCATAACCTCTTTCAGAAGTGAAAAGTTATCGAGAATCTTACCCGCACCCAAGGCCACGGTGTAGAGGGGCTCTTCGGCAACTGTAACGGGAACATTTGTTTCTTCTCGGAGGAGGATGTCGAGGTTCTTCAGAAGAGAACCCCCTCCTGTCAAGACCATTCCCCTGTCCAAAATGTCGGATGAAAGCTCCGGCGGCATCTGTTCGAGGGCGCTCAGAACAGTCTGGATAATTGTATTCACCTCTTCGGAGATCATTTGCCTTATTTCCTCTGAGTCAACAGCCAGAATTTTTGGAATCCCTGTGACAAGGTCACGGCCTTTTATCTCTACCGTTTCAACCTTCTCTCCCAGAAAAGCGTTACCTATACTGATCTTCATCATCTCGGCAGTTCCCGCGCCTATGAGGAAATTATAGTTCCTGTTGATATATTGGACAATAGCTTCGTCCATCTTGTCGCCTGCAACCCGCACGGACTCACTGTAAACAATACCTCCAAGAGAAATGACCGTGACCTCGGTGGTTCCCCCTCCAATATCAATAATCATGTTACCCGTAGGCTCATGAATAGGCATTCCGGCCCCTATTGCCGCTGCCATGGGCTCCTGGATAAGATACACTTCGCTGGCACCGGCTGATTTTGCACACTCCAGAATAGCCTTTTTCTCGACCGATGTTATTCCAACCGGGACACAGACGACGATCCTGGGTCTTACAAGAGTCCTCTTGCGATAGCATTTCTTGAGAAAATATCTCAGCATTTCCTCTGTAACTTCGAAATCGGCTATAACCCCGTCTTTCATTGGCCGAATCACTTCAATTCTGTCAGGAGTTCTACCAAGCATCATCTTGGCTTCCTTCCCAACCGTCAGTACATTGCCGGCCCCAACCTCATCTTTTCTGATAGCCACAACCGATGGTTCATTCAGAATGATTCCCTTGCCTTTTGCAAAAATCAAAGTGTTGGATGTTCCAAGATCTATAGCGAGGTCGTTTGAAAAATTGCCCAGGATATTGTCAATAAACATTACTTTTCCTGTTCCTGGTTTTAGAGTGGCTCAAGTATTGCCAAAAAAATAGCGAGAAAAACTTCAGCCCTGGAAGCCTCTCAACTAAAAGTATAGAGAAAAAGCTATGTTAGGTCAAGAAATCACTCAGTTTGAATTACAATACAAGAAATAGCTGGAAACATGGGAGGTTTGTCCCCATAGTAGCAAAATGGAGATTTGTTAATTATTGGCTTGATTTTGAGCAAGAATTTGCTATCATCCCTATCTCAAGCACAAGGCGCGCAGCTTGCTGTGCCGGGGTTTCGTTTCAGGTAAGCATCCATTTGTCAAGAGTGGCAACCTGAAGTTTGGAACCGTTAGAAACTATTTGAAAGGAGGAGGTTGTCGCAATGGCGAATGGAATCGTAAAATGGTTTGACGACAGGAAAGGTTACGGCTTCATTGAGCAGGAAGAAGGACCCGATGTATTTGTCCATCATTCAGGGATCAATGGTTCGGGATTCAAATCGCTCAAAGAAGGAGACAGGGTGACCTTTGACATCGAACAGGGCAGAAAGGGCCCTGCTGCGGTGAATGTCACTGTAGTTTAGCTGGTGGTCGCTCACTGCGAAAAGGGTATTTCATTTGTTCAGCATGGAATCCCTTTTTGCAGACCGAATTCAAAATTCAGGAAAGCAAGTTTTGCAGTGCCTCCCTGAGGTCAGGGAATTTGAAGGTGAAACCTGACTGGAGGAGTTTTGCAGGCAAGGCTTTCTGGCCTTTCAGGAAGAGATCTCCAAATTCCCCCAGAACCAGGCGAACAATGAAGCCTGGTGCCGGAGGCAAGAATGTGCCCCTACCCAGAACTTCCCCAAGAATTTTTGTCAGTTCCCGATTTTTTACAGGACGGGGTGAAGTGCAGTTGAGAGCTCCGGTTATCTCCCTGTGCTTGAGCACATAGAGATAGATCTGAGCCAAATCCTCTTCATGAATCCAGGAGAGCCATTGCTCTCCGCTGCCAAGCTGAGTCCCCAGGTGCCACCTAAAGACAGAAACCAGCTTTTGCAAAGCCCCACCGCCTCTACCTAGCACAACCCCGAATCTACAGATAGCGACCCTCGCCCCGTGGCTCGCGGCTCCAAGTGCTTTAGACTCCCACTCCTTGCAAACATCTGCAAGGAAACCCTGCCCTGGGGAGTCACTTTCATCAAGCGCCCTGTCCCCTTGAAATCCGTAATAACCAACTGCTGAAGTACTCAGAAAAGATGTTTCTTTACCTTTCCTCGCTTCCAGGGCCTGCACCAGGTTTTCAGTCGTGGCAATGCGGCTTTGCCTTATCTCCTCTCTCGCAGCCTTGGACCACCGCCTGAAAATAGAGGAACCGGCCAGATTAATCACAACATCGTGCTCGGCAATTTTCTCCTGCCACTTGCCCGGCCGCGTGGGGTCTGCCTGGATGTATGAAATCCCTTCCGCCAAAGACGCCTTCTTACTCGCACCGCGTGTTACCACAGTGACCGCGTTACCTTCCTGGCCCAGCTTTCCAGCCAGTTTTCTTCCGACAAAGCCAGTTCCACCGGTCATAAAAATTTTCATTTTCTCCTCCAAAAGGCATTACTAGAGGCTCCTAGCGAATGGAACAAATTTTTCTGAGACACATGCCCCACCCATGTCAGCGCGAATTCCAAAACGGGTCAGAACAAAATCATAGCGCACGGGATCCTCCGGCACCATTTTGCGGAAGGCATCCGTAATCTCCAAGGCAGTGCGCATGTCAGCCTGCTTGCGTTTTGTTAAATTACATGTCAGTCCAAATCTGTGCATATGAGTATCAAGAGGTACGACCAGCTTGGAGGGGGGAACCACGGGCCATCCACCAGGATCCACATCATCATGCCTGACCATCCATCTGAGGAACAGGTTTAGCCTTTTACATGCACTGCCTTTCCCCGGTGAGGGGAGGAACCCATCACGGCACGCAGAGGGCCCTGAGCGCAGTTCGCGGACAAAGTTTGAAAGGGCAGGAATAACCGTGGTCTGATCAGGGAAATAGCCGGAGAGAAAACACTGATAAAGTGAACCATGTTTTTCAATGGCACGCCTAGCACCCCACAACATCCATGAAAGGTCTTTGCCGGATGTGAATCGATGTTTGAAATCGGCAAAACTGGAAAAAAGAGAAGCCCTGGTCGTCTTCATAAGGAAGTCAAATGGTGAGGGGTTCATCCTCTCAAGAACAAGAGATATGCTTCTAAGAATCTGCTTCACCTTCCCATAGGCAAGTGAAGAGGCCACTAGTGCTACTACTTCCCGGTCTCGAAGCTCGGGGAAACCATAGAGGAATTCAAGCGGATCTGGATGGACAAAATTCCTACTGTTGTAAGCCTGGTAAAGCTCCTCAAGCTTTTTCGAGTCTATCAGGTAAGGCCTATCACTTCCTGCTGCCAATGTTTCCCGCTACCTCGTAGCTCCCTCCTGCTCTTTGCCAGCACTAAGACGAAAGCGCCATTTGCAAAACAGATCATCTGGGTGGGGATCAGGTGGGGCAAAAAGGCATTCTACCTGGATTCGCTCGTCTATTGCCTTGGCAAAGCTGTCAAATTCTCCTCTGTGCATTTCCTTGCACACGAATTCGCCCAGGCCACGTCTCAGTCGAGCCTCTTGCGTAGGACATGATGATACAGAGATCACGACTTCATCATCTGCCTCCTCTATCTTGTAACCAACTAGAATATGCCAGGGGAAAAGTTTGAGAGCATCTACAAAGCCTCTTAGTCCCTTTTCCTTAATCTCAAATCTGGAAACCAGATCTTTGGCCGCCATTCCCGCTACACGGCTCCAGACTTTTTCATTTATCCTCTCTGCCGTAGCTTGGTCGAAACGCTCTCCAACGTAGATAAACCAGAACGCATCCACGACTCTGTAGTGCCATAACAGAAATTGGATATATTTGCGAAGCTCTGCTCCATCCATACTCTCAAAAATCTCTAGGTCCACTGCCTGCTCCTTTCCTTTGCTACTGAATAGTCATGAACTCAGGCCACCCTTACCTTCTTTTCTCAATGGGCACGTAATCCCTCTTCTCAGGCCCGATATAAACCTGCCTGGGTCTGTGAAGCTTCCAGTCAGGATCGTCCACACTTTCCTTCCACTGGCTGATCCATCCGGGCAAGCGACCTATGGCAAACATAACTGTAAACATGTTAAGAGGAATCCCAAGAACTCTTAGCAGCACTCCACTGTAAAAATCCACATTGGGGTAAAGGTTATGCTCAATAAAGTATGAATCTTTGAGAGCGACCTCTTCGAGCCTTTTGGCAATATCCAGCAAAGGGTCATGCAGCTTCAGTTTAGCAAGAACCTTGTCACAGGTCTTTTTCATAATGCGCGCCCGTGGGTCATAGGTCTTGTACACCCTGTGTCCAAAGCCCATGAGCCTAAAGGGGTCATTCTTATCTCTGGCTCTTGCAATAAAAGGGGCTATATCTCCCCCGCTTTTCTGGATAGCTGTAAGCATCTCAATAACAGCCTGGTTTGCCCCGCCGTGCAAAGGACCCCACAGGGCACAAATGCCCGCTGATATCGCAGCATAGAGGTTAACCCTCGCGCTCCCCACGAGTCGGACCGCAGCCGTAGAGCAGTTCTGTTCATGGTCCGCATGGAGAATCCAGAAAAGATTCAAGGCATCTACCAGGTCATCGTCAATGCGATAGGGTCGAACAGGGGTGTGAAACATCATGTTCAGAAAATTTGCAGCATATGTAAGATCGTGCCTTGGGTATATGACGGTATGTCCTCTTGATATTTTGTAAGACATGGCCGCCATTGTCCTCACCTTTGAAATAATCCTGGCGAATGTGACATTTATTTCCTCTTCTTCAGGCCTTTCCGGCAGCTCAGGATAGAATGCCTGGAGCGCGTTAACCATGGAAGAAAGGATACCCATGGGATGCGCCCGCCTCGGAAAATTCTCGAAAAACTGCCGCATGTCCTCATGTACAAGGGAATGGTCATTTAAGAGCATGGAGAAGCGGTTCAACTGCTTTCTGGTTGGAAGTTCGCCGTTGATCAACAAATAGGCTGTCTCAACAAATGTGGAGTGCTCCGCAAGTTGTTCAATGGGAATTCCCCTGTAGCGAAGAATTCCTTTCTCGCCATCCATAAAAGTGATCTTGCTCTTGCAGCTTCCGGTATTGGCAAAGCCTGGATCGTAGGTAATCAGCCCTGTCTCCTGTCGCAGCTTTGAAATATCAAGCGCTTTTTCGCCCTCCGTTCCTGTCACCACCGGCAACTCAACGGTTTTTCCTTCAAAAATCAACTGTGCTGTAGAGCCCATTTTCCTTTTTATTTCACCTCCTGTACTGTTTTGGACACCGAAGCTGGGTCCACATTCTACCAAAATTGAAACCGTGCATTCAAACTATCTAAAGTGCTTTTGATCCGAAAAACCCTCGTTTCTTTCGGCACAAGTTCAATTACACTAAAGAAGTCTGCTTTTCAATCACTTTGTTCCGAGGGCGCACCGAGCTTCTCTTTTCAGCCCGGCTAAAACGCCCTTACCAGGAAAAACAGTAAAATAGCAGAACTCATTACAGTGAGGACCGGTAATATGATATAGCGATAACTCTTCAATAGGTTTGCATGGTAATAATCCTTGCTTACCAGCAAGCAGAGGTGGATCGGGGAGAGCATCATTCCCATGTAGCCGAAGGTGTAAGCAAGACCCGCGAATGAGAGGTATTCAATAAAATGCTCAGTGGGAAAAATAGGAACGAGTAGCGGAAAAGAAGTGCCAACGAATCCAAGAGCTATTCCTGTGATCAGACCGGAAACAAAAGGTAAGCTGAGCACAATCAAAACAAGAGGGATTTGGTAGTGTAGCAAGTCATTCCGAATCTGGATGACAGCGTTGCTGTGGACTAAGACTCCCTGAAAGATCATTATTGAAAATAACAATAGCAGCATTGAAAGAACCCTTTGATTGAAAATTGCAGAGAGCAGGATCTTAAGCCGAATATGATTCACCTTACAAATCCAGATTGTGGAAGCAAGAAGCCCGGGAAGAATGGAAAAACCCCCCGATATTCTTAGCCTTACCCCGAGAAAACCAAGAATCCCTGCTAGAGCAGCTACTCCCATAATAACCAGTATCACAATCAGAATAGGCATTATCTCCCACAAAAAAGCCCCTAGATTGTTCCACCGAAAGGTTGAGCGCTTACTCCTTGTCACCTTCCCAATAGGGCGGAGAATGAAAAATATGCCGGCCAGAATAGAAATCGCGCTCATAGGTGCCATGAAAGTTATGTAACGCAAAGTGTCAACTTTCAAAAGAGCTACCGCAAGTACGACTCCCGGATAAAGGGGCCACCAGTACTCCCATACATGCCGGAACCAATAATTCACAGCTGTTTTCTGTTCACTCGTGACAGAATGCTCCCCTATGGAAGCTTCAACCATTGGCGCTGAAAAAAGCGCACCTCCGGGCATGGGAAGAAGGCCTATCAAGGCGGCCATGAAAGAGCCGACCGTACGTGCGTCATTTGAAAGAAGGGAAAAACGCTCCATCAGCCTGCGCATATGACCGGCCTCCTCCATCAGCTTGCTCATAACAAGGATAAACGCGACTATCAACCCCAGACTGATGGTCCTGATCCTCGTAACACTTATTAATGCATAATGGACCCAAGGTGAAATGCCGAGCCTCACCCATATGCCCAAGAGAATGGATCCTAGAAAAAGACAGAGGCTCAATGGAAACCGAAATCGGCTTAGAACCAAAATCAACCCAAATATTATTAGAATCTTCGCAAAAACTGGAATAGCAGTTTCCTCCTCTTTCTGACTCAAGATTGCAAAATTCAACCCGGCTCAGCGCTTAGAAAAATTCCACGCCCCCAGAAATGTCAACCACCACGGGATAGCTCGGCTGTACTCTTAACCCAGTTACATGCTCAAAGCTTTTTTACCCGTACCATGTTGGTGGTCCCCGCACGCCACAGAGGATGACCCGAGGTGATTATCACAACATCCCCGGAAGAAACCAGGCCTGTATCAATAACAAAACTGCTTGCCCTGTCAATCATATCATCGGTGTCTTTGGGCCTGGGAAAAAGACAGGGCATGCACCCCCAGAAAAGGCAAAGCATGCGCACGCTTTCGGGACTGGGTGAAAGGGCGAGAATGGGCCTTTGCGGCCTAAACCGAGAAATGTGCCTTGCAGTCAGCCCTGATTGAGTCAATGCTACTATCGCTTTCGCCTCCAGGTGCTTTCCCAGAACGCACGATGCATGTGCCACAGACTCCGAGATATCTTTTTTCGGGGTTAATTGAAGATACCTCTCATGCGAGAAATTCTTCTCCGTGCTTTGAGCTATCCGTGCCATAAAACGAACCGCTTCTATCGGATAGGCACCTATTGCGGTCTCCTCTGAAAGCATGACCGCGTCAGTTCCATCAAGCACTGCATTGGCTACGTCTGTTGCCTCGGCTCGAGTCGGCCGGGGTGAAGCGATCATGGAGCGAAGCATCTGGGTTGCGGTGATGACTGGCTTTCCTGCTTCATTGGCTTTACGTATCAACATCTTTTGTACGGATGGAATGTTTTCAAGTGGAATTTCTACGCCAAGATCGCCTCTTGCTACCATGATGCCGTCAGAAGCTTCCATAATCTCGTCAATATGCTTGATGGCCTCGTGCTTTTCTATTTTAGCTATAATGGGGGTGTTCTTGTTTTTTTTTGAAACAGCTTCTCTAGCACTCAAAATATCATCGGCTTTTCTTACAAAAGAGAGCGCAACATAGTCCACGTCGTTTTCAAGACCAAAGGAAAGATCATCTTTATCTTTTTCTGTCAGGGCTGGAGCTCCTATACTGCTTGTGGGGAGATTTATGCCCTTGTGAGAGGTTAGTACCCCTCCAGTGATAACTTTACAAATGATATCAGAGCCATCTATGGCCTCCACCCTGAGCTCCATGGTTCCGTCTGCAAGAAGAATTCTGTCGCCTTCCCGCACCTCCTTTGGAAGAGAAGAGTATGAGACCGAGACCCTTTTCTTATTTCCCTGAATATCGCGGCCGGTTAAAACAAAGGTCTCCCCGGTCGCTAACCTTATGCCCCCCTCCGGGAGTCGGCCTACGCGTATCTTGGGCCCGGCAAGATCTTGCAAGATGGCAACCGGCTTGTCGAGCTCTGCTGAAGCACTTCGAATAAGTGCGATTTTTTCCTTATGGCCCTCTCTGGTTCCATGGGAAAAATTGAGTCGCGCAACATTCATCCCGGCCCTTATCATGTCTTTTATTACGGCAGGGGAGTCGCTTGCAGGCCCTATCGTGCACACTATTTTTGTCATTGGCATGAGGGCTCACCTCCTATCGTTTGAGCCTCAAAGTGTCATTAAGAAAACTGGTGCCCTTACTCCCGCTTTTTTTGAGGAAATTGAGCGGTGAGGATTTCCCAAAATCGATCAAATTCTTATTATATCCAAGCGCAAAATCTTTGCCGTGAACAACGACAAAAACCATATTCTCCTTTCTCCATACAATATCGCACGTGAGTTTCTTGCCGTTTTTAAAGTAGACCACGGCCTCTTTGCCGGATTGTTGTGAGCTCAGGTTTGTGTGGGTTGCACCCCCCTGTTGCTCGTGATCGATCTTTACAGGAAAAAGGTCAACAAGGGTATCATCCCTTATTGTTGCTTTCCACTTAAAGGAAAGCTCTGGTAGTCATGCAAAGCCAAGGGGAAGAAAAAGCCATATCAGTAGTAGCACAACCAGCTTATGAACGTACACCTCCCGCCTCTTTGATAGAAGTGCCATTTCAAAGTTCTCCTGCCTGAAAATCGCCAACATGCCGGCCAGGCACTCCATTTGCAACGCATGAGGTTCTCTTTACCATTTCTGGGATTTTAAAGTAAACCCTGTTGGACTTCTTCGTTGCATATTTAAATCCTGCGCCCTCTTGCAAGGTAAATGACAATTGGAAACCGTGGAGACATCGTGCATTCCCTTTCCGATTGACGCCCTTTTATCCGGAAACTATATTTTAAGTGTTCTGGTTAGAAGGTTGTTGGCATAAGAATCTGCTTATATGTTCTCTCCCGTGTGAGGGGATGGGAAATTCCCTTTCCTTTCACTTCGCGGAAAAGCAATTGAAGACATTCTCAGTCCCAAAACCTAGGTGCCTGGTGAGTGTCACTATGATTTTACCCCGCAGGAATGCCCCGTGCGGGAGTACGGGGATGGTAAATAAAGTTTTTTTCCGCTTTTTCGCACGGGGTTCAATGCCCCATGCGAAATTCCACAGGGTTTACTATGGGTAAACATTTTTCAGAAATGATCAATCAAATCCTTGGCCCAAACGGTTCGATTGCATCTTGTGTCGGGAATTTCGAATTTCGTCCCTCCCAGCTCCAATATGCCGAGCTGGTTTACAAAGCATTGAGGGAAAAGCATTATGCAATAATTGAAGCGGGCACCGGAACAGGTAAGACTCTTGGCTATCTGGTGCCGGTTTTACTTTCCGACAAAAAAACCGTAATATCTACGGCCACAAAAAACCTCCAAGAACAAATCTTTTTAAAAGACATACCCCTGCTCGAAAAGGCGACAGGAGAACAAGTTAATGCGTTGATGATGAAAGGCAGGAAAAACTATCTGTGCCTGCATCGTTACTTTCAGAACTTTTCCCGCCCTTTCCTTCCAGGGATAGAACTAGGCAAGACAAGAGAGAGATTCGAGGAGTGGTTGGAAAAGACTGAATTTGCAGACCGCTCTGAGCTCTCGTGGATGCGTGAGGATGATCCTATCTGGAACCTCCTTTCAGCTTCATCTGAGCAATGCCTGGGCACGGAGTGTCCCTCCTGGGACGATTGCTACCTGAATCGCTTGCGAAGAAAAGCAGCACAGGCGCGTATAATTGTCGTCAATCATCATCTTCTTTTTGCAGACCTGGTGGTGAAAGAGGGCGGTTTTGGAGAAATCATTCCCCGCTTCCAGGCGCTGGTGTTCGATGAAGCCCATGCATTAGAGGATATAGCCACCACCTATTTTGGGGAAAGCCTGAGCACCAATCAACTAATGGAGCTCGTGAGCGACATTGAGAGGGAAAAAACACTGAGACGAGAAAAGGAGTTGATGGGTCACCTTGAAGCGATAAAAACGGCCGGTGCGGAGTTGCGCCAGATCTTTGAGCAAGGAGAAGAAAAAGGAGAGCTTAGCAAAAACTATATTGAGATAATCGCAAAAGGCCCCGCTCACGCCATCAAGCGCGCTCTGGGCTTTATTTGCCACAGTTCGCGATTCAGGGAGATGAAAAACCCCTTTCTTCAATCCCTTGCCATAAAAGCCGCTGATCTGGAAAATCGTCTCGACAGACTCCTCACCTCAAATGATCCGAACTGCCTTAAGTGGTATGAAAAACGCAAAAAGGCAGTTGTCCTGCATATGTCGCCACTTGACATATCCGGGAGCATGGATAGGCTCCTCTACCAGAAAGTAAAAAGCATTGTTTTCACCTCTGCGACTCTCTCAGCAGGGAGAACGTTTGATTATTTCCGCACTCGGATGGGGCTTTCCTCCACCTCCTTGCAACAAATCTACCCCTCTCACTTTGACTTTGGCAAACAATCGTTGATGTATGTGCCCACAGACCTTCCTGATCCCAACGATCAGCTCTTTGTGCAAAAAGCAGCAGAAAGGATTGCCGAACTATTGAAAATAAGCAAGGGCCGGGCCCT
This sequence comes from Deltaproteobacteria bacterium, assembly GCA_019310485.1. Lineage (GTDB taxonomy): Bacteria > Desulfobacterota > DSM-4660 > Desulfatiglandales > HGW-15 > JAFDEF01. The sequence continues at coordinate 37,548 of JAFDEF010000012.1, read as the reverse complement.
GGTACTTTTTACGAGTCACCACAACATGAATACCGTAAGCCAGCTACTGGAGGGCAAAATACCTTTTCCTGCCTACAGGCAAGGAGAGGCTCCCAGATCAAGTCTCTTGTCACGGTTCAGGGAGCAAACCCACTCAGTACTCTTTGCTACAGGCTCCTTTTGGCAGGGAGTAGATGTTCCAGGTGAGGCACTCAGTTGCTTGATCATTGACAAGTTACCTTTTGACTCACCCGCTGATCCGCTGGTGGGGGCGCGCATCAGGCTCATTCGAGAAAGGGGCGGCAATCCCTTCATGGACTATCAGCTTCCCTCGGCTATCCTTGCGCTGAAGCAGGGACTTGGCAGGCTCATAAGGAGCAGCTCTGATCGTGGAATTATTTCAGTCTTGGATGTTAGAATTCGTACCAGCAGGTATGGACGCTTCTTTCTGGATAGCCTTCCCGTCATCCCCTTAACTCACAATCTCGATGATATTGCGCGCTTTTTTGAAAGTTGACCTTGAATTGATTCGAAACAATCACTTTTTCACTTGAGTTTCATCTCATTTCTGCCTTATATTCCCAGGGGCTCTTAATTGAGTGAGCTCTTGCCTGCCAAAGTATGTGCGTATTAGAGGGATCTGCTCATGCCAGTGAAGCCATGGAAACTGGTTTCCAGCAAGAAAAACCAATCATTCAGGATTTTCGGCTTTCGCATTGACAAATCCATATCTCCCAGAACCAACAAAGCCTATGAATTTTACATCCTGGAGTCAAAAGACTGGGTTAATGTAATCCCCCTGACGGCCCAGCAAGAGGTGATTCTGATCCGGCAGTTTCGACACGGCACTCGTGAGATCACACTTGAAATCCCTGGAGGAATAGTTGAAAACAACGACTCCCCCCGTAAAGCTGCAAGCAGAGAACTTCTTGAAGAAACAGGTTATAAGGAATCCTCCATGATCCCATTGGGGTTTGTCCACCCTAACCCCGCTTTTTTAAACAACCGCTGCTACACATTTCTGGCAAAAGATGTTTACAGGGTAGGATCACAAGCCCAGGATGAGAAGGAAGATATTGAGGTGCTTGCGCTTCCTTTGAAAGAGATTCCCAGACTTATAAAAGAAGGGCAAATAACGCATGCACTCGTACTTGCTGCTTTCTATCGTTACTATTTGGAATACCTGCCTGGGAGGATCCCAATGCTCTGACTTCCAAACAAATACTATGAAAAAGACCGACTCAAGCCAAACCTTTTACTTCACCTCTTGTTTAGCATGTATCAAGCAGGCGCCCTAAATCCACCGTCAGCTTTTGGTTTGTCTACCCAAAATACATGCTTTGGGGGTAACCCTGTTCACCAGCAAGCATCAGATGCAAGTCCTGCGAAATCCCGAGAAGCGAGGTGTACATTCACATACGCCGCAGGAACGAGGGATAAGCTTAACGCAGCCCTTCGGCTATGCTCAGGGCCGTGAGCCTGTCGAACGGCAGCTGGCGTTTGATGGTGAATCGGGGGAGCAAGGATGGGTTGCTTTCATCTACACTTTCTTGTAGTATTAATGAAACGTGATGCTTGGGCTGTGTAGTACGAGGCGCAGGATATGGTGCTTTTATCGAACCCTGAACCGGTCATGCAAAAGGAAAGTAAGGAGGTATCTTTATGCTGTCAGCCCGGAACATACGGGCGGTGTTGGTTTTGTGCTTCTTTCTTCTCTCAGGTTGCAGCTCTATTTCACCTTTGACGTTTCCTGATAAGAAGAGCTCTCACGAAGTAAAAAAAGTTCAAGAAGTTAAACCGCCACAGGATGTAAAAGAAAAGGTCTCGAAGGTTGAGGAACCCGAAGATTCTTGTATTGATGATTGTACTGACATTGAAGAAGTACCCATAGCTCCTTTAGGGGAAACACAGACCACCCTTGAGGAAAGCATACCTTCTCCTAATGAAGAAGAGAAACAACCTCCACCACCCGAACCTTCAACCCCCACCAATCAAGAGCTTCTTGATTCTGCGCTTGAGTTTTGCCAGGCTTCCAATGATTTCTGGGAGCACGGGAACCTTGATGATGCGCTTGATGCTCTAGACAAAGCATACTCCCTCATTCTTAAGGTAAACACAGATGATGACCCCGAGCTTTTGCAACAAAAAGAAGACCTCAGATTCACGATCTCAAAACGAATCATAGAAATTTATGCATCAAGGTTCACGGTGGCCAACGGGTCTCATAAGGCTATTCCCCTGGTCATGAACAAGCACGTTCAGAGGGCTCTGGACTTATACAAGGGTAGAGAAAGGGCGTTTTTTCTTGACGCTTACAGGCGTTCGGGCAGGTATCGCCCCATGATACTCAAGGCTTTGCGCGAAGCAGGACTTCCTGAGGAGCTTTCCTGGCTACCGCTGATTGAAAGCGGCTTCAAGATAAGGGCCATGTCAAGGGCCAGGGCTCTTGGGCTGTGGCAGTTCATTGCGTCAACCGGGTACAAGTACGGTCTTAAAAGGGACAGGTGGGTAGATGAAAGAATGAATCCGGAAAAGTCCACGCAAGCTGCAATTGCTTACCTGAAAGAGCTGCACAGGATATTTGGTGACTGGACCACCGTTTTAGCTGCATACAACTGTGGGGAGCGAAGGGTTCTGAATCTAATCAGACACCAAAGGATCGATTACCTTGACCACTTCTGGGACCTCTACGAGCGCCTCCCCAGGGAGACAGCTTTCTATGTTCCAAGATTCATGGCGGTACTTCAAATAATCAACAACCCCGAAGTATATGGTTTTGTGCTTCCTCCCGTGGAGAAGCCCATCGAAACAGAGACAGTCACCATTAACAAACAGGTACACCTAAAGACCATTGCCAAGCGCCTTAACATGGACTACAAGCAATTGAGGGATATGAACGCAGAACTGAGACAGTACTGTACTCCTAAAGAGCCTTACTCACTCAAAGTACCAGTGGGGAAAGGAGAAATTCTCCTGGCCAAGTTGAACGACATGCCTGTCTGGAGACCTCCGGTCCCAGCCTACCGTGTCCACCGGGTCCGATACGGAGAGTCCCTGTCGGTTATAGCACAAAAATATCGCACATCTGTAAGGGCAATCATGGCCATGAATGGGTTAAGGAGGAGAAACTATCTCCGGGTCGGCTGGAAGCTCCGGATACCAACAACGAGAATTAGCTCGCGCCGACTGGAAAAAATTCCTGTTCAAACAGCAAGCGTCAAACAAAAGTTGGTTACATATATTGTGGGGGAAGGGGATTCCCTATGGAAGATTGCCAACCGGTTCAGGACCACTACCTCCGTCATAAAGTCTCTTAATCAGCTGAGTACTTCTCAGCTCAGGGTTGGCCAAGTCCTCAAGGTACCCGCGCGAAGTATGAGTTCTGAGCAAGCCAAAACGCGGGTGTACCTTGTCCACAAGGGAGATTCCCCTTACTTGATTGCCAAACGGCATCAGATGAATCTTGCAGAATTCCTTGAGCTCAACAACCTCACCCCGCGAAGCACTATATTCCCCGGGCAAACCCTGTTTGTAAAAGCTGAATGAGGGCTCTGGAATCCGGACTAATCTTATTTGGGATGTATAAGGCAATGGGTAGTAAGTTGAAGAGTTCGAGGTAGAACCCGATCCAGGGTAACATTGTCTAGTTTGCTCTGATTTGGCTTGTCCTTCCTGACCCTTTTGAAGTATTCTTCAAAAAAACAATTTCAGTTACTTTCTAACGGAAAGGCAAAATCAATGAGCGCAATCTATGGCTTTGAACTTACCCGGGAACAAGAGATTCCTGAACTCCGAACCAAGGCGAGGCTTCTCAGGCACGTAAAGACAGGGGCGAGATTGCTCTCGCTAATTAATGATGATGAAAACAAGGTCTTTGGCATTACCTTCAGAACACCTCCTCAAGATTCCACCGGGCTCCCTCATATACTGGAACACTCTGTGTTGTGCGGCTCACGCAAGTATCCAGTAAAAGAACCTTTCGTGGAGTTGTTGAAAAGCTCACTCCAGAGTTTCCTCAATGCCATGACGTATCCCGACAAAACCTGCTATCCTGTGGCAAGTCAGAACACTAAGGATTTCTATAACCTTATTGACGTCTACCTGGATGCTGTCTTTTATCCTCGCCTCACAAAGGAAGTCTTTGAGCAGGAGGGCTGGCATTTTGAACTTGATGAAGCTAGAGGGGCCCTCACTTATAAAGGAGTTGTTTTCAGCGAGATGAAGGGGGCTTACTCCTCTCCTGATAACCTGCTCGCTGAGTATTCACAACAATCTCTTTTTCCCGACACTCCCTACGGCCTTGACTCAGGAGGGGACCCTAAAGAAATCCCAAATCTGACTTTTGATAAATTCAAAGCGTTTCACGAGAAATATTACCATCCCTCCAACGCCTGGGTCTATTTCTATGGAGACGATGACCCCGAAGAGCGTTTGCGTGTGCTGGATGCTTACTTGAGAGACTTCCAAAGGATTCCTGTTGACTCGGCTGTTCCGCTCCAGCCAAGTTTCAAGAGCCCCCGCCGTATTGTGCGTCCCTTTCCTGTTAGTGAACAAAATGCGCGGAACCTGAAAGGGATGTTCACATCTAACTGGCTTTTGGATGAAGCACCCCGCACAGAGCTCAACATGGCCTTTCACATGCTTGAATATGTGCTTCTCGGGATGCCCGGTTCCCCATTGAGAAAAGCGCTTATCGACTCTGGCTATGGTGAAGATATTGCGGGCCAGGGACTTGGCAGCGACATACGCCAGATGTATTTCTCCGCCGGTCTTAAAGGCATCAACCCCGATGATGCAGGCAAGGTGGAGGCGCTGATCTTCAAGACCCTGGAAAAACTTGCAAACAAAGGATTTGATCCCCTTACAATTGAAGCGGCCATAAATACCATCGAATTTGCTCTTAGAGAAAACAATACAGGAAATTACCCCCGCGGTCTGGCATTAATGTTGAGGGCGCTAACTGCCTGGCTTTATGAAGAGGACCCGATTCCCATGATTGCCTTTGAACAGCCTTTGGAGTCCGTGAAGCAAAGGATTGCCTCTGAACGGTTCTTTTTTGAGAGCTTGATCAAGCACTACTTATTGAAAAATCCCCACAGAACGAGCCTTCTTTTGAAACCTGACCCAGATCTTGCCAGAAAAGAAGAAGAAAGGGAAAGAGACCGCCTAGGAAAGCTGATGGCTTCTTTGAGTCCTGAAGATTCAAAGAAAATCATGCTCAGTGTTGAAAAACTGAGGAAAATGCAGCAAATCCCTGACTCTCCGGAGGCCCTTGCTGCCATACCCACTCTTAAGGTTTCGGATTTAAGCAGACATAACAAAGTTATCCCGGTTGAACTCTTTCAGGAAAAGGGAGCCAGACTGCTTTATCATGATATTTTTACTAGCGATATTGTGTACGTAGACCTAGGCTTTGACCTCCACCTGTTGCCACAAGAGCTGATTTCCTATGTTCCCATGTTTGCCAGGGCCCTGCTTGAGATGGGAACCGAAAAAGAAGATTATGTCTCCCTGACCCAGCGAATAAGCAGAAAAACGGGGGGAATTCACACTGCTCTTCATACCTCTGTGGTTAAAAACTCCGAGAAGTCCACGGCTTGGATGCTTCTTCGAGGTAAAGCAATGGTCAGGCAGGTGGAGGAGCTCCTGGCCATATTGCAAGATATTCTGCTTGCTCCCAGGCTGGACGATCAGGTTCGGTTTCGACAAATGGTGCTCGAATCGAAAGCCCGGCTTGAGCACGCGATAATCCCATCCGGCCACCATATACTTGACCTGCGGCTTCGTACTGCATTCAGTGAAGCCGACTGGGTGGCGGAACAGATGAGCGGAATAAGCTACTTGCTATTCTTAAGAGAGCTTAAAGAAAGAGTCGAAAAAGATTGGGTCCAGGTTCTCAGTGCACTTGAAAAAATTAGAGAGCTTTTAATTAACAGGCATGCATTGCTGCTAAACATCACAGTGGATGAAAAAAAATGGCTTCAAATACAAGCTCAAGTTGAGGCGTTCCTTGATTCTCTTCCGTACTTTGAACCCATCCTCCACTCATGGAAGCCACGCAAGAGCTCTGATTTTGAGGGACTCACTATTCCCGCCCAGGTCAATTACGTAGGGGAAGGGATGAACCTTTTCTCCCATGGGTATCGTTTCCATGGTTCGGCGCATGTCATTACCCGTTACCTGAGAAATTCGTGGCTCTGGGAAAAGGTACGGGTTGAAGGGGGAGCTTACGGTGCCTTTTGTCTTTTTGACCGTCTTTCAGGCGTACTCACGCTTGTTTCATACAGAGATCCCAACATTTTCAAAACCCTGGAGGCATTTGAGGGCGCGGCCGGGTTTTTGAAAGGATTGGATCTCAGTGCAACAGAACTCACCAGGGCCATTGTAGGAGCCATTGGCGACATTGATCGCTATCAATTACCCGATGCCAAAGGATATACCTCCATGGTACGTTACCTCTCTGGTGAAACAGAGCCCGAGCGACAAAGAATACGTGAAGAGGTTCTGGGAACCACGGTTCAGGATTTCAACTCGTTTGGTGCTGTTTTGGAAGAAGGGGCAGAATCAGCGCTCGTGAAGATTCTCGGCCCAAAGAGTGCGATAGAAGAAGTTGCAGCGAAGAAGCGCTGGGGGCTCAAAGTTTTCGATGTCCTTTAAGAAACACGGATACTTTGATGCGGCACGGCCGACATGATCTCAGCCTGGCATAGGGCTGACGGAGGAAAAGTGGCACATTTTATGAAAGATGTTTTCGAGCGATTCCTATCACAGCAGGGGCCTGCCGTGAGTGCTTTGCTCTACCTTGTAATCACCGCGGTTTGTGCAGCCGTTGTGTGGTGGATATTCAGCTTCTTAAAAAAAGCAGGGCACTACACCATTTTCCTATATTACGGATCGTGTCAAAGAAGTCTTCCAAAAAGAAGGGATAGAAATTCCCTATCCAAAGCGGGACATATATATCAAGGGGCAAAAACAGGAAACAGGGCAGTAAGGGGCCTTATTGAAGGAGTTTTGCCATTATCCCGCTTAATTCTTTGACATTGACAGGCTTGGTCAAGTAGCCTTTTATCAAGTGTCTTGCCTGCTCATCTATTCCCGAGGGACCGTCCTGGTCGTAGCCTGAAATGATCACAATCTTGGCATCAGGATCCAAATCCATTATCTCCCTGGCAAATGAGATTCCATCCATTTCCGGCATGCTTCTATCTACCAGCAAAAGATCCGGCTTGCTTGTCTTATATGCGGCGATCCCTTCTTTTCCGCTGGTTACGTAGGATGCTCTGTAGCCGAATTCCTTGAGCAGTTCCTTCATTACTTTGCATATTTCAATTTCGTCATCCACGATGAGGACCTGCTGGCCCCTTCCGCTCACCGGCCTCAAGGGGGTTTTTTCCTCTGATAATTCCTTGGAAGAATCCAGTGGAAACAGAAGCCTGAATGTCGTGCCTTTCCCCTGCTTTGAAGTTACCTTGATTTCTCCCCCGTGTTCTTTCACGATCCCATAAGCAGTCGAGAGGCCCAGCCCGGTCCCCTTGTCAATATCTTTTGTTGTAAAGAAAGGGTCAAAGCATTTTTCCAGCGTAGATCTCGCCATCCCATGCCCTGTATCTGAAACACTTACCACCGCGTAGTCTCCCTCTCTCTCTGCGTCTATCTGTAAGCGCCCGCCTTCAGGCATAGCATCACGGGCATTTGAGAAAAGGTTCATAAATACCTGGCTCAGCGCCGCACTATCTCCCATTATGGGGAGCGATGGCGGGATACTCAGGCCAATGTCTATCATCTTGTCGAATGATTTGCTTATGATTTGATAAGTCTCATGGATAACACTGCATAAATCTAAGGGCTGGAATTCCTTCCTCGCCTGTTTGCGGCAGAACTGCATCAGCCCTTCCACAAGCTTTACCCCTCGTTCCACATAATTATTAATTCCTTCGGCAATGTTTCTCAGCTCTGCGTGATCCCTGTACTTCATATCAATAACCTGGCTTTTCATAGAAATCACGGCAAGAATGTTCCTGAAGTTGTGCGCCACTCCGCTTGCTATCGTGCCGATCGCCTCCATTTTCTGGGCATGCATGAGCTGCTCTTCCAATCTTTTTTGTGGGGTAATGTCTCTTACAAAATTAAGGGCTGCCGCCCGGCCCTCCCAGGTAATTGGAACGCTGTTGATTTGCGCCCACAACTCTTCACCTGCCTTGTTGATGATTCTGATTGTATAGGTATCTGGCCCTTTTTCACTCCCTCGCCTTTTCTTTAACCTTTCCATGAAGCCGGATCTGTCTTCGGGATGGATCAGGTCAACATACCACATCTTGGCCAGCTCCTCGGCCGTGTAACCGAGTACTTCCAGGGTCTTCGGATTGGGGAACCTGATCCTGCCTTTTTGCGTGATGAAGATCCCGTCTGTAGCATTCTCCACCAGGAGGCGGTACCTTTCCTCGGATTTTCGCAGGGCTTCTTCTGCCTTTCTCCTTTCTGTAATGTCATAAACAACTACTGTCGCCCCTTTGTGAATACCGTTTTCATATGTTAACCTGGTGTTGAGCATAACCCAGAACTCCCTGCCCCCTTTCCCCCTGATCTGGTATTCCACAACTTCCGGGACTTTTTCTCCGGCCACAATTTTGCTCAACCTTTCAAGAAAGCGCCTTTTGCTCTCCGGTGGGAGAATGTCCAGGGGACTCAGGTTAAGGAATTCTTCTTTAGTGTAACCGGTGTATTCACACATTACATCATTGACTGAAACAAACTTCTGAGTGGTAAAGTCAACTTCGTAGATACCTGCAGGAGCATGTTCCACGAGTTGCCTGTATCTTTCTTCGCTTTCCCGCAATGCTTGCTCAGCACGCTTCCGCTCGGTAATGTCGCGCACAATGCCGCGAAATCCTATCGGCGTGCCACTTGAATCTTTCATCAATGTGGTTGACATTTCTAAATAGCATGAACTTCCGTCTTTACGCTTGATTTCGTATTCCAAAATCCTGGCAGGCTTGCCCGTGCGATAGACCCGATTAAAAACGCGGTACATTTTCTTGGCGGTCTCAGGGGATGTGTACTCCCTGTTGTTCATGCCTAGGAGTTCCTCTGGGGGGTATCCTGATATTTTGCAAAGAGAGTCGTTGAAAAAAGTGAGATTTCCACCAAGATCAACCTCAAAGTAGCCTTCTTCTATATTTTCCAGAATTGTCCTGTACTTTTCTTCGCTTGCCTGAAGTGCCTGCTCGGCTTTTTTTCGAGCAGTAATATCAGTCAGGGAAGATACATTCCTGCCTGTTCCCGGGATTATGGCCACCTTGGTAAAAATGGTTTTTCTTTTTCCATACTTGTCAACAAGAGTAAACTCGTATTCATCCGGGGCCTTACCGCCTTTTTCCCTCCTTTCAGCATGGTATCGCTTCATTCTTTCAAGGTCTTCTTCTGCAACAAATTCCGTCCACTTCATCTTGCCTTCCAGCTCCTGTTTAGAGTAGCCGGATAGTTTTTCAAGTTCCGCATTTGCCATGGCAATAGTCATATCTTCTTCAAAAATTCCCATGGCAGTACCGGTATTTTCAAATACGCTTCTATACCTTTCCTCTGATTCCGCCAGAGCCCACTCCGCCTTTTTCAGCTCCGTCACATCCCCGTATATGACCAGCTGCTCCCCTGAGTCCATGGTAACGGACTTAAATTCCACTATTTTCCGAGAGCCATCTTTGCAGGTCACCTCAAAGATTCTGGGGCGGAACTCGCCCTTGCCATACTTTTCCAGATCTTTTACCCAGACTGAAATAGCCTCCTTTCTCAATTTTTCGTCGGGAAACGCCTTCAGAAACCATTCCCTTCCCGTGGGAATGTCTTCAAGCGTGTAGCCAAGAATTTCAGTGAACCTGGGGTTTACGTATTTGTACCCCCCATTCTTATCAATAATGGACACTGCCATCGGCGATTTTTCCACAAGGAGCTGGAATTTTTCATTCTCTTTACGGAAGGCCTCCTGAGCGCGCTTGCGCTCGGCAATATTTCTCAAGATGGCCTCAATAGCAACAATTTCACCGTCTTTTCTAATTGGAACCGCTCGAAGCTCAAACGGTATGATACGGTTATTGTTGCTGATGCCTTCAATCTCAAAGATAGGCCACGTTTCGCCCTTCAGGAGGCTTTCCATATAAGTGAGCGTTTTGGCCAAAGACTCCTTTGTCAGCAGGTTGGCCTCAAAGACATTCTTCCCTATGAATTCATCTCGGCTGTAACCGGTTTCTTTCTCAAAAGTCTCGTTGAGGTCCAGTATTGTTCCCTGTGTATCAATAACTATGATTAAGTCCGGCCCTTTATCGAACAGCGTTCGACACCTCTCCTCCCTTTCTCTCAGTGTCTCTTCTTCTTGACGTAACCGGGCCAGCTCTTTTTCTAGGTTCTCAATCCTTTGCTCGAGTTTCCTGTCGCGTTTCTTTATGCCCATTAGGAATTCCTCCGGTTCCCGCCCTTTCTCGCTTTTTCCCGCCCCTTCGCTTTTTTCAATTTCCGAATTACCACCCTTCCCACCTTTTCTTTAAGCATGCTGTAATACCTTTCTTTCTGGTCCCAAATGATTGCACCCGTGCTCTCCCCGTCAGATTCGTCGCATACCATGCTTCCGGCCTGGTCTGTCTTATAATCTTCACAGATGTAGAGGTTCGCCCCGTCAATATCATCCAGGAGCAATGTGAACAGCGCCGCGTAACTGGGACGGGTATGATCTGCGAAACTCACCAAGATGTCATTTTCCCTGTTAACGACGACCAGGGCATACTCGGAGCGCAAGAAAAACTCATCTTTGTAAAATTGACCCCTTGAATATGCCTTTTTCCCCCTGTAAAATGTTTTAAATACCTTCTCAATTTCCCCGGCTATCCTTTTTTGTTCGTTTCCTGAGGCAATTTCCTCACTTTTCGTTTCCATTGCTCCTCCGCTTTTTCTTTGTTACATTATACACTTAAGCCCATTGTGGTGCAACGTGTATCCACTCTCGAAGCTTCTCAATTCTCAAGCAACTTTTATGCCATTGACTGAAGCCATAACAGGATTAATTTTAAAATATGAGAATTCTGTCATAATTCCCCAAGAGAGTCTAAATCTGGCCTTTTGGCTGGAAAATGAGCTGTTTGAGCCCGGCTGAAGTATTGTGTCGGGGGTGTGTGGATAATGGAAAAGAAAAGAAATCCAATTCATAGAAAGGGAGAAAGGAACTCCTTTTGTCCCTTTTACAGAATTTGCCTGGATGAGGCAGCCAAGAAATCCTGGGATTACTGGGATTGCTCTGAATGCGAGTACAGATCTTCTCGGGAAGAGAGTGAGGATAATCACAATAGAAGAGACGATTCTTTCCCCTATTATTATTTGCCTGATGATATCTTTGGAAAACTGCGATAACCACCCATACCTGCACCAGGCAGGTGTTTTCCTGATGATCTGCTAGTATTGCGTGGCTTCTGTTTTTTGTGCTGGTCCAGGAATCCGATCCAGTCTACCATCAGATTTATTGTACCGAAATCTTCTTCTACTTTTCCTTTAAGGATAAAAGGCCGGGCCTCACTCAGCATGTGGCAGAAGCAATGATACGTTTTCGGAAAAAATACCGTTTCATAAAGGCCGGTGGTATCCTCAAAAGAAACGAATTTCATCGGATCCCCGTTCTTGCTCTGAACTGTTTTACTGCTCACCATCCAACCCACAGTGGTCACCCTTTGCCCTGTATATGCGGCAAGGTCCCGGGCGCGGACATAGTGTAACTCTTCCAGGATATCCCTGTATTTTTCCAGAGGGTGAAGCGAGATCAAAATTCCGAATGAATCCAATTCCTGCCTTAGCATTAAGTCCGGAGAATAAGGCCGGTTTAAGGGGAACGGCCTAGTGGCCGAATGTAAGATGCCTCGTTGCCCGCCCTTCTGAACGGCGGAATCGTGGAAAAACCGCAATGCCTGGTACATTAAAGAAGCTCTGCTTAATCCGCGGGCAATACTGTCAAAGCACCCTGCTTTAATTAGAACCCTTACATCCTGAAAATGGAGCTGCCGGCCGGTTCTCAGAAGAAAATCTTCCAGAGATAGAAATGGACCATTTCTGGACCGCTCATATACCATAAACTCCATGCCATCGCGAGATAGGTCTTTTAGCTGCATAAATCCCACGCGGACCTCTCGATCGCAGCCAATATAGTGTATCTCGCTCTCATTGATATTAGGAGGCAGGATTTTGAGCCCCATCCTTCTCACCTCAGAGAGGTATCCGAGCGTGGAGTAGTAGCCCCCTCCATTAGAAATTACCGAAGCCATGAACTCAGCCGGATAATGGGCTCTGAGATAGGCCGATTTATAAGCGACCATTGTGTAACTGGCTGAGTGGGGTTTGCAGAAGCTGTACCCGTCAAAGCCCATCATCATCTGCCATACCTCCTCGATCACCTCCTGACTGACCCCGCGTTCCCTTGCCCCCTGAATAAAACGGGCGTAAAAATGCCGGAGCTTCTTTTCCCTGTGCTTTTTACTCACTACTTTCCTCAGAGTGTCCGCCTCCATCGGATCAAACCCTGCAAGAAAAATAGCTGCCCTGCTGAGCTGCTCCTGAAAAACCATGACCCCCAGTGTCTCCTCAAGGACCGGGCCCAGAAGGGGATGAGGGGGCTGCCAGGGCTGCCCGTGAAGCCTGGACAACCACGTATGTATGCTCTTGTTTGAGGCCGGCCTGATGATGGAAGTCACCACAACATTGAGGTGGAAATGATCCAGTTTCAGGTAATCTTCAAAGCTGAAACCTGAGGTCACCTTTTTCAAGACCTGCCTGGTGGCAGGGCTCTCAAAATAGAAAACGCCGAAGGTATCACCCCGGTAAAAAATTTCTACCGTCTTTGGATCATTAACAGGATCCCAGCTTGTGTAATCAATATGTCGTCCATAATTTCTTTTCACCAATTCAAGCGTATCGCGTATGACAGCCAGACTCCGGTTTCCCAGAACATCTATCTTGACAAGTCCTGACTCTTCGACCGAATCTTTTTCCCACTGAAGCACCTGAACCCCTTTGGGAGAAACCTCTACAGGGCAGTAGCGTCGAATCTCATCAGGTACAATCACCAGACCGCCACAGTGGGTTGAAAGGTGAGCGAAGTGGCCTTCAAGAAAAGTTGCTGCGCGCATTATCTCATCCCAGGGCTTTTTGAATTGAATACCCCTCATCCTGGGATGGTTGGGTAAATCCTTGCACATCTCTTGCAATTGCCAGTCGAAACCTATTCTAGAAGTGACACGACCAATTTCTGCTTCAGGCAGACCGAAAACCTTCGCTACTTCCCTAATGGCCGCCCTGGCACCGTAAGTATTGTGATTGGCGACCATTGCCGTTCTCTGGTTTCCGTATTTTGCAAATACATAATCAATAACCTTGTCCCGCTCATCCCACGGAAAATCCACGTCGATGTCAGGGGGATCCATGCGCCCCGGGTTTAAAAAGCGCTCAAAAAAAAGGTTATGTTTTACAGGGTCCACATGGGTAATACCCAAAGCATAGGATACAATTGATGCAGCGGCACTTCCCCTTCCGCATGATCGGGGCGAGTTTCTTGTAAGATCGGCTACTACTAGAAAATAGTGGGCAAAGTTTTTCTCCCGGATGATTTTCATCTCATGCGCTATACGCTTTCTTACTTCCGGGGTAAGTTTTCCGTACCGTTTTCTGCAGCCCTCCATTGTGGCCCTGTAAAGAGCATCGTAAGCTTCCTTGTCCGTCATCCGTTCAAATCGAGGGAAAACGAGTTGGCCAATATTCCAGTTCGTTAGACATTTTTCAGCCACTTCAAAGGTATTTCTTACTGCCATTGGAGCGTGGGGAAATTGATCCATCATGGAGCGGGGGGCATTCAAGAAATTGTGTTCCCGGCAAGTATCTGCCGGGCTCAGCCGAGAAAGTTTTGTATTCAGTGCTACGGCTCGAAGGATGCGGTGAAGATTAAACTGATCCGGCCTCACCAGACAGACTCTGTTGGTGGAAAGAGGTGGGATACCGCTTTTGCGAGAAAAACTGTAGCATTTTGCCATATTATAACCCGGGGACATCTCCACGAAAAGATCCTCTATGCCCTCCTTCTTAAGAGCCTTAAGGAGTGTAAAATCATCGGAAAAAACAATAAGTCCCTCGCGTCTTTGTCTCAGGGATCTTATAAGGTCGAAATCCCGGTCGCAATGACGATCTGAGATAATGCGGCAAAGGTTGGCATACCCCTCATGGTTTCGAACCACTAATACGGCACGGTGCTCGTTGGTCTCTATTTCGCTGCCTGCAATAGGCTTTATGCCTACCTCCCTTGCCGCATGGATAAAGAAGATCAGCCCGTACAATCCATTGGTATCAGTAAGGGCCAATTTATCCATGTTGTGCCTTTTTGCAGCCCGGCACAGCTCTTCAATTGTTCCCACACCCCAGCCCCTGGAATAATGGGAGCGCACATTAAGGTGTACAAACTCGTTCATGATCTTGAATCTTGAAAAAGGATCACGTGACCCTTCCATACCTGATTGCTTCCTCTCCGTGCTTTTCTCTAATCCGATCAAGAGCCTGGAAAATGCGGTAGCTCCTTTTCTGATCGGATAATGGAGTGTGGAAAAGACAGAGCTGACCGCTTGATGGAGAAAAATCCCAGAACCAGACTCTGATGAAGCAAACGCCTACCCGCCGGGTGCAAGCCTTGAAAAACAAAGTCTGCAGAGGCCTGTAGAGATCGAAATCCCAGAAACTTAAATACTCCAGTTTCAGTTGCCGCCTGCTTTCCACGTGGTCGCAGTACCTGATCAGGATGCCGGCTTTTCGCGGAAAAAGCGCCCTGGTCCGAAGCCGGTAAGCGCATCTTTCCACTAACTTGAAAAGGATTCCCAGAAGTTTTTGGTCCTCATTTTCACCCTCCGGGAGGCAAAGCTCTTCAGTTACTACGGGTTCCCTGTGCGGGGGATATACGGGTGTAGGGTCAATACCTAGGGCTCTCTGGTGGATCACGTAGGCTTGGTGCGCAAAAATAAGCTTCAAAGTGTCAATACCCAGGGCCGCTATTTCCCTCACCACTGAAATGTTTAGCTCCTCCAGAAGGGCCTTTTTACGTGCACGGCCAATACCGGGCAAAAAATCTACCTTCAAGGGAGCTATAAACGAGCACTCCTTTCCGGGGTCCACGTCCAGCACTCCTTCTGTGGGTATAATTCTGGAGGCAATGCTTGAAACCATCTTGTTGCTGGCTGCACCTACTATCCCCGGCAGGGACAACCGAGACTTAATCTCTGCTCTAATGGAAGCGGCTGTATCTTTCGCTTTCCCCCAGAGCCTTGACGTGCCTGTCACATCCAAATATATATGACCCGGCCTGCTCGGCTCCCAAAGGGGGGTATACCGGGCTGCCAGTGTGGCTAAACCACGGCCCGCCTTTTTGTTGAGATCTGGATTTGGAGGCAAAGTAATCAAATCAGGACAGCGTGCAATGGCTTTCCCAAGAGGCATACCCTTAAAAACCCCTTCCCTGCGGGCCTCTGCTGAGACAGCAAGAAGAAGCGCTCGCTCTGAGTGCGGAGGGACCACTGCCACAGGGCGGTCTCTTAGTTCTGGATTGGATACCCTCGCTACTGCAATGGGAAAAGCAGGGATATGGATATGCAATATATGGCGTTCCAAAAACTCTCCCCCCGAAACTACTTGTAGTGCCTTATTACCCCTACCACCCTTCCCTGAATTCGAAGATCCCCCTCTTTGACAATAATAGGTTCCATCTCCTTATGAGCAGGACGGAGCTCCACGTAGTCTTTCTTTTTGTAGTATTTTTTCACGGTCGCTTCATTGCCGATAAGGGCAACCACAGTTTCCCCGTTTTCTGCTGTCACCTGCTTTCGAACCACAATGAAGTCCCCGTCCAGGATTCCATCTTCTCTCATGGAATCCCCTTTGACCTGAAGCACAAAATGATCTCCGTGCCCTATCATGGAAGGCGGCACCTCAATGACACCCACATCCTGTATTGCCTCTATTGGCTTTCCTCCTGCCACTCGGCCCAGGAGAGGAAACTCAAACCGCCTGGTTTCAACAGGGCTGATTAACTCAATAGCCCGCTTTCGATTTTTTTTACCGGGGAGGCGAATATAGCCTTTTCGTTCCAGAATTTTTAAATAGGTGGTGACCGTGTTATAAGAGGCAAACCCAAAATGTGAGCATATTTCTTCAAAGCTGGGAGCCTGGCCCCATTCCTCCATATACCGGGAAATATATTCCAAAAACCTTTTCTGCTTCTCCGTTAATTTCATGCCTTCCCTCCTGAAAAAAGAACGGTTTTCTTTCTAGCTTTTAGTGAAACTTACAGTTATCTGAGTTTGAAAATACTGTAAGCTTTACTAAAAGTCAAGAAAAAATTTCCCCTTTACATTTAAAGCTGCCTCCACTATAGCCAAGCAGGAATTCGCAAAACAATTAGTCCCGCAGGTTTCCATTCTTGCCGGAATCTTTTTCGCAGGGGCCGCGAATTTGGTCATGCAAACGAGAGTGGACAAAGAGCCTTAACCGGAGGTTCCATGACCGGGGAAACAAGATGAAAGATCAGTTCCGCTGGTATGATCCCATATTATTAAGAATTATACCGCCTCTAGCCGCACTCCTTATCAAGATGCTTATGCTCTCGTGCAGGGTGGTCCGAACCGAAGGCCTGGACAGGGAGAAAGACGCCCTTTTTCGCGCAGGAGGAAAGGCCCTGTATGTGACCTGGCATCAAAGAATGTCTTATCATTTCCATTTTGCCGGCCCCCGCCATCTGACCATGATGATCAGCCAGAGTCGAGACGGAGAATACGCAGCAAGGGTAGCTTCATTACTTGGATTCAACTTTGTCAGGGGCTCTTCTACGCGGGGCGGAACAAAGGTGCTCAGGGAAATGATCAAAAGAATCAGGGAAGGTAACAAAGGCGGTGTTCTTGCTGATGGGCCCCAGGGGCCCCCTCGCGTTGCCAAGCTGGGGCCGGTTTTTATTGCCAGGGATGCTGGAGCCCCTCTCATACCAATTCTCTGGGGGGCAAAAAAATGCTGGGTTCTTGATTCCTGGGACCGTTACCTGGTGCCGAAGCCCTTTACAAAGGTTGCCATATTCGTTGCAGAACCTATCTGGGTGCCTGCAACAGCAAAGGGAGATGAACTGGAAAGGTACCGCCAGCTTCTGGAGAAAAAGCTAAATGAAGGAACTCGCTGGTGTGACGAGCAGTTCGGAGCTGAAAGGCCATGGCGAAAAGCACCCGACAAAAGCACACCTGAGATTGGCCCCCTGTGAGCCTCTTGCCTGGCCTTTATCCCGTTTTTCCGGGCCCTGGAGTTCCCCAACAACCTTCTAGTGTTTGCCTTTGAGACAGAAGCGGATCGGCACCCTAACCCACATTTTTACGCTTTTTCCACCCCTTGTTCCGGGCTCGAAAACCCAGTCTCTGACGCAATCCATGGCAGCCCTGTCAAGAACCTTGTATCCACTTGACTTGATCAGGTGAAGTTCGTCAACTCCACCTCTACGATTAACTAGCACTTTGAGGACCACCATCCCCTCATAACCCCTTCGCCTGGCCATCAGTGGGTACACTGGTGGAGGGTTTTCTCGGTAAGCAGGGGAAGTCTCAGTGAGCGGGGGAGTGGCTGGAGTCTGCCCTTTTTCCTGTGTATTTGAAATTTCGCTTTTTGCCGGCGTAACGTAAGGGGTGCTTTGCAGAACCCCCCCCAGAATATCCTTCCCTTTTGGAGGTGCAGGCGCTTGTTTCACTTTTTGGATACTTCGAGTTCTTATATGTTGTTCATCGTAAGCATAGAACTTTGCCAGGGGAGTTGGCGGAGAGTCTGGTAAAAAATGCGTGGCGTCAAATGCTGCCCTAGGTCTCGTCTCTTTCTGTTCCAGATTGTTGGCAACTCTGGCCTTTTTTAACACTTTCAGGCTGGCTTTACTTACTTTTTTGTAATTCTTTTGCTTAACTTTCTTCTTATTCGAGTCCTTGCCATCTCCCCTAGGAGCCCTTTTTGCTTTAGAAGGGACCTTAAATGAAGGAGGAGAGGGGTGTGTGACTTTTTTCTTGTACTCCACCTGGAGCAGTTGCAGGGGAGCCTTCGTGTAGGAAATGTTTGCTTCCTCCGGCCACTTGACCTTCAAGCCAAAGAAAAGGGCATGTATGAGAAGAGCCACTCCTGCAGCAACAATCAAGCGTTTCAAAACTATTGCTCCGCCTGTGCTTGAAGGGAAACCCTGCTGAGGCCCGCTGTTCTTATCTCATCCAAAACCTGAAAAAGCTTCTGGTAGGGAAGGCTCTTATCTGCGAAAAGAAGCACTCCAGCTTCCTTTTGCTGCCCGGATCTTTTTCTCAGCAGTTCCGTCAGCCTTCCCGGAGGAACACGTTGTTTGTCCAGGTATACTGCTCCGTCTGATCGAACGGTGACTGAAAGTACCAGATGCTTGCCAACCTTGGCTGTTGAGGAGGTGGGCAATATGACAGGCAGCCCTCGATGGACTGCCATGGAGAGCATTGCGTAGATGAAAAATACAAGGAGCAAGAAAACAATATCAATCAGTGGAAGCATCTCAATTCGTGCCCTTCGGGTATTGTGGACCCTAACTCTCATGTCTGCTGCCTCCCTCCTTAAGAGATCGTTGTGTTAGTTTCTCATAAACGATTTCAAGACTCGTGGCATATTTCTCTATGGCAAGGGCTGCATTTTCAGCCCTTGAATTAAAGTAATTAAAAGGGAAAACCGATAGAATCGCGATTCCCAACCCGGCGGCGGTCGTGATCAATGCCTGTGCTATACCTCCTGTGACTGCTTGGGGGTGCTCAATGCTGCTCGTCCCGAGATGCTCAAAGGAAGTAATGATTCCCAACACTGTCCCGAAGATTCCAAGCAAAGGCGCAACCGTTATCATGGTATCAAGGACACCCAGATACCGCCTCATCCTTTTCATTTCATCAGATGCCGCGGTTTCCATAGCCTTGCTCATTGAAAATTCCCTATGAACAATCCCGCTGACCAGTATCCTGATGACAAAATCCTTGGATCCTTCCACCCTTTCCTTAACCCTGGCCCAGTCTCCCTGCCGGCAAAGCTCAAGAACCTGGTCTACAAGGGATTGGTCCCGCCGGATGTCTTCTCTTAGCCAGAAAAAAGCCCGCTCCAGAATCACCGTGAGCGCCAGGATTGAACACCCCAGGAGCGGATACATGATCGGCCCTCCTTTAATGAAAATATCAACCATACGACTCCCCCTTGTTACAACAACCGGCAAAACGTGATGCAGGGTTTTTATCCCAATAAAGTAATTCTTGGTTTTCCGGTTACAGGATTGTTATCCACCAAAACCGGACAATCATAGACTGCCTCAATATTCGTGCGGGTGAGTACCTCGGCCGGTTCCCCGGAATCATGAACAATCCCTCCTCTTAACATCACAATGCGCTTGCAGTACTGGCTCACAAGGTCAATATCATGTGAAACCACCACTACACTTATTCCCTTATCCGCGCTGAGGGAGGAAACCAGGCCAAAGATTTCTCTTTTGTACTTTAGATCCAGAAAAGAAGTAGGTTCATCGAGAAGAACCACGCCCGGCTCCTGCGCAAGAGCTCTTGCGATCAGCACCCTCTGCTTTTCGCCCCCGGAAAGCCCGTGGATTGAGCGTTCGGCCAGATCAAGGGCATGGGTTGCTTTTAGTGCATTAAGAGCAATATCAAGATCCTTTGGTCCTTCAAACTGGAATCTCCCCAGATGAGGAAACCTGCCCATGAGAACCACCTCGAGAACCGAAAATTCAAATCTGAAATAGTTTTCCTGGGAGACCATGGCGATTTCACGAGCCACACTTGTTCTCCCCAGACTTGAAAGCGCTTTGCCGCGGACCAGGATTTTCCCCTCATCAGGAACAAGGATTCCGTCCATCAGCTTTAGCAGAGTGCTCTTCCCCGACCCATTTGGGCCCAGAATCCCGAGAAGCTCGCCCTCATTGACCTCAAGGTCGATTCCTCTGAGCGCCCAGGCCATTCCGTACCTGAATCCAACGTTCTTCAGCGTCAGGACCGGCTCCACTGACTCCCCCGCTTCATAAGCAAGTATATGAAAAAAGGCGCCCCCAAGAAGGCCGTTATCACGCCCACAGGCAACTCGCTTGGCGAGATAACAGTCCTGGCCAGAGTGTCGGCAACTATTAAGAATATCGCCCCTCCCAGTGAACCCACTGGAATTAGCATGCGGTGGTCGGAACCAAAAGCCATCCTGGCAAGATGGGGAACAATAAGACCAACAAACCCGATAAGCCCCGAAAAAGATACGACCAGTCCAATAATCAAGGAAACTACCAACAGACATGCCATTTTTGCTTTCTTAATCTCAACACCTAGTTGGACTGCGCTTTCCTCGCCGGCCGTAATTATATTAAGGTGCTTTGAAAAGCCATAAAGCACGATTGAGGCCGCAACTACCACAGGTGCAATAATTGCAAGAGGGCCATAGTGGCTCTGGGATAGATCGCCGAAAAGCCAAAATAGCATGGTATAAAGTCTGCTGCTTGAGGCAGTGGAAATGAAAAACATAATAATCGCGGTAAAAAAAGCATTCAGGATCACCCCGGTAAGCAGAATGGTGGATGATTCCATCCCCATCTTTCTTGTCCCCAGGGCCACTACCAGGTATATGGTTAAAAGAGCTCCTGCAAACGACATAAAAGGAACCCCCACGGCAAAACTGAAACCGAGCACAATTCCCATGATTGCACCTAAGGCGGATCCGCTGGAAATACCCAGAATAAAAGGATCCGCAAGCGGGTTCCTTAAAAGCGCCTGAAATACCACGCCCCCCAGTGAAAGAGAAAAGCCCACCAGGCCAGCAAGAATTATTCTTGGCAACCTTATCTTGAATATGATGAGCGCTGAGGGGTCCGCTGCTGGAAGTGAGCCGGAAAAAGCCCCCACCAACCTGTCAAAAGAAATCTCCGCTGTGCCAAGTAACAGGGAAAGCAATACCACCAGGAAAAGGCACGCACACATGAGAGCCGATATTGTTATAACTTTCCCGGCACTCAATGGTCTTATTGGCGTCATGTTCATTGGGCTCTCTGTATTTCTCAGCAGGAAATGTGGCGGTATTTAACCATCATGATCAGGATTTAGCTCATCATACCTTGCGCCTTGGGCCCTGAGCCTTATGCCTCCCCCGTCACCACTGGATTTCCGGATGAATTAACTTTGCCATTTCTTCAAGTCCCTGGACAAGCCTTGGCGAGGGCCTATCTATCAGGTCAGAGTCAATCAAGTAAACCCTGCCATTTTTTACAGCAGGGATAGAGGGCCACTTGAGCCATTCCTTTCTTGCCATCTCAAAACGGCTTCCCCTTTCCATGGATGATATTATGATTACATCCGGCCTTCTGCGAATAACTTCTTCAATGTTTATCCGCGGATAGGTGATCGGCTCATCTTCTGTTATGTTTCTGCCTCCGGCAAGCCTGATAAGATCATGATGAAATGTTTTCTTGTTCACGCTCATAATAGGCCGAATGTTTATTTCCAGGAAAACACCGGGGGTTCCTCTTCCCCTTGTTTTTTCAACCACGCGCTCCACTCTTCCCTGCAACCGCTTTGCCACATACAGTGCTTCTTGCTGGATCCCACAAACCTTACCCATTGTCTTGATCGTATCTATCACCTGAGTAATTGTCCGCGGATTGACGATAAAAACCTTTATGCCTGCCTGTTCCAGCAGTTCTACAGTGCCCTGCGCATTACCATCCACTGTCGCAATAACAAGGTCCGGCAAAAGGCTGATTATCCTTTCAACGTTAATGTCTATGTAACTGCCCACCTTCGGCTTGGAGGCCGCTTCGGGTGGATAAGAGCTGAACCTTGTAACCCCCACTACCCTGTCCCCAAGGCCGAGGGCATAAAGGATTTCCGTCAGGTTGGGGGCAAGAGGGATGATTCTTTTCGGTGCACTCCTCAGGGTGATCTTCCTGCCAAGCGCATCTTCAAACGAGCGCGCAGACGCAGGAGCCTCGACTGCACTTAAAGCAATAATGATGGAAAGGGAAAATATGAAGAGCCTAAAACGCATTTGTTCCATCTTAGTATCTTCCTGGCGGAAAACTACGCTCCATTCACCCTTAGCCAGTTTTATGTACAATGCACACCGTCAAGATGGCAATCAGATAAAACTGTAGCTCATCCCAAGCTGTGCACACCATGGGTCTTCACTCTCTAAATCTTTCCTCTAAAAGTAACTCCAACGGTGAAATTTCTTTCGGGGGAGGGATAAAAGCCTATCCTTGAACCAAATGGATATCCTCCCACGCCGCCGTACTCATTGTATTTCTTATTTAACACATTGTTTACACCAAAGAAGGCTGAAATTTTTCCCCGATTCCCTTTGTATTCATAGTTCAGCTTTGAGTCCCAAACATGAAATTTCGGGAGTTTATCTTTTGAATTTGACAAGTCATCTGCTAAGTATCTTTTTCCGACGAATCTTATTTGATTCCAAAAGGAAAAACCCCAGCCCAGATCAAGAATTGCGCCAATAGTCCCCATGTGCCGGGGCGTAATTGGCAGAGTCCCTCCCTCAAATGGCCCTTCTTCTATCTCTGTATCTACAAATGTATAGCTTCCAAAGATAGTAGCCCTTTGAAAGGTGATTGCATCTATGGATAGCTCTAGCCCTTTGTGGATGACTTCATCGAAGTTTTCATTCTGGCCAAAAGCAAATGTGCCCACAGCGGGAGGTCGATATAGGATCTCGTCTTCTACTTTCATGTGGTAAACTGATATCCCACCCTTGAATCTTGAGCCAAGGTGGGCCTTCATTCCTATTTCAAAATTTTCTCCCTTCTCGGGATCAAGCTGAGGCGTAGACCCCCAAAACCCTGTTAGTTCGTCTCTGTTAGGGAATCTAAACGTCCTCGCATAACTCAAATACCCGCTAACACCATCTGTGAACAAATAAATCATGGCAGCCTTAGGGCTATATTTGTGAAAATCCTTCCCTCCGTTCATACTTGTTGTTGTTGAGGATGCAAGGTCTTCTGTTCTATTATCATAATCGAAGCTCCCCCTGTCGTACCTTATCCCTGCATCAAAGATTAGCTTATCAGTCAAAGATAAACTGTCATGGAAAAAAAAGCCTACCAACTCTCTTTTGTAGTTTGTTGTTTGTTTTTGGATAAATGGAAAAAGAGGATCCGGAAAGTTGGAGAAACTCTGGGACTCAACCTCCTCTTTCAATATATCAACGCCTATGACAGCTTTATTCCCCCTTCCCCGAATGGAATGGCTTAACGAATACTGAAGTGAAAGACTATGGTTGTGCTCATCGTCATTGATAGAAGTATAACCAGCTCCTGGGATTGAAGAAAGAGAATCACGATCGCTCTTATTGCGGTAAAATCTTATGGCAAATTCGTTGTTTTCATCAGGTATAAAGATACCGGCTAATCCGATGTTATGTTGGTTAGTTTCCAGACTGTCTGCTGGTGTAACCGACCCCCTTCTTCCCACGACCGATAGATCGGACTCCGTCAGAGAACCGGGAAGTTCTCTATCATCGTCATGGAGGCTAATTTTCGCATTTAGTTCGATGACTGGATTCAACTGGTAAGAAAATTTGCTGCTCAAATCATTAACTCTAAAATTTGAATTATCTCTGTACCCCTTTTCTGCGGAGTGGTTGCCATTGACGTAGTATTTAAATGCTTCAGTGGTGCCTTGAAAAGCAAACTTTTGACCAAATTTTCGCCAACTCCCGACATCTGCACCGAGATCAATAGCCGGGCCATCTATGCCACTCTTGGTAATAATATTTATTACTCCGGCCATGGCGCAATCCCCGTAAATAGCACTTACAGGACCACGGATGATCTCTATCCTTTCTACGTTGCTCAGTGGAATCGAAGCCCAGTCTGGGCTCCCTGTATCTGCGCGGTTAGCCTTCCAGCCGTCAATAAGGACAAGGGTTCTTCCACCATTCCCGCCACCATTATTAAACCCCCGTGCTTCTACCGTAATGCCTGTTGGGGTAGAACCTGATGTGTTTGTCACCATAATACCAGATTCGCTTCTTAAAAGCTCAGGGATGTCTTTAGCCACGGATCTTTCAATATCATCGGAAGTTATTACTGTTACGTTTCCTGGAATACGGGTGATTTCTTCTTCCTCTCTTGTTGCGACAACAACTTTTTCCGGTAAGGTGACTATTTCCTCTTGCTTACCCATTTTAGTTGACGTTTCTGCCACCAGTATATTGCAAAAAGGAAATACTAATAACAGCACTTGAATAACCAAAACGACTTTCCACTTTTTCATCTTTACCCTCCATTTTTTTTTGACTTTTTCTCTTTTGCTTAAACCCTCAATTAAGGCAGAAGGCCATTGACCACAGCACTCTCTTTTCACGAATGGATACAGCAACATGATTGCCGACCCCAATATTTTCACCCGTTTTTTGAAGCCATCGCCTGTATTCTCTTTGAAGGCCTGGATCATGAAAAACGAGAATTTCCCCCAGGTACTTCAACTCCTCTTTCACCCGCCAGTAGATATGCATAGTCAAATCCTCCTCTTCTAATAAAAATCCCCGGACCGACTCTCTCGATCCGGGGATTTCCCTTTTTATCCTCAAGATCTGCGGGATGCCTCAGTCCGCGAAGGCTTCTCCCTATTGGTTAGGCAGGTCTTCTGACTCGCGGATCTTCCTACTAACCGCGCCTTCCCATCCAGCGCTCAACTCTGTGTAAAGGCTCAAGGTAATTTGATTTGCTTTTTTAACTCTTTGATGGCCTTTACAACTGCAAGTTCTCCCCTCAGCCTGTTGAGTGCCGGGCAGTGGCTTTTCATTCGCTCTCAGTGCAACCAGGTCTCGACTGGCTGCCAGCGAACCAGCGGTGTTCGTCCCCACTTACAGCGGCGGGCCCGTCCTCGACTTTAACGAGGTTCCCTATTAAGCTCTCAAAAAGCACCTAAACTCAATTTTTCCGTATAGAAGAAAAAAGCGCGTAAGTCAACAAAAATGATAGAGGCAGGTAGGAGAAGTACTAGTTTGATCGCTTGAGCACATCCCACTTAACAGGAATCGCCCCTAGGCTTATCATTTCTTCTTGAGCTTTTTTGCCATCTTCCGGGTTAATATTCACAGCCTTGATTGCATCGGTAAGCAAGAAAACCCCGAAGCCCAATCTGAGCGCATCTTTAACTGTGTTCAGCACACAATAATCCGTGGCCAACCCTCCTATCAAAAGTCGCTGTATTCCTGCTGAACGCAGTTTCTGGTCTAAATCTGTCCCCTGGAACCCTGAGTAGGTATCCTCATTTTCTTTCCATCCCTTTGAAATGATGACCGCGGAAGAGGGCAGGAGTAAATCATCGGCAAATTGTGCTCCTTCCGTGTCAACAACACAGTGTGGAGGCCACGGCCCACCGCGCTCTTTGAAGGAGATATGGTTCGGAGGATGCCAATCGCGAGTCGCATAAACAGCCATGCCCTTTGAAAGCGCGAGCTCAATATAGCGGTTCAGGACAGGGACTACCTCGTCCCCGCGTGCCACAGCAAGCTTTCCCCCAGGAAGAAAGTCCTTCTGAACGTCAACGATGACCAAGGCATCGTGACCACCAAGCTCAATTGCCTCAGGCATTAATTCATCCTTCATAACTCGCACTCTTCTTGTGGCCACTCAAAAGAGCTAAAATCAAACAGACGCATAAACAACAGGGAAGCGTTCTTGCTATCCGAGACGAAATTTCCTTGACTCCCAGCTCTTTATGTATTTTCCCGAGATAAAAACGCCTGTAAGTGCAGCCATTATTAGCACCCATATGACGATAGGTATCCAGCTTTCAAATAGAGCCCACAGCGCTCCCGCACCCACAAAAGTGGGGACTATCATAACAATTCCAATTCCTATTCTTCTTGCCAGTTGCATCTGAAACCCCCAGATTTTACTATAGCCTTAAAGTGTTGTTAAAATGCACGGAAAAATCTTCTCACGCCTCAGCCCTAAGTCCATTTGAGCCTAGGATTGACTCTCGGCTGCCATGGATATTTAAAGATTAACAGAAAAAAGTCAATTTTTTTCCTTCAACCTTTAGGTCTTCTTGCATAACCAGTTGACACTGTGTCCTCACTTCCAGTATCAGTTTCTCTCATGATCAAGAACCTATCTAAGAGCAGCATAAAGAGCTTTCAACCCCTGAAAGAGTACTTCCTCAAGCACAGGTTGTCCCTGGCTGTAGGCCTTGCCAGCCTCTTGACCGTAGACCTGCTCCAGCTCCTTATCCCAATGGTTATAAAACGAGGGGTGGACTCCCTGACTACAGGAGTAGCTACGCCTGGTGTGCTTTTTCATTACGGAACCCTTATCATGCTCATTGCTTTTGTCATGGCCATACTCCGCTACGTTTGGCGCCACCTTTTGTTCGGCCTTTCAAGGAAAATTGAAGAAGCCCTTAGAAACAAGCTCTACAACCATCTTCAAAGCCTCTCCCTTTCTTTTTATCAAAAAACAAAAACAGGCGATGTGATGGCCAAAGCCATAAATGACATCAATGCAATCAGGATGGCAACGGGCATGGGACTCGTGGCCCTGACAGACGGCACAGTGCTGGGAATAGCGGCCATTGGGTTCATGCTTTACATTAATCCGCACCTCACCCTCCTATCATTAATTCCAGCGCCGTTTCTCATTTATGTCACTCGAGTTCTGACCAGCCGCATGTCTTCCGGCTATGAAAAAGTGCAGGCAACCTTTTCCGACCTTACCGAAAGGGTAAGGGAAACATTTTCCGGGATTCGAGTGATTAAGGCTTACGCTCGGGAGCCCTGGACCTACCGCAGGGTTGAGGAAGAGAGCAACAAGTACATATCAGACAATATGGAGCTGGCACGGTCTCTGGCTTTCTTTTTCCCTGTAATGGCAATATTTACAAACCTTGGGCTCGCCATCGTGATCTGGCTGGGAGGACGCTTTACAATCCTGGGGCATATTACCACAGGTGATTTCGTGGCATTCATAAGCTACCTTAACCTTTTGACATGGCCCATGATGGCGATTGGGTGGGTTACGAATCTTGTCCAGCGAGGGGCAGCGTCCATGCGCAGAATAAATAGAATCATTGATGAAATTCCGGAAATTACAGGGCCTCCTATGACAGATGTCGAGCTCTCTATCAAGGGTAGCATAGAGTTCAGAAAAGCAAGTCTCAGGTACCCAGGCCAAAGTAATTATGCAGTAAAGGGTATCAGTCTGGACATAGCACAGGGGAAAACCGTGGCCTTGGTGGGAAGGGTGGCTTCAGGAAAAACCACGCTTCTTCGCTCCGTTCCAAGGCTTATTGATCCACCGCGAGGAACGCTTTTCGTTGACGGCAGGGATGTACGTGAAATTCCTCTAAAGATCCTGAGACAGAGCATCGGGTTTGCGACCCAGGAGGCTTTTATCTTCTCGGATACCGTGAGAAACAACGTGATTTTTGGAAGAGAAGGGATTTCGGAGAAAACGCTTGTTAGGTCCTTGAAACTGGCTCAGATCTACGAGGAGGCTATATCATTGAGAGACGGGCTTGAAACCCTGCTGGGGGAACGTGGCATTACCCTTTCAGGGGGGCAAAGACAACGGCTTAGCATAGCACGTGCCATTTTGTCTGATCCTCAAATATTAATCCTGGATGATGCGCTCTCAATGGTCGATACAAATACCGAGGAACGCATTCTGGATGGAGTCCTCGCGGAAAGAGCAGGGAAGACGAACATCATTGTGTCCCATAGGCTTTCTATAACAAGCAGGGCGGACGAGGTTGTTGTTTTAGACCGGGGCGAAGTCGTGGAGGTCGGCAATCATGACACCCTCATTAAAGCCGGCAGTATTTATACCAGGCTATACGAAAAGCAGGCTCTGGCACAGGAGCTGGAGATCGGAGTGTAGGCAATTGCAGGCCCTCATTCAGAGTATCTTTTGCACAGCTCAAAATCCCGCGTCTAACAAGGTATCATTAATGAAACTATGGACTTTTGAAATTTATCTAACCACCCACAGGGTATTAGATGCTAGGCGTCGAGAAGCGAGGCTCATACCACTTAAGGCGCTTGGTCTGAGGCCAAAGCGTTCGGAGCTCCCTTCTGCAGATGGTGCCTTGATGGTGGTCGGGGATAGCAGGGGAGCCAGGTGATGTGGGGAGACTATGGCTACATGGAAAAAGGCAGGCTCGGCAAGCCTTATAATTTCAGGCTGTTGAAAAGAATGAGTGGCTATGCGGCGCCACACAAAAGGATAATCTTTCTGGCTCTTTTGCTTACTATTTTGATTACCTCGCTTGAGCTTGCTCTCCCCTATCTCTCCAAGGTAGCTATTGATCGCTACATTCTGTCCTCATGGTACAGGGTGGACATCTCTTCAATGAAAAGTGCGGAAAGAGAGGGTTTCCTGCAGAGATATGGCCGCATCCTTATTGAAACGCCTGAGGGAAGTGCCGCATTCATAAATCAGAAAGACTTAAAGAAGATCGAACCGTCCCACCAACGCCTCTATGAGAAAAGGGGAATAATATCAAGAGATCGGTTTTACAGGATATTCTCTCAAAACCAATTTGTCTCTACACACCCTCAAGTTCCATGGGTGAGCACACAGGATGGCTCATTGATGGTTCCCTACAATGAGTTAAGAAAACTGGGACGCTCTGACCTGTTACAGATAAGAGCAAAGGATTTTAGAGGGCTTGCATTGATTGGGATCCTTATACTGGTTTTCTTGCTTTTCAACTTCTGGCTGGGGTACGGGCAGTACTATTTACTTGAACTTGCCGGTCAGAGAATTATGAAGGATATTCGTCTTGAGCTATTCAGCCGAATGCAGTCTCAAGCATTGAGCTTCTTTGACCGACATCCTGTGGGTCGCCTTCTCACGCGCGTGACAAATGATGTTGAAAACCTGAATGAAATGTTCAAGTCTGTGATTGTCACCGTATTTAAGGATTTCTTTATCCTTACCGGAATCATCGCTGTTCTTCTTTATCTAAACTGGCGGCTGGCTCTTGTCTGTTTTTCGCTCCTGCCCTTCATCTTTGCATTGACCCTGATCTTCAGCTCTCTGGCACGCGAAGCTTTCAGAGAACTCCGGGCCAAGGTTGCGAAGATAAATGCCTTGCTCCAGGAGCACATAAAGGGCATGCACCTCATTCAACTTTTTGCCACTGAAGATTACCATAGAAAAAGCTTTGCACAAACAAATCACGAAAATTATCTGGCAGGAATGAAACAAATACGCGTTTTCGCTGTTTTCATGCCTGTTATGGAGCTTTTCTCTGCTTTTGCCGTGGCCCTGCTCCTGTGGTACGGAGGCGGAAAGGTGATCAGTGAGCAATTAACCCTGGGAGCCCTGGTTGCCTTTATCAGCTACATTCAAATGTTTTTTAAACCTATCCGAGATATCTCTGAAAAGTACAATATCATGCAGTCGGCAATGGCTTCAATGGAGCGAATATTTGAATTCATGGATCACAGGGAAGAAATGCCGGAACCTGACATTCCTCTGAAGCCCGCCACTGTAAAAGGTCATCTTCAGTTTAGAAATATATTTTTCGGATATTCAAAAGACCGCCCGGTACTTTATGACGTTTCCCTCGAGGTAAAACCCGGGGAAATGGTGGCAATAGTGGGTGTCACGGGAGCAGGAAAAACAACGCTGGTTAACCTTGCTGAAAGGTTTTATGACCCAGACAAGGGTCAGGTATTGCTCGATGGCGTGGACATCCGCTGCTGGCCCATCAAAGAGCTTAGAAAAAGCCTTGGCCTGGTTATGCAGGATGTTTTCATTTTTTCAGGCACGCTGCTTGAAAACATCACATTGGGGAATCCCGAAATCGATGACTCCGTGGTTGAAACTTCTCTAAGAAACGCAAACGCAGTCGCACTGGTTCGGAAATTTCCAAAAGGCATAAGCCAGGAAATCGGCGAGGAAGGGGCCAACCTTTCGGCCGGTGAGCGCCAGCTCCTCTCCTTTGCAAGAGCCCTGGCGTGCAGCCCCAAGGTTCTTATACTCGATGAAGCCACCTCCAGCGTCGATCCTGAAACCGAGAGGCTTATACAAAAGGCTATTTTCACAATAACCAAGAGGCGAACTTCCCTTGTGGTTGCTCACAGGCTCTCTACTATTCAAAATGCGGACCGGATAATTGTCATGCACAGAGGCCGAATTGCTGAGCAGGGGACCCACGAGGAACTCATGATGCGGAAGGGAATCTACTACAAGCTGAATGCTTTCAGGGAAAAACGAAATAATTTCTGAAAATCCTTTAAGCCTCTGGAAGTGTGCGGGCTGAAGCCCGAAGTTCAGGGCAAAACCATTTGGCAAATGGCATTTGGAAAGCTTGACATTCTACAAAAACGAACTATAATTTACCTACCGGTAAGTAGCATTGAACGAGCGTCTTGGACTCATCTATGCTGAAAGAAGAGGCCTTGCGCTGGAATCGCGCCTAAAAGCCGGACCCCGATGAGAAAACCTGAAGAACAAAGCGCCAGAAGCATGCTGATTGCAGCCGGGATTAACCTTTTTGCAGAAAAGGGCTATGCCAGTGCTTCGGTGAGAGAGATTGTCAAGCTTGCAGGCGTGACAAAGCCTGTTCTTTACTACTATTTCAAAAACAAAGAGGGGCTTTTCCGAGCAATTCTAGATGGAGCAGCTGAGCAGCAAGAAGCACTTTTGGCAAAAATTGTTAATGCTCCCGGCACTGCCCTTGAAAGGATTATTACCCTTTACAATCTCATCTACCAGGGCATGGAGCAAAACCGACATCTATTCAGGCTGATTCATAACCTCGTTTTTGGTCCCCCGCAGGGAGCCCCGGCTTACGACCTTGAAAGCTATCACCGGCGTATGGTTGAGGCTATAAAGGCGATATATGTTAAAGGGGTAATGAAAGGGGAACTCGCAAGGGCCGATCCGGATGAGGTTGCAATAATGGTCACTGGGCTTACTGACTTCTGCTTTCACCTGTACTATGTTGACCCGGGCTCCTTTGACCCAAACCTCCCTGAGCGATTGCTCAGACTGGCTTTTAAGGGATTATTGTTGAAAAGCGAGGACTAATGAGACATTTTGGATGTATTGTAAAGTATGCGGCGCTTTTTCTTCTTCTCACTGCTGCTTTGGGCGCATGCAAAGGATCTGATACTCCGGCCAAGGCGGAAAAGAAAGAAAGCAAGAATCGCCCCAAGCTGGTTCAGGTCTCTGTGATGACTGTGCAGCCTTGCCCCATCAGGGATATTCTCATCTTGCCCGGAGAGACCGAGCCCTGGATGGACGTGACGGTAGCTGCCGACATAGCCGGCCGTGTGGAATGGGTTGGCATCAAGGAAGGAAGCGTTGTCAAAAAAGGGGAGCTGATGGCCAAAATCGAAGTATCTGCCCTGAAAGCAGCCCTTGATAAAGCAGAGGCATCCGCAAAATTGGCTGAGGAGGTGTATCGGAGACGCAAGAAACTTTTCGAGCGGAGGATTGTAACCCAGGAAAATCTGGATAGAAGCAAAACCGAAAAGACGGTCGCCTACGGCAACCTCAAGCAGGCCCGCGTTGAGTATCAGCGCGGTTTTGTGCGCGCGCCTATTACCGGTCTCGTAAATCATCTCTACGTTGACCGGGGCGAGTTTGTAAACAGAGGCCAAGCAATGGTTAATCTTGTGAATGTGGACAAGCTCAAGGTCAACGTGGATGTGCCGGAGCTGGACGTAAAGTACCTCAAGGTGGGGCAAATCGCCGGAGTGCGTGTCGACGCTTTCCCTGGCCGTGATATGCTCGGAACAATCAGCTTTGTATCCTTCAAAGCGGACCCCGCAACCAAAACTTTTCTTGTGAGGGTGCTTATCGATAACCCAAATCATGAGGTCCGGGCTGGAATGATTGCCAGAGTGGCTTTTCTTCGACGCGTGATCCCGGACGCAATTTCCGTACCGCTTTTCGCCCTTGCTGACAAGGGCGGGGAACGCCTTGTTTTCGTAGAAAAAGACGGAGTAGTTCAGGCCCGAACAGTCTCCCTGGGGGTCATAGAAGGAGACAGGATCCAGATAACAAAAGGGCTTAACCCAGGTGACCACCTCATTGTAGCCGGACAGAATAAAGTTGAAGAAGGTATGAGGGTAAAAGTCAGATGATAATAAACAGGCTTGCCCTCAAACGGCAGATTACCGTCCTGGCACTCCTTGTTGTTATTGTTATTGTGGGGTTATATTGCTACGTTACCCTTCCGCGCGAATCATTCCCTGACATCACTATTCCCTATGTCTTTGTTACCACCACCTACGAGGGGGTGGCTCCTGAAGACATGGAAAAACTCATTACCATTCCAATAGAACGAAAACTAAAAGGGATCTCTGATGTAGAAGAAATTCGCTCCACCTCAGCGGAGGGCATTTCTACTGTTGCTGTAAAATTTCTTCCCAAGGTAAATATTGACGATGCACTTCAAAAGGTGAGGGATAAGGTTGACCAGGCAAAAGGTGACCTTCCAGCGGACCTTCCCAATGATCCCGCTATCAAAGAAGTTAACTTTTCCGACTTTCCTGTAATCCGGGTTGTGCTCTCAGGACCTTTCAGTTTGCGCCGTCTGCAAACCTTTGCCGAGGACTTGCAGGACAAGATTGAATCAATCCCTGGTGTTTTGGATGCCACCATAATAGGAGGCCTTCAAAGGGAAATCCATGTTGAATTCGACCTCGACCGGGTTGCAGCGTATCACGTGCCGTTTTCGAGCCTGATCGGATCAGTAACACGGAGCAATGTGAATATGCCGGGTGGGAGCATGGACATTGGAAAGGCCAAATATCTTGTACGTGTGCCGGAAGATTTCAAGCACCCCTCTGAAATTTTCTCGATTGTGGCTTTCACAAGAAATGGAAAGCCGGTGTATTTGCGCGACGTAGCCTTCATTCGTGACAGTTACAAAGATCCACTTACCAGGAGTAGGATTAACGGAGAAAAAAGCGTCACTCTTGCTGTTATAAAGCGAAGCGGTGAGAATATCCTTGCTGTTACGGATCAGGTTAAAGCGGCCGTGCGTGAAATGAAGCCGCTTCTTCCCCCCGCACTTAAGATAGACCTCACTTCAGACATGTCCCACGATGTGAGGCTCATGGTTACCGATCTTGAAAACAATATTCTTTCCGGCCTGATTCTTGTTCTGGCCGTAATATTCGTTTTCATTGGAGGGCAATCCGCGATTTTTGTGTCCCTAGCTATTCCCTACTCAATGTTCATCACATTCGGCGTGCTGGCCGGATTTGGGATTTCCCTGAACATGGTGGTTCTTTTCTCCCTGATTCTCGCTCTGGGTATGCTGGTGGACAACGGCATAGTTATTGTTGAAAACATTTACCGCCACATGCAACAGGGAGAGCCCCGCTCTCAGGCGGCGCTGAACGGCACCGACGAGGTGGCATGGCCTGTGATCACTTCCACGATGACAACCCTGGGGGCGTTTGCCCCACTTCTTTTTTGGACGGGCATGATGGGAAAATTCATGGGATACCTGCCCAGGACATTGATGATAGCGCTTTCCGCATCGCTTTTCGTGGCACTAGTTATCAACCCCGTGCTTTCTGCTAGGTACCAGAGGGTCAAGAAAGTTAAGCCAGCCGCAAAGAAAAATGAAAGTGCTACCGGGTTATCCCTGATCAAGAGAGGTTACCTCCGGCTCCTGAACTGGTCGCTCGATCACAGAATTATCGTCGTGATAATCGGCTTTATCTTTCTCTTTGCTGTTGTCATAGCTTTTGCCAAATTTGGTAAAGGCGTTGAGTTCTTTCCCAAAACCGAGCCTCGACGCGCATACGTTTATCTCAAGGCTCCGGAGGGCACCAACCTGGAAACTTCCGATAAGCTGGTAGCCAGTGTGGAAAAAATTGTCTCCCACTACAAGGATGTCCGCTATGTGATATCGAACATCGGAACTGTGGGTGGAGACCCCTTCTCGAGGGGAGGTACAGGCACCAACCTTAGTACCGTGGTTTTGGATTTTAAAGACTTTCACGATCGCTCAAGACCCTCTTCCGAAATTGTGGAAGAGGTGAGAAAAAAACTCCTGGCCTCAATCAGAGGGGCGGAGGTCCAGGTTGAGGAAGAAAAGCACGGTCCTCCAACAGGTCCACCTGTTAACATAGAGATATCCGGGAAAGACATTAACAAGCTGGGCGAGCTGGCGGCCAGCATCAGGCACAAAATTAGAGATATCCCCGGCCTGGTTGACCTGAGAGACAACTTTGTCAAAGGCAAGCCCGAAATACGGATTCGTGTGGACAAAGTGAAGGCGGCCCTGCTCGGGCTCGATACCTATACAATAGCATACACTGTAAAGGCTGCTATCAAAGGGGTAAAAGTTGGCGTGTTTCGCGAGGGAAAGCATGAATATGATATCATTGCCAGGCTTCCTGAAAAAGACAGGCACTCGGTCGAAAGCCTCAAGCGTATTACCATTTCAGGACCACGCGGAGAACCCATTCCTCTAACCAGCGTGGCCAGCGTTTCGCTAACAAGTGGCATTGGCTCGATCATGAGACTTGACCAGAAAAGAGTCGTCACCGTGTCGGCCAATGTCTACGGCAGGCTTGCCAATGACATCATCCGCGATATAGACAGGATCCTTTCGCGCGACTTCGATTGGCCCAGAGGCTATACTTATCGGTTCACAGGCGAACAGAAAGAACAGGCAAAAGCCCAGGCCTTTCTCAGCAAAGCCTTTGTGGCCGCCATTTTCATTATATTCATTGTCCTTCTCACCCAGTTTAACTCTTTCTTTACGCCCGTCATTATTCTGACCTCAGTCCTTCTTTCCTTTATTGGCGTTTTTATTGGCCTTCTTGTTATGGGAATGCCCTTCGGCGTAATGATGACGGGCATTGGAGTAATCAGCCTAGCAGGTGTCGTTGTCAATAATGCCATCGTTTTGATTGACTACTATCACCAACTTATGGAAAGAGGTCTATCGGCCAGGCAGGCCCTTATGCAGGCAGGGCTTGTGCGGTTTAGACCTGTTATGCTAACAGCGATAACAACTATTCTCGGCCTCCTTCCAATGGCTACAGGCATTAGCTTTGATTTTAAGAAGCTCGCCTGGGACATAGGGGGAGAGTCATCCCAGTGGTGGGGACCAATGGCTGTCGCTGTAATTTTCGGCCTCGGCATCGCGACGATGCTCACCCTTGTGGTAGTGCCAGTGCTTTGCTCTTTGGAGCGTAGTCTCTACGAACGCAGGATTCGAAAAGGAGGTAATCCGGGATAAACAAAAATCCTTCCCCTTTACAGTTCCAATTGCAAAAACCCGATCCAGGTAGTATAAGGGCACATAGGCTCTTGGCCATTTACCAACACCTGCCAAGGAGTTCTTGGAGCAAAGGGATTTGGACCATCCCCTCTAAAAGCCTCCTTGCAGGCTAGGGCTTATTTGTTGCTAACAACCTGAGGGAAAAGACATGAAAAAAACAGACAAGGTTATTACCTTTCTCGGCAATGAGACTGAATTTGAAGGCAAGCTGAAGTTCGATGGCACAATCCGGATAGACGGCCATTTCAAGGGCGAGATCTTTTCTAAAGGAAACCTAATTATAGGCGAAGAAGGGCTTGTTGAGGCTGATATGCATATTGCTTATGTGGCCATCAGCGGCGAAGTGCATGGAAATATTATTGCGGAGCAGAGGGTTGACATTCATGCACCCGGCAAAGTTTTTGGTAATATTCAGGCCCCTGTGGTTGTCATAGACGAAGGAGTTATCTTTGAAGGAAACA
Organism: Deltaproteobacteria bacterium; assembly: GCA_019310485.1. GTDB lineage: Bacteria > Desulfobacterota > DSM-4660 > Desulfatiglandales > HGW-15 > JAFDEF01. Next base: position 1,766 of record JAFDEF010000012.1, on the reverse strand, counting down.
CACGCATGTATCAGGCAAAAGATGCGGCAGAAAAGAAAAACTCTGTGGTGGGTTCTGATCAGTACGTTGGAGGCCCTCCCCCGAACATTACAGCAATCTACGGGATTGTAAAGGACGAGGCCACCGGAAAACCTCTAAAAAACGCGAGGATCAGCACCAGGGGACCTGCCAAGAATAACACCGAGAGCAATGGGTCGGGTTACTACGAATTGATCAATCTCAAGCAGGGCAAGTGGAAACTGAAGGTTGAAGCTAAGGGCTACAGGAAGCAAAAGGCGGAGGTCACAATATCAAGTGAAGGCACCTATGAACAGAATTTTTCGCTTAAGCCCAAAACCTAACGACCCCTCGTTTCAACAGGCCCGGGACCTGCAAAGGCTCTAGCCCCTGTCCAGTTTAACATATTCAGCGTAATTGCTAAGAGTGTACAACTTCCCAAGCACTTCAAATCTCTGAGCGTACCGAAAAGTTGCTTCAGCCTCGCGCGCCACAGAGATTTTCTCGAGTATTGCCGAAATGATCGTCCCGATTAGTTCGAAATCGGAGGCTACAAGATACACAGGCACGAGGATCTCCTTTGTGCCCAAGTACTTCTTGATGCCCGAGGTGACAAATGCATTTTCTTGTCTTAAGTACTTAATGGCAATGGTTTGTGCAGGGTTATTCTTGTTTGAAATGGTCCCGATTATACCTTCTGAACCCTGTGAGTCTTTTTTCACTTGCATTGCTCCATCCTTTCTACTAGGTGTTATTTCAAATCGTGGACCTCGAGTCAAGAAGCAAAGAAAGGAGGGAGAAAGCTGTGGGCGATGAAGCCTTGAAGAAAAAAACCCAGGAAACTGCAAAGAAGTTGTTTGGTAAGGGCATTAAAATGGATCCCCCTTACAAAACCTGGAAGGCTTTTGACAGGGAGCTGGCCAACGATTTTTCCTTGTTTATCACGGGGAAACTTTACTCGCGAACAGTGCTGACCCTCAAAGAAAGGCAGATGGCGGCATGCGCTATGCTGGCAGCATTGCGTGCGCGGGATGAATTGAAGCTCCATGTGAACGCAGCATTGAATGTAGGCTGTGCACCGGAAAAAATCGCAGAACTCTTTTTCCAGATGGCAACATACACCGGGATGCCAGCGGTCAACGAAGCGCTCGAAGTATATCGCGAAGTATTGGTGGAACGGGTCCAGTGGCCCATGAAGCAAGGAAAATAATAAGATGAAATGTCGGTTTCATCCAGATCGTGAAGCTTATGTAAAATGCCAGAAAATGGAAATAGGCTATTGCCAAGAATGCCTTGAGACATGCGAGGCGTGTACCGATCCTTGCACTTACTGCAAGTTCCGTTCCCAGTGTATCATCTGGGAGCTTTGTAGAAAAAGTGAAAAAAGATACCGCCTTGAAAAACAGGTGGAGCCCCACGGGCAAGCCCGTGGCACCACTTAGTCTCGCCGAATTGCTTCGCAATCGGCGGGACTTAGTGGTACGACATCCCGCCCTTAACCGCATTCATCCACGGCTAAAGCCGTGGCTTTCTGCGGGCGGGGCAAAAGGGCAATCATCCAGTGAATAAAAGTTATCCCCCTCCTGGAGCTTAGAATCACTAGACTTTTTCGACTCCTGCGCTGCGCCCAAGAATCTCTACACCCATTTATGCAGTAGGTGTCAAAGTCCAAGACATCGATGACCCAAGTCTAACGGTTAAAAGGTTCAAGACATCGATGACTCATGTGAAAATATGATGGCCATTTTTTCCTACAGCGTGAGCAAAAA
>JAFDEF010000039.1 GCA_019310485.1 Deltaproteobacteria bacterium | reverse complement strand
TGATTTTTTGCTCACGCTGTAGGAAAAAATGGCCATCATATTTTCACATGAGTCATCGATGTCTTGAACCTTTTAACCGTTAGACTTGGGTCATCGATGTCTTGGACTTTGACAGATACCTATTACGCCCTCTCAATTTTGAAAGTTATCTTTCCCCACTCAAAAGATGCTATTGAAGCCATACAAGAAGAATCAAAGCTCAGTGGCTATCTTCGCAAAACCCAAGATAAGGAAACGTGGAGAGCACGAACAGTTTACCACTATCTTTGCTCATGCTACTTTGCGGGAGTGGCTAAAGCTGAAGACCTTTCATGGATTAAGCGTCACCTGGCCGAGCATTCAAAGTCAATAGCGAACCTCTCAGAGTACTATTACCAAGCCAGAATTGTGAGAGAGTACCTTAGTGAAGTACTCTCTGAAGGGGAAGGAAACTTGCTGAAGAGACCCTCCCCCAAATGGCGAACATTACGCGAGCTTTGGATGCTTCTCTACATTGCAAATAGCTCTCCTGAACACCTTTCCACCACGAGGAAAAAACTTGTCACATGGGTCCAGGCGTGTCAGAATCCGGATGGGGGTTTCGGCTATTTACCAGGCACGACATCATTCATTGAAAATACTCACTTTTCTATGAGGATCCTTAGCCAGCTTAGAGCAAAACCCCAACACCCGGAAAAGGTGCGTGAATTTATCATGCGGTGCAAAACAGCCAGAGGAGGTTTCTCCAGAAGAAACGGAGCCGCACCGTTTCTGGATACCACATGGCACGCCGTGGCGGCTCTCTGCCTCCTTGAAAAGCCTGAGAGTCAATGCCATGCCCTTCAGGAGGGCAAGTTTCAGCCGCCTGAACATGCCAAGGAAAACAGGGGGTTATTCAAGAATGAACCAAAGATACAGAGGAATTATTTCATCTGACTGGAGTCAGTGCCTTTCGCCGAGTGGTCCTTTTGACGTGATATCTTTCCATTATCCGGATCTCAAGCCCCAACTATCGGGAATTTTTAAGAACTACACTGGAAACATAATTTCTCTGAGTGAAGCGTATAAACAAGTAAGGTCTCTACTTCCTTTGCCAGTAACTGAAGAGCATATGGATACTTACCTAGATCAGCACTTTCAATTGTACCACGGTGTGGCCGATCTTATCGAGTGGTGCCTTGGGGAAAAAATTCTATTCATGATAAATACAACTAACGTGCAGGGATACTTCCAGCGTGTTTTTGCAAAAGGACTCCTTCCCTCGCTACCCGCTCTTTCCGCTCATCCTATGATCAGGTTTCCATCAAGAAAAACAGATCCTCCTACTGTATATGACCTCCTGGAGATTCACGACAAGCCCAAAAATACAGTAGCTCTTATGAAATCACATCATATTGGGCCGGAAAAAGTTATCTTGGTGGGAGACAGCGGCGGCGATGGCCCGCACTTTGAGTGGGGCGCAAAAGTCGGCGCCACTCTCGTAGCGAGCATGCCCAAGTGGTCACTTGAAATATACTGCAAAAAGAAAAAAATACTCGTGAACAAGAAGTTCGGGGTTCTCTACTCGCAAGGAGAGGAGAGGGATCTGCAAAGAGAAATGCAATTTGACTTCATGGACCTGGTGCCCCTGATAAGCGAATCCCTGAATTTGTGATCCTTCCCATGGAAAGGTCTTGCCCCAAGAAATGGGCTGCAGCTTAAAAGAAGATACAGCGGCTCAACTGTCTAGCCTGAGACGACACAGGCTGTGGAGGATCATGCATGAATCCAGTTTTCCCACAGGTTACCAAGGCACAACAATTTGAACATAGCCTGTCCTGCCGGTTCTGTGGTCCACTCCGAGGAGCAGCACCCTTTGTGATGGCCGCAAAGATTTTACAAGCGCAACAAAATCATCCGGGCTCCTGATCTGCTGACCATTGATCTCCAGAAGCATGTCATTGGACTCAAACCCCGCCCTACCCAAAGGCCCTTCAGGATCAAGCCAGGCAATGGCAACACCTTGCCTCGAGTCAAGATCGTATCTTTCTACTTCCTTGCCAGTAAGGGCACGGACATCAACCCCCAGAAGCTTTTTTATGCTTGATGCCCTCATCATTGCGGCCTGTTCAAGGCTTCCGATTCTCACAACCACCTCGCGCACCTTGCCCTGTCGCAGGACTTTTATTTTTCTCAAACTGCCAGCAGGTGTGATTGCCACCATGTTTTGAAGGGATTCTGAATCGGATACTGGCTTGCCTTCATACGAGATGAGTATATCGCCCCTTCTGATACCCGCTTTTTCGGCGGGCCCCCTTTTTTCAAGGTCTGCAATGAGCACGCCATTGCTCTTTTCAACCGAAAGTGACCTGGCCACTTCCGGGGTCAGATCCAAAATGCTGGCCCCCAGCCACCCCCGCTCGACTTTTCCGTTCTCGAGCAGTTGTTTTGAAATATAAAGAGCCATGTTGCTGGGAATGGCAAAGCCAACCCCTTCAAGATCCGGGGATCGAGAAGAGAGGAGGGTGCTTATACCTATAACTTTTCCTTCTAGATTCAACAAGGGGCCGCCACTGTTACTCAGATTTATGGGTATATCGGTTTGCAAGAGATCCATGTAGCTATTTGGCGCCATGGCGCCTCGCCGGTGTTCCGCACTAATAATCCCTTGCGCCACTGTCTGCCCCGAGGGTCTGGCATGTCCTATTGCAACCACCCACTCTCCCACTTCAACTTTGTCTGAGTCTCCAAAAATAACACAAGGAAGGGACCGCCCCGCCCTAATCCTGATCACGGCCAGATCAGTAGGTGGATCACTCCCTACAAGCTTTCCCTCGTATTGTTCTCCGCCAGGTAGCTGAACATGTATACCTGTTGCACCTGCAACTATATGGTTGTTGGTTAGAATGTAACCCTGCCTGTCAATGATTATTCCGGTGCCTGACCCTTTAAACTCTCTCCTGAATCCTCCCCACACCCTGGGGCTCTCCAAGAAGTACCCAAAGGAGGGCGCACTTCCGGGGACACGGTAGGAGTTAGGGGAACTCTGAGGCTGTATCACTTCAATATGAACCACCGAAGGCTTGGTTTTTTTTGCCACCCAGGCAATGGCAGATCTTAAATCCCCTGGCTCTTTTGCACAGGCTTCATGACCTCCCAGCAGCCCCGGGCAAAGCGCCAGAGCCAGGATTAGCCCAAAGACCAGCCCCGTGCTGAAACCCCTTACATTAGAACTCCCTTTCACGATACTCCCCTAACTCCATTCCAATGCTAACCACTGCTCTCAACTTTCAAAACCACATAAAGCGCCCCTGCACCTCTTTTGATAAGGAGCAGGAGCCCTTCTTTGGGGTTAGCTTTGGCCATTGCCCTGTTATAATCCTCAACACTCTTGATCTCCTGTCGATCCACTTCTTTAATAACATCTCCTGGCCGCAGCCCTGCTTCCGCTGCCGGGCTACCGGGATCCACGCTGGAGATAACCACTCCCTTTTCACCCTCATTCAGCCCAAGTTGCCGCGCAAGTTGAGGAGTTAAAGGCTCTACAGTAATGCCCCACATTGTTGGTTTCGCGGGAACTTCCTCCGCGGACTTCTGGGGCATAGTACCAATGGTCACCCAGACGTTTTTCTCCTGCCCGTTGCGGACAATAAGCAGAGCAACGTGGGATTTTGGCCGTGTGGCCGCAACCATGCGGGATAGTTCGTGTGAGTTCTGGACTTTCTTGCCGTTGAACCACAAAATTACATCCCCGCGCTTTAACCCTGCTTTTTCTGCCGGACTCCCTTTTGATACGTCCGAGATCAAAACACCTTTCGTTGTCTTAAGCTTAAAAGACTTAGCCAATTCAGGGGTAATATCCTGGATCATCACGCCCAACCAACCCCTTATAACTTTGCCAGTCTTTAACTGAGGCAAAAGTTCTTTTGCAATATTGATTGGAATGGCAAAGCCTATGTTCTGGCCCTGAGCAATAATTGCCGTGTTGATTCCTATTACCTCTCCCTTCATATTGAAGAGTGGGCCACCGCTGTTCCCTGGGTTGATCGCTGCATCAGTTTGCAGAAAGTCGTCATACGGGCCGGCACCGATAATCCTTCCCTTAGCACTGATAATGCCTGTGGTAACGGTCTGTCCCAGCCCAAAGGGGTTGCCTACTGCCATGACCCAGTCCCCCACGCGTATAAGATCGGAGTCTCCCATCTGAACCGGCTTCGGGAAACTGGTATCCGGTATCACCCGGAGCAGGGCGAGGTCTGTCTTGGGATCTTTGCCAACTATCTTGGCCTTGTATTCTTTTCCGCTGTCAAGCCTTACTTTGATCTCGGTTGCTTTCTCAATCACATGATTGTTCGTCAAAATGAACCCGTCTCTACTTATTACAAATCCTGATCCCAGGGCATGAGTCTTCATTTCTCCCTGGGGTATGTTTCCGAAGAAGTGCTTAAAAAACTCGTCGCCAAAAAAGAACTTGAAAGGCGTATTTGGCCCAAAAAAGGGCTGAAGCGGCGAGCCTTTTATTACCTGCGTGGTAGATATGTTCACCACGGAACGCTTCACCTTGTCGGCGAGGTCGGCGAATGAAGCCGGCGTCTTGTACCCTTGCCCAGGTAAAGCAGCCTGCACGCTCTGAGCAACAAAAAAAGCGGTAACAATTCCTATCAGAATTACCAATCTATTGCACTGCCTTGTTTTTCTCCTATCTTGTTTCATTTTTGAATCCTCCTTCTTCTCCCTCTCCCTTGACTACGAGTTTTTGTCCTTTGCTTCAACACCTGCACCGGTATTTCCTTTGCATTGCGCTCCCCCTCCGGGCAAGTCCTGCAGATCTCAAGACTCCAGGAGGAGTCCATATCGACTTTGTAGCCGAAAAGCTTGGGGCGCTCTTTTTGCGCCTTGAGATACCGTAGCGCACATGCCTCTTTTGAAATTAGCAAATTCCCCGGCTGCCGAATACACTGAATGAGCTCAAGACCTGAAATCTCTACGCTCCTCTCCTGCTCCGGGTTCATTTTTTCCTGTTCTTTTTCTTTTAATTTCATGTTTCCTTAACCTGGCAGAGCCGTAACCAGCCTCCCCTACCCTTTCTTTAAGTCCAGGACTGTGATTTATCTTAACCCTGAGCACCGCCCTGTTGTACTAAAACTAAAAAACTATAAAAAGCGAATCTTTCAGGAAGGTTTCAGAAAGGTTACAATTTTGAAAGACTTGATGTTTATGAGGAGCCTCAAATAATTGAGGCTCCCCAGTAGAGAGTAATGAAGAATAGCAATAAGAGGATCAGGTCAGGGAAATGGTCCTAGCGCGATCAATTCACCTTAAGAAACGTTATCAGGTGGCCTTTTGCTGTAGCCTTCCACTTGACTGTGACTCTCTCTCCCACCTTGAAATCGGCAAGTGTAGCCGGGCTTTTCCCTTTTTTCAGAACAGCGTCTGTTGCGAGTGGTCCGGCAACTCGAAAAGTTCCGTTTGCCAGCGGAACATCCACAACGACAATGTTGTCCTTCTCGTTGACAAACACCACTTTCCCTTTCATCGTGTAAATCTTCTCAGCAGCGATGGCCTGAGACCCGAGCATAGAAAAAATAAAACACACAGCCAAAATGCCGATAAGAAAATAGACAGAACGTTTCATGGCATTCCTCCTTTCTCGCTGATGCTTGATGTTATTAGAAGCAAACTACTTTCCCAATAAGCTTCTTGATACCTCGTTCCTAACTCGATAATTCAGTCACTCTCAATTCCTTAGCTTTCCAAGTAATATTTTCAGGTTCTCAAAGCTTCGTTATTATATTATAAGATAATTCCAGGCAGTCATTCTCCAAGTGTGACGCAAGCATCATCTTCTCAGCCCTCTCAAATCCTCCTGGAACAAAAGCACCCTTTAACAATCTAAACTGCTTCAAATAAATTTCAAGCCTTGCAGAGCTCGAAGAAAAGCTAGAACGGTCGTTAGCCTTTCTTGGTTTTGGTTTTCTTTACAATTGATTTGACATCTTCGGCAGACAATACTTCCTTTTTCTCCAGCTCTGCGGCAAGGGCATCCAAAGTGGCACGGTTTTCCTGTAAGAGAACTCTCACCCTCTGGTAACTATCTTGAATAACCGCACGGACTTCGGCATCGATTTGCCGGGCGGTTTCCTCGCTGTAGTTCTTTTCCTCTCCATATTCCGTTCCAAGAAAAAGCGATTGATTCTTTCTCCCGAAGGTAATAGCTCCAAGCTTTTCGCTCATTCCATAAGAACAGATCATGTTCCGGGCAAGCTCCGTTGATCGCTCAAGATCGTTCTGGGCGCCTGTGGAAATGTCTCCAAATACAATCTCCTCTGCCACCCTTCCACCAAGAAGAATAGCGATCTGATCCATCAGTTCGTTCTTGGTGGCAAGGAATTTTTCTTTCTCTGGAACCTGGAGCGTGTAGCCAAGGGCCCCGATTCCTCTTGGAATAATCGAGACCTTGTGGACCGGCTCACCGGTGGGCACAAGCTCTGCCACGAGCGTGTGCCCGGATTCGTGGTATGCTACCCTGTGTTTTTCCTCGGGGCTGAGCGTACTTCTTTTTTTCTCGGGCCCGGCGATTACCCTGTCTATGGCAGCCTCAAAGTCGTCCATTGTAATAGCGTCGCGGTTCTTGCGTGCAGCGAGGATGGCAGCTTCATTAGCCACGTTGGCCAGGTCAGCTCCCACAAACCCCGGGGTTCTTCTTGCTATTATTCCAAGGTCAACATCTGGAGCGAGCTTCAGGTTCCGGGTGTGAATTTTCAATATTTCTTCCCTTCCCTTCACATCCGGCTTATCCACTACTATCTGGCGGTCGAACCTCCCCGGCCGCAAAAGAGCCTTATCCAGCACGTCCGGGCGGTTGGTAGCTGAAAGCACTACCACTCCCTTGCTGGAATCAAAACCATCCATTTCCACCAGTAATTGGTTTAGTGTCTGCTCTCTTTCATCGTGGCCGCCCATAACAACAGGGCCTCCACGCTGGCGGCCTATAGCATCCAGCTCATCAATAAAAACAATGCACGGGGCTTTTGCACGCGCTTGCTCAAAAAGGTCGCGTACGCGTGCGGCCCCCACGCCAACAAACATTTCAATAAACTCCGAGCCGCTGATATTGAAAAACGGCACCCCTGCCTCACCTGCCACAGCTCTCGCAAGCAACGTCTTACCGGTGCCGGGCGGCCCCACCAGCAGGACCCCCTTGGGCATACGGCCGCCCAGTCGCTGAAAGTGTTCAGGATTTCGCAAGAATTCAACGACCTCTTTCAGTTCCTGCTTCGCTTCGTCTACTCCCGCAGCATCCTTGAAAGTAACGGGTGGTTGACTATCTGCATGGATGTGAATCTTATTTTTCCCTATGTTCAGGAAATTCATGCCGGCCGTGCCCATCTTCTTTGAGAAATAGTGCCACAACAAGAAAATCACAGCAAAAGGAAGGATCCAGGTGAAGATGAGATTACTCAAAAAGTGGCTTTCCACTGCTACACTGTATTTCACACCATGCTTTTCAAGGGCCTCAGCCAAATGCGGATCGTGAAGCGGGACGGTTATAAAACGCCGGGGCTTCCCGGTTTTTGGATCCTTTTGCTTCAGGGTGCCGATAATTGTCTTTTCTCTGATCACACATTCTGAGACCTGGTTTGCCTTGAGATACTGCTGAAACTCGCTATACGGGATTTGCTCTCTTCTCACCTGCATAGCAGACTGAAACATGTAGAAAAGAAACAGCATAACAAGAAAATACCAGAGTGAAAAAGGGCCCTGCTTTTGCCAGAATTTTTTCTCAGGCGGCTTGTTTATATGAATCTCCGGCTTTTTCTGGCCGACCTGAAAGTTGGTTTTCTTCATAAGCGCTTCCTCCTATCAAGCGTTGAAACAAAGTTAGTCTACATTAGCAATAAAGGGCAGCAGCCGCATTCTCAGTTTCCATTTAGCATAAATTTAACATACACAGTATCAGCATTACTTGCTAGAGTTTTTCCCTCAGTTCCTGGATTAAGACTTCTCACTCCAGGGCATAGACACCATATGGGATGACCTCTCCCTTAAAAAACTTACGACTGATCAGGTCAAATCTCTTTCGATACTGTGGTATTTTCTCATTTTCTCTTTGACAACTGGACTGCCAGCGCATATATCCATCATGTTCTTGAGGGACCCGACCAGCTCATCGGCCGTTTTCTTTAAGTAGATGATCCGCAGGACTTGTCTTATTTGTTTCAAAGCTGAAATAGAATCCATAAACAGCCTTTTCCTTTTTTAAGAAGATCCGTCCCACAAACTCAGAAACTGCACAATTGTTTTTAAACTAAAAAGGGGATACAGCCATACCTACTTACCTGTACCCCTCGTTCGCGCCCTGCGAGCTTTTGCTCCGCAATTAGCACAGCTGCCCGAACTTCACCCCAGCCAACCCTTCTTTCCTTTCTTCCGCTCTTCTGAAATAAGCTCTCTTTTAAACTATGTAGCAGCAAAATAATCACAGGGCAACTGAAGTCAAGGTCTCCCATTTCCGGGAACCAACTCGGATTGAACTTATGTCAAGAGCATGGCAAGTAACACGGCAATAACTCCATTTAAGAAAATACCATCAAAGGTACCCGCACCGCCGATGGAAGCTACAGGCGCCCCAAGGTCCCCGATCTTATTCAAGTTGATAATGTCAGCCCCTATCAAAGTCCCTAGTGTACCACAAATATACGCAATAACCGGGGCATAGGAGTAGGCCACAATTACTGAGATCAGAGCGGCAAAAATAGGAGGAAGAAAGGCCGGCAGGGCGATACCCACCCCTCTTATCGGCCTTGCGAACTTATAGGTGATCACACTCATTATTGCAGTTGCTATTACTGACTGAAGCCAGAGGCCCGTTTTAGCGATTAAATAGATAGAGAGGATTGTTGGAATAACAGCACCCCCGACATTTACAGCCAGCACTGTCTCTTTTCTTTGAAAGCGAGGAACCACGTATCTAAACCCGAAAAAACTTACTCTAGTATCCTCAGTCATGCTTTCTTGGGGAATTTTCTTTACCGGGATGTTAACAAAGCTACCAACCAGTGAAAAAAACAGGGCCGTGAAAACGTACCCACTTGGGATGCCTATTTTCGAAAATGCCAGGGCAACGAGATTGATCTGGACCATGAAAAAGAAAAACAATATGTAAAAAAAGAAAAACAGAATGAAAATGAATGTGAGAGGGCCAAAAAACATAACTCCTCCTTTCCACACCACAATATATAAGTCAGAGGCCGGGTGTTAACAATACAATGTGCGCCGCTCCCCTGGCTGCATCGGCGGCACCTGAGACCGCAATTCCCGCCGGTTCTTCAATGGCGGTTAGGCGGCTCACAGTGGCCTTTTTTTGCTTGTGGACAGCTCACGGAACAGATCTTCAATGGGCATGTCCTTTGCCTTTTCGCCGATACCGGCTTTGTATCCTTTGGAGTTCATTGAATCTAGATCCTCCTTTATTCGTCTCTTCCCTTTAGTACGATCCTCGCATCAGCCACAACACATTCCCGAGCAGTGCACATGATGGGGTTAAGATCTATTGATTCGACATCCTGGTGGATATCCATCACTAGACTTAAGAATGCCTTCAGCATTTGGGTCAACTTTTCGAGGTTAATGGGCTTGGTGCCCCTGTAACCTTCTAGCAAGGGGTGTGCTTTGAGACTTCTCACCATTGAGATTGCATCCCTTTCTGTAACCGGAGCCATTCTTATAGTTATGTCCTTGTAAATCTCCACTGCAGTACCACCCATTCCGAAAAGAATTATGGGCCCGAATTGATAGTCAACCTTCGCTCCTGCCATCAGTTCAATCCCGGAGACCATTTCCTCAACCAGCACCCAGGCAAACCCCTCCATTTGTGCGAATCCGTTGTAGACCTGCCCCAATTGCTCCTCGTTTTCAATCCCTGGCACTACACCACCTGAATCAGACTTATGCATGATCTGCGGTGAAACTACTTTTGCCACAACCGGGTAGCCTATTTCCCCGGCAAAGATGGTGGCCTCTTCCGGACTTTTCGCCCAAATGAACCGAGGCACTTTGATCCCATAAGTGGCGAGTATACGTTTCGAGTCTGGTTCAAGCACCCAGCCCTGTTCGGAAGATAAACGAAGCAGATCCTTGGCATTTTTTGTTAGCATGGGCGGCACCTCCGCAAAGCCTCCACCATAAGCACCGCCGCTTCAATAGAATGGGAAACAGGCACTCCGTTTAGCTCAAACCCCTCAATGAGCATACGGTACTTTTCCACGTGAGGCACATAGGCTATCAACGGTTTGCCTTCTCTTTGGCATATGTTGCTCAACCGGGCACCAAGATCTGATGTGATCCCTAGAAGGTATGGAAGAAGCAAAGCTATAATACAGTCGATTTCAGGCATCCTGCTCAGGTAAGTAGTTACAGATACAAAGTCATCATCCACAGCACTCCCGGTCAGGTCTATGGGGTTCCGCAGTGATGCAATATTTTTCACGCTTACCGAAAGCTTCTGTCTTATCTGCTCCTGTTCCTGCTCAGAAAGATCATGGACAAGAAGGCCATGGGAAGAACACACATCCACAGCCATGGCACCATGGCCGCCACTACCAGTGACAATTCCAACACTACCCCTGATAGGCTTTTGATAACAGCTCAACGACTCGCAAAAGGAAACAAGTTCCAGCTCATTTTTGGCCTCCACGATCCCCACCTGAGAGAGAACCTGTGAAAAAACTTGATAGTCCCCTGCCAGAGACGGTGTATGGCTTGAAACTGCACGACCCCCACCAGGACTTCTTCCGGATTTAAGAACAATTACGGGCTTGCCACATTCTCCAGCAGCCTGGGCAAAATCACGGCCCTCTCCATTGCCTTCACATCCTTCCTCGCCTGAGCATGGACGCCAGCAGCCAGAACCCCATTATTCCTGCAATCAAAAATCCTGCCAGACCGATAACCGGTATTTCGTGCCACTTGGGAGGAATTCCTGAAAGAACAACAAGAGAGGATCCTATTATCAGGGAAGCAAGGACAATTGCGAAGGCTATGCGATTGCTCACCCTGTCATGGGTAGAAAGCAGCGGTTCGAGTCCACGATGCTCAAATTCTATCCTTACCTTGCCCTGTCTTGCCTGGCGCAGAATGTCTCGCACTTCACCCGGGATCTCTTTCACCAAGCGCAGAAATTCTGTTCCTGAATCGACCATATCCCCCGCGATTCGCCTGGGGCTTAGCCGATTCATATGAACGCGCCAGATAAATGGGCTCATTTGCCCTGTTACATCAAACTCGGGATCAAGCACCCTGCCGAGCCCTTCCGCAGTTGCGAGGGACTTTAGCATCAAAAAAAGGTCCGGGGGAATCCTGAGATGGTGTTTGGCTGTCAGATCCAGAAGTTGGTGCAGCAATTTGCCCAGCTCCATTTCCTTTAGCGGCCGAAAAAAATGATGGTCTATAAACCCTGCCATGTCCCTTTCAAGCTCACGAAGGTCTACCTCCTGATCAGCAATTGTGAGAATTGCAAGGAAGCGGGCAGCCTTTATTTCATCACGGCGAATAATACTCATAATCAGATCCACAAAGTTCTCCCTGGTCTGTTGGCTGATCCGCCCCATCATCCCGAAATCCAGAAAGCAGATCACATTACCCTGGAGAACAAAGACATTGCCAGGATGTGGATCTGCATGAAAAAACCCATGGATAAAAATTTGCTTCATTATGAGGTCGAAACCTCTACGAGCTATTTCCTTTCTGTCCAGGCCCCCCTTTTCAATGAGTTCAACCTCAGAAGCCTTGATACCGTGGATATATTCCATGGTAAGCAGCCGCTTTGTTGTCGCCTCACCGTAAACTTTTGGTACATAGATGGTATTATCATCCCTGAACTGGGTGGCGAAGCGTTCCATGTGCGCTGCTTCCAGGGTATAGTCGAGTTCATCTTCAATGGTGCGGGCAAATTCTTCAACGATTCGGGTTGGCTTGTGGACTTCCATGCCCTTCAGGTGTTTCTCCATCAAAGTCCCCAAATGAAGCATGATTTCCAGGTCAACTTCGACCACCTTCTCCACATCAGGCCGCTGAACCTTGACCACCACCTCATCCCCGCTGACAAGCCGCGCTGCGTGAACCTGACCAATTGAGGCTGATGCAAGGGGCTCCTCTTCGAGGTACTCATATACTTTGTCAATGGGGCTCCCAAGTTCCTTTTCGACGATGCGTTTTACCTGTTCAAATTGAAATCTCGGCACTTCATCCTGCAATTTAGCCAGTTCACGGATGAAATCCGGAGGTAGAAGGTCGGGTCGGGTGGATAGAATCTGCCCCATTTTCACAAAGGTCGGTCCCAGCTCTTCTAGAGCCATTCTAACCCTCTGAGCGCGCGTATAGGTCTCCAGCTTTTCCCGCCTTTTGCGAGATACCATCTGCAAGCCCAGTTCCACATACTGCTCAATTTTGAGAGAATCGACTATATCCCCGAAACCATACTTAAAAAGCACTGTCAGGATCTGCCGGTAGCGCTGGATGTGACGGTACGTCCTTCCAACCATTCCAATTCTACGTATTCGCATCAGGTCTCCTTTATGAGAGAATTTTCGCCTATGCCAAGTAAGGCTTAATCTTTCTTCTCTAGTCTCAGCACGCTGAGGGTGATCTTCATTACAGAGTCAGGGTTGAGTGATATGGAGTCTATGCCTTCCCTTACCAGGAATTCAGCAAACTCAGGGTAGTCACTCGGCGCCTGCCCGCAAAGACCACTGTGACGTTTGTTTCTCCTCGCTCCCTGAACAGCCTTGGAAACCATTTTCAGAACCCCCGGATCCCTTTCATCAAAATCTCGCGCTACCAGTTCTGAATCACGGTCAACACCAAGGGTTAGCTGCGTCAGGTCATTTGAACCTATTGAAAACCCGTCAAACAACTTGCTGAATTCATCAATGAGAATAACATTATTGGGTATCTCGCACATCACATAAACCTCGAGACCGTTTTGCCCTCGCTTGAGGCCGTTGTTTGCCATCTCAGCAAGCACTTTCTCCGCTTCATCCACGCGCCTGCAAAAAGGAATCATGATGACAAGATTGGTCAAGCCTATCTCGTCTCTCACCTTTTTCATGGCTTTACATTCCAGTGCAAATCCTTCCCTGTAGCGCTCATCGTAGTAGCGAGACGCCCCCCGAAACCCTATCACAGGATTATCTTCCTCCGGTTCAAAGTACTTTCCTCCAATCAGGCTGGCATATTCATTGGTCTTGAAGTCACTCATACGCACAATGACCGGCTTTGGATAGAAAGCTGCGGCAATGGTCCCTACGCCATGGGCCAGCTTTTCCACAAAATAATCTTCCTTGTTTTGATAGCCGAAGGTTAAATCACCGATTTTTCTTCTTACTTCATCATCGGCAATCTTTTCCGGGTGCACAAGGGCCATGGGATGAATCTTTATGTAGCTATTGATGATAAACTCCATGCGAGCAAGACCCACACCATCGTTTGGTATCATTGAAAGAGCAAACGCCTCATCCGGGTTCCCAAGGTTCATCATGATCTTTGTTCTCGGTCTTTTCAGATCCTTGAGGCTGAGTTTTTCCACTTTGTATGGCAGCGCTCCCTCATACACAATGCCGTCATCACCTTCGGCACAACTCACAGTGACTTCCTGCCCTGTCTTGATCTTTTCCGTGGCATCCCCTGCTCCCACCACGGCAGGAATCCCAAGCTCGCGGCTCACAATAGCGGCATGACAAGTCCTTCCTCCCCTGTTTGTGACAACAGCGGCCGCGGTTTTCATTACCGGCTCCCAATCAGGTGTAGTGGTATCTGCAACAAGAATTTCACCGGGGCTAAAGGAAAAAAGATGGGCAACATCGGGTATTATATGTGCCTTCCCCCTTGCTATCTTTTTTCCGACGCTCTTTCCCCTTGCCAGTACCCTGCCTTTTTTTTCGAGATGATATGTTTCAAGCACATCCATAGCTCTTTGCGACTGCACGGTTTCCGGTCTTGCCTGCACAATGAATAGATCCCCGCTAATGCCGTCTTTGGCCCACTCTATATCCATTGGCCGCTCCTTACCCGCTTTTTTCGAGTAATGACCCTCAATTGCAATTGCATACCCCGCCAGGGTGAGCACCTCATCATCGCTTACACAGAACCGTCTCTGATCAACTTCAGGAACTTCGACATTTCGGGTAAGGACCTTTGAGCCACCTCTACTGTAAATCATTTTTATTCTTTTTTCGCCCAGATTTTTCCGTATGATCGACCTGTAGCCCTCCCGGTACGTTGGCTTAAATACATAGTATTCGTCAGGGTTCACAGCTCCCTGTACATTTCGCCAAGCGAGGCGTTTTTGCCAGCAACAAGCGGAACATCTTCAATCTTGATCTCTTCAAACCACCTAATATATTTTTGATTCTCTTTCATAGTCTTTGCCTCCATACTTGCTCATTATGAATAAGTGTATTACTAAGACTTCGCCAAAATAGAATAATTTCTCCAGTGACCTTCAAGAACTTGCTTTCATAATTAACGCCTTCTTTTTACACATGCTCATGGGATAGAATCTTCCTAATGATCTAAACGTTAACTGCGGGCTCAGAACTGACTTCGTTGCTCGATAATTAGATTTATTCCAATTGATGCACTTCTACTTGAGGGATAAGAGCTTTGAAATCTTCGTTACGGCAAAGGGCTGTGCCTGGCTGTAGCGTTGTGGCGGTGCCTGCAGCAACGGCATAGCAAAGCGCTTCCTTCATCTCTTTTCCCTCCTCAAGCCCGTAAACAAAACCTGCAACCGCAGAATCTCCTGCACCAATGGTGTTCACTACTTTCACCTGCGGTGGAGAAGCAAGGTATTGCTCCCTGCCTGAAACAAGAAGAATCCCCTTGGCCCCCATGGAAACAAGAACAGTGCCAACGCCTTTCTTACGCACACTCCGGGCAGCGGCTGTGATCTCGTCAAGGCCTTTTAGCTCCCTGCCGACCAGACGGCTTAACTCATGGATATTGGGTTTTATCGCATCAGGCAAGCCCTCGATGCCGGTTTTCAGCGCATCCCCGTCTGTATCCAGGATTACCATAGCGCCATGGGCTCTGCTGATCTCGACCACCCTGCGGTATATCTCAGGGTGCACGCCGGGAGGAAGGCTTCCACTTATGACAACTACATGCGGCTTTTCAAGTTCCTCAACCTTGTGAATCAAGGCCATTAATTCATGAGGGGTAATTTCAGGTCCCTTTGCACTAAAAACAGTCTGGGTACCTTCGCTCATATCGTTAACAACAATATTTGTCCTGGTCTCTCCTGAAACATGGATGAAATCGCAAGC
Source organism: Deltaproteobacteria bacterium (assembly GCA_019310485.1). Classification (GTDB taxonomy): domain Bacteria; phylum Desulfobacterota; class DSM-4660; order Desulfatiglandales; family HGW-15; genus JAFDEF01. The sequence continues at coordinate 13,363 of JAFDEF010000039.1, read as the reverse complement.
AACGCCCTGGTTAAGCAGCCTCCCTTCAAGCTCCTCTCCAGCGAAACCGCCCACGAATGCCAAAGCCCTGTTGCTTGCTCCAAGGGTTTTCAGCACCTTGGAGACATCTATGCCTTTGCCGCCGGCAAAAGTTTGCTCCTTGAGAATTCTGTTGGAATCGTCACGAAGAATTCTGTCAACCCACAGCGTCCTATCCAGAGCAGGATTAAGTGTAATTGTATAAATCATCTCCTCTTCTCCCCTCCTTTAGTTTCCTGTTTTCCAAGCCCGAAAAAGAGGTTTCCTCGCCAGAGGGAATAATTCGCATGGCGTAAAAAGTCAAATGCGCTGCAAGAACTCATAATAAAATAGGAGCCCGCAATCAGGCTCCAGCAGGAATGGTAATGGTAAACGTTGAGCCCCTGCCAGGCTCGCTATTAACCTGGACCTTTCCGCCATGAGCTGCAACAATTGCCTTGACCAGGCTTAGGCCCAGGCCAAGTCCCCTCTGGGATCTGCTTTGATCTCCACGGTAAAGCCTATCCCATATCCTGGGAAGATCTTCCCTGGAAATCCCGCTGCCCGTGTCCTTGACACTAATAATTATATCTTCGCTGCTTTTGTATGCCTCAATATCTACCCGCCCGTTTTCGGGAGTGTACTTAATTGCATTATCAACAAGATTTGCCAGAACCTGCCCGATTCTCGAAGGGTCGGCCACCAGAGAAAGACCTCTAGTAATTCTTACGCTAATCTGAATGTTTTTTTCCTCTGCAAGGTATCGGTACAATTCAAGGACTCGCTGGACTACCTCGCCTAGCTCAAGTTCCCTCCTATCAAGTTTCATCGCACCTGTCTCAGCCTCGGAAATATCCATAAGGGTATTTAGCATCCTCAGAATCTGGTCGGATTCTTCGATACAGGTCACCAGTGCTTCTTCATATGCTCCTGCCTCGGGTCCGGCCTGCAAAGCTCTTTCCGCAACACCCCTTAGTCTTGTCATTGGCGTACGGAGATCATGAGCCAGATTGTCCAGCGAACCTCTCATAGCCTGGATGAGGGAATTAATTCTTGCCAGCATATCGTTAAAAAGCTCAACCAGTGCTTCCAGCTCATCTCCTGTATGCGGATTGGGCACACGGGCATCCATCCTTCCCGCACTCACCGAGCGCGTGGTATCTATCAGGTGGCGCACAGGCTTAAAGGCTCGATAACCCAGAAAGGCTCCGCCCCCAAAGCCGCAGATAATTAAGGGAAGCAGGACAGTAGCAAAAATCTCTCTAAAGCGCTCAAGAATTTTCTCCCGCTCCCCGGTACTTTTGCCGACCTGAAGAAAATAATGATCGCCAAGGGGAGCCGAAGCTATTTCCAGCCTATTTTTACTGCCCATGCCATGCAGGTAAAACCAGGTTTCTTTGTCAATCTGAGTTTTTCTCTCCAAAGCCTTTATGTCAAACTCCACCCACTGGTAGGGGATAACCAGGAAGAGTGTTCTATTTGAATCATCCGCAACTCTGACAAAAAAGGAGCCCTGTCTTTCAAACTTCTTCCTGACACTCACCTGCCTTTCCAGAGACTTTATGCCCCCGGTCTGGTAAAAGGAAGAAAGCTCTTTTAGCTTGCTGTAAATACCTTCTCTATCCTGTTTATGTAAAGAGCTGGAAAGGATAAAGTAGGTGAGAGAAAACAGGAGCAGCGAGCTAAAGATAAATATACCTGAGTACCAAACGGTAAGCTTGAAACCTGCCGTCCTCAGGAATCTATGAAGAGGCTTTAAGAACATAGCCAACGCCGCGGATGGTGTGGATCATTTTCTTGTCAAAATCCCTGTCCACCTTGCTCCGCAGGCGGCAAACAAGGACATCCACAACATCGGTCTGAGGGTCGAAATCATAACCCCAGACATGTTCAAGAATCATAGTTCTGGAAAGCACTCTTCCTGGATTCCGCATAAAATACTCGAGCAAAGAAAATTCTCGAGGCTGCAGTTCTATACTTTTGCCCCCCCTAGTGACCTCTCTTGTCAGAAGCTCCATTGAAAGGTCGCCCACCTGGAGACGGGTTTTTTCCTCCGTGCTTGTGGCGCGCCTTATGAGTGCGTGCACCCGCGCAAGAAGTTCTGCAAAAGAAAAGGGTTTGACAAGATAATCGTCGCCTCCCCTCTGAAGGCCTTGAACTCTGTCATCCACGGATCTCTTTGCACTCAGTATTATTACGGGGGTATTGATCTTCATCCGGCGCATTTTCTCGATCAGAGTCAAGCCATCCACCTTGGGAAGCATGATATCAATAACAGCAGCGTCATACGGCTCCGTAACTGCAAGCCCAAAGCCTTCTTCCCCATCAAGTGCATGATCTACAGCAAAACCGGCTTCCTTGAAGCCTTTAGCAACAAAGGAAGCAATCTTCAAATCATCCTCAACAAGAAGAATACGCACTGCAGACGCCTTTCAAATCTAATGGCTAAGCAAAAACTGCAATTTCTGCGTTGTGTTTTGTCCGGAACTCAATTTGAGTTAAACAGAGTCCCTGAGTCACGCTCCTTGAACTTGAAGCTTATTACCTTGCCAACCCAATTTTGACCTCCTACGAGTTCATCAGAGCCTGGCATAACAACCAGCTCAGGATCCCAGCTCTTTGAGCTTAGCCAGAGAATCGTTTGGCCCAAGAAGAATCATAATATCGCTATCTTTCAACACAAACTGGGCCGTGGGAATAAGATTAAGCTTGTCAGGGACAATCTCCTTGATTGCAACCACCTGGACACCATAGCGGTTGATAAGATCCAGATCCTTTAAAGCCTTACCGATGAATTCCTTTGGGGGAGCAAGCTCAACGATACTGTAGTCTTCAAGAAACGGCAAGTAATCTATCATATTGGGATTCTCCAGGCGTTCGGCAAGTGAGAGAGCCATGTCCTTTTCGGGGAAAAATATCTCGGAAACCCCAATCTTTTGAAGAATCCTGCCATGCGCCTCAGTTATGGCCTTGGCAAATACTTTTTCAACACCGATCTCTTTAAGATTAAGCGTTGCAAGGATCGAGTCGCTCAGCACCGAGCCAATACAAATGATAGCAGCATCCATCTGCTTTATCCCAAGTGGCTCGACAGCTTTTCGATCCGTGGCATCCGCGACTACGGCCTGGCTCACCTTATCCCTGATTTCCTGCACACGGTTCGGATCCCTGTCAATGGCGAGCACTTCGTGTCCCTTGTCATAGAGTCGCGTGGCAAGGTAATAACCGAAATTACCAAGTCCGATAATGGCAAACTGTTTCATTTTTTCATCCTATCAAAATGTTTTCTTCAGCATAATGGTACCGGGATATGCTCCGCCTTGTCACAGCTATGGCAATGACTAATGGGCCAAGTCGCCCCACAAACATCACCATAGTTATGACAAGCTTTCCCCCTGCACTGAGTCCTCCGGTGACTCCAGTGGTAAGACCTACGGTGCCAAAAGCACTGAATACCTCAAACAATAGTTCTAGGAATTTTCCCTGACTCTGAAGGTGAGAAACCCCTCCAACTTCGGTCATGAGAATGGCAAGGGTCGCAATTATTATCACCAGCGTGCCTATTAGAACAACGCTAACGGCTTTTCCAACGCTTGCCTCAGAAAAAGTTCTCCTAAAGGCCTGCGGCCGCTCCTGCCCTCGAAGGCGGCAAAAACCCAGCATGCTCAGGCAGGCCAGAGTGGTGGTCTTGACTCCCCCGCCGCATGAGCCTGGAGAGGCACCGATAAACATCAGTAGCATGAGTACGAGGAGTGTCTCATTTGCCAGGTTACCCGTGGGCAATGTATTGAAGCCGGCCGTTCTGGCAGTTACAGACTGGAAAAAAGCGGCCAAGAACCGGCCTGGAACACTTAATGTGGAAAGTGTGTTCCGCCATTCCATAACCAGGATCAAAACAGAGCCGCATACCAGCAAGATGGCGGTGGTGGATAGCACCAGCTTTGAATGGAGGCTCAGTCGAGACCAGGTTCGTTTCTTAAAAGGGGACTGACCTTTTAACTCTGAAAGAACAGGAAAGCCTATTCCCCCTGCCATGATCAGGAAGCATAGGGTCAAGTTCAATAACCAGTCCTCACGGTATCCCATGAAACTGCTGGAAAAAAGAGAAAACCCGGCATTACAAAAAGCGCTAACAGAATGAAAAACAGAAATATAAAGTGCATCAAGGCCTCCTCTTGCCGGCAGAAACCGAAAGAACATCAATATCACGCCAATCGCTTCTATTGCGAACGCAAAAAGAAGCACGTCTCGAAGTATAGAGGAGAGGCTCCCCTCTCTTCCATGGCTGTAGGTTTCATGTATAACGGTTCTCCCTGCAAGACTTGCCCTGCCTCTGAGCACTACAAGGAAAAGAGTGGACATGGTCATGATTCCGAGGCCACCCACCTGTATCAGGACTAGAAGTACGCCCTGGCCAAAAGGCGTGAAAGCCTTGCCGGTATCAACAATTACCAAGCCTGTCACACAGCACGCTGATGTAGAGGTGAAAAGGGCATTGATCAAACCAATGCCGTGCTGGGTAGACGCCTCAGGGAGCATTAGCAGGAAAGTGCCAACGCTTATAAGGGATGCAAAACCAAGAATAGAAACACGCGCAGGGGACTGCAGGACGGAGCGCGAAATCCACGTGCCAAATCTCTTTCTCGCCTGGGAAAAACCCCTGGTATCTAAGCTTTCGGAAACCATGTTGTCAAAACCCCAGAAAACAATTCTGCAACGATATCACTTTGAAAGCTCGCTTTCCATTCCTGAATACCACCCAAGGAATCCTTTTCAGTAGCCGTATCTAGCTAGGTACCAGAATCCTCCAGCCCATATCTCTTGAGCTTCCTCCAGAGTGAAACACGGTCGATTCCCATCATCTTTGCCGCCTTTGTCTTGTTCCCTTGACACCTTTCAAGCACCCACCTAATATATTTTTTCTCTTGCTCTTCCAAGGTGGGAACTGCAGAGGAATGCTGACGGTAGGTTTCAATGGATAACTGCTGGATGTGCTCCGGAAGGTCTTCTTCTGTGATCACGGGGCCGTTTTCAAGGGCTACGGCCCTTTCAATGACGTTTTCGAGCTCCCTTACGTTTCCCGGCCAGGGGTAGCGGTTCAATAGCTCCATCGCCCCCCTGTCAATTTCACGAATATCTTTTCTCATGGCTTTGCTCTTTTCTGCCAAAAAATGATATGCCAACAACGCAACATCGCCGTTGCGATCGGCCAGGGGAGGGAGCTGGATGGTAATTACATTTAGGCGGTAAAAAAGGTCCTGCCTGAAGACCTTTTTTTCCACGTCCTCTTTTAAATCACGGTGTGTAGCTGCAATAAATCTTACGTCCACCGGAATGGGGTCCACTCCACCGACACGCAAAAACTCCTTTTCCTGAATAACTCTGAGTAACTTCACCTGCATTGACATGGGCATGTCTCCGATCTCGTCCAGGAAAATAGTGCCGCCGTCAGCCACTTCCACCAATCCTGCTTTTTCGGTTGTCGCACCTGTGAAAGCTCCCTTTTCATGGCCGAAAAGCTCGTTGGCCATTAATTCCTCTGTAAACGATCCGCAATTGAAGGCAACAAACCTCTTCCCGGAGCGGGGACTGAGGTGGTGAATGGCTTTTGCCACCAGTTCTTTCCCCGAGCCGCTTTCACCAAGAATCAGCACATTGCTCTCCGAGTTGGAAATCTGCCTTATTGTTTCCAGAACAGGGCGCATCGCATCGCTTTTCCCTATAATGTAAGGGACTTCCTGCACCCGCTTCAGGGTGTCTTTGAGTGCAAGGTTCTCCAGCCAAAGACGCCGCTTGAGCAAACCCTCTTTCACAACTTTTCGCACCTCATCGATTTTGTAGGGCTTGGCGATATAGTAGTAAGCTCCCTCTTTCATGGCCTGAACGGCAGAATTAACCGTTGCATAGCCAGTAATCATTACCACCTCAGTATGGGGCTGCAAGCTCCTGGTTTTTCTGAGCACTTGCATGCCATCGACTTTCTCCATCTTAAGATCCGTCAACACAAGATCGAACTCTTGTTCCATTAGGAGCTCAAGAGCTTTGACCCCACTACTAACTGAAACAATCTCGTAGCCCTCTTTTTTCAAGATATGCTCGAGGTTTTTTCGGGCAATGTCTTCGTCTTCAACGACCAGTATCTTTCCTGAAGCAGCTTCCATGAGTTCATCCCAAAGTTTGATTGTTAAAGGTATTGTCTAACATCCGAGCGTTAGGAAACCACAGAAAAGGATCAGGGTTCTTTTTCTTTACTTCGGTGTACATCTCCTGCAACCCTTACGAACTTTGCGCCCCACTTTCAGCGGTACTTGATGTAAGCGATACAGGCAAATAGACGCTGAATGTGGTGCCCTTTCCCTGCTCGCTTTCTACCTCTATCCTGCCGCCATGCTGCTCTATAATACCATGTGATACGGAAAGACCCAGGCCGGATCCTTTCCCAACATCCTTGGTCGTAAAAAAGGGGTCAAAGATCTTTGGAAGATCCTCAGGCGCGATCCCTTTACCCGTGTCTCCGACCGTAAAGCAAAACTCCTCACCGCTCCGAGTTTCAAATGCTTTAATATCAAGCACCCCCCCATCTTCCATTGCCTGGATGCCGTTTAGAATAAGGTTTATCATAACTTGTTGAATCCTGCGGGGGTCTATCTCAGCCTCAATACCATCCGGCACATCAACCCTGAGCTCCACATTTGCAGGAACTTCCGATTTGATAAGCTGGATTGTCTGCTCCACCAGGTCTTTGAAATGAACCCTTTGCAGACTAAATGATCTTTCTCTGGAAAATTCCAGCAGTGCCTTGACAATGTCCCTTGCTCTCTCAATTTGTGTCTCCGTATCTGAGAGAAGTTGTCTTTGGTATTCTCTATCCCCGTCCTCCAGCTCTTCCAAAAGGATCTGCACGGAAGTGGAGATATTATTTAGTGGGTTGTTCAATTCGTGGGCGACGCCCGATGTGAGTGTGCCCAAAGAGGCCATTTTCTTACTCTGGACAAGCTGTTCGCTACGCTTGTTCAGCTCGTCAATCATCCTGTTGAGACTGGCCACAAGCGACTCGAATTCATCGCCAGTTGAAAGCGCAGGGATATTGTCATAGTCACCCTCAGCAATCTTCTGAATTGCGTCCTCAATGGTCTTTAGGGGCCGATTCACGTTGAAAACCAGATATAGAGCAGTCAGGATAGACAAAAGAAGGATGCCTCCCAGAGCTGCAATATGGTACATGCTTGATTCATAGACGAGCCTGTTGACGTATTTGCGTTCCTGCCCCAGCATCTCCTCCATCTCAATGGTGATCCGCCTCCCAAGCCTTCTGACCTCCCTTTGGTTACGGGGAAAATTCTCAAGCAGTTTCTGATCCACTTTCAGGCGGCCACCTTCGTAATAAGCAAGCAAGGGCGCCATGGAATTCTCATAGTCTTGAAGCTCTACCAGTTTCTGCTTCAGGTTCTTTGTAAGAGTGTATTGTCCGTAATTATCAATGATATTGGAGAGCTTCTTCTCGGCCAGTCTTACATAAGATAGGGCTTCACGAAGGTTTGCCAGCTCAAGGGAGAGGAAGTAATTCTTCTCGTAGCGCCGGGCTTCTAGTATGGTATTAAAAAGGTCAGTCTTTTTCTCAAGTATTTGGAGCTTTCGGGTGAGCAGACGATGCTTGTAATAGTTGAGCGACCAGATGGCCACGCCAACCACTAAGAACACGGCAAAGGTGAGGATGATCTTTCTTCTAATACTGATCTTCATGACCAACCCCGTCCCCAGTCATTAGAACCAAGCCTGCGAAAAACCATTAGATTCTGACACCTTTTGACACATTAAGTAATTATCAGGAATAGTAAGGAAGGTCAATGTCGCAGAAGATTTCTTTAACGCCCGGAATTTTCCTCACCTTGTGCGTGATCTCCCTGCGCAAGTCAGCCCTGATTTGCTCGCGAACCTTTTGCTGAACTTCTCTACTGGCACCTCCTGTCTTTCGAAGTTTTTGGCCTTTCACTTTGATATAAACCTGCCCGCTTTCAGAACGTACTTCAGCATCGCATATATCTTGAAGTGCTGCCTTAACGTGGCTACTGAGTGCTAGATTTTCCACAGCCTTCCTCGATTCTGCGGTGCTCGTATAGGTCTCGCTTTTTGCCGCCATGCAAATGATATCGCAGGCATCCTTGATCTTGAGACGGCCAATGTTGAGTACCATGTCATATAGGCCTGGATCGCTGATCTCGGTCTTATAAAGGTAGCGGGTCCAGTTTGCCCTTTCCCTGTCATCATTACGAATAAAGGCGAGCGCCTCGTCTTTTGATATTTTCTTCTCTTGCTGCAGCAATTTTACTCGCTCTTCCAGTTCCGCAAGTATGCGAACTTTCAGCACGTGCGGGATGTTGGGTAAAAGAAGATGTCCCGCATGGCCATGGTAGACCACGTTGTCTTTCTTAACATGTTCCAGGAGCGCCACCTGAATGTAAGACAGGTACTTTTCCCTTCCGTGGGTCATTCTCTCCAGGACTGAGGGCGCATCGTGAAGTGATCTGAGGAGTTCTTTTTCCGAAATATCAAAAAACCGCACAGCCTCGATAAGTATTTCTCTGCTCACGCATTCAAAGCCTAACATCTCTGCAACTTTTTCGGCTATCTCTTTCCCGTGACTAAAACAACCCCTTGAAATAGTTATTACGGCCATAGACTATCTATCTCCTAATCTCAAAGTTTCAAATTCTGGGATTTTTTCTGAGTACTTATTTGGCCAAAGAACCCTCTACTTAACTCCATAGAGCATGTAGAGAACACCAATTTCAACCACCAGAAAAATAACGGTCATTACCGCACCTGCCTTAGCATAATCCATGGTACGGTAACCCCCGGGCCTCATTACAAGGGCATTGACCTGGTGAGTGGGAAGCACAAAAGTGTTCGATGCTGAAAGACCCACCACCAGAGCAGCCATACGCGGGTCTCCGCCTGCCATCACGGCCATATTCATGCACAGCGGCACCAAAAGGACCGTGGCCCCCACGTTTGAAACGACAAGTGTGAAAAAAGAGGTTATCAAGCCGACAACGGCAAGCAGCACGATAGGAGTTGGATGGCCTATAAGTGCAAGGATCTGGTGTGCTATAAAGGCAGCTGTTCCGGTTTTCTCAAAGGCAATTCCCAGAGGGATCAGCCCGGCAAGCAGGAAAACAGTCATCCAGTCAACTGCCCGGTAAGCCTCGTCTACGGAAAGAACGCCTGTGATAATCATGCCCAAGGCACCCGACATTAGTGCCACTGAAAGCTGAATTTTAAAAAAAATGATTTGGAATAAAGCCACCCCGAGCCATCCAAGCGCTAACTTTGCCTTTTGCGGGCGCATAATCTCACCTTCCAGAGGCGTGGCAAAGCTCAATGCCCTAGGCTGGGGTCTGTTTCTCAGGATATGGAATTTTCCCCAGGGCCCCTGAAGAAGCAATGTATCTCCCATCTGAAGTCTAATATTGGTGAGCCCACTGTAAAAGATTTTGTTGCCCTTGAACAAGGCTATGGGGTTTATGCCATAGAGGTCCTTGAAGTTCACCTCGCTCATCGTCTTTCCTATGAGCTCGGATCGGGGGGAGACGATCGTTTCCGCCATTCCGGCGTTTGTCCTGGAGAGGCTCTCTGCAAAAACCTCCAGTCCGTCCTTGATCTGCCATCCGTATTCCTGGGCAAGTGTTATTATGTTCTTCTTTCTTCCAACAACTGCTATGTCGTCATTAGGACGTATTTCATCTGTGCTGCGGGGCACAAAAGTCTTTTCTTTCTCTGCGCTATGACTAATCGCCACCACGGTCACGAGGAATCTTTCTCTGATTTTGAGCTCTTCCAATGTCTTTGGCCCCTTGAAATCCTCTGGTACGTGTAGCTCGAATACGGTCTCCAGGGCACGGTACTCCTTCATAAGTGCCGCCGTGACCCCTTTGTCCGCCTCACCTTCCCCTGCAGGTAAAACAAACTTTCCAAACAGGGTAAAGTAAATGATGGCGCTGGCCAGCAAGCATAAACCGATCGGCGTCTGGGTGAAGAGACCGAAAGGCTCAAGTCTCTTCCCACCCAGAACCATTAGATCATTGAGCAGAATGGTGGGGCTGGCACCAACAAGGGTGACCGTGCCACCGATAATAGCACAGAACCCCATTGGCATGAGAATTCTTGAAACCGGAACTTCCATTCGCTTTGCTATCCGCTGTGCGGCAGGCAAAAAAAGTGCTGCAGCACCAATATTTTGCATCATGCTGGAAATCAGGCCAACGGTACCGGAAATCAGGGTAATGACTCTTTTTTCACTTTTCCCCGCGAGCTTCACAATAGGCCCGGCCACCTGGTTCATCACGCCGGTCTTATCAAGCCCGGCACCAATAATGATCACGGCTATTATGGAACAAACCGCGTTGCTGCTGAGACCCACAAAAGCTTCCTTCGGACTGATAAGGCCAATTAGTGGAAGTAACACCATCATCATGATGCCCACCACGTCAACCCTCACCCACTCAGACACGAAGAGAAAGATAACGAAAACGAGGACAATCATGGTCATGATCATCTCAGCTGTCATAGACCGAAACTCCTTTCCTTCAGCCTTTGCTCACCCGCGAAGCACTCTATCCTGTTAGCCGCACTCAAGAAGCAGAGCTATTTTCTCTTTTTGTTCTCCTCTCTAAACAGGTAGCAGAGCAAAAAGGCAAAAATAATAAGTCCGAGGCCGAAAAAGAAACGCGTATACATTTGAGCCCCTCCGTTTCACCTAAAATGCAAGTGATTTCTTAGTCCAAAGCGCCTTTTATTTCAATAAAAAGGCAGAAAGCCCGGCCCATCACCTTGCTGGTTTTGCCGAATTTTCTGCTCTTTTAATGCGCAGGGACTATGCTTCTAAACCATTGAATACACGTAAACGCCCTGCCTGGCCCTCTCACCCTGCTGTGCCCTGTCAGCAGGCTGGTCTTCTTCACTATCGGAAATAACAAATTCAATGTCCTTGAACTCTTTGCAGATCTCTTGCAATGCTGCATCTTTTTCATTAAACCGTACTACATGAGTAAAGGGGAGCCCGAGTTTCTCAGCCGCTTTCTTAAAGGGCTGCACATTTTGTTCTGAAAGGGCCTGGAAATCCTGGCACAGCTTCTTTTGCGAGGAAGAAAACAGCTTAAAGGTTTCGCAAGTAAGAGGAGCCGTATTCAGCGCCACTATCTCGTAGGAAAGCCTCTGGGCCATTTCGAGAGCGTAGTCAATAACTTCTTTTGAAAATGTACTCTCCCTTCCCACCACAAGCAGTTTTCCCGCTCTTTCTTCTGCGGGAGTTGTTTGGAAAACTTTCTCTGCGTGCTCCTGCTGGCCTGCTTCGGCAAAAGTGATCGCCTCGTGGTATTGATCTATTTTTCTACCCATCCGGTTAGCTTTTCTCTTTATTTTTCCAAAAATCCCCATCTCCTGGAACCTCCATAAAATCAAATTAGATAAACTTACCTGTCGTGATCCTTTTTAATTGCGACTCAAACTAAGCATGCATAACGACCAGAGGAACAGAAACCCGCTCTTTTATTCTCTTGAATGTCTGTTTGGCAAACGATCGGTCTGGTTCACCATTGTCTTCAGCACTTGCATCATAAATAGCGACCACCACCTCACGGTGTTGACTTACGTAGCTGACTATTTCCCTCGAGGGCTCTCCGAATTTCACATCTAAGCTATACTGAATTCCAGAGCCTTCAAATTCTCTTAGTAGATCGGTCGCATTCTTTCTTGCCAGTGCCATCAGCTCGCTGCCTGTGTCGTGCTCTCCTGCCTCGGCAAAGGTGGCTGCCATCATGGAACCTTCGAAAAGGCATCTCACCCGCACAGAGCTATTCCGAAGTTTCTTGAGGTACTTGCCGTACTGGCTGTAATCTATGACCTGGACCACACTTAAGCTCACTTTAAGCGCTTTGCAAAGATCGACTGCGAAGCGAAGAGCTTTCCTTGAAGGCTTCATTCCATCCCCTGCCAAAAGAACCCTTTCCATTTTTAAACCCCTATGCCATCAGAGATGGGTGCTGATCAGGCCTTCTCTGAACTCGACGTTTTTTCTTATTGCGCTTCTCCCCACGCTCTTTTTCACTTATCAGGGCCCGGGCGGTCTGTGGATCCCCTGCCTCGGCAAAAGTCACGGCCATCATCCACCTATCAAATTTCCCGATTCCAAGCTTCTTGCCAAACATTTTCATTCCCCTTTTCTTTAGGTTTACCTCTTTCGTTCGCTTACGATTAAAGGCATTTTCTGTGCCAAAACATTAATGTCATTTAACTATTTGATATCACAGACTATTATTCGCAACCAGTGCAAAGCAATAAGAAGGGCTTTCCGTTGCGTTTTGCAACAAATTACTGTGATCTGAGCACATATCCTTTAATACCAACCAGTTACGGAGTGTTGCATATAACGTATGTTTGTTGCAAATTGTAACAGGAGAGAGATCTTAAGGTGAAAACCTGCTGCTCTTTGTATTTATTTGTGCTAAATTATGAATTTAGTTGAGGCAAGAGAGGGACGATTTCCAGTGAAAACTATAAATTGCAAACGGTGTTTGGCCTGTGCCCGCGGCCTGACCCATAAATGAAAGTGCAGATCAGAGGAAGTAATCTTGAAACCGACTTTCTGGCATATGCGGATGGCCGGATAATTACTTCCAAAGGTGCGCACCACTACATGGGTTGCACTTGAGCGGACCAAGTCGAACAGAGCGGCCTTGTTCAAAGCCTCGCCCACACCGCTGTTTTGAGCCTCCGGGTTTACTGCAATAAAGTCCAGGCTTGCATACTTGTTCCCTACAATCTGAGACAATACATTATTGTATTTATAAAAAATGAAGCCAAGTAGCTTCTGCCCATTACGCATAATCATAGTTCTAAATTCCTTTTTGAATCCAAGATCGGCCAGATACTTTCTGTAGACGTTGACTGCATCCTGATGTCTTACTTCGGGATCGTACATATATCGGTTGTGAAAGTGGGTCTTTTTGGTAAGCTCCAGTACTTCTGTTTGCAGTTCGTAAGGACAAGGGATACAATCGGTCTGACCATATTCCTTGGGCACCGGTGATTGTACCAGCGACCTTGCCATGTAAACCTCCTTGCCTACAAACCGGAAACCCGCGTTTTCTAATGCTTGTATGGCGTTTATATCTGCGGTGGAAACCCGGCAATCAAAAAAATCCACGTCCGGGATCTGATCCATGACATAGTTGAGCATGGTTTGATAATGCGCCTGATGAGCGACAATTAGAACTCCCGGTTGACGACAATTAAAATTCCCGGTTAGGGGGGAGTTCTGATAGGCTGTCCAAGCATCTTATCTAGAGGGAGGCTTGGATGGTCAGTG
>JAFDEF010000011.1 GCA_019310485.1 Deltaproteobacteria bacterium | reverse complement strand
CGAGGAATGCACCCAGGAACTTGACTGGTAATGTGGCGAGTCGTTTTCACAAAACAGGCTCAAAAAGACGCCAAAAAATTATCTGCCGCCGGTCTACGCCCAAAAGCCGAAAAGTTGATTGAAATCCTACGTGAAAATCCCTACCAGACTCCTCCACCATTTGAAAATTTATTAGGCGATTTATCCGGAGCCTTTTCACGGCCAATAAACATACAACATCGGCTGGTTTATCAAATTCTTGATGAAGAAAAAGTGGTTAAAGTCATTAAAATGTGGACTCATTATGAATGATAAGGCATAACATTATGCTTTCAGACGGACTCGGCAAAGCCTCGCTGCTGAAGCACCCGTTCGCGCCGCCTATAGATAAGACCAAGGGCGCGGGAGCTAAGGTGTACCGTGGTGCGAGAAATAATGAGATAATAAAGGGACGGCGGCGCAAATGGCCGAGCTGAGCCTCCGCTCAGGCGCCTTGCCCGCGCCTGCGGCGCGAACAAGTCGCTCGAGCGGAAATTGCTCCCTCCACAGCTTGCATCAGAGGCAACCTCTGGCCGTCATAATTCCGCTCAGCTCGGCCATTATGAGACAGGATCAGAAGCTTAATATGAGGATTATGGTTTGAGTGAGTTTCTTGACCGATTGCACAAACTAGTAAGCGAAAGAGATATTCTGATATCCGACCATGGATATGACGAGCTCGCTGAGGACAGAATAACTGCACGAGAAGTGATCGCGGGTATTCATGATGCCGTTATCGTGGAGGAATACCCCCATTACCCGAAAGGGCATTGTATTCTAGTATTACAAAAAGACCGAGCAGGCAAACCTATCCATGTTGTCTGGGGTATCCCCAGGGGTTATAATAAACCAGCAGTTCTGGTCACAGCCTACAGGCCAGATCCGGAACTTTGGGACGAAAATTTCTTAAAGAGGCGATAAATGAGACAACGTAAGAAGACAAAATATGTGCATGAAGGGAGATACGTTGCTGAGGTAGAGGTTAAGCTGATTGAAGATGATACCGGCTGGTCTCCCTACCTCAGCGTGGATGATGCTCACAAATTGGACGGTGTAAGAGATGCTCTCCGCCGGGGCGACCTAGAATCGGCTGCACGATATGGACGAGTCTATGAGCTTCGTCCAGTAGTACATCAGTAATCTCATAACAAGCGGCTGAAGACGGACTGGCAAATCCGCTACGCTCCTTTGCCAGCCGCTTAGCCGCCCAGTTCGCGCCGCCTATAGATAAGACCAAGGGCGCGGGCGTTAAGTGGTACCGTGGTGCGAGAAAAAATGAGATAATAAAGGGACGGCGGCGCGAATGGCCGAGCTGAGCCTCCGCTCAGGCGCCTTGCCCGCGCCTGGGGCGCAAACATGTCGCTGGACCGGAAATTGCTCCCTCCACAGCTTGCATCAGGAAGCAACCTCTGGCCGTCACAATTCCGCTCAGCTCGGCCATTATGCATAATATGAAAACAAATTGACAACTATAATGGACCCCATTATAATATGACGCATGATAAAAACCTTTAAGTCTGCCGGTACTGGGGACATTTTTGATGGTATCGCATCTCAAGCAGCTCGAAGATGCTGCCCCCAATTAATTTGGCCGGTTGCTCCCCGGAAATTGGATCAAATCAACCGAGTTCGCGAGATCAATGAACTTAAAGTGCCTCCTGGTAATCACTTGGAACGCTTGAAAGGTGACCGGGAGAATCAATACAGTATCCGCATTAATCAACAGTATAGAATTTGTTTTATATGGGAGGAAGGCCATGCCTACGAGATCGAAATCACAGATTACCACTGATGTTAGGAGGCGCCTACCTCGTAATCGTCCTCCGACACATCCTGGGGAGATGCTATTCGAGGAATTCGTCAAACCGCTCGACCTTACACAAGCAGAACTCGCTCGTCGCCTGGGGGTTTCTTACCCTCGTCTCAACGAAATTATCAAAGGCAGGCGTTCGGTAACTCCGGATACGGCATTGCGGCTGTCCCATGTTGTAGGCATGTCTGCGGATTTCTGGTTGGGCTTGCAGCAGGATTGGGATCTTTGGCATGCAATGAACAGCCCTAAAGCAAAACAGATTAAGCGCCTGAAACCAATCCCCAGAGATCAACATTCTTTTGCATAACCATTTTCTGCACTTGACAGGTGTTCCGCTGGCGCTCCACACCTGCAAGTGAGAAAGACGTTGCGCAAGCAAAAGAAAGGAGAATATCAAATGCCGTTACCACCACTTGTCAGGCAACTCGTAGATTCAAAGCTCACAAAGTATTGTAAAAATAAGATCCCACCTGAGTTTCAGGACAGAATCAAGTTATCTTACAAAATCCGTGGAAACAATGTCACCCTAATCGAATCAAGACCTTATTGGAATGATCCCTCCGAGTGGTCAGAATTGAAAGTTGCTCAGTTTCGGTATGACCCTGATGAAAAAGATTGGTCACTTTACTGCGCTGATCGTAATGATAGATGGCATATATATCTTGAGGCGGAGTCAAGCAAAGACATTGATGATCTATTGAAAGCAGTAGATGAGGATCCTACCGGTATATTTTGGGGTTAAGGTAAAATAAAAATTTGCATAACATCCGTCCTGGAGCAGAAGGCTGGAAAATCGCTCTTTAGCGCAAAAGCCTTTATAGGTTCCGTACATTATCGGACCGTTGCGCTCCACACCGGCTGGTGACCCTACCGTTAGCCTTCACAAATCCCGTGTAACGATGTATTTGTCTGGTGTATACATTCTTCTGGAGGAAATTAAATGGTACGCACGCAAATATATCTGACAGACAAACAACGTTCTGAATTAGCAATAATGGAAGGTACAAGATCATCTCACTAAGGCATTGCTACCACAGCGTCTCCTACGGCGGCACCAGCACATCCGGATTGGAGAGCGACGATGAGAAGTTCGGCCCTCTTCTGCCTGGATTTGTCCAAATTGAACCTCCCTACTGCTACCGCTGCCCTCACGAGAAGAGCGGCTATCCGGAGTGCGACCTGCCCTGCGCGCAAGCGCTCGATGAGAGGATCAGATCCGAAGGGCCGCAGACCGTCGCCGCGTTCATCCTTGAACCGATTATGGGGGCGTACGGGATCACCGCTCCCCCAGAAGCATACTACCGCGCCGTCGGCGAGATCTGCCGCAAACAGGGCATTTTGTTTATCGCTGATGAAGTGACTACAGGATTTGGTCGGACAGTCAAACTATTCGTCAGTGAAGACTGGACGCCGGCTCCGGACATTCTCTGTCTGAGCAAGGCAATCAGCAGTGGCTATCTTCCGCTGGCAGCCACGCTCGCCACAGAAGCCATCTACCAGCGCTTCCTTGGAGAAGGAAATCAGTTCAAACACGGCTCAACCGCAAATGGTCATCCAGTCTGTGCCGCAGTTGGCCTCAGAAATATCGACATTCTGGTCAACGAACGGCTCCCTGAGAACGCCGCCTCCAAGATGGGGTAACGATGTCCCAATCCACTGAAGCTGAGAGCACTGCCGGTTGGACCCATCACATCCCAATTGGCCTGAGGCGATCTACCGCGTGAAACTCTGAATGACTGTACCAGCTCTATCTGTTTCGACTTTCTGAATCTGCTAAGCACCAAGTCATCACGTGAATAACTGTGCCCCCTCCTGACAGGCTATTTAATGGGCAATAAAAATAACTCGAAAAAAGTTTATCGAAAGTCTCATTAGCTTCTCAAGAGTCAGAAAGCCAGACTCTATTTTCAACTTGTCAAGACCTCGCTGATGCACTATTCTTACCACTAAGACAACACTTCAAGAGCAGATAATGTTTACACTGGCAACGACAAGGATGTCCTCCAAGGGCCAAGCAGTTATCCCGGAGGAAATTCGTAGACGACTTGGTTTGAAGGCAGGTTCGCAATTTGTAGTTGTAGGTGAAAAGGACACTTTAATTCTCAAGGCAATTTCACCTCCCTCTATGGAGGAATTCGATGACCTTATCGCTGAAGCCCGGCGACAAGCCAGACTTGCTGGCTTAAGGCGATCTGACATCACTGCCGCAATCGCAAAGGCGCGAGGACACAGGTGAGAGTAATACTTGACACAAACGTAATGGTCTCCGCCGTTTTCTTCACCGGACCTCCTCACCAGATTCTCAATGCCTGACGTATTGGGAAGATTCAGTTGGTAGTATCTCCTGAAATACCTGGGGAATACCAGAGAGTCGCAGAAATCATGTCCGACCAGTTTCCCAAAGTCGACCCAAGTCCAATCATTAATCTTTTAGCTGTCGAAGCAAAGTTGGTCTTACCTCCAGGGCTGCCCGAAGCAGTATGTGTCGGCCCTGATGACGACAAGTTTCTCGCTTGCGCTCTGGCCAGTAGAACCAAGTTCATTATTGGCGGTGATAGACACCTACTGAACGTGTCCAGCTATCGAGGCATCAAGATTGTGCGGCCCCGGAGGTTTGTAGACGAATATCTAAAGAAGAGAGAGGGAAGCTAATCATGGCGCTCCAGCCGGCCTGAGGAAGTGTCACAGGCGCTTGCTCGGCCGGCTGCACAGGCTCGTTGGCTCAGGAATTTGGGGTTCAGAAGGGAATAACAGCGTCAATATATCTTAGGTTGATATGAATATCGGTATGGAATATCCGGTTCTGATCCTCACTGCAATTGTAACTATATTCTGGTTGGCAATTACAGCGATGTCACTATTAGCCCAGAAACGCATCCACTGGGTCTCTTCCCCTCTTGATCCTGTGCATCGATCAGAAAAGATAAGTGTAATTATTCCAGCTCGGGATGAGGAAGAGGATCCAGATTCCCCCCACGCATTAGCCTCAGGGGCACTTATGCTTGTGAGAGCTCGTGCGTTTCACGATATTGGAGGATTCCAACGAATAAAAGGCGAGATGCTTGATGATGTGGCACTAGCGCGCATCTTAAAAAAACAGGGCTATCGTGTTGCCTACAGAATAGCTCCTGAGTGTTTGCGGGTAAGGTTATTCAAAAATTCTTATGACGCTTTTTGGGGCACAACCAAGAACATTTTAGTGGCTGTTGAGGGCCAACCGTGGCTTGCAATTCCATTGATCATAGCAGGAATCCTCCAGAATTGGACGCCCTTGTTCGCCGCTGCTCTCGGAGTCTTGAACCTTAACGGGCTTTTGCTTTTTGCAGGAGTAACCGCTTATGGTATACAGTACTTCAGTTTTTTCACTGTCAGGCGTCTAGCAAGTTTTCATCCACTCAAACTCCTATTTTTTCCATTGTCTGCAATTGTGGCGACATGCTGTATCTCGCGAGCGCTCTACTACTATGTCAAGGGTTCTATCTTCTGGCGTGGACGCGAGATAAGGGTCAAAGGATAGAAAAAGGGATGGCGACAAATAAAATGGAGGGTTGAATTATGAGCATAAATCCGGCTTTTGTTTCTCCTTGTGGTCTTTATTGCGGGGTCTGTGCCATTTACATTGCAGACCGTGACAATAACCAAAACTTCAAGGAGAGGTTGGTTGAGCTTTACAAGGGAGGAGTTCCAGGCAAAGGAACTCTTCCTAACAGCGAAAATCTTACAGTGGAAGACATAAAATGCCAGGGGTGCCTCTCTGACGATCAATTTATGCATTGCAAGCAGTGTGAGATAAGGGCGTGCACCATAGAAAAGGGCTACAGCGGATGTCACGAATGCGACGAGTTTCCTTGCCAGTATATTGAAGATTTCCCCATGAGTGTGGGCAAAAAAGTTATCCTGCGTGCCATTCCATACTGGCGAGAGCACGGAACAGAAAAATTCGTTCAAGATGAGGAAGCTCGCTACATTTGTCCTGAATGCGGCAACAAAGTTTTTCGTGGTGCTGTAAGATGCAACAAGTGTAAAGCTGAGCTGGATCTGGATTAAGAGACTACCGGCAGGGGGCGGAATCCCCGGTTTCCACTGACTTTTCTTCGGGGGAGCTCTTCATTGGGATAGGAAGGTTAATAGTGAAAGTTAACATTTATCCGCTTGTGGTTGGAATTGTGCGCTACTACCTGATCAAAGGTGAGGGGATCATCATGGTCGATGGTGGAGCCCCAAACAAAGTGAAGGCTTTTGTGAAAGGTATCCAGCGAGTGCCTATCCGGCCTGAAGAGATTCAACTCATGGTCATGACCCACGGGCACCCTGATCATATTGGATCAGCCAGCGCAATCAAAAACATCACAGGTGCCAGAATTGCCATGCACCGAGAGGAGAAAGATTGCCTTGAAAGAGGGCGCAAAGACAGTTTACCCGGGGCATGGGAAGCCCTTTCCGGCAGACACCATTCGGAGACTGCTGTCATGATCATACATGGTTAACCGATGGCAATTAGGGAGGAAACCATGCCTGTTTGTTGATTTTATCGCATTTACTGACAAACAAAAGGTATGAGATTGTGCAGTCTTACATTCATTGCCGCGAGGCAGATAATAACGGCACCCACTGCGGGTGCTGTAAAAGAATGACGAAACATTTAGAGACTTCAGGGATTGTTGCAAAATCAGTTCTCTCTTGATAAATGAACCGGACGAACACAAGTTATAGAAAAAGGAGTGTGAGCAATGTCGATAGAAAAAACTCGAATTTACCCCGTCAACACTGGATGGCTCGAGGTTGATCTTGGAACCTATATTTTCTGGAAAGGCCCTGCGGGCAAGAAAATCTGGAACCCCACAGTTTGTTTCTACGTGGACACCGGCGAATACAAAATAATGATTGACACCGGTCTTCCTGATGCAGAACGAGCAACTCGCTACCATCACAAATGCGAAAAGAGAGGATGTGTCGAAAGCCCGGAATTCCTGAGAAGGATGGGGGTAGATCCTGAAGAAATTGATATCTGTATTTTCACCCACCTGCACTGGGATCATGTGCACAACATGAAGGCTTTCAAGAATGCGCGCTACATCTGCACCAAGGCGGAATTTACCATGGCCCACAATCCCCTGCCTCTCTATTATCGTTCCTATGAGTCTCCTGTGCTAGGAATTGAAGCCCCTTTTGTCGGGTGCCATTTCGAATTTGTAGAGGGAGAGGCAACTATCGTGCCGGGAGTGAGCGTTTTCCCCTCTCCCGGGCATTCGGTGGGACATCAGTGTGTAGTGGTCAAGACGTCTGCAGGGGATGCTGTTTTTGCGGGAGATGCCATCTTTCAACTCAAGAATATGGAGCCAAATATGGAGGAGAAATGGCGCTACTGGGTGCCGGCTCGCTTTGTCAATACCGTTGAGGGCTGGAAAAGCGTTGAGGAAATTGACAAAAGGTCCGACTATATACTCCCAACCCATGAAAAGGCAGTGCTTGAACACGAGGTATATCCTTACGAAGGCATGCCGGTGCGCACACGACGAAAAGTTATCCCTGGAACCTCATTTTACTTTGGCGGAATTTGAGAAGTCTCACCTGCTGAAAAGGCTTGTTAGCGACTGGTCACACCGCCACGCTGCCTTTGTAGCGGGCCTCGGGCGCTTTGGCCTAAATAACATGCTTATCACAGAGTCAGGGTGCTGCGGCAGAGCGGGGAGTTTCCTCACCTCCCTTAAACTGCCGCCAGATCCTCGCCCCAAAGCAGAGGCCTGCCTTTATCACCACAATGGTTCATGCGAGCGCAGTGTAAGTCGCTTCGTCGGGGGAGCACTTTTCATTGACAACTTTTACAGGCACAAGTGCTACCAGGTCTGCCTCAAAAACGAGAAGAAATATGTATCCCTGGGCAAAGCTGACGTATGCGGGAAGTGCCTTGTAGGTGTCCCTTGCTCTTTCAAAAACCCCGTCAAAGAGCAGGATGCGAATGCCGGGTAGAAAAATGGATCTTATCGGGCTGGATGTAGGGTTTTCGAAGACCAGGCGTAGCTCAGGGGTTGCCAGGCTTTCAAATGGAGAACTCAGGATTGGCCGGGCTACCTCTTCGCGGGAAAGCCGCCTGGAGGTCCTGGGATCTAAAGGCGGTGCAGACATTGCAGCAATAGATGCGCCGGTTCTGCCGGATTTGCACTGGGGTGCACGCCCCTGCGAAAAGCTCCTCACCTTAGGCGCCTTCCAGCGCAGGTGCAAGCCGTATCTTTCCCATGTGCGCGGCACAGGACAGCAACTCCGCAGGGCAGGCTTTGATACAGCCAGGCAGATCGCCCCTCTTGTACCTGTGGCCCATAACAAGTTCGATTTTCCGCGAGTGTGGCCGGGAAGCAATATTGTCGAAGCATTTCCCAATGCATATCTTGCACTTGTAATTCCAGTGACCTACTTCGAGCGCATGCCCTTTCTTCAACGGGGAAGGAAATTTGACTGGCTCTATGATCAGTGGTTGGCACTTGACCTGTTCTCCAAGCACGCTCTCCGGTTAGAGCGGAGCGGAACGCTTCTTCGCAATTGCCGGGAATGCGCAGATCACGAGGAAAGAGCTGCCCTCGTGTGCTTACTGACTGCGGGGTCGGTAGCGCAAAACCAATACACTGCAATTGGGGAAAGAAAGAGCGGGTATATCTTCCTGCCGCCATTCAATCATTGGGCACAATGGGCAAAAAGCGAGCTGGAAAAGCAGCGCACAAGACTCGAGGGTTTCGAGATATGGGTTAACGGCAGGTTAATCTGCAACTCACAATCATTACCTTAAGCTCCGTAGCTTAAGAACCAAAGATAACTTGCTCGCCTGATGCGGGAATTCAATTGTAAAGCATGAGAAGATTTCATATTGTTAGTAGTTTTTCATCCGCTTTCAATACCTCGGTAAGCGGTACCCCCCAATACTTGACCTCCACCTTGAGATTCTCCAATGTTTCAGTTGCCCCCAGTTGGTCTGCGCACGCTTTGCATGCGGTAACATGAACACCTGCATCTATCGCTTCTTTAACCTTTTCTTGCATCCCTGGATTTTCGCTTACCAACTTGGTTGCAGCGCCCCAAACGATCAAGGTAACATTTTCCCACCACCCATTGATAAGGGAATTTATAGTGTACATGAAAACCATCTTTTCCGCTGCAGCCGGATCACCACTAGTCCATAATACATAAAGATGTGTTTTTTCACTCATCTTCCCTGTCTCCTTTTCTCCTTGTATTTTGTTTCTCTATGCAAGAATCGCGGACAAAGTTGCCTTCCAATTGATCTACCCTGCGACACCTCATCGCCTGGATTAAGCGGCCGACCTTACAGATGGCATCAAGATTTATTTCTCCAAGGCTCCAAAAAAAAGATCATCCCTCGGAGAGGACAACGCCTTTCCACCCGTCCAGTTCGTCTTCCTCTATAATCTCAGAAGACTCCAATTTTTCCAAAACAAGTTGCTTGTGCTTTTCCACAAACCCGGAAAGGATCATATGTCCTCCCTTCCTCAAGAGCAAGGGAAAACTTGGCGCCAGCCCTTTCATAACCCCTATGGTGAGGTTGGCAACGACAAGATCAAACCCCTTTGGTCTTGCACAATCGGCAGAGCCGTGCACAACCAGGATACTCCCTGATGCGCCATTGGCCTTGATATTCGAGCCTGCTTCCTTTATCGCTCCAAAACTTGTGTCAACTGCCAGCACCCTCCTTGCTCCAAGCCGCCATGCGCACAGTGCCAGAATACCGCTTCCAGTACCTACATCCAGGATATCTTTCATTCTGCCTGAAAACATTCTTTCCATCAGTCTGGCGCACAGGCGTGTCGTAGGATGAAAGCCGCTCCCAAAAGAAAGAAAGCTTTTCACTAATACCTGCCTCTCCTTTGGCATCATCCCTCCGAGCCCAGAAATTATGCTGATCTTTTCGGAGATAAGCCCCTCATATCCGGGGGTACCCGGAACAGGAGAAAGTCCTGTCTCCACAATGTCGGCTCCCGGGAATAGCTTGACAAATCGCTCAAGTATTTCGTCGACATTCTCGGGCAAGAAAACAAGGACAAGTAAAGAAGCTCCAGGGTTGTAATCTTTCCTCAAAAAACTCTTTAGTGTTGATGCCTGGTTATAAATCCCCGGATCTGAGGTAGAAATTTTTATCAAGAAATAATTCTTTTTTTGATTGCAGAATTCCAAGGACTTTTAATTCCTTTCCGGGAAACACCAATCCTCGCTAACACGAGCAGAGAATCTATCGCGGGTCAATAGACCTGAGGCTTTTTTTATTCCCTACAATAATCCATCCCAGAGTGCCATAAAAAACTCAGGGCCCCTAGTGAGAAAAAGCTTGACATACTTAAAAAAAAGACTATTATGCCAACATGGTTTTGCTTATTTGAGCAGGCCGGTTTCGTTCTGAGGGAAAGATCCATTTAGCAAGAGTGGCGACCTGAAGTTTGGAACCAAGTATTTTTGGAAAGGAGGTTGTCACAATGGCTAATGGAATCGTGAAGTGGTTTAATGACCGCAAGGGCTACGGGTTCATTGAACAAGAAGACGGAACAGATGTATTTGTTCATCATTCTGGGATCAATGCATCCGGTTTCAAGTCCTTGAATGAAGGCGATCGAGTTACCTTTGACGTTGAGCAGGGCAAAAAAGGCCCCTCCGCCGTAAATGTAACTGTTGCTTAGCACATTTTGTTTCTGACAAAAGAAAGGGCATTCCATTGATTAAGTGGTATGCCCTTCTCTGTTTTAGCCTGGAAGCTTTTGTAACTGGGGCTAAGAATGTCGGCCACTAACGAGCCATTCCGTTTAAGCTGTACTGAGAATATTTCAGGGTTGGAGCTGATCAATGCAAACAAATAGTCATTTTGAAAAAGCGAATTTTCGAGCGCTTATCGCAGAGGATGGCCTGGGAGACATCGATAAACGCTTGAACGTCATTGATGTCTTTCTTGACACAGAAGAACATATCACTGTTGAAGAGCTTATGGATCTCTTGAAAAAAAGGGGCTATGACTACGAACCTGACTTTGTAAGGCAGTGTATGAATCGGTGGGTGGAGCTCGGATTTGCGCAAAAGAAGACATTCGAGGGACAGCCGCCCCGCTATGAACATCGCCACCTGGGAAGACACCACGACCACCTGATTTGCACCAAGTGCGGCAAGATCGTTGAATTCAGGAATGACGAGATAGAACAATTGCAGGCAAGAATTGCAGCTATGGAAGGTTTCCACATCCTCCAGCACAAGATGGAGATTTACGGCATTTGCCCTGACTGCCTAAAGAAAAGGCGTCCCCTCATGCCGCTGTCTCTGGCAAAGCCTGGCGAAAGAGTCGTCATAACTGACATACTCGGAGGACGAGAGGTGCGCACAAGGCTCGGAAGCATGGGGTTACGGCCCAGCGATCAACTGGAGGTTATAAGTAATCCTGGAATGGGAAGGCTGATAGTAGGCCACGGAACCACACGCCTTGCGCTGGGAAGAGGCATGGCCCAAAAAATCTTGGTCTCCCTCAACACGAAGTCTTAGGTCAGTAGCGCTAGAGTTTAAGCAATCTTTTGCAAGAATTCTCTTAGCAGATCTCTTACTCTTCTTATAAGCCTTTCAAGGCGGTTTCGCCTAAAATAAGCCCTTTTCTGTTCCTCTGTTAGAGCCTCGGGACAATGTCTCAGTTGCGCCTTTATGGTCGCGTTAAAGTCATCTTTTAAGAATCTCTTGTAAACCAGGTTCAAAGGAAAAAAGCGGCACTCTCTTTCCAAAATGGCCGCAGACCAATCAATGATATACGGCTTGCCGTCATCTCCCAGTAAAATATTGGGCGCTCTTTTTAGATCACAATGAGCCACGCCCCGGTCATGAATTTTCTTTACAAGGATCCTGAGATCATCAAAAAATGATTTCGGAAGCTTTAACTCTTTTTCAAGCCCCTCAAAACTTTGGCCCGGCACTTTTTCAATCACCAGGGCCAGGCCATCAGCCACACCAAAAAAATTTGGAACCCCCTCAAGCCCCCGGAGCCTCCTGTAAGCTTTTTTTTCACGCCAAATCAGGAGACGACCAACAAGGTTTCTGTAGAGCAACTTGTTTACGCTATAGTCTTTTACAACAGCCTTTGCATTGTCATCTTCCGCTACCCATATGGCAGGCCTTGTCGAAGAAGGTTCTCTGAGAACTTCGGTCTTTTTTTTTGACAAATACTCCAGCTTCAGAGGTTCAAACATTTAATCTCTCAAATCGCTCCAAAAGCCCCCGCTTGCTCGACCTGGGCCGCCTCTCTCCGGCTAAGGCTCTTTTTTACTCGCCCCTGTGGCATTCCGTAGCCAGGTGTACCAGTGTTCGAGCCCTTCCCCTGTTTTGCACGATATCTCAAATATCTCAAGAGAGGGATTGATTCTGAGTGAATTCTGCTTGAGTGTTTCGAGGTCCGAATCTAGGTATGGAAGAAGATCAACCTTGTTTACCAGTAGCACCCTCGATTCACGAAACATCAGCGGGTACTTGGCAGGCTTGTCGTCTCCTTCTGTAATGCTGAGGATCATGGTTTTGACATCTTCTCCCACTTTGAACTCCGCAGGGCACACCAGGTTCCCGACATTTTCGACCACCAGTAGGTCAATTTTGCTGAAATCAAGTTCGGGCAAGGCTCCCCTGATCATGTTTCCGTCCAGGTGACATGCTCCACCGGTGTTGATCTGCACCGCAGGAACCCCTTTCCGGGCAAGCCGTTCAGCATCCCTTGAGGACTGAATATCGCCCTCAATAATTCCTATCCTCAACTCCTCCTTTAATGCATCAATGGTTCTTTCAAGCAGGCTGGTTTTGCCGGCGCCTGGAGACCCCATCAGGTTGATTACAAAAACACCACTTTTCTTGAAAAGCTCTCTGTTCTGTTCTGCTATACGATCATTTGCTTCCAGGATGTTTCTTATAACCGGAACTTTCATGAAAAACCCACCTCCTGCCATTATCCCGAAAAACAAATGAAGGGAGTTGACACCTTAAGCAGAAAATTTTCTCCTTTTTGGTGACTCACAAATCCTCCAACAAGCACCTGCCCTAGAGGTACAGGGGGGAAATCCTTAGTAGCCTGTCGCCCAACTGGATTCATAGGAGGCTTTTTGAAAATCCTCATCGCGCTGTTTGCAGCGGGACGAAACCCTGAGCAATGAGGCGCACCTGGAAGTACGCCGCCACGACGAAGGGTCAGGATAACGCAGCCCTTCGGCTATGCTCAGGGCCATGAGCCTGTCGAATGGCAGATGGGCGTTTTCCGACAGCCTCCTAGTCCACTTCTATTTCGACAACGGAAAGTTCGCGACCTCCAATGGTTTTGATTTCAGTACTGCCACAAGAAGGGCAGATAAAAGTGTAACCTTTTATCTCGAATTCCTTCTTGCATTGTGGACAGTAGCCCTTGAGGGGAACCACATTCATAACCAGCCTGGCCCCTTCCATATCAGTGCCGGAGGTGGCCACTTCAAAACAAAAAGAAAGCGCCTCAGGCACGACAGCAGACATCTGGCCAATATCTAGGTGAACCGATTTAAGGGACCTTGCCCCGTGTCTGCCCATCTCTTCCCTGAGAATTTGTATAAGATTCTGAGCTATGGTCATCTCGTGCATTGAAAAATGATCTAACCCTGTGCCAGGGCTGTAATCAGGGAATTTATCTTTTGTCTCGCATCATTGAATATTCCGGACAGGTTCAGGGAGTGGTTGGCAAAAATACTACCCGGGTGCCCGTTAAAAACAATCAGAGGCTCAAAGTTGCACCGGCTAAGATCTTCCAAAATCTTATCTACAAGGCCCAAAGAGTTCTTGTCTGTTAAAACTGCCAGAAAATCCAGCCGAATTGCCTGCAAGGACTCGTGGAGGGCGTATGCCACACCCTGGGCATAGTAAAAATTATCATCCACCTTGTACCATGGTATATTTACATCCACCGGTTTTTCAGGTGAGGTTGTCTTCTCTTGACCCTGTTCAACCGGAAGAGCTTCCTTTATGTCGCGGGGAGCATTGATAAGCCTTGTGTTTACCCCTCCCATCAGGGAGGCATACTGGCCTAGAAGCTGGATCAGGTTATCAGCTCTGGGGTAAAAATGAGATTTTCCGGCACGCAGGTTTCTGTAATAGGCATCGAGATGCTTATTGGCCTCTTTCCATTTACTCTCGGCTGAAGGAAACCACCATTTGTAGGGATCATTGGAAAGAGATGTAAAAGCCTTGTCAACGTCTGCATCAAGTTTATCCGTTGTTCGCATACGGGAAAGGTTATCTCTCAACACCCTGATATTGTACCTGACTACTTCCAATTCGCCAATTTGGAAATTAGGCATGTTGTCCAGAAAAACTGTTGGCCAGAAGATGTCATTGGGAAGCCAGTTATCCGCCATTTCTTTTATAAGGATCTGATTTATCCTGACAAAGTAGCCCCCTCTGATGCTTTCGCCAAGGCTCCTGACATCGTGGTACTGGGGCTTCCTTGAGTTAATGATCATAACCGAGACCACAAAAACTAATAATGCTACTATTGCAGCCAGGGTGAGAATCCAAGGGCCCTTTTTAAGCCAACCGAACAAACCTCTCTTTTGTTTTTCTTTTGCCATTAGGCTTCTCCTCATATTCTTCCAGAAAAATTCCCACAGGGAATTTAAAGCATTTTAGGGGTTAAGGTGGCAGATTGTCAACCAAGGCAGCAGCCTCCCTCCCCCGCCAAAATTTGTTACTCTAACTGCTCTTCTAGTCCCGGAATCTCTAGAACCTATCCGGGTCCACCGTTAGATGAGGTGTGTTTTGTTACAAGTACAACGGTTAGGTGCCGGTATTCAATCCAGCCATTTCTTTTGCTAGAGCGGCAAGTCCGAAATAATCAAAACCCCCTCTGCCCGTTGCTTTCATTATCCCATAAAGTTCCCGGGTCAGGGATGTGAGCAGCAAAGGAATATTAAGCGCCCTTCCGGTTTCAAGCGCAAGGTCAAAGTCTTTTGTCATCTGGTCAACGGTAAAAGCAGGAGTAAATTTCTGCTCCTTCAGCAACTGGACCTTGAAACCTATAAGTGGTGAGGTCACAACACTGCCGTTTATGATGTCTATCATCTTTTCCCAATCAAGGCCCCCTTTCTTTCCAAGGACCAGGGCCTCTGCTGTCATGGCAGAGGTGATTCCAACCATTATGTTTATGAGAAGTTTCAAGTAACGTGCTTCGTCACCCTCACCGGTGTAAAAAACCTTTTGACCCATCACCTTGAAAATATCCTTGCACTCCTCAAAAGCCTCCCTCGGGCCGGAGGCGAGGATAGTCAAGGCTCCTGCGCCCGCAGACTCAGTACTTCCGGAGACAGGAGCGCGAAGATACTTTATATGTTTACCGGCTGCTGCCTCAGCAACGCGACTCGATAAAGCAGGAGAAACCGTGCTCATGTCAATGTAAATAGATCCTGGTGCTGCGCCGGCTAAAACCCCGTTTTCACCAAGTGCCACATCTTCTAAAGCTTTGTCATCAGGGATCATCGAAATCGTGACCTTGGCTCCCCTTGCTACCGCAACCGCTGACTCGGCAACCGTGGCGCCCCGCTCGGCCAATTTTTTGACGGCCCCTTCTTGAATGTCATAAACGCTCAAGGAGTATCCTGCCTTAAGAAGATTTCTTGACATGGGATTCCCCATTTTTCCCAGCCCGATCCAGCCAATATCCTTTTTCTCCATCTCTTCCTCCCTTGAGTAATGTTCAAACTATAAAGCCCGGCGGCTCTTTTTGACAGTATTTTATTTCAAGATAACCATTTAAAGTAGGGCCAGCTTCTTTTCTTCCCTCACAAAGACCCTGTACCTGGAAAGGAACAAAGCTACACCGACAAGAGAAGATCCTACTATTGCAACAAAACCAAATTCTAAACCCATTCTCTGCGAAACTATCCCTGAAATCCAGACAATAAGCATTCCACCAATCCAGTTCATGGAAGCAAGAATCCCCAGCGAGCTGCCGGCCATGTCAAAATAAAGAGTCCCTGTCAATGCAAGCAGGCCAGGAAATATTCCTGAACATGCCAGACCGCTCACCACTATCGCGCCGGCAGAAAACCACCCTCTTCCTTGCCACGCAACGATCAAGCTGCAGAGCTGCAGGATAACCAGTCCGAAGATTATCTTTGAAACCTGAGTTCGCAAAGCAAGCCAGCTACACATCAAGCGCCCCGCAAGCAGGAAAATAAAAAAACCAGACAGCACTGCGCTCGCCTCTATAATGCTCAAGCCTTTAACCTCGCTGAGGAAGGTAACGGACAAAAACATTATGGCGATCTGGGTTCCGATTGACATGGCCGCAATCAGCAAAAGGAAAATAAATTCTCCTTTTCTGAAAAGACCTCCCAGGTCCTTGAAAAAAGTTCTGTTCGTGCTTTCAGAGGGTAGAGGCGCGTCGGTTAAAAGGAAAAAAGAGCAGGTTACGATCAGAATCCAGCCAAGGCCCCTGTACCCCTGTGTCCAGCCATGCCCTGAGCTAATCAAGTAGCCCATGACAAGAGGGCTAAACAGTGATACAGCGCCGTACACACTGTGATGAATATTGAGGATTGGTCCTTTCCGATTTGGATAAAGCCCTACCAAAAGGGCATTGGAGCTGCTCAGGATCAGCCCGCAGCCGAAACCCATACCCAGTGCCACAAAAAGTGTAATCTCAAAGGAGCGGATCCCTCCCAGAAAAAGAGCGCCTGTACCAAGCAAGAGGCACCCAAGGAAAAGAACCCTGTCGCGGCGAAATAAATCACACAACACCCCTCCAAGCACGCACGCTGCGGCCTGTCCGGCCTGGGTATAGGCGGTCAAGATTGCTGCTTTCTCAATATTGATATCGAGGAAAAGCCGTAAAGCTGGAAGGGCCGTGCCCCAGAAAGCATGAAAAACCCCCATCATGCCTAGCGAGGCAAAGGTAGGCACCGTTATGACCCGGCGGCTGCTTATCCTGGGAAGGTGAAAACTCCACCCTGTGTTACTCAATGATCTCATAACCTGCAGCGGACAAAGAAGGGGAAGAGTACACAAAGAGAATTTCGCACACCTCGTCAAAAGGATTGTAAAGCCAGTGAACGGCCCCTCGCGGAACCCAGACCGTGTCGCCCTTGACTATTTCAACTTCCTTTCCGCTTGTTCCAATACCCCCAATTCCTTTACCACTCAGTATGTAAAATACTTCTTCTGCATGGGGGTGAAAATGTTTCTTGTGATATGAGGTCCTTGGCTCAAATCGGGCGTAGCCGAAAGTCAGGTTCTTTGCACCGCCCATTTGGGCATCAACAAAAATGCGGCGAAGTGCAAATTCATCCTCTGATTTCATCAGGTCCTTTATCGGCTCAACGCGACCGTCTTCCATCTTGAGAATATACTTCATGCAGGGACCCTCCTATTCATTGGGGTGCACAATTACCTTGATGGCTCCCCCAATCCTCTCGGTAAATGTTCTAAAAGCTTCTTCGACCTGGTCCAGCGGGAATGAGTGGGTGGCAAGCGGCTTTAGTGTAACTTTACCCTGGGAAAGTAAGGATATACCACGTGCGCAATTAGCCCACCCTTCTCCTCGAACTGAAAAAATATGTATGTTACGCATCCCCATCATGGCAAAGTTCAAAGAGGCAGGCTCCTCGGGATACCCGAGAAGCAAAACCTTCCCCATGCGCTTGCACATTTCAACCGCAGTTTGAATGCCTGTGGGCGCGCCCGAGGATTCAATGACAAGATCAGCTCCTTTTCCACCAGTCTCCTCTCGAACCACTTTTACAGGATCTTCATCATGCACGTTAATAATACGGTCTGCACCGATGGATTTGCCTGTTTCAAGGCGGCTGCTTCTGGTGCCGATCAAAAAAATCCTTTCCGCACACAGTGCCCGGGCCACGCTGGCCGATATTAGGCCCAGAGGGCCTGGTCCTATGATCGCGACATCATCGCCCACAATGTACCCGCCGGTAGTCTGAAATCCGTAAAGAACGCATCCCAGGTTGGTAATCAGGGCAGCTTCATCAAATTCGATTGAGTCAGGGATTTTGTACACCGTGTTTAGCTGGTTCAATGCATATTGAGCAAAACCGCCGTTAGTGGTGAATCCGTTGGCCCGGTGTCCTCGTTTCAGGTTTCCATAATTAAGACACGCAGTATAATTTCCAAGCCTGCAATTCCTGCAGCGCCCGCAGCCATAGCTTGCTTCAACAGCCACCCTGTCTCCCACCGAGAATTCATCCACAGTGTCTCCAACAGCAGCCACGATGCCCGCGTACTCATGCCCGATAATAAATGATCCATAAGGGGGCTGCGCTTCCCACGGCTTGGCAATCAGGCTGACATCGCTCGAACAAACAGCCGTAGCCTGAACCTTGATTAAAACATCCTGCGGTCCGGTCCTGGGTGTATCAACTTCTTTAATTTCGAGCTTGTTTGGCCCCATCAAAACCACTGCCTTCATCTTTTCAGGTATTTCCATTTTCAAAACCTCCTTCTTTAATAAAAAAAGCGCAATATGCGCGAGCGTTCTTTAAAGCCACGATCATAAGTAGCGACCGTTCTAATGTCAAGCTGTTCGACTACTTGTAGATCTTACAAAGCGTGCCCCTGGTTCTGGCAGAAGCACAAATTTCTTCAAGCGGAGGATCATCTGTAGTTACTACGTTAATGTTTGGCTCAAAACACCCGTGCTCTGGACCAGGTTTCTCGGGAAACCACCAACCATGCCGGGCATGCACCATTCTTTGGTCAACCCTGTCAGTGATCTTCACCTTCATCTTGGCTTTTTCCCCTTGTCTTTGAGGGGTTTCAATCCATACCCACTCCCCACCGTGAATGTTTTCTCGAGCCGCTGTCAGGGGATGTATTTCAATCAAAGGATAAGGAACTTTCTCCCTTAAGGATTTGATCTGCCTCCCCTCTGAGTGAAAGAATTCGACGTGCCTGTTTCCCGTGTAGAGAATGTAGGGGTATTGTTCGAATAGCTCTGGAGTGCTAACAGGACTCTCCGGTGGCTCCCTGTACGAAGGCAGGGGATCATAGCCATATTTTTCGAACATAGTAGAGTAAAGTTCGACCTTGCCGGTAGGGGTGTGAAATCCTCCATTCTCGTACTTTCTGTATTTCATGGGTATTTCTGCGATGCCTATTGATCTCAACTCTCTGAAGCTAAGACCGCTATTCTTGAGGCAGCTTTCGTTAAACTCCCCCACACTGTCCCAGGGCATGTAATTTCGATTCGCCCAGGGGATCCTTTTTGCCAGCTCAATAGCAATTCTTAGGTCATGAAAGGATTCGCCTACAGGCTCAACCGCTCTTTGCCGGGCAGCAATATAGTTTGGGTAGAGGGCATCACAAATTTCGTCTCTTTCCATCCAGGTAGCAGGCGGAAGAACATAGTCAGCCAATTCAGCAGTCGGTGTCATAAAAAAATCTGCCACCACCAACAACTCGAGATGCTCTTTTAAAGCTGTCCACACACTTCTCGCATTTTGCATGTTTAAAACAGGGTTTCCTCCTGCGGAAAACATGCTCTTGATCGGATAGGGCTTGCGCTCAAGGATTGCTCTTTTAATGAGCGGGGCTGCAACAAAAGGCAAAACAGCGTCTGGGCCGGATATAAGTGGGTATTCTTTGGCCCCGACTCGTTTTTCTTCCAGCCCCGGGGCAGGTCTGAATCGCCTGCTCTCCCCTGCAACATGACCAAAACGGATGTGCCCGGGAAAAGAGACTGGAAATACATTCCCCCCACGAACATCGATGTTTCCACTGAGAGCTATCATTATGGCAAGTGCCCTGCATGTTTGGGTCGAATTAATGTTGTGTTCCACTGCTACCCGATGATGCAGGACTGCTGGCTTAATTGTAGCGCACATTCTGGCTGCCTCTTTAATCATGTCAGCAGGGATCCATGAGATTTCCTCTACCCTGTTGAGGGGATACTCCATGGCGCGCTGTCTCAAAGCATCAAACCCGTAGCACCATTTTTCGACAAATTCCTTGTCATAAAGACCATCCTCTATGATAAATCCAATCATCCCCAGGACTAATGCCAGGTCTGTTCCCGGCCGGATTTTTAGCCACAGATCTGCTCTTTCCGCAATCTCTGTGCGATGAGGGTCAACCACTATCAGCTTAGCTCCTCTGTTTTTCTTCGCTTCAAGGAGGTCAAGGCCTCTTGGAGGATGGGATGCAAGAGGGTTTCCACCGACCACCAGTATACAATTGGCATTGCGGTAGTCTGGACCATTTTCAAGTGTGATGCAGTGCCCCATTGTCCACTTTCCCGCCACCACTGAAGGTACAAAGCAAATGTGAAAATCCGTGCTCGCCACGTTTGGACTCCCCAGTGCATAACTGAGCAGTGCCGTGGAGTAGTGGGTAGGTCTGGGGCCTGTCCCGTGAATTGCACAAAAAGACTCTGGCCCATACTTTTCTTTAAGCGCCGTGAGCTTTTGTGATATTCCTTCAAGCGCCTCATGCCAGGAAATTCTCTTCCACAAGCCACTGCCACGTTCTCCAGCACGTTTCATGGGATATATCACTCGATCCGGATGATACAAAAGCTCAGGCTGCGCCCTACCCTTTATACACACAAATCCCCTGTTCATAGGGTGATCAGGATCACCTTTGATTTTTTTCACCCTGCCAGCTTGAACATGAACCAGTACACCACATTCGCAATGGCATGCCTGACAAACACTCCTTACCACCTTTTGCACGAACGATTCTCCTTATAAGAGATATTGAGCAGGAAATAGCACGCCTCTCTAAATGGTTCAAGCCATACCTTTCTTTCCAACATCTGCCACCAAGGCATTTTCTGTAATGGGACAGATTATCTGTCAACACTTTCAATTTGAGAGCAACCCGTTCCATTTTTTCTTGACAAAACACTATTTCTGAGCCTATTTACTACAATTGTGCAGATTTGCTCATTTGAGCATTCTAGGAAATTGGGAAGTTTGAATTACTTTTGACCGCCTGCTGGAGGCCGCCCCCCAACTCAGGAAGCGAGGACATACCATGAAGCTCCTAAAAACAGAAGAATTTCTCAGCTTCGAAAACCCCAATCCCCAGGAGTTCTACCGGGTTGAGGTCCTGAAAAAGGAAGATGGGTTCAAGGATCTTGGTGGACTCTTCGCCGTGCTGGTTCCTGGAAAAGAGGTCCCGTATCACTACCACCAGGACAGGGAATCGGTGATTATTCCGATCAGCGGCGAGGCTATTGAAACAGTTGAAGGCAAAGAAATAACACTAAGGCCCGGTGATGTGATATGTATACAGCCAGGTGAAAAACACGGAACCATTAACCGTTCAAACGAAGAGTTTCGCTACATAGAATTCTTCACGTGCCCCCCCGTTGGTGCTGATTTTATTGAAGTGAAGGAATAGCCAATCACGACACCTGCTTGCGGGTGGAACTTTCAAGACGGCAGCTTTGCTGGCGGGGTATTTTATCCCTGGGGCGCAAGAAATTTCAGTAATCTCCCTTGCCCTTGGAAAATAGAGGCCTTGAGCCTGAGAGGTTGAAAGGGTCGAATTAATCAACCATTTTAGGAGGAAAAGAAATCATGGCTGAAAAAAAATATGTTTTTCCGATTGATGAAGTGGCAGAAAAGATTACCCACGGCGGTTCAGTTAGATGCAAAATAGTCCTTGATGAGGAAAGCTGCGGAATAACACGGTTCTCATTCCTTGTGAACACCATGAAGGCAGGCCTTAACTGTAACCAGACAGGCCTCGGGCACAGTCACGAGGAAGAGCATTGCATGCATGTTCTTTCAGGAACAGGTGGGATTTCAATTAATGAAAAGCCTTACAATCTGAAGCCAGGTGACACGGTCTATGTCCCGCCCGGCGAAATGCACTATGTCTGGGCAGACCCTTTGGAAGACTTCACCTACATAATAATTTACTCTCCTCCTGGCCCTGAGAAGAACCTCTAAGCCCGAAAAGAAAAATGCGATCACCATGGTTATCGCTGCGATCTATACGACACGAGAATCCTGATCAATTTCAAGGTTAGTTATGGAACTAGAGATAGAAGTATTAGGGGGCAAGAAAGTAAACGCCCTTTACAACGGGTTCACGATTCCAACTGATGCACCAAAGACCGCCGGGGGAGAAGGTACGGAGCCCTCCCCAACTGCACTCCTTCTCGCCTCTATCGGAACATGTGCGGGCTTCTACATCCAGTTCTTCTGTGAAAAACACGACATACCAAGAAACAAAGTCAAGTTAAGAGTTAGATCCGAAAATGACCGGACATCCGGACTGATTGGAAGAATTGTCGTAGATATTGAAGTGGCAAAGGATTTTCCTGAAAAATATCTAAATGCCATCAAATCGGCAGCCGATGTGTGTGTAGTTAAGAAAAACATACAAAACCATCCGGCAATTGATATATTATTGAACCGAGCTGATGGGGGCAGTACGTAGCGGGAATACCCTCCCTGAAGCCAAGCCTGTGATTGATCGCTCGAGAGAGGAGCGATTGCTTTGGTGAAGTCTACGCAAGCGGAGCAGACATTTATGCCCCTTGATTCTAGATACTGGCTTTGGCTGGGGTCAAGTTTTACCTTTGAGAACACGGGCAAGGAACACCAGGGGTAAACTTCATGAAAATACCGGAAAAAATGAAGGCCGCGGTCCTTTATGGCTTTAACGATGTCAGGGTTGTTGAGCGCAAAGTACCCCTTCCGGGGCGTGACGAGGCTCTTGTAAAAATTGCTGCGTGCGGAGTCTGCGGTGGGGATATCAAAATAATAAAAAGAGGGATGCCAAAACAGCCGCCTTTTGAAGAATTTATCATAGGACATGAATATTCCGGTACAATAGCAGCGGTTGGAGAAGGAATTGACGAGTTCAAGCCGGGAGACAGAGTGGTTGTGGAAGTTCACAAGGGTTGCGGGCGTTGCAAGAACTGCATTATGGGAAAATACACTGCCTGCCTTAACTACGGTAACTTTGAAAAAGGCCATCGGGCGAATGGTTTCACAACAAATGGAGGTTTCGCTGAGTATGCTGTTAATCATGTAAATACCCTATGCAAACTCCCTGATAACATTTCTTTTGAGGAAGCAACACTGGCGACAACGGCCGGTACTTCACTCTACGGGATAGACATGGCAGGCGGCTATATCTCGGGTGAGGCGGTAGCCATTCTTGGTCCTGGGTCTATTGGGCTGATGGCTGTTCAGTGCTGTAAAGCATTGGGTGCAGGAAGGGTGATCTTGAACGGAACCAGGGACGACAGGCTCGAGCTGGGGAAAAAACTGGGCGCGGATAACGTGGTCAATGTTAACAGGGAAAACCCCGTTGAAATAGTAAGGGAACTTACCTCTGGCATCGGCGCCGACCTGGTACTGGTGGCAGCAGGCATGGAAGAGAGTCTTCAGCAGGCACTTGAAATGACTCGAAGGGGTGGAGAGATCGTGTTACTTGCTCACTTCGACGATCCTGTGACTATCGATATAGGCCTTGCCGTCAAGAACGGAATTAATATATTCACTGTTAGGGGGGAAGGCCGTATGAGCGTACACAGGGCTATTTCGTTGATGGCCGAGGGTAAAATTGAAGGCAAAAGTCTCATCACCCACACTTTTCCTCTGGAAAATATCAATGAAGCGCTCACAACTTTCATGGAACGAAAGGATAATGCACTAAAGGTTGTCGTGCATCCCTGAACTGATTCCCCGCGGAGTAAGTAAGGTCTGGTATGGGTTTGTGGAGACTCACTTATTTTTTCACCCGTAACTAAAGCGAAAAGGAGGTATCATGAAGAGCAAGAAATTATTTTTTCTGGTGGCTATCTTTTTGAGTCTTACCATTGCCCTTGGCATGGCGTCGGCTGCAGATTACCCTAAAAAACCAATAAAGTTCCTGATTCCTTTTGGTGCAGGTGGAGCTGCCGACCTCATGGGAAGAGCACTTGCAGCAGGGACGAAGCCCTATCTCGGCCAGCCCATAGTTGCCGTGAACAGGCCGGGCGCAGGGGGCGGCATTATGTATAGCGCCCTTAAGGCATCTCGTCGTGACGGGTACACCGTTGGGTGGAACTCTCTATCCATTCTCACCTCCACCAATATAGGCAATGTGCCTTTCAAGTACACTGCTTTTGACCACGTATGCAGGATCGGATATACAGGTATGCCGATTGCCGTTCGAGCAGATGCTCCCTGGAAAACATTTGAGCAGTTCATCTCGTATGCCAAGAAAAACCCCGGGAAAATAAAGATTGGAAATGCGGGAACGGGAAGCGGCACACATCTAACCGCAGTGCTAATTGAAAAGGAATTTGGAATCAAAGTAATTCATGTGCCGCTTGGGGGTAAACGCCGTGTACCGAGTTTGCTTGGAGGAGAGGTAGAGGCTATTTGTGTTCCTATCCCTGAAATTGCCCCGCAAGTTCAGGCAGGACAGGCGAGAATTATTATTATGACAACCGCAAAAAAGGATCCTGCATACCCGAATATCCCAACCCTGAAGGAAATGGGGTACCCAATAGTGATGGAGCTTTTCAGGGGTATCAGCGTTCCAAAAGGCACGCCTGTGAGCATCATAAACATACTTGCAGAAGCCTTCAGGAAAGGTGCGGAGAGCCCGGAATTTCAAAAGATTGCCAAACAAAAAGGCTTCAAGGTCAGTTACATGGGAAGAAAGGAATTTGAAGCTTACCTGAAGGTTCAGGATGCAAGCATAGCAAAAGCTATGAGACTGGGAGGGCTTGTCAAATAAGCCAGGGAAATACTAAAGAAAATAAGGGCTGAAAATGGTTTTTCAGCCCTTCCCTATTTCCAGGTTCTCCAATGAAAAAGGCAAATATTATAATCTCTGCCATACTTATTGCTTTCTGCTCTTTCTTTGCCTTTCTCACAGCAAGGCTGCCTCAGAGAAATCTCCCCAATACGCTGGGAATAGATTTCATGCCCTGGACGCTATTTATCATCCTGTTTTCCCTTTCCCTCATTCTTCTCCTGAAGAGTGTTTTTACCAAATCCAAGCCAAAACAAGGGCAGGGAATCACGGTCAGAGAAGTGGGAGGAGTCATTTTTCTCACCCTCCTCGTCTATCTTTACGTCAGGGTAATGAGCTATGCCGGGTTTCTTATGACAACGCCGCTCTTTATTGCTGTCTTGATGTTGTCCTCCGGCGCACGGAAGTGGAAAGGCATTGTGGCGGTTTCAGTCCTCGCCACTGTCGGCATTTATTTCTTTTTCCAAAAAGTTTTTCAGGTCCAACTCCCCGGCGGCCTGATTTTTTGATTGACAGGGTACTTTATGCATTCAATGGCCCTTGCAGCACTTTTTGAGGTGCTTCACATCCAGAACCTTTTTGCAATTATGGTAGGAGTCGTATTTGGGCTCTTTATTGGCTCGACCCCCGGCCTCACTATATCCCTGGGAATGGTCCTTCTTTTGCCCATAACCTTTAACCTACCTCCGGTAACATCGATATGCCTGTTGTTGGGCCTTTTTGCTTCCGGCATGACCGGAGGATCCTTTTCTGCAATACTTCTCAATATTCCAGGGACGCCTTCCGCATCGGCAACCGCAATTGACGGACATGAAATGACGAAGAAAGGAATAGGAGGAAGAGCACTAGGCACTGCTGTGACCTCCTCTTTTTTTGGAGGGATGTTCGGGCTGGTCTGTCTTGCTCTCGCTTCTCCTTTAATAGCCAAGGCTGCGCTTAGATTCGGGGCTCCCGAACTTTTTGCCCTTGTTCTGCTCGGTATAACCCTTATTTGCAGTTTTGGCCAGACCTCGATGGTGAAGGCGTTGATCTCCGGTATTCTTGGACTTATTATTATGACCGTTGGCCTGGATCCCATGATGGGAACCCCCAGGTTCACTTTTGGTGTTGTGGAACTCCAGGCGGGTATTTCCTTTTTGCCCGCCATGATCGGTCTTTTTGCAATACCACAGGTTCTGGTCGGCATAGCAGGCAAGACCAGGGTGATTCCCCAATACAGGGACAAGATATCCGGCGTTCTCCCAAGAATTAGGGACATTTTGAAGCTGCTGAAGCCAATGAGTTTGGGAGCGCTCGTAGGAACTGGGGTGGGCGCTATTCCCGGGGCCGGAGGTCCTATCGCAGTCTTTCTCAGTTACGATTATGCCAGGCGGATTTCAAAGAAATCTCTGAATTTCGGCAAGGGCGAACCGGAGGGAGTTGCAGCCCCCGAAGCAGCAAACAATGCGGTAGCCGGAGGCGCCCTTATTCCCATGCTCACACTTGGAATCCCTGGAGACCCAATCACGGCCATCCTTATGGGCGCACTTATGATTCATGGCTTGGTCCCCGGGCCATTGCTCTTTCAGCAGACCCCACAGTTTGTTTACAGCGTTTTCTGGGCATTTCTCTTTGCCAATATTATGAACCTCTTGATATCGCTATCAACTATAAAAATATGGGTTTCTGTGCTCAAAGTGCCGGAAAAAATCCTTCTGCCCATAATAGCAACACTTTGCATTGTAGGTACGTATGCCCTAAGAAACACCTTTTTTGATACAGGTATAATGTTTTGCTTCGGGCTTCTCGCATATTTCATGAACAAGTATGGCTTCCCTGTGGTACCAATGCTTCTTGCTATAATACTCGGGCCTAATCTGGAAAAACATCTGAGGATGTCCCTGATTATTTCCCAGGGGGATCCTTCTATTTTTGTAAAACACCCAATAAGTCTTATATTTATTATCTTGTCGGCTATTTCAATTATAGGCCCATTTCTTGCTCCGGCCCTAAAGCCAAAAAGAAGGGCTTATCGCTGATAGCTTGAAGCCTTTGGCCTAAGGCCCAGGGGCGCAGGTTGGAGAGCCAAATAGCTTTTTTGAGGAGGAAAGTAAATGAAAGTCACTGAACACATTCATGCATTGAAAATCCCTTTTAGCCTCCAGGTAGGCCCCGAGAAAACGCTCAGCCGGTTTGTTTATGCTTATCTCATTTATGGAGAAAAGATCTACCTGATTGATTCCGGTGTTTCTGGGTCCCACCGTGCCATATTTGATTATGTAGAGGAAACGGGCAGGAGCCCAGGAGATATAGATACCCTCCTGTTCACACACTCTCATCCGGACCATATCGGAGGGGCCCTGGCAATAAAAAAGGAAACGGGGTGCAACACGGCTGCACATAAAGATGCTGCGGCCTGGATCGAAGACATTGACCGCCAGTACAGGGAACGCCCAATCTTGAACTTCTATTCGCTTGTAGAAGGATCGGTAGCCATTGAGAGAGAACTAAGAGATGGCGATTCCCTTGATCTGGGGCAGGGATTGACCCTGAAGGTCTTTCATACTCCCGGCCATTCAAAGGGATCTGTCTCTTTCGTGCTTGAGCCTGATATGGCGCTTTTTTCTGGAGATGCAATTCCAATGGCAGGTGGTGTTCCCATTTACGACGAGGTGTTGCCTTCAATTGCCTCCATCAGGAAATTACAGAAAGTGAAAGGATTGAAGGTCCTCATGGCCTCATGGGACGAACCTCACCTTGGAGACTCTATATATCCCTTGATGGAGGAAGGCTTGAACTATTTCCAAAATATCCATAGCATCGTCCTGAAAGAGAGTGCGGATTTTCCTGCTTCTGATGTGACAACCCTTGGGGCGCGAGTACTGAGCTCACTGGGGCTCCCTGAAACTGCCCTTATTCCGATTGTCATTCGATCCTTGGAGGCCCATCTTAAAGTGGCAGGCCACACAGACCTGCTCCAGGTCTGAGCCTGATCCGCGAAAATGGCTTAAAGGCGTTTTTGCGAACCAAACCAAATGAAAAGGAGGTTAAGTCGGCATGGTAAAAGAGAGCCCTCTGAAAGACAAAGTTGTTCTGGCCGTTGATGATGAGCCGGATGTAATCGAGACCTTGCGAGACGAACTGGACATTTGCAAAGTGGTAGGCAAAACAAGCTATGAAGACGCGGTAAAATATATTGAAAAGAACACTCCTGATCTGGCTATACTTGATATAATGGGAGTAAACGGTCTTGAGCTTCTAAAGCTGTGTGCTGAAAATAATATACCTGCGGTTATGCTTACGGCTAACGCCTTTACCGTTGAAACACTAAAGAAATCAATTGACCTGGGGGCAAAGGCCTTCTTCCCAAAAGAGAAAATCGGTGAGCTCCGCGGTTTTCTCGAGCAAGTAATGGACAAGAGCAAGAAACAGGCATGGGAGCAGTTGTTTGAGCGCCTAGGAGAATTCTTCAACGCGACGTTCGGCTCGGATTGGAAAAAAGACCTGATAGAAACGGGGCCCTTCATTGTGCCAGAGTAGGCTTTGAAAAAAATCCCATTGTTTGCATAACACACTCGAAACCCGCGGCCGACCTGAAAATTAAGAATGTTCTTTCTTGAGGTTTTCTGCTATGGGTGCGAAATCGTAGGAAGGGTAAACCTCGTAGCGGAAAGCACCCCATGCCTTTTGCTCCATGAAGCGGTTGAGGCTCCGAAGCGCTCCTGGCTCCACCCGTAACTGAATGATGAAACCGTAAGACATGGCAACTACCCACGACACCAGCTCGGAGCCTTCTGGTGGGAAATCCCGGTAAAACCCGGTGGTCTTTGCGTGTTCCATGATTTCATCAAGCGTTTTAGACTGGTCATGATGAAGAATCACTGTTACGAGGATCGCTTTGTCCGGTGCCATGATACTTCCTCCTTCCAAGAGCCGCACATTTCCTAAGTTATTGCCTCTGCCACAATCTCCGTAATATCCTTAACTCTGATTTTAGGCCGCTCGGCTTTCGGGATAAGTTTTAATCCCTTTCTTAAATTATCCTTACATGTGGAGCACCCTGAAACAATTACCTCGGCACCCACTTCCTCTGCGTCCTTTATCCTGGTCTTTGCCATCTCGGCGGCCAGCTCTGGCCCCACTGCCGTTACACTCCCCCCTCCGCCGCAGCATCTAGCCAACAAGCGACTTCTCTCCAATTCAAGTGGCTCGTGTTCCAACACAGCCTTCAATACTTCACGGGGCTCATCGAATATTTCAAAGGTGCGGCCAAGATCGCAGGGGTCGTGATACGTTACCTTTT
The DNA here is from genome assembly GCA_019310485.1 of Deltaproteobacteria bacterium. Lineage (GTDB taxonomy): Bacteria > Desulfobacterota > DSM-4660 > Desulfatiglandales > HGW-15 > JAFDEF01. The sequence goes on along the minus strand of JAFDEF010000011.1, from coordinate 46,648 downwards.
TATTCGTCTTGAGATCAAAGTCTAAAGCTTTCATCTCGATCAGCTTGAGGATATAGTGAACGGAATGGTATATTTGAACACCCATGTCTCCTACTTCAGGATAGTACTTCCTGAAGGTTTTGTAACACCCGGCGCACGGAGTAACAATCTCCCGTGCACCTGTCTTCTTGATCATGTCAATAACTTCCTTCGCATTTTTCCTAAAATTTTCTTTATCTCCCATCACATACAGGGGGAGCCCACAGCAAAGTTCTTCTTCTGCAAACAGGGTATAGTCAACCTTGGCCGCATCCATAATCTTTATAAAGCTGGGCACAATTTTCATATCCAGATAGCTTGCAACACATCCCAAAAACAGCACCGTATCAGCCTTCCTTGGCCCTTTGGCGCCAATCCTCTCCCGCAAGGCAGCGGGGTAGACCGCGGTACGGTCTTCCTTTTTCGCAGCATAGACATTTGCAGTATTTAATATATTCTCCTTCACAGCTTTTACGGGCTCAGGAGCTCCGCCTGCTGCGAAGATTTCTTCCCTGCCCTCCTGGATAACTTCGGTAGGTTTTATCTGCGAAGGGCAAGACACAGAGCAGGCATTACAGGAAGTGCAAAGATAAAAAGCTTCGGCCAGTTTCTCTGACACACCCGAACTCTTTTCTTCCTGCCCGTGAAAGATGTGTTTGGCCAGCTGCACCCTTCCCCTAGGGCTAGCTTCTTCTGTCAGAATTTCCTGGTAAACAGGGCAGGAAGCTAGACAAAGTCCGCACTTCACACACCGACTTGATAACTCCTTTACCTCTTCAGCAGATATCATTGAACAGGAGGTCCTTCTAATCCACCTTGACCACTTTTTCCGGATTGAGAATGTTGTCCGGGTCAAAGGCTTTCTTTATTGCCCTGGTAATTTCAATCCCTGTTTCCCCGATCTCCATACCCAGGATCTCTCTTTTGGCAATGCCAATTCCGTGCTCGCCCGTAAGAGTCCCACCAAGCTCCACGGATTTGGCCGATATTTCATCAATAGCCTTCTCAACCCGCTTCATTTCCTCTTTGTTTCGAACATCGGTGAGAATCTGGGGATGAAGATTGCCGTCACCGGCATGGGCCACAATAGGAATAAGCAGGTTGTACTTCTTTGCAATTCTGGCAACTTCTCGAAACATTTGAACCAGTTTGCCTACAGGCACGGTACAATCCTCGGCAATAGCAGTGGGCCTCAATTGTGCCTCAGCACCGTAAGCAGAACGTCTTGCCTTCCATATCTCATCGTTCTCTTCAAATGTTCTTGCTATTTTTATATCCACGGCACCGATTTCGCGGCAAAGCTCGTTAAGTTGTTTTGCCTCCGCTTCAACCGCAACTTCCGGCCCGTCTACCTCAATAAGGAGCAGGGCCTCTGCATCCCTCGGGAGCCCAATGTGCGAGTAGTCTTCAATAATATTAATAAATACATTGTCGAGCACTTCAAAGGCAACTGGTAGAATGCCCATGTCAAAGACCCTTGAAACCGTCGTGCCTGCATCTTCCAGTTGCCTGTATGCTACCTGTAACGTTCTTCTTGTCTCAGGTAACGGGATTAACTTAACAATAATCTTGGTGATGATCCCCAGAGTCCCCTCTGACCCACAAATCAGCTGTGTTAGGTTATATCCCGTGACATTTTTCATCGTCTTCCCGCCTGTCATAAGCACCTTCCCTGAGGCGAGCACTACTTCCAGACCCAGAAGATAATCTTTCATCACTCCATATTTAACTGCTCTGGGTCCCCCGGCGTTTTCGGCCACATTTCCCCCCATTGTGGATATGGCCATGCTCGCAGGATCAGGGGGGAAAAAGAGGTTGTGGCGTTCAGCCTCTTTCTGAAAATCCATGTTCACCACACCGGGCTGTACAACGGCTACCCTGTTTTCTTTGTCAATCTGCAGGATCTTATTCATTCTTGTAAAAGCCAGAACAATCCCTCCCCTCACTGGAACAGAGCCACCCGTAAGGTTGGTGCCTGCACCACGTGCGGTTACCGGTATCCTTTCCCTGGAGGCAACCTGCATAATTCTTGAAACTTGTTCAGTTGTCGTAGGGAAGAGAACCAATTCCGGTTCAGCCTCAACAGCATATGCATCATAAGAGTAGCTAATTAAAGCTTCTTTATGCTCCGCGTATCCTTTTTCCCCGACAATGCCTTTAAGCTCCTTTCTGGCTTCTTCGGCAATCATTGTCTTTCCCCTCTGGCTAAACTAGAACGTATGCCAACCTATTTCTGAGCCTTCACCTCACCCACGACTTCCTTAAATTCATCATCAGTAAGAGTTCTTTTCAAATCATGGGAATTGAGTTTCACCCTTTTTAGAACCTCCATCGCCTCTTCCTCGCTAAGTTCAATCCCCAACTTCTTGCTCCATATTTCAATGTTGTCCAGGCCGCTCTTCTTGCCCATCAGTATTCTGGGGGGCTCATGGCCGACAAAATTGGGGTTAACCGGAAAAACCGTTGTGGGGCTTGACTCAAATGCATTCTTGAACCACCCGGTAACAATCCCTGACTCAATTGTGTAAGCGCCATCTCCAATGAAAGGCCTGCACGCAGGCACTTCAACGCCTGAAAGCTCGCGCACTAGCCTCGATAATTCGTTAAGTTTCCCGTAGTTTATACCTACATCAATCCCGTACATGGTCAAAAAGGCAAGCACTGTCTCCTCCATCGGCGTATTCCCGGCCCTTTCACCTATACCGAGAACTGTTGAATGAATAACTTCCGCTCCTGCCAAAACAGCATTAATCGTGTTGGCAACCCCAAGGCCGAAATCAGAATGAAAATGAATCTCAAGGGGCTTCTTCACCCTCTCCCTCACCTTGTTGGTAAAGTAGGTAGCTGCATGGGGAGAGAGCACGCCGAATGTATCTACCAGTGTAAACGCATCCATGTGTCCCTCACTTGAAACACGATCAATCAAGTCAAGCAACCACCCAAGATCGGTCCTGGTCGCATCGATGGTGAAAAAAACCGTATAAAGCCCCTTTTCCTTTGCAAAAGCCGTTGCTTTCACGGAAAGATCTATCGCCTTTTCAAGCGGCCATCTGTATGCCTCGGAAATCAGGTGTGCACTTGCAGGAATCTCGATCACAATTCCGTCCACACCGCAATCTGCCGCAAGTTCCACGTCAGGGACCATGCAGCGACAGAAAGCGAAAATCTCCGGTCCCAGATTTCGCTTGACAATCTCGCGTATGGCCGCCTCGTCGTTGGGGGAAACTGCTGGCATTCCTGCCTCAATACGGTGAACTCCCACCTCAGCAAGCTTTTCTGCAATTCTTATCTTGTCGTCCTTTGTAAAAATCACCCCTGCCTGCTGCTCCCCGTCACGTAGCGTTATGTCATGAATCTTTACTTTCTCCGGAGGACGGAAATCTCTTGTCACCTCATCCACATAGTTCCATGGACTGACAAACCAGTTATCTGTCTTCCATGGCTGGCCAGTGTTTTGTTTTGTATTACTCATTTTTTCTCCTTTCTTCTTATCGTAAAATTCAAGAATACAAAAAGAGCCTGGAGGCCTATGGCATTCCCGCTCTCATCTACACTCACAAAAGCATCCGGGAAAGCTTAACTCACCATCTAGAACGATGGTGGGGTGAGGATCCAGATGACTTCTATTATATCCCCTTCAAGCGCTCGCCAGGAGTGAGGGTAGCTTGTTGGATAATAGATACTATCCCCTTCTTCAAGCCTGTAAACATCTCCTCCGACGGAGACTTCGAGCGTGCCTTTCAGCACGATTCCCATCTTCTCACCCGGCGGATCGAGCATCGGTTCTTCGCCGGAGTTCTCCCCTTTTTTCACACGCATATACATGACTTCCAATTGGCGGTTCATGTCAGGAGTAAGAAGGTCATACATCACTTTTGAGCCGGGCAAGGCTAGCCGCTTGCGCCTGTCTGAACGGACAACTTCAGCCTTCTCAACATACCCGGTTTTCTTCACTCCAGGCGATTGCGCAACTTTTTGATATTCCCACGCTGAGTTCATGTCCTCTTCGCTCTGGAAAAGATTAACAACGCTAAACCCGAATTGCTTGGCAATCTTTTTTAGTGAAGTAATGGAGGGTTCAGCTATCCCCCTTTCAATCTGGCTCAGGAAGCTCTTTGAAAGACCGGTCATCTCCGAAAATCTCTCAAGAGTCAACTGTCTCCTAAGCCTCTCTCTCCGAATCCTTTTCCCCAAATCAACCAGTGTTCCAGACATGGCATTCTTCACCTATGCGAGAAAGGAAATATTCAAGTGGGCTGTTGCCACAATCCGACTTCCCCATCTACCACCAGTATTACAATGCATAAAACAGGCATGAATGTCAACGCAATTTCCATTCAGTTGAAAATATTTCATAGAAATTAAATATTGTGCACTTTCAGTTCATACCCTTCTAGGGCACATTGTTAATATTTACTTTCAATTATATTATATTAAGGTATTTTAATGTCAACTTTAGGAATGTAAAGGAAAAGCGCGTTTGGCCAGAGTGAATTTTCTTGACAAGGCTATGGTCTTTTGTTACTCGTCTTTTCCAGTAATATAGGAAGCGTGAGCCTTTGATGAAGGCTCACATTCCGAGGGCCTGCCATTTGTCTTGTTTTTTGAATGTATTAGAAAGCTCCACATTGACTTTGAAATTTCTCACAAAAAGGAGGAGAAAATGACGTACAAGATAGACACAAGTTTTACCGGCAAACCGCACGAGTGGGAACCCCACCGCCTTTATAGCCAGACAGGCGCCGACTGGCAGTATCGGGTAGACTTCGAGCGCCTCAGAAAAGAGCGCCTTGAAAGGGCGCGAGAGCAAATGAACGCTCATGATCTAGGTGCCCTTGTTCTCTTTGCAGGGGCAAATATCCGCTACGTCACAGGCGGATACCAGGGGAACTGGAAATACAATATCAACATCCGTTACGCTGTTTTGCCCCAGGGGGGAGAGCCGGTCTTATTTGAAACTGCCGGCTCGGACATGGTTTGTGCCAAGATGGATCTCCCATGGATGGAAGGTCGAATCAGGCCGGCCATGACCTGGCAGTGGGCAGAGGGAGCAGTGCCTTATATGGCAGGGAAAATGGCGGATGATGTTCTTGGCGTATTGAAAGACCACGGTGTTGAAAAAGAAAAAATAGGAATAGACAATCTTGATATGCCCGCGCTTCAAGCCTTCCAGGAAAGAGGACTAAACATCGTAAATGGTTGGCCCGCAATGTCTGCTGCTCGGGTGATTAAGACAAGGGATGAAATCGAACTTCTCAAGCAAGCCTCTGCAATCGGCGATGCAGCTATGTGGAAAATTAAGTATGAATGGCTGAAACCCGGCGTTAGGGAACGAGAGATTGAGGCTAAGGTGCACGAGTTCATGCTGGAACGAGGATGCGAGATTATCTATGACATTATTGTTGCCTCGGGCGGCAATACCAGCCCGTACAGGCGCTGGGCAACAGACAAGATGATCCGGCAGGGAGATCTTGTTATCGTTGATATCAACGCGGTCGGACCCTCCGGGTATTTTGTCGACTTCGTCCGCTGCTTCAAATGCGCAGCCAAGATGACACAGCAGGAGATTGATCTCTACCGGGAGGTCTACGATTCAATGTATGCTGGAATCGAAAAGCTCCGCCCGGGGAACACAACGGCCGACGTGGCAGCGGCTTTCCCTGAATATGACGACGATAAGTATGGAACTGTAACCCTTCAGCAGTTTGCCCACAGCATTGGTATCACGCTGTATGAAGGTATGTGGATCTCACGTGCCTACTCACTGGATTACCCTGCTGAAATCAAGGAGAATATGTATTTTGCTGTGGAGACTTTCGCAGGACACCCGCTTCTTCCCCAGACTTGCCGGCTGGAAGAAAACGTGCTTGTTACGGCAGAAGGCCCTGTTGTCTTTACCCGTGTTGAACACATGGAAGAGGCAATGAGGTAAGCTCATGAGCAGAGACTATCACAGTTTTGGCCTGGAAGACAAAGTTGCTATTGTCACCGGATCATCCCAGGGCATTGGTCGAAGCTTGGCTATCGGCCTTGCAGAGGCAGGCGTTGACGTGGCCCTGGTTAGCCGCACGCAATCGGCCCTGGAGGAGGTAGCCTCCGAGATCCAGGCTTTAGGCAGGAGAGCCCTTGTCCGACCCACGGACCTAAGAGACGTCTCTCAGATCCGATCAATGGTTAAACAGGTGCACAACTCTTTTGGGAAGATCGACATCCTTGTAAACAATGCGGCATGGACTGATACCGTAGAGGCTCTCAAAGTAACCGAGAAGGAGTGGGACCAAACGCTGGACACTTCCCTAAAAGCGATATTCTTTGCCTCCCAGGCCGTAGCGCACATAATGATCTCTCAGGGCGGAGGCAAAATCATCAATATTGGTTCTACCTTTGGCCAGGTCGCTTTTAAGGGCAGGTCTGTTTATGCTGCTGCAAAGGCCGGAGTGCACCATCTCACCCGTGCTCTTGCTTACGAATGGGCCCCCAAAGGCATTCACGTAAACGCAATAGCACCCTGCGTAACTGAAACCCCCACTCGAAGGCAGCTATTGCAAAGGCCCGGATACAAGGAGTGGGCCCTTGGAGAGATGCTTCCCGTAAAGAGATGGGCTCAACCCGAAGATTTCATAGGTGCCACTCTATTTTTGTGCAGCTCGCTCTCGGACATGGTGGTCGGTCATGTCCTCATGGTAGATGGAGGGTGGACAATTCATTAAAAGAAGCACTTGGACGGGAAAGGCGGGGGCTTATGGGAGAAAAAACTTTCAAGTATATAAAGAAGCCGTCATGGTTTGGAGAGGAAGGGCCAATTTACGAGCACGAAGGGCTTAATGAGACGCTGAGAGTTCTTTTCGACCAGAGCACGAACGGCGTGAAACAAATGAGTGTATGGGAAACAAGCTTTCCCCCGGGTGCGGGCATCCCACTCCATAAGCACCCCAGCCCTGTTGAGGAGCTCCTCTACGTCCTCCGGGGCAAGGGCATTGAAACCGTGGGTGACGAACAAAGGGAGGTGGGGCCCGGGAGCGCTATCTTTGTCCCGCCCGAAGTGGAGCACAGGATTGTCAATACCGGAGACGAGATGCTTATGCTCCTCGTGGTGGTTTCTCCTCCAGGAATTGTGGAAAAGGAGCTATTCCAAAAAAGGATTAAGAAAGCCACCCAAACCTGGCAGAAGGAATACCTGTAAGTTCAGATCGACTTTTCTTTCACTATGCCCTGCTGCCGCAAAAATTTCTCCGTTGAAGAATTTATTACCGCAGCAGTACGAGATTACAAAACGGTTAAGCTACATTGAGGAACGTAAATGAAGTGGAACAGTGAATCTCAACCTCAGCCGAATCTGGTTAAAAAACTTTCAAATAAGTTTAGGAGCGAATTCGGGGAATGAAGGAAGAAATCAAAGAAAAAGTAGAAGAAGCGGGGAAAAAAGCCATAGAAAATCGCAGAAAGGGATTTCACTGCAGCGAGTCCACTTTCCTCGCCATAAATGACACCCTAAAGATTACGGACCCATCAATGGTAAGAATAATGACAGGGTTTCATGGTGGAGGAGGGACTCATCTAAAAGTATCCGGCATGAACATGAACGAGATCTTGGAAGGTATTGCCTCAGGGAAAGATCTGCGTCCCAGCGAGGAGCTTGAAGTTGAACAAGTGGGTCACCTTTGTGGGGCTCTGGCGGCCGGCATTATATGCATTGGGCTGATTTATGGAAGAACATCGCCGATGGACGAACTTCAATGTCCTGATGAACTTGCATTCGAGCTTCACAGGCGTTTCTCAGAGGAGTTCGGCGCAAAAGAATGCCGCCCTCTCCGTGAAAAATGGGTTCCACTTAGTGAAAACCACACATGTGAAATGATTTACAAAAGAGGAGCAGAGCTGGCTGTTGAACTGATTCTCGAGGCACATCAAATCGTTGATGGGTGTGAACCTTATGAAATCGCACCCCGGCCTTAGCTTGGGCATACGTAGCCACTCAGGTGGATAGACTGAAGGTTGAAGGCTGAAGGTTAAAATACTGGGAAGTCCTCTGCTTGTATGTGTTTTCATACGGGCAGTACAATCTTCACTGCATTTCAGTTCGTTGAAAGGGAACCAGCCTTAGTTTACTTATTGAAAATCCTTTAGTCTTCAGCCTTAAACCTGAATACCTTGGTAATTACGGGCATACAAGAATTAATAATCTGGAGATAATAATATGAAAGCAGACATGGCTGTTAGGGGAGGTGTTGTTGCCACTCCACATGGAAGTTTTCAGGCTGACATTCTGGTAAAAGAGGGTAAGATTTCAGCTCTGGTGAAAGCCCATGATATAGAGGCTAAACAGGTAATTGACGCCTCAGGCCTCCTAGTCATGCCAGGTGCCGTGGACGGGCACGTCCATATGATGGATCCCGGTCATACTGAACGGGAGGATTTCATAACAGGCACCTCCGCAGCAGCAGTAGGGGGCGCCACTACTGTAATTGAACACCACCGCACAGAGCCTCCTGTGTTGAATGCAAGAATATTTCAAGAAAAAAGGGATTATCTTGAATCTAGGTCCCTGGTAGATTTTTCACTCATGGGAGGTGCTGTGCCCGACAACCTTAATGAGCTTAAAAACATGTGGGAGCTGGGTGCGGTTGCCTTTAAGACTTTCACTTGCGCCCTTCATGGTGTTGTTCCTATGCCTGCTGGAAATCTGCGTGAACTGTTTCGGACGTTAGCTAAATTTGGCGGTACCACCCTTATTCATGCAGAAGACGACTCCATTCTTCGTGTTAACGAGGAGTTGCTACGACATTCAGGACGAAAGGATTACCTAACTGTATCAGAATGGCGCTCTGAGGATGCAGAGCTGGTTGCCATATCAACTGCAACTTCGCTGGCAGCAAGGGAAGGAGCGAGTGCCGTGTTTGCACATGTGAGCCTGCCTGAATCGCTGGAGGTGATCCAACAAGCCAGGCTCCAGGGAGCGCAAATCTATGCTGAGAGCTGCCCTCAGTACTTCTACTTAAGCCATAACGACTTGTTAGAGAAGGGACCATGGGCTAAATTTGCCCCGGCTGTTCGCAATGCCGAGACCGCGCACAAGATGTGGGATGAGTTGGAGGCAGGGCGGATAAGCATAGTAAGCACCGATCACTGTCCTTTTCCAAAATCTGAAAAGGCCGCAGGGATTGAAAATATTTGGGATGCACCCTTTGGGATTCCCGGGATTGAAACAACACTCAGACTTATGTTAAACGGTGTCAATAAGGGCTTGGTAAGTCTTGAGCGTGTAGTGAAGGCGCTGTGTGAGATGCCGGCTAGAATTTATGGTCTTTATCCGCGCAAAGGATGCCTGCTTCCGGGTTCGGACGCCGACGTACTATTAATAGACCTGAAGGGGAAGGATAGGATTTCAAACCAAGAAATTGTCTCTAAGTGCGGATGGACACCGTACGATGGGATGGAAGTGCAAGGAAGGATTGTAACGACGATTGTCCGGGGAAAAGTTGTTGCTGAAAACGCCAAGCCGGTCGCGGAACGCGGATACGGGCAATTCATTCCGCGCCTGGATGCGACCAAGGATTGACACTCTACGAACAAAAGGAGTTCATCCTGCCAAACAACAGGTATGATCTTTTGGCCGGGCAGGAATTGATTTCTAGAACAACATCATGAAACATTAACGCTATCTTTTCACGAAAGGAAAAGCCATGAAGCAAAAAGTGGGGATTATTGGCCTGGGGATCATGGGCTCTGCCATGTCGGCGAACCTCCTCAAGGCAGGTTTTCAGGTTACAGGCTACGATATTGTGCCTGAAAGGGTTAAAGCGCTTGTAGAGAAAAATGGTGTCGCTGCCACCTCATGCAAAGAAGTGGCTCAAAAAACTGACGTGGTTATTACGTCTTTACCGAGCAACGAAGCGCTGCATGAGGTTGTGCTTGGTAAAGATAGCCTCTCGGAAGAGGGCAAAAGCGGCTTAGTCGTAGTTGAGACAAGTACCCTTACACTGGAGGCCAAAAACGAGGCATACGAGGCTTTAAAGCGCGCAGGTGTAGAAATGCTTGACTGCCCCTTGAGCGGCACTGGGGCGCAGGCCGCGCGTAGAGATATTGTCGTATACGCAAGTGGCACCAGGAAGGTATGCGAAGATTGCGGTTCCGTATTCGACGGAATTGCCCGTGCCAACTATTATGTGGGTGAGTTCGGTATGGGCACAAAAATGAAATTTGTAGCTAATCTTCTCGTAACCGTCCATAATGCTTCTGCGGCCGAAGCCTTTGTGCTTGGAATGAAGGCCGGCCTGGATCCTGAGTTGATCTACAAGGTCATTAGTGACAGTGCAGGTTCCTCCCGGATGTTTGAAGTTCGGGGGCCTTTGATGGTTAATGCCAGTTATGACGAGCCTACTATGAAAGTGGAGCTTCATCAAAAAGACATAAAAATCATCAGTGCCTTTGCAAAAGAACTCCATTGTCCCACGCCTCTTCTTTCAACATCAGCACAGCTTTACACCTCCGCTCTGGCTCATGGATGGGCCAAAAGAGACACAGCCTCTCTCTGTGCTGTTATGGAAAAGATGGCAGGATTTGAAAGAAAAAAGGATGGAACTCGCTAGAGATCCTAAAGGGCTAACTCTACCGGTTTTCCTGTCTTAGCAGACTCAATGGCTGCCCGAATCAGGGCCAGTGCTCTCAGAGCGCCCTCGCCATCCGTTTCGGGCCTTTTCCCTGTTCTTATGCAATCAGCAAATTCGTCCACCTCCTCGAGGATCGGATTGCCAACTCTCAGAGGTATCGTTCTAGCACCTGTCTTTTCTTTTTCAAAAATCTGCAAAGTTGTGTTTTGGTCCACCTTTTGCCATGCAAACAGGTATTCTTCAAAAGGCAACTGAGGCAAAATAACAGTGCACAATACGTTCGCTTCTGTTCCATAAACATACATCCACATGGCCTTAGGAGAAACATAATTAGAACCTAGATACCCAAGGATCCCCGACTTGAACTGAAAAACAGTGGCTGTCACATCTTCTACAGGGGCAGGGATATAAAGCCTGTTGAAATACGAAAAAGCACTTCTTATGGGCCCAAACAGATAGCTAAATATATCGGCATGGTGAATCCCCAAGGTCATCAATGAACCTGCAGGGCACCCAGAGTCATCACCGGACCACCTGAAGCTTTCTGGCGTTAGCTCAAAGCCCAAATTTTGAGAAAAGTTGGCATCAACTTGAACAGGCCTTCCGATTGCTCCAGCTTCAACAAGCTCTTTAAGTTTTCGAAATCCTGCCAGACGTCTCATGTGGTGCCCAACCATCAAAATTACGCTGGCTTGTTTGCACGCGTCGATCATTCTTTTTCCGTCTTCAATCGTGTTCGCAATAGGCTTTTCTACGAATACATGCTTTCCATATTTCGAAGCAAGAATCGCCTGCTCGGCATGAAGCGCATTTGGAGATGCAAGATGAACGGCTTCAACATCATCCCTTCTGAGCACATCTTCGAAGCTCTCTTCCATATCGCAGCCAAACTTTTCACTAAATGACTTCTTTCTGTCGGCATTTGTATCAAAACAGGTCACAAGGTCAACCTTTTCACTTCGTTTCGCCACATCCCCTATTGCTCCAGACCATGCACCTGTTCCAACAATGGCCAATCCAACCCGGCTATTTCTTGCCAACTTAACTACCTCCCTCTGATCCGTGTTCTATTGCTTCTTAACCTTCACTTCTCTATCATCAGGCGGACTTTTGATCACGATTACCCTAAGGGGTTCCGTATCACTTGAATTCACATTTGCATGAGCCTCCCCGGCTGGTATAAAAATTACGCAACCCGGCCCTACCTCCTGTTTTCCGCCTTCCCAGTGGGTAGTACCTTTACCCGAGAGAACAAAAATAACTTCTTCCTGATCTGGATGTACGTGCAGATCATGCTCATGGCCGGGCAGGTACTCTGTTACTTTCACTTTGACGTTCCTGGATCCCCCACTCTGGGGGCTTATGACTTCTTTGGTACGCCCCCACTCGACACTTTCAAACGGAATTTCGTCCACTTTAACAACCTTGCTCATTTCTTAATCCTCGGCAACATCTATGTAAGAAGAGAGCCACTCGAGGTCCAGGGCTGCAAGGCAACTCTTCCTTGGAACTCCATTAGTGTCCCATCCAAGCATCTGGTAATAAATCTTTTTTATTTCCTCGAATTTTTCTCGGTCAATCTTCACGCCCTTCAATGGGCCCTCTACCGCGGGTTCATGAAAGCGCTCAGGAAGGAAATCGTGTTCGTGGGTGAACCCTTCGCGCAGATTGAAAACCCTCATCATGGTTATACCCCGCTCAACCGCCTTCATTAGTTTCCAGGCGGTTATTTTCCACCCGGTTATTGCTTCCACCCCTTCACATACCTCTTTGTAGCGCCAGGGAACAAAGTTGCACAGGCCGAGGTAATTCGGCATTGCCCTCCACAGCCCAAGCAAATAAGTCATGCGCGCCTTGCGGGTGCTAAGCTCGGTGGGATCCATGGTTTCAGCTTGGTCAAGGGTATCCCAGTCTGCCATTAGCCCGGGGAGAAGATGATCAATCGTCCCTGAAACATGGTCAGCTCCAACAGCATGCACACTGTAATGGATTGCCAGCCCCTGGTTGAGCCTCGGATTATGAAAAGGTATTTCCTGGCCTTTGACCTGCATTGAAAAATCAAGAGCCCCCTTCCCTATCTGCTGTGCTGCTCTCTTGCTCCCTTCTGCAAGTAAATCTCCTATTCCCTTCCGAAGCGCTATTTTTTCAAGAACATCCAGCATTGCCGGCGCATAACCAAATTTGAGCTCCACTCCATCCGTGTCTTGTTTTTTCAATAATCCATTTTCAAAACATTCCATGGCAAAAGCAATTGTTGCTCCTGTGGAAATGGTATCCAGGCCGTAGCGGTTGCACAATTCATTTGCCTTACATATTGCACTCAGATCATCAATAAGCAAGTTGGATCCAAAAGAAGCAAGAGTTTCGTACTCAGGACCACCATAGACGGAGTCAATACTCCATGGTTCTTCCAGATCCTGAATCTTTTTCTTGCAGCTTATGGGGCAGTTAAAGCAACTTTCCATACCTGCACCGTACTTGTGCTTTAGGGTAACAGCATCTATTTTTTCCACCTGGGGGAAACTTCCTCCAGACCAGTTCCGGACAGGAAGATTGCCTAGTTCCTCAAAAGTCTTCATCGCCCCGCCTGTTCCATACTTCACAAAGGCAGATCTTTTGTACCTTTCTTTCATAATACGGTTAAGCTGCAAGACCCTTTCCTTCTCTGCAGCTTCAGGAATCTTCGATCCTTTGACAATTACCCCTTTCAGATTTTTGGCCCCCATTACCGCCCCCAGTCCGGCTCTTCCAAAAGCATGGTTGCAGTCAACTATGATGTTGGCAAAACGGACTCTGTTTTCTCCTGCTGGGCCAATCAGTGCGGTTCGATATTTTTTCTCCCCAATATCTTTCTGGAACCACTCCATTGCCTGGCGCATGTCCAAACCCCAAATTTCTTGTGCATCCCTTAACTCTGCGCGCTCATCATGAACCCACAGATAAAGGGGGCGCCCGGCATTACCTTCAATGATTATAGCGTCATATCCTGCTCGTCTCAATTCCGCCCCCCAGTAACCTCCTGCCTCGGACTCCCCACATGCATCTGTTAGAGGCGACTTGGCGCCAACGCTCGCCCGGCTTGTCCCTATCAACTTATGACCGGTGAGCAAACCGGCAGCAAAAACAAGCTTATTCTCCCTGCTAAAAGGATCCGCATGAGGCGGCACCTCGGAGAGCAGTGTATGCATAATTATCCCTCTACCCCCGAGGTATTTCTTGTAATAGCTTTCCTCAGGCCGTTCTACGGAGATCTTTTCTTCTTCAAGATCAACTCTCAACACTTTTCCGGCATATCCGCTAGCTTCCATTTTTGCCCCCTTTCCAATCCTGTTTTTTCCACTGCCTCCTCCTTTGTACTGGGAATTTCATAAACCACGAAGCGCAGTATAGAAGATGTCCTTTTCTGAATCAACAGCAAAAGAGATAGTGGTGCCCTCTATTGCTGAGGCTAATACAAAAATGGGGAGAGATATTTTTCTTGCCTCCTATTCTATTCTTGGGATATTTTTCCCGTCATCGCAGCCAGAGCTAACAACTTTGAAATCCATTGGAGCAAGGAGGGAATCTAAATGAGCAAAAAAATTGCTGTACTGGGAACAGGTGCAATCGGCAGTAGTGTTGGGGCAGACCTAACAAAAGCTGGCTACGACCCGCTTCTCATTGACCAGTGGCCTGAGCACGTAGAAGCTATGAAGACGCAGGGTCTCAGGGTCAACATGCCTGATGAGCGGCTCCACACCCCTGTGCGTGCTGTTCACATCTGCGAAGTTTGCGGCATGAACGAGCAGTTTGATATTGTGCTCATGACTGCAAAATCCCACGACAGTTGCTGGATGGCCCAGTTTATCAAACCATACCTGAAACCAGATGGATTTCTGGTATCCATGCAAAATAGCCTGAATGACGAATGGATAGCTCCGATAATTGGTTTCCAGAGGGATGTGGGCTGTGTTGTGGAGCTCTCTGCTGAAGTATTTGAACCGGCAATAGTAAAACGAAATACGACCCATAGCGGCACGTGGTTTGCCCTTGGGGAGCTTCACGGGAGGATTACTCCCCGCATTGAAGAGCTGGCTGAGATCCTGAGATCCGTAGGCAAGGTAGATCTCACCACCAACATATGGGGAGCCAAGTGGACAAAGTTAATTGCCAATTCGATGTTGCAGGCGCCCATTGGGGTTCTGGGTTTGCGCGAGTGGGAGGCAACAGAGATACCCCAAGTTTTTGATTTCTGCATTCAGCTAGGCAGGGAGGCAACAGAGGTTGGAACAAAGCTGGGATATAGGATAGAAGCTATTTACGGTCTTAGCCCTGAGGAGTTTACAGGGTCAACCGACGATGTGCTGAAAAAAAATCTAATCACCCTGGTCACCCATATTGGAAGAGAAGCCAGAAACTCGGTTCTCCAGGACCATCTCAAGGGACGCTACAGCGAAGTGGATTACCTTAACGGCCTTGTCGTAAAGAAGGGAAAAGAAGCCGGGGTACCCACTCCCTTAAACGAAGCGATCACCCAGCTCACAAAAAAAATTCAACAAGGGACTTTAAAGCCCGATCGTTCCAACCTGTCCCTTTTAGAAGAACTGATGTCAGACTTACTATAAAATTTCTTTTTATGAAGGAATACGCTCTCCTTTTTGCCGTAGAAAGGTATTAAAAAGCGCCAACTAATTCTCCCTTTGTCGTAAGATTTATATCCCAGACAGAGGGATTTTTTGCTTGACAAATAAGGAGAAGATAAGGTATCAGATGTGCAGAAGCTGCACAAATGAGCAATCCTGCAAACTAGCACCATATAATTATCTCAGAAGTCGGTTAAGGAGCCGGCAGCAGGGGAATTCGTTGCACAAGATTTTACTTTCCGAACCAATTGATGAGGCCGGCCTTAAAGTTCTCGAAGGAAGGGCAGAAATAGTGATTAGCCCTGACCCTTCAGAAGAATCTGTTGGTAAACTCCTCAAAGATGCGGACGCCCTGATTCTGCGAACAGCCACCCGAGTCACTGCGGACATGATCAAGGCTGCTTCAAGTCTTAAGGTCATTTCCAGAACCGGTGGTGGGTTAAGCAATATTGATATCGAGGCAGCCACTGAGCATAACGTAGTGGTATGCGGTGTAAAAGGTCCTCAAGACCGATTTGTTGCCGAACACGCTGTTTTGATGATGGGCGCGCTTGCAAAGCGATTCTCTTACCTGGATGAGCAAACAAGGAAAGGAAATTTCAAATCTCGGTTTGAGTACCTTCCTGACGGCCTTGCAGGCAAAAGGGTCGGCTTAATCGGGCTTGGCAGAATAGGAAGGATAGTTGCCGATATATGCATCAAAGGTTTTAATATGGAAGTCTGGGCATACGATCCATATGTTGATGCTGCTTCAATTGTGTTGGACGGTGTTGTGCTTAGCGATAATCTCAATGAAGTTTTAAAAACAGCGGATTTCCTTTCCTTACATGTGCCGGCCACTGAAGAAACGATAGGCTTGATAGGCAAGGATCAGTTCACTCTAATGAAGCCTACGGCCTTTATAATCAACACTTCCAGGGGCGAAGTTATCCGCGAAGCAGATTTAGTTGAAGCGCTGAAGAACGGGCATATTGCAGGAGCCGGACTGGATGTGTTTGAAAAAGAGCCACCGGACCCGCAAAATCAACTCTTTCAGCTCGAAAACGTACTTGTGACCCCTCACAGTGCAGCCCTGACAAAGCAAACAGTGGCCAAGCTTGCTGAGGGCGCAGCGGAAAATGCGCTTATTGTACTTGAGGGTAAAAAGCCCCCGTATAGCCCAAACTGGGATATAATCCAGGATAAAAAACAAACACACGTGGAATCAAAAGCGATTTCTCATTAAGGGAAAGCAAAGGAGGGATTAGAAATGGCTGAAGAAATGTGGACTTATGCAATGGAAGAGATGTCCTACCCGGACGTAAAAGAAGTGCTGAAGACCACGGATGTGGTTTTCATTCCAATCGGGAGCCAGGAAAAACACGGTCCCCATATTCCGCTTGCAACGGATGCGATCGTGACAATTGAGGTAACCAAAAGAGCAGCTAAGAAAGCAAAGGTTCCCTATACCCCAATGATCCCCGTAGGGTATTCTCCGCATCATATGGGGACGGTAAATGACGGGGTGGGAACCTTGAGTTTTTCAGGCGAAACGCTGAGGCGCATTATTTATGAGATCGGCAGGTGCCTGATTTTCCATGGCTTCAACAAACTTATATATATCAGCCATCATGCATCAAACACCAAAGTATGTGATGAGGTGTTACGCAGGCTGCGATATGAAACAGGTTGTTTTTGCTGCTGGCACATGACCCCTACTGAGAGAAAAATCCAGGTTGTTCAGGACATATTTGAAGAAAAAATCGCGTGGCATTCAGGGGAGCTTGAAACATCAACAAGCCTTGCCTATGACGAGAAATGTGTGCACATGGAAAGAGCCCATGCCCACACAGCGCATGCTCCTAAGTGGATGGGCCCTGCATTTGCCAAGACAGATGGTGTGCCTACAGTGGTTTTTCAGGGGTCGGAGAACATATGGGTGCCCATGGAACACCACGAATATGTCGAAGAAGCAACCATTGGTGATCCATTTCTGGGCAGCAAGGAAAAGGGGTTGAAGTATTTTGACAAGGCATCGGACAATCTGGCCGACTTTGCCAATGAGGTGAAAAAAATCAAGATAGAGATCAAGGACAGGGACTACGATTCCCGGTCATGGCATATCTAGTCGTTTTTTGGGCCGGAAGGAAGGGCTTCCCCCGGCCCTGCATATTTTTTCCTCATCAGATACGCTTATGAGACTTAAGGATAAAGTCGTATTTGTTACCGGGGCTTCCGGGGGACTGGGGACAGCTTTTTGCAAGGCCTTCCTTAAGGAAGGTGCCAGCGTCTGTGCTACGGACATTACACAAGAAATGGTGGAGCGCACCCTATCAGAGCTCGGCGCACCTGATTCCGTTATTGGGGCTGTTGTGGATGTTTGTAATCCAGAGACGATTCATGGGGCAATTTCAAAGGCAGTAGAACGCTTTGGGCGGTTGGACATACTGGTGAACGTGGCAGGAGGGGCCCTTCATACTCCACACAAGTTCCTGGATATTGATGAAGATTCATGGGATAAGGTAGTAGACGTGAATCTCAAAGGCACTTTCCTTTGTTCGCAGGCGGCTGTTCGACAGTTTAGAAAGCAAGGTGGCGGAGGCAAGATCGTAAATGTTTCTGCCCTTGCGGGCAGGTGGCTCGGATCTCTGGCAGGTTGCCATTACACTTCGGCCAAGGCTGGAGTGATCGGCCTTACAAGGCATCTGGCTTATGAGCTTGGCCCGGAGGGTATCTATGTAAATGCCATTGCTCCGACAATTACCCTTGCAAGCCAACGAACTATTGACCTTTGGAATTCTAGGCCCGAAGAATACAGACAAAAAATTCTATCCGAGATCCCCTTAAGAAGGCTCAGCACGCCTGAAGAGGTCGCAGCAGGTGTTATCTTTTTGTGTTCCGACGAAGCGAGTTACATTACGGGTGTAACTCTTGATATTAACGGCGGTCGTTTTTTTAGCTAGGAGCCTTGACTAACGTGGCACCGGGTTCCCCCCGTGAAGTGGAGAACTGGAAAGCGTGATTTTCAAGAACAAGCTAAAAGCAGCGCTCAAGGAAGGCAGGGTGGTTTTCGGCCCCATGGTCTCTGAGGTAAGAACCCCCGGTATTGCCGTGCTTTTCGCACAGGCGGGCTTTGACTTCTTTTTCCTTGATATGGAGCACGGCTGCTTTACCATGGAAACGGTGAGTGATATGGTGCTTGCCAGCCGCGCTGTTGATATTCCCATCATTGTTAGACCCCCGTCCAAATCATCTCACGATTATCTATCACGACCTTTGGATTCAGGTGCTTCCGGGCTTCTAATTCCTCAAATACAGAGCGTTCAAGATGTGCAGAACGTAATCAAATGGTGTCGTTATCAACCAGTTGGAGAGCGGGGTATGGCGCTTTCGCGCCAACACACCTTCTTCGAAGCGGGCGATGCGGTCGAAACTATGGCCCGCTTGAATGAAGAAGTTCTGATTGCTCTTCAGATAGAACACCGGGATGCCGTTAAAAACCTTTCTGAAATACTATCTGTTCCTGGTATTGATGTTGCTTTCGTGGGGCCTTCAGACCTTTCAGCGTCCCTGGGTAAACCGGGTAACAGTTCTGATCCTGTGGTGGATAGCGCAATTCGCAAGGTCATAGAGGTTTCTAACGATAGAGGCATAATACCGGGCATTCACACAAGCTCTGTTGAAAAGGCCAGGTACTGGATTGAACAGGGCATGAAAATGATCGGCTTTGGTACGGATATTAAACTCATCCTGGAGGTGTGCAAAAGCTCTGTAAAGAAGCTTCGTTCTCTGGTCTGATTGAAATAGATTTGTTCGCAAAAACTATGCTGCTGGGTGATGGAACGAATATATGCGAGAGATTAGTGATCGGGACATTTTGAAGATTTGCTACCTATACTACAACGAGGAAAAAACCCAGGAGGAGATTTCCCGGCTTTTTGGGCTCAGCCGCTTCAAGGTAAGCAGAATCTTAAAAGAGGCAAGGAAAAACGGTATTATCACGATCACCATCAATGACCCGAGGATTGACCTTACCGAGACTGAAATAGAACTTGCAAAAAAGTTTGACCTTGACCAGTCAATAGTCGTGAAAACGACGGAGTACAGCGGCAAGTCACTTCTGGACCAGGTAGGGGAAGCAGCCGCCAGGTATCTTCGAGGAGTCATTCATAACTATAGCGTTATGGGCGTTACATGGGGACACACCGTTTATCACGTTGTGAGTCACCTGCAACCTGTAGAAGCAAAACATCTAAGCCTGGTTCAGATAGGCGGAGGTCTGGGAACGATTGAGGGTGCGGACAATAACATGCTTACCATGATGTTAGGCCAAAAACTCGGAGCTCAGGCTCACCTTGTGCCTGCCCCGGTAATAGTGAGGAACCGTGCGATTCGAGACACGCTCTTCAAAGAAAAGAAGATCCACGAAACACTTGATATCGCAAGAAAAGCTGACCTGGTTCTTTTTGGCGTAGGTCTAATTGGACAGGAGGGGCTGCTGTGGAGATCGGGTTTTCTTAACAAAAGGGATGCTGTTCAGTTAAAACGAAGCGGTGCTGTGGGTGCCATTTGCGGTCGTTTTTTTGACGCAAACGGCCGGCAGTGCTGGGACCAACTGGATGATCGAACCATCGGGTTGAACCTTGATGAGCTAAGACGCATAAAGCACAAAATCTGTGTTGCTGCGGGAAAGGAAAAGACCGAGGCTACCCTGGGGGCTCTCAGAGGCCGTTTCGTCAATGTTCTGATTACTGACCAGGAAACAGCCGCCGAACTCCTGGCCCAGTAAGGCTGCCCGGGATGGGATTTGGTTCCTTTACTCGCAGCATCAAACGTCAGGAAGAAGGGGGGTGATCATTAGAGTGTAGGGGTATGGTTTAGGTCATGTTTTTAGAGTCCTTCACACACAAAAAAGGAGGGAAGTTAGAATGAAAAAGTTATGGATTTTCTTGTTGGTATTTGCCGTGATTTTCATGTTTTGCGCAAACGGAGCATTTGCCAAAGAAAAGCACCCGAAAGTGTTTAAACTTGGGTTCATCACAGGACTGAGTGGGCCGCTGGCTCATGCAGCGGAAACCCAGAGGAAGTGCGTCGCATTGCTGGTTGAGCAGGTTAATGCAAGGGGCGGTTTGAAGATGCCTTGGGGAAACATACCCGTAAAGCTCCTTGTCAAAGACGACGAGATGAAACTTGATGTAGGGGTACGGCGCTTCAGGGAGCTGGTGGAGGCCGGCTGCCAGGGAGTGACCGGAAGTATCTATAACCCTATGTCGGCTGCTTTGAACGAAGAGTGCAAAATTACAGGGACCCCTTATATTCCGGGCTGCGTACCGGCTCTTGACTCCTTTAAGAAAGGCAACCCGGCCACAGCCACTTATTCGGTGGCATTTACCCCGTGGAGTATCGGCTGGCTTGCAGGTGATGCACTCATAAGGGGTATGGGCAAAAAGACCTTTTTCTGGGTTGGCAGGCCTGACTCATGGGGAACCACAATGCTCATGGGTTTGAAAGATGCTTGCAAGGAATACGGTGGAAAGGTCATTGGTGTTGAGGAATTCCCGAAAGGGACGCCTGATTTTTCACCAGCCATTAACAAGGCCCTGGCTGCGAAGGCCGACGTGTTTGCCGTTAATCACTTCGGCGGGGATGCAATCGCCTGCTTTAAGCAAGCCTATGACATGGGTCTTCATAAAGTGAGCATGTTTTTCAATATGTGGACCACCTACGAGGTCGCCATGGGTATTCCTCCTGCTGCTGCAGCCCAGTTGAGCGCACTTATTTACTATTACTATGACCTTGACAATTTCAGCAAAGACCTTGCTGAAAGAGGCCGCGCGCTCAGAGAGGACCATGTCAAAAAATACGGTTTCCCGCCTGATGCTTACTCTGTTCTTGCCTACACTGCTGCAAGCGTGCTCCTTCAGGCAGTTGAAAAAGCAGGAAGTGTGGACTACAGGAAAATCGGCAAGGTCCTTGCCACAGCAACTTTTGATACGGTTAAGGGGCCGGCCAGATTTAGGATCGATCATGAGTTGACAGGCAAGTACCTGGCCTTCCTGGTTAAAGGCAAGAAGGCAAGCGAGAGAAAGAACAAGTACGACGTGTTTACTGTGACAGGCGCTTACGGCGGTGAAAAGGCTTTGCCTCCTTTGTCAATGCTTGGTTACTGATTACTAACCCGTTATGAGTGCCATTTCGGGGGTCCCTGATTGACGCCCCTGAAATGGCATTTTGAAAAATTATGGAGAACAATGTATCTTAGCCCATTTATCAGGGGTTTAACATGGATAAAAAGCCAGTACTGATGACCCAAGGGGTCACAAAGCGGTTCGGGGATTTTGTCGCCGTTGACAGGGTTGACTTTGACTTGCAGGAAAAAGAAACCCTGGGAATCATCGGGCCGAATGGGGCCGGCAAAACGACTTTCATAAACATCCTTAGCGGCTTTTATAATCCCGAAGAGGGACATGTCTTTCACGACGGAAAAGACATCACTCATTTGAGCGCTGCAAACAGGGTCAAGATGGGGATTTTGAGGACTTTTCAACTGGTTCATGTATTTGACAACCTGACAGTGTACGAAAACCTTTCCCTTTCATATTTTAGAAAAAAAGAAAACAAGCCTTTCACGCTCAAGATGTTTTTCAGCTCACTGAGGCAACCAGGCATTGCTTCCAGGGTTCAAGAAACCATGGAAATGCTTGAACTTGACCATCTCAAAGATGAGATTGTTGGAAACTTGCCTCTGGGGAGCAAGAAAAGGCTTGAGCTTGCCATGACTTTTGTGTCTGATCCAGCAGTTGTAATCTTCGACGAGCCTTTTTCAGGCCTGGGAGACCAGGAGATTGAAGAAGTGATTGATGTTTTCAGAAAGTATATTCACGATAAAACAATCCTTCTTATTGAACACAAAGTTTCTAAACTTGAGGAGTTTGTGGACAGACTTGCTGTAATGCATGAAGGCAGGATCATTTGCTGCGGGGACTGTGAGTCAACGCTCAATGACCCGGAAGTCAGGCGCTGCTACTGGAAGCTTGAAACCTAGCGAAAACGGGAAACATGTCATGATTGAAAAAAGCAATGAAAGAATTCTAGAGGTAAAAGAACTCAGCGTGTCCTATAAAACTCTCCATGTCCTTTTTGATGTTTCTCTTGAGATACAAACAGGGGAGGTAGTGGTTGTGGTGGGACGAAACGGTGCGGGTAAAACCACTCTTTTCCGGACTGTCGCAGGTTTTCTAAAGCAAGACAGTGGCACTATCCTTTTCAAAGGGGAGGATATAGGCCATCTGCCTTCTTACGAGGTGGCTCTCAAGGGTCTTAAATACATCCAGCAAGACAAGCACGTGTTTGCAGATCTAACGGTGAGGGAAAACCTGGAGCTGGGCAGCTATGCTACCAAGGACTACGACTGGGACAGGGTGTTAGAGCATTTTCCCAAGCTGAAGACCCTCATGGATAGAAAGGGGGGCAACCTCAGCGGTGGCGAGCGACAGATGCTACTTATGGCGCAATCTCTTCTTGGAAAGCCCGAACTTGTCTTGATGGACGAGCCGACTGAGGGTCTTGCACCTCACGTAATCGAAGACCTGAAAGGCGCTTTTAAGAAAATAAGCGAGCAAAGTACACTTGTGATTATTGAGCAAAACCTGCCGCTCACTGCTGAAGTCGCGCACCGTGTATATGCCATGAAGGAGGGGAAAATCGTCGCAGAAGTTGCGGACAAAAAGGAAATCCAAGACCTGGCATTTGAGAAATACCTGTAAATACAGGAGACAGATCTAAAACAGAGTTCTCGGAGGACTTAAAAAAACATGGATAAGCTTTCAAGATATCTACGTGGGCCCTTGACACTCGTGGTTCTCATTGTCATTGCAAGGTATTTTTTCCCTAACAAGATGACCTTCCTTGTGGAGATCACCACTTTTTCGATCTACATCATAGCAAATGACATCCTTTACGGTTACATGGGTATGGTCTCCTTTGGACAGCCCTTCTACCTGGGCGTGGGGGCTTATGCGTCAGCCATCTATCTTGCCCACATAGGCAACAATATTTTGGTCGCCATCGCGCTTGCACTTCTGATGGGGCTTATAGCAGGCTTGATCCTTGGGCCCGCATTTATCAGACTCCGCGGAGATTACTTTGCCCTAATCAATGCCGCTACATGCGCGATGGGCCTCTTTTTGGTGGAAAAGATCCTTTACCCCATTACAAGAGGAGATGACGGCCTCTGGTACCGGTCTAGAATGCATGCCACTCCTTTGCTGGATTTAAGGAAACCTGACCAATTTTTCTGGTTCGCCATGATCGTCCTGTTTGTAGTAATGATATGGTATACATGGCTTGACAGGTCAGCCATGGGTGCGTCCTTCAGGGCTATTAAAGTGAATGAAAACAAGATGAAATTTCTTGGATATGATACTTTCAAAATCCGTTGGACCGGATATACCCTGATGTGCATACTGGCAGCTTTAGCCGGCTCCATGTATGCCATCAATTACGGATTTGTGAATCCAAGCATAACTGAACCGGCACGGGCTGCAGAAGTCCTCGTGGCAACCCTGCTTGGGGGCGCTGGGAGCGTGTATGGTCCTTTCTTCGGGACCTTTGCCTTTCTCGGGTTAAAGGACTTGGTCAGTACTTTTGTCTCCCGATGGGAGCTTGCAGTCGGCGTGTTGACCATCATAGTCTGCTTCAAGTTCAGCGGAGGAGTCTGGGGAACCATTCAAACAATAGGGGCAAAGATTAGATCCAGAGGGAAGGCTTCAGCACAAAGTGCAACATAAAGTACAAGGACTGAATCACAAACAAGACAATAATTTGAGGGGAATCGAATAATGCTTGAACTCTACATTTCGGCTGTAGTTTTTGGATTGGGTATCAGTGGTATTTTGTTCCTGGTTTCTATCGGCATATCCATCGGCTTTGGCCTTATGCGAATTGTTAATATGGAACAGATGGTTTATTACACCTTTGGAGCATACCTCACCTTTGCCTTGGTCTCAGCAACCGGAAGTTTCGTGCTCGGGTTAATTTGCGGGACAGCCGCAGCCGCAGTTGCAGGGTTTATAGTGGAAACCCAATTACTCCGAAAGGTTTACGGAAAAGAACTCATGTTCACCATGGTGGTGACTTTCAGCGTATTTCTAATCGGCATTGGAATAGTACAGTATGTATTCGGACTTGCAAGTAAACCGGTCGGCATGCCTTTCCATACCATAGTCCACATGCTGGGTGCCAAGATACCCTTGTACCGATTGATGGTTTTTGTGATCGGCATGCTGGTGTACGTTTTTATTAATCTTATGCTTAACAAAACAATTGCAGGCAAAGCGATCCGCGCAGGAATTGAAAACCCTGACCAGGTAAGGGGATTGGGAATAAACCTCGGCCGCATTTTCACTGTAACTTTCGTCATAGCAAGCGGACTGGCCGGGTTCGGGGGCGCCCTTAATTCACCCTTGGTTGGAGTCACCCCTTACATGGGGTTTGATATGCTCCTGTTCGCTTTTATCACAGTGATACTGGGCGGATTGGGAAGTATCAAGGGTACTCTTGTCTCTGCGCTTATCCTTGGACAGGTTATCTCTGTAGGAGGCACAATTTACGCTCCACTTGCTTTTGTCGGGCCGTTCATGGTCATGTTTATTGTGATTCTATTTAAACCCACAGGGCTTTATGGCGTCAGGGGAAGGGCCTTTGGCTTTGAGGAGTAATTGAGGAGTTTCGAAGGCTGCGTTTTTCAAGTTGCCCCTTTGAAATTGCCTCTGAGATCATCTCGACATCTATAATGAAACCCGCTCCTTTGGCGGGTTTCACCGTTTTTGTCTTGACAAAACTTCCTTTTGTGCTTATCAAGATACACAGATGTGCATTAAGTGCTCAAATGAGCAAATTTGTGTCACTTACAGAGTATGACACTTGTACCGCAAGAAAACCCGCCAACTTGAAAAAAATATTACTTGTGTGGCTGATTTTTCCTTGAAACCTAAAAGTTAAATTGAAAGGAGAACACAATGACTGCACCATTTAAGAAGATATCTGAGGTAGAGTGGGAGCCGCATTTCATGACGGACAGGGGTGCCATAAGGTGGATATACACCCGCGAGAAAGATGACTCGCCCATTGCAGTTATGCAGATCAGACTTGAAAAAGGAGTGACATTACCCGACCACGTGCACAGGGATCAGCCGGATCTCGTCTATGTTCTCGAGGGCAAAGCCACGATGTTCATTGATGGGGTTGGTGAGTTTCCTGTAGAACCGGGTACGGTGGTCCAGGTTCCCCCCAATACAAAGCATGCGATACGAAACGTTGAAGAAGAACTTGTTATTTATAACGTGTTCGCGCCTGCAATAAAGTATGCCCGGGGCGAGGGGTAACATTGGCAAAGGCCCAATCTGTAAGCCCTGCATTTCTGGGTGAATGTGATGTGGTTATAATAGGGGCCGGTATCATTGGAGCCATGATCGCCCGTGAGCTTTCAAAGCTCAAGGGAAAGTTTGCTCTCATTGAAAAAGAGGCTTTCCCCGGATTCGGAGTATCAAAGGCAAGTCTGTCTCAGATCCATCTGCCTGACTTTTGCCCTATCGGCTCCCTTAAAGGCAAGTTGAGTGCGAATGCGCCGCAGCGTTTTAAAAAGCTTGCCCGCGAACTTGACCTGCACTACAGGGAAGTTGGAGAAATATGGCTGGCCCTGAAACAAGAGCACATAGAAAACCTCTGGGAGGCAAAGAAGAGGGGAGAGTCAAATGGTGCCCGGGGTTATGAGATAATTGGGCCTGAAAAAATACGGCAACTCGAACCTTATGTGACGAAAAAGGCAATTGCAGGGCTTTATGCAAAAGAACCGGGTGTACTTTACACACCTGAGTGGACATTTGCACTTACGGAAAATGCTGTACAAAACGGTGTGAGCCTGTATCTGGGAGCTGCTGTAACCGGCATAGACAAAGAGGATGATCATTACTATAAGGTGACGACCACCAGAGGGCAAATAAGAGCAAGATATGTTATCAACGCTGCAGGCCTTTACTCTGATGAAATAGCCGCATTGCTCGGGGATGCTGATATTCACCTGGAATTGCGCAAAGGCACGATGCTCATTTTCGATAAGTCGGTATCATCTCTTGTGCGGCATATGCTATTTGGAACCTTTAGCGAAAAGCATAGCCAGGACATTGCACCGACTGCTCATGGGAACTTGATCCTTGGGGTTCATTACGTCAAGCCAAGGAACAAAAAGGATACAAGTGTGAGCAGGGAAAACATTGAGGAGACATTTAAGCTTGGAAAGGAGCTCGTTCCAGCGCTCAGGGAAAAAGACATGATTACAAGTTTTTCAGGCATTCTCTGCACGAATAACAAGGCATCGGACGGGGATTTCTATATTGCTCCTTCAGAGCACGCACCCCGTGCTATACATGTGCTTGCCGGTGCACCCGGACTCACTGCAGCGCCCGGAATTGCCGATATGGTAATCAGGCTGCTGGTAGAACAAGGACTGAAAGCCGAGGAAAAGAAAGTTTTCCACACCAGAAAAGAAAGTTTTCCGAGGTTTGAAAGCGCCCCCCTGAGCAAGAAGGAAAAAATGATTGCATCAAACCCGAAGTACGGACATATTGTCTGCCGCTGCGAACAGGTGACAGAGGCTGAAGTAATAAATGCAATAAAAAGAGGGGTAGACACGATGGACGGGGTCAAACACCTCACAAGAGCGGGTATGGGGCGCTGCCAAGGAAGCTTTTGCGGAAGCAGTGTTCTAAAATACCTGGCAAACACTCTCGGGATTCCTGCCACGAAGGTAACAAAGAAAGGGGCCGGCTCTCACCATATTGTAGGCTACACAAAGCAGGGTGGAGAAAGTGGAGCTGGGGAATGTTGAAAAGATCTAAGCTGGATATTGCTATTATCGGTTCCGGCCCAGCCGGTCTCGCTGCTGCCGTAGAGGCTGACAGGAGGGGTGTTAAGAATCTGGTTGTCTTTGAGCGGGATGAACTGCCCGGTGGGATTCTGAGGCAATGCATCCACAACGGGTTTGGCCTTGAAAAATTCAAAGAAGAGTTGACAGGTCCCGAGTATGCGAACCGATATATTAAAATGGCCGAATCCGCCGGCATTGATATCGAGCTTAACACCACTGTTCTGGAAATCGAAAAAGACAGGACACTAACTTCCGTCAGTGAACATAGCGGCTTGCGCAAATACGAGTGTAAATCAATCATCCTTGCGATGGGATGCAGGGAAAGGCCCAGGGGCGCCCTTGGAATACCCGGTACGAGACCGGCGGGGATTTTTACAGCCGGGCATGCCCAGAGGCTTATAAACATCGAAGGATACATGCCTGGGGAAAAAGTTGTAATACTTGGTTCAGGGGACATTGGCCTTATAATGGCCAGGCGCCTTACCTTGGAGGGGGCTGAGGTCGTTGCGGTCGCCGAGATTTTGCCCTATTCCAGCGGCCTCATCAGGAACGTGGTCCAGTGCTTGAACGACTATGAGATACCCCTTCTACTGAGTCACACGGTTGCCGAAATTCACGGAGATAAGCGTGTGGAAGGGGTCACGCTCGTTAAAGTCGATACTGACTGGAATCCGATAAAGAGAACGGAGCAATATGTGGAATGTGACACCTTGCTGCTTTCAGTAGGCCTGATCCCTGAAAATGAACTTTCCAAGCAGGCAGGCGTGCTTATTGATCCTAAAACAGGCGGACCATATGTTAATGACTGTCTGGAAACAAGTGTGGAAGGAATTTTTTCCTGCGGAAACGTCCTTCATGTAAATGATCTTGTTGACAATGTGTCCAATGAAGGAGAACTTGCCGCCACTGGAGCTTATGAACGCATCAAGGGAAAAACGCTCGGACGTGAACGAATCATGGAAGTCGAGGCAGATGAAGGTGTAGGCCAAGTTGTTCCCCAAAAAATATCCGGGGACCGTGAAACTATCTTTTATTTAAGAGTTAAGAAACCCATGGGGAAAATGGTGCTCAGAGTGGGGGAAAACTTTGAGAAAAAATTTTCCTATGCCCGGCCTAGCGAAATGATTCGCTTGAAAATTCCAAAGAAAATTTTCTCGCAAATGGGCCCATCTGTGAGCAAACTTCAAATCCGTTGCGAGGAGAGGTAGGCTGTGAAGGGAGCCAAAGATCTCATATGTATTACCTGCCCTAAAGGATGCCATGCCAGAGTCTGGATGGAGGATGGCAATGTAATAATAAAAGGCGAAGTCTGCAAAAGGGGCAAAGAATACCTCAAGCAAGAATTCCTCGAGCCAAAACGAATTTTGACTTCTACAGTCGTTGTTGAACAGAGTCGAAGCAAAAGGCTGCCTGTTCGAACCAGAACAGGGATACCTAAAAGGGAAATATTCAGGGCCATGGATGAGCTATCAAAAGTGAAGGTTCAACCACCGATCAAGATCGGTGATGTGATAATTCCTAATTTTCTGGGAACCGGTGTTGATCTTCTGGCCTCTGATGACATTCGTGATTAATTTTGTTGCAGGAGGGGAAAAATGGCGTCAAAAAGTGTTATTGAAAGATTATGGGAGGTTAATCCTGAAGCTGAGATATGGTGGGATTCATCCCCACTTATTTATGACAACTGGCGGAAGAAGATGATTGAGCAGGCTTCCGACAAAGAGGAAATGACAGCCTGGCTGGACCGTTTGTACAGTGAGAACAACAACCCGGAGGACAATATCTTCCGAGGCGTGACCACGAATCCGCCGCTATCCTACAATGCGATCAAAGACAACCCGGACTATTGGTCCAAATGGATTGATGACCGGATAGGTAAAGACCGCTGCACTGATTCTGAAGTCGTGTTCTGGGATACTTATAAAGAGATAGTGAAGCGAGGAGCAGAGGCGTATTTGCCAATTTTTGAAGCAACGAATTATAAGTATGGTTTTATTTCAGGGCAGGTAGATCCCAGGATACGCCATGACGTTGAAAAAATGGTGAGCCAGGGCATAGAACTCCATTCCCTCTCACCCAATGTCATGATTAAAGTCCCGGGTACAGCCGAAGGCTACGAGGTAATCAAACAACTGACTGCAAGGGCCATACCCACCAACAACACCCTGGCTTTCATAATTCCTCAATTTGTAGCCTGCATGAACGCAGTGGCTGAAGGGATTAAGGAGGCAAAGGCCAAAGGTGTTGACCTAAGCAAGTGGCGTTCCGTGATTACCGCCATGAGCGCCCGCTACGGTACTTTGGGAGATTTGCAAAAAGAAGCACAGGAAAGAAACATAGAGCTGAGCGAAGCCGATGTTCGCTGGGCTGAAATAGCGATCTTCAAGAAGGCGTGCCGGCTGGTTGATGAAAACAACGAGTATCCCGGAAAAATGCTTCTTTGCTCGATGAGGATGAGCCCGACCGTAGACGGGGTTGTCCGATCCTGGCACGTAGAAAAAACTGCAGGTGCCAATGCAGTGTTCACATGTCCTCCCCCCTATCTGGAAGGGCTTTTTTTCAAAGGCAGGCATTTAGAGTTTAGCAACCAAATTTATGAGCCTGTTCCACAAGAAGTAATGGACAAGCTGATGAAAATTCCCTACTTTGAAAAGGGTTATGCTGAGGACGGCTACAGCGCTGAAGAGTTTAACTCTCACCCGGCTTTGCTTGCCACTGCTGGTCAGTTTAGCAAAGCTACGCAGCAGATGGTGGATTTTGTGGCAAAGCGAGTGGCAGCCTTTTGCGGATAGATGCCTTTAGCACCTGCATTTCTCTTTTTGCAGTAGCTTTTTTATAGACGGTACACACTTTTGCTTTTTTTCTTATGCTTCTTGGAGGTATAACTATGGGTGGCAAAGTATCCGGAATTTTCGCACCGAT
Source organism: Deltaproteobacteria bacterium (assembly GCA_019310485.1). GTDB lineage: Bacteria > Desulfobacterota > DSM-4660 > Desulfatiglandales > HGW-15 > JAFDEF01. The sequence goes on along the minus strand of JAFDEF010000011.1, from coordinate 16,571 downwards.
CACGACTCCTTTTGTAAACGAGGAAGTCTCTCTTGAACACTTGAAAGAAAACGTTCGAAAATATAGGGAAACCCCACTGAGTGGGTTTCTGGTTCTTGGAAGCAACGGTGAAAACAAGAGCCTCACTGATGAAGAAAAACTGAGCGTACTTGAAACAGTCATTCGGGAAAAGGCTGACAGCCAGATCGTGATGGCGGGCACGGGTTATGAATCAACCAGGCAAACCATAGCTTTTTCGAAAAAGGCCCAGGAAATTGGTGCAGATATCGTTTCCTTGCTCACGCCCAGTTATTTCAAGAAGTCGCTCACCGATGACGCCCTTATTGGTTATTATACGGACGTCGCAGATGCTGTGAATGTTCCAGTCTTTGTTTACAATGCTCCCGGATTTACCGGGGTCACATTGAGTCCCAGGGTGATTGAGGTTGTTTCCAGGCACCCAAACATAGGTGGCATGAAAGATACCTCTCCCGCCGGTATCGCCCACTACCTGGAGGTTTGCAGCCCTGATTTTGATGTTCTTGCAGGCACGATCAACACGCTTTTTATTGGCCTAAGCCTGGGTGCTTCAGGAGGCGTTGTTTCCCTTGCCAATGCATTCCCGGAACCCTGCTGTAAGCTCTACGAAAAATTCATGCAAGGGAACGTGAGAGGCGCAAGGGAGCTTCATTCCAAACTTTTTCGCCTCAACCAGTCGGTCTCCGGTGCCGGCGGGGTTGCAGGTGTAAAGCAGGCCATGGATTTTGCAGGTTACTATGGAGGTCCTCCCCGCCTGCCGTTGTTGCCTTTGAGCGATGCCAAGAAACAACTGGTCAAGGATGCAATTGAGAAAGCTGAACTGGGGTAAGAATGGTTTCTTTCAAAGAGGCTTTCTCACTGTTCTTTTCACTCTCAGATGAAAGGCAGAAATCATGAAAACCCTTGTTCTCAATTCTTACAACGAAGCGCTCCAGATGGTTGATAGAGAAATTCCCTCTCCGGGGCCTGATGAAGTTCTTGTCAAGGTAAAAGCCTGCGGTATATGCCAGACTGATCTTAAGATTATCAGGGGGGATATCCCTCCTCCAATAGTGAATCTACCTCACGTTCTCGGTCACGAGGTGGTGGGGGAGATATCAGCTATTGGGGAAAATGTCACAGAAATTCACACCGGTGATGTGGGGGTGGTTTACTCTTACGTAACCTGCCACAAATGTATGAGGTGCCTTACAGGTAGAGAAAACTTGTGCGATAATCTGAAAAGAGTGGGGTTTGAGCTTGAAGGAGGATTTAGAGAATACCTTGTGATTCCAGCGTACAATTTCTGCCCGTTTCAAAAAAGTCTGGATCTTCACAAGATGGCGATTCTGGCAGACGCTATCGGCACTTCTTATCACGCAATAACAACGCTTGCCCGCGTAAAACCGGGCCAGGATGTACTCATTGTGGGTGCAGGCGGCCTTGGCATCCATGCTGTGCAGATTGCAAAACTAAGCGGGGCAAGGGTTATTGTTGTTGATATAGAAGAAAATGCCCTCGACCTTGCCAAGAAATATGGCGCTGATGAGACCCTTAAGCCTGAAAAAGCCGAGCAAGCCCTTCATGATCTGACACAGGGAGCAGGTGTTGATGCTGTAATCGAGATCGTGGGTGCGCCTGAAACGCTCAAGTGGTCGTTTCCTTCACTCAAAAGCGGAGGAAGGCTCATAATCGTCGGGTATGCTCCCGGAAGGCCTTTCCCCCTGGATACCATGGCCATGCACTACCATGAGTATGAAATCAAAGGATCCCGCTTTGTAACAAAAGCAGAACTTCTCGATCTCATAAAGCTCGTCGAAAGAGGGGAAATAGAGCCTGTTGTCACAAAAACATATCCATTTGCACAAGCTAACGATGCCTTGGATGCCTTGAGGAACAAGACAACACCAGGAAGAATCGCTTTGACGCTCTAAGAAAAGAAGTGCTCTGGTTCTTCCCTGGTTGATTTCCAGCCTCCGGGTGAACGGAAAGGCATTTCCAAGAAAACTAAAGGAGGAAAAACATGAAACACATTCATTATATGGACCAGGAACCAGAGGTCGTTGACTTTGACGGTGCGGAAAAAACCGTAATCCGGCATATCATTACGGAAAAGGATGGGGCTCCTAATTTCAACTTGCGCGTTCTCACAATTGAAGCAGGGGGGAAAAGTCCTGAGCATAGCCATCCCTGGGAACACGAATTCTTTGTTTTAAAAGGCCAAGGCATAGGCATTATGGGAGATAAAGAAGAGAAGCTAAGGCCGGGGGATGTTATCTATTGCCCGCCTGACGTTCACCATTGCATTAAAGCCACGGAGCAAATGGAAGTTATCTGACTGATCCCTCAAACTAAATAGTATGCCTGGATGGCATACCCGCCCACAAATCACAAGCCCCTGCCCGGCCGGACCGGTTTGCGTGATCCCCTCTGGAAGCGTAATTAACCGGCCGGCTTCCTTTGTTTCATCATGGACATGAACTCCTTGACCACCGGGTCAATAAAATCAGGGTCATTGATGTGAGCATCAAGTTCGATAACGGTAATAGAGGGATTAAGATTTTCTTTCAGGGCATCAACAAAAGCCTGGTTTCCTTCGGGCTCCCAGTGGGGTAAGCCCTCCCTGTCTGGGAATGACCATCCTTTCAGGGGAATAAATACTTTCACCGGGCCTTTTGCCTTGTTGAGTTTTCTGGCCACGATCTTCCCCACTTGTCGTAGCTCCTCGGGGAGCAATCGTACCAGGGTGAGGTCCTTGTTGTAATAAAAACATTTACGCTTTTTCATTTCCTCAGAGAGGCTTTCTGGAGTTCCCTGGACCGTGTAATTGGTACTCCCGGGCGCTACGACCTGGGGCAATCCCATTGCTCCAGCAGCTTCTGCCCTATCCTCCCTTATTGCGCCGTGAATTCCATGAACAAAGGCATCGCCAATCTCATGGAGGTTCAAATCCAACACGCCTTCAAAATACCCCTCCAGGATAAGGTCTTCCATGCAAATGCCGCCAGTTCCATTTTGATGAAAAGGCACTACCTCATAACCTTCTCCTTCCAGGATGCTTTTAGCTCTGAGCGCTCCAGGGGTGGTTGTCCCCAGCATGGACATGGCAACAGGGATTCCCTTTGGCTTCATGGTATCTTCTTTCAAGCTTCTGATCATGCCACAAATAGCGGCCGCTGTATTTTCAAGAATACGCCTTGTCAAGAAGTTGAGCCCTTGCATATCGGATACCGTATGCATAATGGTAAGATCTTTTGTGCCCATATAGAACCCAAACATGTGCCTTCCTTGTGCAACTGCAGATGCCATTACCTTGGGCACGCCTACAGGCAGGGCCCGCATGGCAGCGCATGCAATCTCGGTTCCCTGTGCCCCCCCTATTCCAACAACTCCATGGATAAGGTCTTTACCATAGAGCTCTTTAGCAATCTCCACGGCACCCCTGCTCATATTGGCAGTGCACTTAGCTTTGTCCCCGGTAGCCACTGCTTCTTTGAGCGGAATCCCCCCGCGCTTGGCAACCTCACCCTGCGTTACATCAGGTTTCCTTTTTGGGGACGAAAGAATGCCGGTATCCATAACAATGACACCAATCCCTTGGGATGTAATGCATTGTTTCAAATAAAAGGCTTCTTCTTCCTTCGTGTCCAGCGTTGCAACCAGTAAAACCGTCTTTTCCATGATACTATCTCCCATGCTGCTCACCAAGACCTCGTCTCTTAGCAAAGCCCAAGAACAAAGGCATAGCTCACATTATTCATTGGGCTTTACCACGACCTTCACTGCCCCACCGATCCGCTCAATGAAAGTCTTAAAAGCCGTATTTATCTCATCAAGAGGAAATGTGTGGGTAACATACGGCTTTAGGTCTATCTTCCCTGACCCTATGAGCGAGACGGCTCTTCTCAGATTTGCCCACCCTTCACCGCGCACAGCATAAATCGATTTGTTTTTCATGAGCACGTCTTCCAGATCAACCAGGACAGGTTCGTGAGGGAAGCCGAGCAGAAGGATTTTACCCATAGGCTTTACCATCTTGATCGCCATCATGGGGGCATCGCTAGCGCCGGAGGACTCGATTACGAGGTCCGCGCCAACTCCGTTGGTTCCCTCCAGCACCACCTTCACCGGATCTTCCTCGTGTATGTTTATCACGCGGTGAGCACCTGTCTCTGCCCCTTTTGTAAGCCTTGAGGCTCGGGTGCCTATCAGATATACCATCTCAGCCCCAAAGGCCCTGGCAACCTGCGAAGAAATAAGACCTAAGGGTCCAGGGCCAATAACTGCCACATGATCCCCTGCAACGTACCCTCCCACAGTTTGAAAACCGTAGAGAACGCAACCAAGGTTCGTTATCAAAGCTGCCTCATTGAACCCTACGTGATCAGGTATTGCATGAACAGTGTTTATGTTATTGACAACATACTGGGCAAAACCGCCGTTTGAAGTCATTCCATTTGCTCTATGTTTGGGCGTTCCGTAATTTAGACATGCCGTATAGTTTCCCACCCGGCAATTACGGCAGCGCATGCACCCAAGGTGCGCCTCTACCGCAACCCTTTGCCCTATTTTGAACTCATCAACCGTGTCTCCAAGTGCAACGACCTCCCCTGCATATTCATGCCCAGGAATAAAACTCCCGTAAGGGGGTTGCCCGGGGAAAGGCTTTGCCATGAGTGCTACGTCAGTACTGCAACAAGCGCAGGATGCCACTTTCAACAATACTTCCATGGGCCCCGGCTTCGGAGTGGGAACCTCTTTCACCTCAAGCTGGTTTGGGCCCATTAGTATTGCCGCCTTCATGGTTTCAGGTATTGTACTCATTTTCCTCTTCTCCTTTCCAAACTTCACGCCACTTTGTGCCTGGTGACCCTCACTGAGTATCCCATTCCACCCGGTGCCACGCAAGGCCATTCTTGCCGCAGACTGAAAAGCATTTTGATCCATAACAGCTTTCATCCACTCTATCCATGCTGAGACCTCTTTTCTTTAGTGAAGCCGCAAACCTGATAAGACCCTACCCCCTTTTTTGTAACATCGGTTGGAGAAATTCCCATGTATCTTGCAAGATAGTTCAAAACGCCAGTCCCGCAAAATCCTCCCTGGCACCTCCCCATGCCGGCTCTTGTCAGGTGCTTCACTGCATCAGTAGTATCTGCTCCTCGCCGGATAGCTTCCAGGATTTCCGCCTCGGTCACTTGCTCGCACCGACAAACAACGTGCCCATATCTCGGATCAGATGCAAGCATTTTTTCTTTTTCCGAAAAAGAAGCCTCCTCGAAACGACGCCAGCCGGTTCTGTGTTTCTTGAAATCCTTTTTCTCCTCCATGGCCATACCAGCCCTAGAAAGTAACTCGATCACATACTCCGCAATCGCCGGGGCAGCCGTAAGTCCAGGAGAACCTATTGCAGCGTGGATCACACCTGGTGCATGTTCCGACTCCCCAATGTAGAAGTCACCCATAACCTGGGCCTTTGTATTTTCAGAGCGAATGCCTGCAAATGATGTAATAACATCTTTTTCAGAAACGGCCGGTATGAGCTCCTTGGCCATTTCAACAACCTCACTCAGCTTTTCTCCCGAGACCCCGGTGTCGGCTTTATGCTCCGGGCACGTGAAATACCCCATTCCGATCAGGATGTTACCATGTGCGGTGGGTGTTACCAATTGGCTGTGATCCTTTCCGTAGGATCCGTAAACCATATTTCGAACCAGGTGTGAAACAGATTTATCAAGGATAGCCATAACGCCCTTGGTCAGTATCAACTTTATGTCATTGTCCCCCACCATTCGCGCTATTTCATCTACGAAAAGGCCGGCCGCATTGACCAGGTAGCGAGTCCCAAGGATCCCTTTAGAAGTGACCACATCGTATTGGAAGTCCTTTTCTCTGCCGATATCCTTAACCTCTGTACTAAGGTAAAGCTCAAGACCATTCTGGACAGCGTTTTCCACTAAAGCAAACGTCCATTCAGGAGCGTATATCCCGCCCACCCCTTTGCCGTGAAGGGCCCCCAGCGCCTTTGGTGTAACATGGGGTTCCAATTCCAGCAATTCACCTGCCCCGATCATCCTGTGGCCGCCAGGCAAATTATTTTCTTCGGCCCACTTTTGTGCCTTTTCCAGCTTTTCAAGCTGAGTGGTGTTAAGAGCCACAAAGATCTCATCAACTTCGTTGAAGACAACGTCCAGTTCTCCGGCAAGTTTCCTGTACCGGGAAGCGGCATCGTATACAAGCCTGTGCCGCAAAGGCCCTGAAGGGAACATGAAAGCTGAATGAAGCATTGAAGGATTCGCCTTTGACACTCCGAAACCGGTAGACGGCTCTTTTTCAACCAACGCAAAGCGGCCCTTATATTTAGATAGCTCCCTTGCTATCATACTTCCTACAATGCCACCTCCGACAACAATTACATCGTATACGTTTCGACCCTGTTTGTTCTGCTGCAGATCCCCTCTCACTTCTCCTGTCTCCGCCTCGAAAACCGAGATTTGACTGACTTATGACATAAATGAACCTTGAAACTATGATTGCCCGATCAATTCCATCCTTGGCGGAGAAAAAATATCGAGCAAGACCACCTTTTCCTCCAGAACTCTCCATGAATGCTTTTTGTTGGATTCGATTAGATACCCGTCTCCGGGACCAAGAACTGTTTCTCTTCCATCACCAGGCTGCTTCAAGACGATTTTTCCCTCGATAACGTATCCGGCTTGTTCAGCCATGTGTCTTTCCTCGGGCCACTGAGCAAACGGTTCAAAACAGTAAAAAACCATCATTATTTGCTTTCCCAAGCAGACCTTGCGCTTGATTGTTTCACTCACCATTTCCCAAGGCATTTCATCCCACCGAACACAGCATTCTGCCATAAAATCCCTCATTGAAAAGCACAACTTTTGATAAAAGTCAGATTATGCTCCTTTCATCATCGAGGCAGGTGCACAAATGAGCAGCAACTGCACATCTGCGAATAAGGTCTAATATGCGGGCAGCACTTGTCAAGCAAAATATTGAGCCTCATGCACGCTTACACCAACAATCACTGGCCCCTGGCTTCACAAAAAGATTGACATGCCTGCAAGATAATGACATATAGGCTAACTTGAACGCCTGTATTGACGCACCAAAAACGCCACCCAGTCCGCATCAAACTCGGCGGGGGGTTGAAGCGGAGGATCTTCTCTGAGCTCGTTGCAGGCACTGCAATCAAATTTCTTAAAGTCTTGAAATGGAAAGGTACAGAAATGGAGGTAACCCGCGATAGTCTTTTGTCAGGTGCAAAAGCTGCTAAGGGCACGGCTGTGATAATTGACGTTTTCCGTGCATTCACCTGCACCCCCCTGTTCTTTTCTTTCGGAGTAAAAAAAGCCATCCTTGTTCCCACACCTGAAGAGGCCTTTGCCCTGAGGAAAGAAAATAAGGATCTTATTCTGAGCGGCGAAATCGCTGGAGTCCCTATCGAAGGTTTTGATCTGGGCAACTCACCGAGCCAGATCCTAAAACAAGATCCCTCTTTGTTTGAAGGAAAAACAGTGGTTCAAAGAAGTTCTGCAGGAGTCCAGGGAGCAGTAACAGCGCTTGAAGCTGCTGATGAGGTTTTGCTCTGCAGTTTTGTTCTTGCAGCACCAACAGCCAGGTACATCATTGACAGACAGCCCCGTAGGGTCAGTATTGTGGCTATGGGTAGACAGCTTAAAGAAAGATCTCCGGAAGATGAATGGTGCGCAACCTATGTATCGCACCTTCTGGGCAATGGAAGCTATGATCATAATAAAGCCCTTAGAGAAATCATTTTTCACCAAACAACACAGAAGTTCCTGGCCCCTGACATTCAGTATTTTCCGCCAGAAGATCCCATTGTTTGCCTCCAGCGCGATATCTTTGAATTCGCTCTTAGGGCGAAAAAAGAGGATGGTCAGGTTATGGTTCGCAGGGTGGATTTACCTTAAGGCGAGGCCTTCGACGAGAGAGGCGCCGGGAAGTTGCTCTTGCTTAGAAAAAGAGGGTACGTATGCTGGTTAAGAACACCAAAATGCTGACTTCTGAAGCTGTTCACATCATGATGAGCGCTGCTTTAGCCAGAGCGCAGGAGATGGGAATAAAAGTAAGTATCGCTATAGTGGACGCGGGTGGACACTTGCTCATGTTCGAGCGGATGGTAGGTGCTCCCTTTCACACTGTCCGCTCCTCCACAACCAAGGCCATAACAGCCTCTTCCAGCAGGCTACCTACAAGTGCGAAGGGAGCCCAGGCTCAGGCCTTTGATGTGCTTCATGCCCTGGGGCTGGCACTTGCAGCCGGTGCACATGCCTGGACTCCTCTTGAGGGGGGCTATCCTGTTATTTTGGAAGATGAATGTGTTGGAGCGGTTGGCGTATCCGGTGGCGATTCAAAACAGGACCAGTACATAGCAAGGGCGGCACTTAGAAGCGTAGGCGCATTTTGCGATGAGAAGACAAGCGACTGACAGCTTGCAGGAAAGCGCCTGTTCCTCTTTTCTTTAGCTGAGACCATGGATAATTCGAAAAACAAAGACATGGCGAGCAGAAAAGTTGTCGTGGTCATCGGCACCATGGACACAAAGGGTTCGGAACTTGCCTACCTGGCACAACAGGTAAAAGACGCGGGGTGTGAGCCTCTTTTAATGGACGTGGGTGTAAAAGACATACCGCAGGTGAAAGCCGACATCTCCGCTGCAGACATCCTTGGAGCTTCTGGGTTGGATATTGAATCTATCAATGCGATGCCAAGGGGTGAAGCAGTTGAGAAAATAAGTCATGCGGCAGCCTCTTACCTCAGCAAGCTTGTCATTTCGGGGAAGGCTCACGGCGTTATCGGGGTTGGAGGGTCCGGTGGAACCACAATCTGCGCTTCCGCAATGCGTGCCCTGGCCTACGGCATTCCCAAGTGTATTGTCTCTACCCTTGCATCGGGAAACACTAAGTGGCATGTGGATATTTCAGATATCATCATGATTCCATCTCTCCTGGATATAAGCGGTCTCAACCCCATGCTTGAAATGGTTTTCAGGAATGCTGCCAGAGCAATTGTCGGAATGGTTAGAGGTTATCGGCCATACAAAGCATCAGGGAAAAGAGTAATCTCTTTTACAATGTACGGAACAACGACCCCAGGGGTCAGCCGCGCAAGGACAATAATGGAAGATTCCGGGTTTGAACTGTGGGTGTTTCATGCTTCAGGCATTGGTGGCCGCACCATGGAAAAGCTTATTTCAATGGGCCGGATCCATGGAGTCATGGATATGACCCTGGCAGAGATAGGTGCCCACATTGTTGGAGGGCTTCACGACGCGGGTCCAGATCGCCTTGAAGCAGCAGGTCGGGCAGCACTACCCCAGGTTATTGTGCCCGGGGCCGCTGACACGATTGTTTTGCCTCCACGAGATCAGGTGCCAGAAAAATTTCAAAACCGGACACTTAATTTCCACAACCCCACAATGACCACCATGCGCACAACAGCGTCTGAAAATGTGGCAATCGCTGAGTTCATTGCAAGCAAACTTAACAAGGCAAAAGGACCTGTGAGTGTTGTGCTACCCTTGGGCGGGCTTTCAACCATAGACAGGCCTGGTAAGATATTTTATGACCCTAAGGCAAATGAAGCGCTTTTCAACACCTTGAAACAGAAGCTCTCTCCGAGGATCCCTGTAATCGAGGATGAGCACCATCTCGATGACCCGGACTTTGCTTCGCTTGTCTGTAAAACAATGCTAGCGCTTCTTGAGAAAAAATATGGTTAAGGAGGCAATTATGAAGCAATACACGCGCGATGAAGTTCTTGCTAGGCTAAAGAAGAAACTGGCTTCAGGCTATGCTATTGTGGCTGCAGGGGCGGGAACTGGAATTTCAGCAAAATTTGAGGAAGAAGGAGGCGCTGATCTCATACTTGTGTTCAATTCTGGGCGTTACAGGATGCATGGCCTGGGTTCCCTGTCAGGCTGGATGGCGTACGGGGATGCAAATGCCATCACGTTGGAAATGGGCGAAAGGCAGATTCTGCCCATTGTAAAGGAAGTTCCTGTAATATGCTCTGTCAACGGCACTGACCCAACAAGGGTCATGCCCGTCTTCTTGCGAAAAATCAAAGAGGCCGGCTTCTCGGGAATCAACAATTTCCCTACAATAGGTATGATCGACGGCAACTTCAGGGTAGCGCTTGAGGAAACCGGGATGTCATATGAAAAGGAGGTCCAGGTTATTTCTCTAGCCCATGATATGGATTTCTTCACAACAGCCTACGCTTTTAACGTTGAAGAAGCGGTAAAGATGGCCAAGGCCGGATGTGACTGCCTTCTTGCCCATATGGGGCTCACTGTTGGGGGGGCCATAGGTGCCGTGAGCACCATGAGCCTTGAAGAAGCGGGAAAGAGGACCAAAGAGATGGCTGAAGCTGCAAAAGATATTAACCCGGAGATTCTTGTCCTTTGTCACGGAGGGCCTATCTCATCTCCTGAGGATGTTGAAGAAATTCTCAAAAGGGCACCTATCCATGGGTTTGTGGGGGCATCGAGCATGGAGCGAATCCCTGTTGAAAAAGGTATCCGGGAAACAACTGCCAGGTTTGCCGCCATCAAATTGCCCCAGGGAGCCAAGTAAATCGTTAGGGTTGAGGCCAGGACAACTCGCTCTTTAACGCCGGATGTCCTTGCGTGTAATCTCTAATTCAGCAGCCGGCTTGCCCGCGAGAGGCTGGCCTTCGGTGCGTTAAAGGACATCCCCATGGCATAGGCAATGCAGCAATGAAAAGTTTGACCAATAACAAAGTCCAACAATCGCTTTTAGATGAGGATAGCTTTTATGGGAAAGTTAGCGTTTTGTGGTGGTGATCCGGTTAGAAAAGATCCTTTCCCAGAATGGCCACGGGCAGGCAAAGAAGAAAAGGCATGGCTTGAAAAGGTGCTTTCGGGAAACCGTTGGTTTGCGGGGCTGCAGGGAGATGATCCTGAAGCCCTGGGCACCCTTTTCGGTGAGCGTTTCGCCAGGCTTCACGGGGCAAAGTTTGCCCTGCCGGTTGCCAACGGAAGCGTGGCAATAGACGTCGCGCTGCGAGCAGGCGGTATTGGCACTGGAGATGAAGTTATTGTCCCTGCATATACTTTCATATCCACTGCGACCTCAGTTCTGATGGTGGGAGCTGTTCCCGTATTTGCCGACATTGAGCCTGAAACCTACTGCCTGAATCCTCTGGATATAGAGCACCGTATTACAGAGAAGACCAGGGCCATCATCCCTGTTCATCTTGGCGGCCAGGTGGCTGACATGGCTTCAATTATGCGCGTAGCCAAAGAGCACGGTCTTCTTGTTGTCGAAGATTGTGCCCAGGCAATTAATTCTGCTCGAGATGGAAAGAAGGCCGGTAACTGGGGCAAAATGGGAACATTCAGCTTTCAATCGAATAAAACCGTTACATGCGGAGAAGGCGGCCTGATCATGACCAATGACCAGAGCCTCGCAGAGAAGGTAACTGCCCTCCGGGCCTTTGGGCGGTTCGGTTCCAGGCCTGGGGCCAGGTCGTCAGATTTAACATGCGAGCGACTTTCAAGCAATTACAGACTTTCTGAATTCCAGGCTGCTGTTCTATTGGGCCAACTGGAAAGGCTCCCGCAAGAAGATAACGTGCGCCAGACAAATGCGGAAAGGCTTACAAAGGCTATCCATCAGATTCCAGGGCTAAAGCATATCAGGGTCTATGAGCCATCTATCAGGCACGGCTATTACTACTACCTTGTGCGATATGAACCCGCATCCTTTAATCACGCTGATCCCGAAAAGCTGTGCGCTGCGCTAAATGCTGAAGGAATCCCTTTTGTTCCCGGGGACAGGCAGCCTCTTTACCGCCATCCCGTTTTCAAACCCGAAAACCTGGCAGGTTCTCTGTGCCCAGAGGTCCTTGAACAGATCAGGCACTCCAAGAATCTCCAAAACCCGGAATGCCCAGTGAGTGAAGAAGCTTGTAACTGTACTCTCTTGCTCAGGCACCAGGTTTTACTGGGCAATGAAAAGGATATGGATGATATCGCTGAAGCCTTTTGGAAAGTACACAAAAACATTGATGAACTTGGCTGAAGGAGGTAATCAAATGCAAGTTAAAGCACTAAAAAAAGCAAAGCCTGTAGCGCCCTCGGATGTAAAGGCTCTTCGCCAGAGCGTTGAGCAGATCCTTGAAAGGGTAAAGGAAGAAGGGGATGCGGCACTCAGGTATTATTCAAAAACCTTTGATAAATACGAAGGCCCATTTCTGGTGGGAGAGAAAGAAATCGAGGCTGCCAAAAACGAACTCCCTGATGACATAATTGAAGGGCTGGACTTTGCAATTGAAAGGGTCACGGCTTTTGCAGAAGCCCAAAGGGCGCAAATCAAGGAATTTGAGCAGGAGATGATCCCCGGTGTTTTTATGGGACATCGCCTGGTTCCGGTCGACTCCTGCGCCGCTTACGTGCCTGCTGGCCGGTATCCCTGCCTCACATCTGCCGTCATGTCCCTAGCGCCGGCCAAGGTAGCAGGTGTCAAACGCGTTGTAGCCTGCTCCTCGCCCGGAAAGCAAAAAAGGATCAACCCTGCCATTCTTTATACAATGGCAAAAATAGGCGCAGACGAGATCTACTGCCTGGGTGGAGCTCAAGCAATCGCTGCCATGGCTTTTGGCACAGAAACAATTAGCCCTGTAGACCTCATTGTGGGTCCCGGTAACCAGTATGTGGCCGAAGCTAAGAGACAGGTCTTTGGCACGGTGGGTATTGATTTTCTCGCCGGTCCAAGTGAGTGCCTGGTCATAGCTGATGAGACAGCAAGAGCGGACTACATTGCCGCTGATCTTCTGGCGCAGTGTGAACACGATCCTGAAGCGCGCGGTGCTCTTGTGACCACATCGGAAGAGCTTGGCAAGGAAGTGCTTAAAGAAATTGAGCGACAGCTCGGAGATCTTCAAACAGAGGAAGTGGCCCGGCATTCATGGGAGAACAAGGGCGACGTGGTGGTGGCAAAAACTATTGAAGATGCCTGTGCATGGGCTAATGACTGGGCACCGGAGCATCTCGAAGTGCACACAAAGGACCCAAAAGCACTTTTGCCTTTGCTCACATCTTATGGTTCGCTATTTCTGGGGGAAACAGCGGCAGAAGTCTTTGCAGACAAGGTAGCCGGCACCAATCATATCCTGCCGACACTGCGAGGGGCCCGGTACACAGGGGGGCTCTGGGTGGGTCATTTCTTGAAAGTAATAACCCATCAGTGGGTTGAGGAGCGGGGAATGAAAGTTCTTGCCCCTTACTCCGTGAGACAGGCTGAGTTCGAAACCATGGACGCCCACCGCCGGGCTGCCCTGATTCGATTAACCAACAAACTTTAGGCTCTTGACAGGGCTTAAAGGAATTTAAAGGGCTCTCACTGAACGCCGTGCTAAGCAGGCAGCTTCTTTTGTTCGCGAGCACCTGCGGGTATTCCTCTGGCAGCCCTGTTTTTCTTGAGATCAAACTATAGCAGGAGGTTTAGAACATGGAATGGGAAGAAAAAGACGAAGTGAAGGAAGAGAAAATTTACAACCTTTTCAGATGCGGCTATCTGGACGTTAGGGAATGGCTCAAGGAAACTGATATCGTACTTATTCCTCTCGGAAGCACTGAACAGCATGGGAGACACTGTCCGGTTTGTACGGATAGTATCGCTACAGAGCTCCCCTGCCAGATTGCTGCTGAAATGGCAAATGTGCCTTATTACCAGTTAATCCCCCTGGGTTATTCTCCCCAGCACCTTCATCCACCTGGAATTGGCTCAGGCACCATAACCCTGAGTGCCGCAACTTACCAGAATATGCTTTACGAGATTGGCCGATCCCTTATACACAACGGTTTTAACAAGCTGATTTTTGCAACCGGGCACACCTCCAATATGAAGGCGGTGGATCCTGCACTCAGGACACTGCGTTACGAAACAGGGGCTTTTGTTTGCTGTTACAGAAACGATGCAGAAGCTGTTCCCGCGCTTCTCGCAGATACCGGCATTATCGAAAATCCGCCTGAAGAAGCACCTGGATGGCACGGAAGCGAGGTGGAGGCCTCTGAGTGCCTTTACTTTGAGCAGCTTTACGGGAAGAAAATCGTACACCTGGAAAGAACAGACAAGGATTGGACTCATCCACCAAAATGGATTACGGATGTCAGCGACAAATTCACAAAGGCCAATGGTTCCCCATACCTCACCATGAACGGCAAAGATGTCGCATGGGTTCCCATGGACCACCAGGAATACAGCGACACGGGACTGATCGGCCGCCCCGGTAACCCTTTTAGAGCCAGCGCGGAAAAAGGGAAAAAAATCATTTATGCAAAGGCAAAACTCATGGCCGAATTTATAGAAGAGGTAAAAAAGATAAAGGTTGAAATCAAGAACAGGGATTACTGGAACAGGACTTTCCGTCCCATGTAACGGATATTATTAGAGCAGAAATGTGGATTTCATGCTGACACTGCTTTGCAGGAGCTTGTGATGAGTGAGCTGCGAGTAGCGATTATAGCGACACTAGACACCAAGGGTCCTGAGGCAGCTTTTGTGAAGGGACAAATAGAGAATGCAGGGCACAGTACACTGATACTTGACACCGGCATTCTTGATAAGAGAGATCCTGGCTCCCCTACCCCGGATATCAGTGCAGATAGGATTGCACAAGAAGGTGGTGAGAACCGTTCTGAGCTGGCTGCATGTATTTCGGAAAAAGAAACCAGAAACCGCAGCATTCGTGCAATGTCAAAGGGATCTGCCAAAGTTCTTAGGGAACTCTATGACCAGGGCAAGATCTGCGGTGTGATCGGCCTGGGTGGAGCCCAGGGGACCGAGATCTGCACTTACGCAATGAGGGCCCTACCCCTTTGCGTCCCGAAGGTCATGGTCTCTACTGTCGCATCAGGTCAAACGCCTTTCGGTATTTATACGGGCACGCGTGATATCACCATAATGCACTCAGTGGTTGATATCCTGGGGCTCAATTCCCTGACTCGACGAATTCTGGCAAATGCGGCAGGCGCTATTGTGGGCATGGCAAATGTCAAGGAAGCTGATGAAAAGGGAGCAGGCATCAGAGTTGGAATCACTATTTATGGCCAGACAACACCTGCAGGTCTGGCCATAAAGCCTGTTCTTGAAGACAAGGGATACGAGGTATTCGCATTTCACTCGAATGGCACAGGTGGCAAGGCCATGGAAGAGCTTGCTGTGGAGGGATTGCTCGATATCATTTTCGACCTAAGCACGCACGAGCTTGCAGATGAACTTTTCGGGGGAATACATGCCGGTGACTCCCAACGGCTACTTGCCGGAGGCCTCGCAGCAGTACCACGCCTCGTGGTCCCCGGGGCTCTTGATCTTGTAACTCTTGGGGAGCCCGAAACAGTCCCTGAAGATTACAGGACCCAACCCTTTGTGCGCCACAACCCTCATATCACGCTTGTCCGGCTAAACAAGGAACAGATGATTAAAATAGGGACGGTAATGGCTGAAAGGCTAAACCAGGCAAAAGCACCTGTTGTCGTGGCAATACCAAAGGGAGGATTCTCTTTTTACAACCGTGACGGCCTTCACTTCCGTGACCTGAGTGCAGACCGTGCCCTTGTTTTCACCCTCAAGGAAAAACTTAAACCGGATATTCCTGTGATCGAAATAGAAGGACACGTCAATGACTCTCCTTTTATCTCAGGAGTCGTTTCAGTTTTTGAAGAAATTGTCAAAAAGGCCAAGCTAGTATGAGGATAAGAACCGTGAAACTAACCCTTGATAAGCATGTGAAACAGGACCCGAGAATTCTGAAAGTATATTTTGAAGCGCGACGCCGTTACTCTGAGGCCGGCAGAGAGCATCATAATTTCACCCATGTAATGCGTGACCTTTACCGCTCCCTTGTGATAGCAAGAGAAGAAAGTTCGGTTGATTACGGAATCCTCATCCCGGCGGTGCTGCTTCATGATATAGGTTTCTGCACACAAAAGCACATCAAAGTAGGACATGACGTGGCCGGAGCAGAACTTGCCATGCAAATCCTTCCGCCCTTAGGCTACGCTTCGCCCACCATCCAGGCTATTAGCCACTGCATACGCGCACACAAAGGTCTCGCCGAGCTCCCTCAAAGCCTGGAAGCTAAGATTCTTTACGATGCTGATGTGCTTGAAAAGGCAGGACTGGTTTTCCTGTTCTTTGCAGGAAGAATAACAGTTGAGTTCAAAGAAACAGTAGAACATTTCCTGAAAAGAGACATCCCCCATCGAGAAAAAGAAATATCACGGGGTTTTTACACGCAAAAGGCAAGGGAAATGGACGGGGGAAGACTGGCAATCCTTCGTTCAATGCTCCAACGTATTCAAAAAGAGATAAAAGAAGAACGCATCGATTACTCAGTGACTGAGAAGGACCTCTGGCTGGAGCCCCCCGAAAGCCACTCCACCTCAATCCCTTAACCCAAGTTTGTCAATCCCGGGGCCCTAAATGGGGGATTTCTTCAATTTTGCTTATCCAAGTGTCCGAAAACATTGGAGTGGGGTGCTTAAAATCCGGTGTAGTGGTAGA
>JAFDEF010000038.1 GCA_019310485.1 Deltaproteobacteria bacterium | reverse complement strand
CTCCTATCTCAGCCTGGGATTAAATCTGGCAACATACCACTATTCCCAGGATCCTTCTAGAGTGGCTCATTTTTAAACGACCATTTTTGGCTCACTTTATCACGACCATTTACATGAGCAGCAGATGATACAACAAACATACCAGTGGCTAGTGAGATTATTCACCCGTCCCCATGTTGATGAAAGGATCTTTGCACTTGTCATTGCTGCGATCATCGGGATTTTGAGCGGATATGGCGCAGTTCTTTTCCGGCTCATGATAAAGCTGGGCCAGTATGCCTTCTACAGAAACACCCATGATATTCTTACCTTCGCTCACAGCCTTCCGGTCTACTACCTAATTGGCCTGCCAAGCCTGGGTGGACTTTTTGTCGGCTTGATCGTTAAGTACGGGGCCTCAGAGGCCAGAGGCCACGGTGTCCCCGAAGTCATGGAAGCGGTGGCTCTTCGAGATGGCAGGATCAGGAAGCGAGTAGCGGCCGTGAAGATAATGGCTTCTGCTATTTGCATCGGCTCCGGTGGATCAGTGGGAAGAGAAGGCCCGATTGTTCAGATAGGTTCTTCGCTGGCATCCACCATCAGCCAGATATTCAAAGTTTCAAGGGTTCGCCAGAAAACAATGGTTGGATGCGGCGCAGCGGCAGGGATAGCTGCAACTTTCAACGCTCCGATTGCAGGAGTTCTTTTTGCCCTTGAGATCTTGCTGGGTGACTTCGGGTTGGCCTCCTTTTCGCCAGTGGTTTTAGCTTCAGTTACCGCAACGACAATCTCCAGGCATTATTTCGGGGACTTCCCCGCGTTCGTAATCCCTACCTACCAGTTAAAGTCTCTCTGGGAGTTCGCCCTGTACCCGTTCCTGGGTTTGCTTGCAGGAGGTGTGGGACTCATTTTTATTACGACTCTTTACAAAACCGAGGACCTTTTTGACGCTGTTAAGATGCCCCAGTGGTTAAAGCCCGCTGTGGGTGGCTTTTTCCTCGGACTTATACTGCTCAAGTGGCCACACGTATTCGGGGTAGGGTACGGGGCAATCAATGAAGCCCTTCTCAATGACCTTCCCGGCCTTTTCCTGCTTTCCCTGGTGTTTGTCAAAATTGCGGCCACATCTATCACCCTTGGTTCGGGCGGGTCAGGAGGGATCTTTGCCCCCTCTTTGTTCATTGGGGCTATGGCAGGGGGCTTTTTCGGCTGGGCCGTGAACTTGCTTTTCCCTGGAATAACCGCTTCTCCGGGCGCTTACGCGCTGGTCGGGATGGGTGCAGTGGTGGCAGGGACAACGCACGCACCGATTACCGCTATTTTGATAATCTTCGAGATGAGCGGTAACTACAAGATTATCCTCCCAATGATGATTACAAGTATTCTCAGTGCTATAGTCGCCGTATCTCTAAAGAAAGGCTCTATTTATACCATAAAACTCCTGAGGAGAGGGGTGGATATCTCTGGAGGGATGGAGCAAAATATCCTCAAGACCTTGCGGGTGAAGGATTTCATGACAAATGAAGTTGCCACAGTGCCTGAGAGCATGACCCTTGTGAATCTAATTAATACCTTCAAAACGCAAAACGCCTCCTACCTTCACGTGGTTAACGAAAACAACGACTTAACCGGGATCATTTCTTTCCGTGATATCAGGGCATTGCTTGAAGAGCATGCTCTGCACCACCTGGTCGTCGCCAAGGATGTGGCGACCACGAATGTGGAGACTGTAAAGCCAAGCGACAGCATTCTGGTTGCGCTTGAAATCATGGGAGAAAAGGGCATCTCGCAATTACCCGTGGTTGGGGGAGAGGATGGGAAAAAAGTGATCGGAACCCTGCGGCATAAAGACGTAATTGCTGCCTATGATAAAGCAGTAATACGCCGCGAAATTGAAATGGTTTAAGAGATACTAAAAAACTGCCTTGGTTTTCCTTGCCTCTGCTGATATTTTTAGACGTTTGAGAAGTGCTCAATTTTGTTCAAGCTTTTTTCTTCCTCTGCCCGCAGTTCACGTCTCAGCAGCTTTCCTACCTTTGACTTTGGGAGCATATCGCGGAACTCGATATATTGAGGCACCTTATATGGTGGGAGTTTTTCCCTGCACCACCTTATAGGATCATAAACGCTCACGCCTTTCACGTCTTCCTTGAGCACGACGAACGCTTTGATTCTTTCTCCCACCTTTTCATCCTTGACGCCCACAACGCAGGATGCTACCATCGCCGCATGCCCCTGAAGCACTGAGTCTATTTCAGAGGAAGCAAGCCTGTAACCCTTGTGCTTTATCATGTCAACAGATCGATCCAGGTAAAAAAGCCAGCCGTCACTGTCGATGTGAACTATGTCTCGTGTTCTATACCACAGCCTGCCATCAGCCTCCACGAAACACCTGGCAGTTTTTTCAGGTTTGTTCCAGTATGCGCGTACCATGTTTGGGGAAGAGACAAGTAATTCACCTGGTTCACCTTTTGCTACAGGTTGAAGCGTGTCTGGATCAACCAGCCTGACACTTTGAAGAGGCATGATCTTGCCTGCACTACCGGCTGGAGCGGTTTCCCCCAGGGGGGTAAGGGATACCCTGCCGCATGTTTCAGTAGCCCCATAGCCTTGATACAAGGGCTTGCCGAATTTGCTAAGCCACCTTTCTCCCACTTCGACGGGTAGGACATCTCCTGCACAAAAGCAATGCTGAAGAGAGCTCAGATCGTAGTAATCGCCCCTGTCGTGCTCAAGAATCATTCGGTACATCGCGGGAACCCCAAAAAAAGTCGTAGCCCTGTATTTTTGAATATGCGCAAGTAAGGCATCCAGGTTAACCTTGGGCAGGAGGGCAAGCGTATCTCCATTCATAAGGACGTCCAACCCCATTGCCTGCCCGAGGATATGAAAAAGGGGGCCACCCTGGATCACAATATCCTTTCCTTTCGGGATGTAGTGTTCGCTGAAGGATCTCTGCTCAAAGACACTTTCCAGAAATGTGATATTAGCATAAGGCACACCCTTTGGAAGGTAGATAATTGCCTTATCCCCGCCTTGAAGTCCACAACCCTGGAGGCCGGCGGCCAACTTTTCAGTGGCATTCTGAAGCTCCGAGAAACTGTAAACCTGCCCCAGGTAGATGAGAGCAGGCTTTTGGGGGTGGTCTTGAAAGGCTTTCTGCGGGCGGGGTAAAACACGACTCTCAGTGTTCCAAAGGCGCGAAGGATTTCAGAAAGGGGCACAAGAATGAAGGTTCCCAGCAGCAGTCCAGTCGGATTCTATCCCCAGAGAGATGGCAGTGTGTTCATTCTGGGCTATTCCCCTTACCCGCAACAATATCAGCCAATAAGTGAGAAAACCAACAAGGGCGAGTGCGGCAACGGTGATGACAATGGCTAAAGGCAAAGGCAGCCCCAGGTAATTCAGGAGCATCCAGGTTAGGTAGCCACTGAGCAGATAGAAAGCTCCGTAAGCGAAATTGGCCACACCGCTGATACCAAAGGTGAGACTGAAACCAATGGCTATAAGCGCCAATGTCACACTGTTGACAAGGCCGTATACCAAAATATAGCTTATCATAACTGTTTAGCTATCTTAAGCAGCTATAGGTAATTTAGCCTCATATTTTTCAAATAGCGGTGGCAAAGAACCTGTTTTACAATAGAATCTCAATGCTTCTTCAAGTGTGCTAATTGCGGGGGCTATGGCGGGCACATTTTAAGAAGCCTTCTGGTGGTAACTCTCCGCATGGGGGTTAGAAGCAAAAACCTCAAGCAAAAACGAGACAGATGTGTGTATACAAGTGGTAAGTTGGAATGAATTATCTATTTAAAGGTGGCAGGAAGTGAACAAAAATCTACAGTGCTCTCCATTAGAAGATCTTTTCATGCCGTCGGAGACCCACCCAAAGGGTTTTCTCCTTGGCCACGCCAGCGATATTGAAGTCAGAAATCACGGGAGAGCTTGAATCAGTGCTCCGCTTAACTGCCGGCGCCGGCACTTGTATCTTCAAAGACCACTGAGTGTTCTTCAACAAAATCAATGCTCTTTATCTTACCCCTTACAAATGTCTTCTCACCAAAAAGGTCAAAAAGTGAAAAGCCGTTGGCATCGGCTTCCATTCTGGCAACGTCTTTCATAAGCTCTTTCTTTTCTTTGCCTGAATCAATATATGCGGTACTTAAACACATGGTTACCTCCTATTTTCTGTGGCATAGGCTAGACGCCCAGCTTCACCCTGAACTCCCTCATGTATGACTTGTATTCGGGTAGTTCTTCATCCGACATTTCGTCCGGAAATTGAATATCTACACGCGTGAGCGCATCAACAACCGCACCCGCATATGGAGCCAGCTTCAATACACCCAGCCTGCTGCCCATTTCTAGCTTTATCCGGCCTGCCATAAAGGCCCTTGTAAATCCGCTTTCCTTTCGCAGTATGCTTTTCCATTGCTCAGTTGCTGCAGAAAGAATGTAGTCGGCCTGCCTTCTCGCATCGTCTTCAGAAAAGAATCCCAGTTTTATAAGCTTACCTGCCTCAAGAAAGCAGCAAAATAAAATATCTCTATCTATTCCCCACGAAGGTTCTGCCTCAACGCGAAAGCAAACCTTGAGTGAAAGATTCTTCAGAGTTTGTTCAAAAGAGGGATCTGACCTGTATGCTCTTGCGCTTTCCTCGAGCCATTCAGGCGTGCAATACCAAAACGCAGCCATTTCTGATGCACCTTCTAAAGTCAAAATATGGCGCCAATTGCCCTCAAAGATGGTACCCTCAGCGATAATACAGCGTGCTTTCGTGAGTCAAGGGAAAAACTGGGGGCCATATCCGGTAGGGGCTTCCAGGAAGCAAGGCAATAAACACATTTCCTCTACACGCAAAGATAAGATCAGCTTGAAAGCAACGAGTCCAGGATTTTTCCTGCTGACTCAAGGGCTTTTCCCTCTTTTAGTGCTTTTCCTTCCAGGCATGCCTCAAAAACGGTGGCATCATTTGGGATAGAGCCAATAATCTCTATCTGTTTAGCTTTGAGCTGCTCCGTGAGCCTGGATGCTATGCCATCTGAAGCTACCTTGTTTAGAACCGCCCGCACATTTTTGTGAATACCCGAGGCAAGAGATTTGACTTTTTCGGCAACTTCTATTGACTCAAAAGAGGGCTCCACGACAAGCAGAACACTGTCAATGCTTTCGTCCACCCCCCGCCCAAAGTGCTCTACACCTGCCTCCATGTCGATTAGTGCGATCTCTTTTTCGGTAAGCTTGAGTTTTCTCAAGAATTCCCGGCTTAGCACTCCCATGGGGCAAGCACATCCTTCAAGAGAGTGAAGAATTTTCCCTATACCAACCAGCATCAGTCCATCTGATTTCTGGATGTACTCGGAAGGGATGTCCCTGGTAAAAATTTGAGTTTCACCGAAGATACTCTTCTCGCTCAACTTCTCCTTGAGCTTTCTCTTGCCACCCACGAGCTCCATGAGGGGAATGGGCGGCTTGTCAAATCCCAGCATTCTAAAAAGACCGGAATTTGATTCATCAGAATCAACTACCAGTGTCTTCAACCCCCTCGCCTGAGCCTGATTGGCAAGCAGCGAAACAAGCGTGCTCTTACCGCTTCCTCCCTTGCCACAAACCGATATTTTCATTTGTTAACTCCTCATAAAACTAAAATACAACCTGTGCCTGTGCTTCTCTCCGAGATATTCTTTCTGCTCAAGTAAGAGTTTCGCGTTTATTGCCCGTGCAAATGCTTTGCCTGCTCCAGGAGCAGGGATTTGAATCTGTTAAGCGTTATAGAGGCAGCCTGTATGGGTATTCCCATCCAGTCCGAGTATTCAAGAAACTCTTCCGGTTTTTCCGCCATGTAATTATCAACGTACCCAAGACTATCAAGAACTATGGCTCCCCCCGTATGGCGAGGAAAATTTTCGTTGGCCTGGGCTCTGTCCCAGCCGTTGAACACGTAGTGGCGGAACTTGATCCAGCCCGGTGTCATCCACCAGACCTTTTGGCCGCCGGCCAGTTCCTGGGCGATGTTCTCTCGCTCCGCTTCACTGGCAAGCATGTCCATGCAGTGGGTTGCATCTACCCTGGCCACATTAGGCCCTTGTTCTTCGATAATCTTTTTCATGGTTCGGGTCGGATTGTCTGTGTTTACATAGCAAAACTTACCTCCATAGACAACCAGCACTTTCCCCGCCTTTTCCTTGGCTTTTGTGATTCGCTGGACCAACTGGCGCTCGAGTTCCATGGGTTTCTCATGAAGACCCGGCGTAGTGTAAAAAATGTGCCTGGCATCCAGGAACCCGGTTTTTCTGAGATGGTCGAGTTCCGGGCTCAGGGTACCGCATGAAACAATGACAATATCTGCAAATGATGACTCGTTCACTGGCGCACCTCCTTAGCGTCTAACATTGTTAGAGCCACATTACGCCGAAAGGTTACGCCCAGGCTCGTCTCCTTAAAGGTCGCAACTCTATGGCGCTTTTCGGACAAGTCTCAGCACATATTCCGCATCCCAGGCAGCGCCTTGGGTCAACTTGAGCAGTTTTTTCAACCCGTATCGCACCTGCAGGGCAAGTACTTTCACATGTTCCGCAGCCAACACACTTCTCCTCGTTTACCACTGCCACCATAGGAGAAGGTGCGCGTCCTCGATTCATCTGGCCGATTCGCCGGCTCAATGATTGAATACGCGCTTGAAGGGATGCCGCCCTTGCCTTTAGATCTTCCAGCTCTCTTTCTTTAGAAATATCCCTAGTCAAAGTAACTCTATGGCGCATAATTATGCCTCCAGTTTTCCTTCCCTAGTACTTTCTGGCCACCTCGTACCCGGCCTGGGTGGCGCTGTAAATATCGAGAACCTCTCTGGCATCTCCAATAACCTCTATGTGGGGAACCTGTCTCCGGATCTCTGCATCAGGACCGGGAGCAGAAAGCATGCCGGAACAGAGTATAATGGTGTTGAAAGGCTCGAGGGACATCCTTTTTCCGTCCTGTTCTACATCAACGCTTTTTTCCGTAAACACCTTCACGGTAGTGTGAGGCATAAGGGTGACTTTGGACATCTGGCCAATACGCTTTAGGGTCAAGTTCCTCGTGATAGCTTCCATGAAACTCCCTATAGGATCCGTTCGCTTGGTAGCCACGACCTCGTAACCCTGACGGCCCAGATCCTCGGCAATTTCAAGGCCCACTCTCCCCGCGCCTATCACGAGTACCCTGGGCCCCTTGACTTCTTTCTTGCCCGAGAAGTACTGAAGCGAAGTAAGGGTATACTGGTCTTGGAGTCCTGAAATTTCAGGGATGTTTTGCACCGCCCCCGTAGCCCATACGAGAAGATCCGGCTTCATTTCCTGTACCACCTCTTTGTTCACTTGCTTGCGGGTGATTATCTTTGCCCCGGAGGCTCTTACTGATTGTTCAAGAGAGTAAAAAGTCTCCTTCATTTTTT
The DNA here is from genome assembly GCA_019310485.1 of Deltaproteobacteria bacterium. Lineage (GTDB taxonomy): Bacteria > Desulfobacterota > DSM-4660 > Desulfatiglandales > HGW-15 > JAFDEF01. The sequence continues at coordinate 21,969 of JAFDEF010000038.1, read as the reverse complement.
CCTTTCCGGGAGCTTTCCAGGCGAGCAAGAACTGCCCACCTAAACGGTCTTCCTTCTCGGCAAGCGTTACTTCATGGCCGCGCCTGCTTAAATATGAGGCTGCACTTATTCCTGAAGGGCCACCTCCCGCAACAAGAACTCTCAGGGGATGATCTGTGGTTTCCAGCCCAGGCTGCCCAGCTTCGGGGTTAACATTGCACCCCAGGGCCTCCCCGCTTTTGACCCTGTGGAGACACCCCTGCAGGCAATACCCGCAGTAGGTCGCCTGATCGTCTTTTCCTTTTTGCCACTTTTCAAGCAGGGCGGGATCAGCAACAAGGGGTCTGCCAAGAGCAACGATGTCTGCAAGGTTTTGGTTTACCACCTGCTGGATCTTTTCTCGTCTTCCCATCCTGCCGGCAGCAATAAGGGGGAGTTTTGTGTGCTCCCTCACCGAGTGAAGGGCATCCAGCTGCGGCTTCTCAGGAAGGCTTCCGTGGTGGAAATACCAGGGAGGACTAAAGCAAGCATTGCCCATGCCAACATGAATAGCCGACATATCAAGCTCCTCTGCCAGCTTGAGTAAAGATATCATGTCTTCCTGGTTGAGTCCAGACTCGGGCGACATTTCATTTCCCGATACCCTGACAATACAGGGTATTTTGCCCGCACTTTCCTTAACAACCGAAAAGACCTGCCTTGCAAACAGTAGCCGTTCCTCACCGTAGCGATCTTCTCTTTGGTTGGTCTTTGGGTTCAGGAATTGGGATACCAGGTAGCCATGACCTGCCTGGATCTCAATAAAATCAAATCCGGTTCTCACTGCCTTTTCTGCAGCAACCTCATACCCTCGGAGTATTGCCTCGATTTCCTGTTCTGTGAGCGCCTGTGATTCTTGTCCGCTCGAAGGGCACGTTATAGGGGAAGGAGCTTTCGGTTTTGTTTTTGTTGCCATTGGATTGGCTGCAGCACCGGCATGGTTTAGGTGCAGGCATGCAAGGCGGCCCTTTTCGTGTATGACATTTACAATTTTTCTCAGCTCTTCTTCGGATTGCTCCAGGTGTATACAGAGCTGCCTGGGGTGTTCTTTTCCTTCAGGTGTGACAGAGACCGGCTCAAGTATAAGGATACCCGGTCCGTTTTGGGCGATCTGTGCATAAAATATCAGCTGACGATTCGTCACCGTTCCGTCGGGATTGCCATAGGCAAGTTTGATCGGCGGGAAGACGAACCGATTCGAAAGCTCGACATTGCCCAGCCTAAAAGGTTCAAAGAGTGTGTTCATGGTGGCCTCCTTTCTGGCAAGAGCAGCCCTAGTTGATGACCTCTCAAAACATCATCAAAACAGATTAGTTTTTCACAAAGCCGGCGTTTTTGATTACTACACAAGCCGGCCGAGCGATACCTATCTTCTAGGCTCCTTTCTTGTTTGTTTCACCATATAATCGTTCAGGGCCTCTTGAAGCGTTTCTGCGGCTAGGTACGCACAGTGCCGTTCTGATTCGGGAAGTCCGCCCAGGACTTCAAGAATTGTTTCACCTGTTATCTCCACCAACTGATCAGGATTTTTCCCTATGGCAAGTTCAGCAGCGAATGAGCCGCAAACCATGGTGGTACCACAGCCATCTGTTTGAAACTTGGCTTCATTGACCCTGTCATTTTCAAACTTCAGGAAAACTTGCATGGTATCACCGCATGAACCCGTAACACACCCGTACCCATCAGGATCATTGATTGTCCCGGCATGTAAGGGGTTGAGCCATCTATCCAAGACAACATCTCCGTAAGACCTTTTGGCTTCCTCCAGAATTTGATCCTGTAATTCTTGAACAAAATCATCAAGCTCATCACTCATTCCTCTTTCAGCCTCCCTTCCTTTTTTACGCTTACTAGTGAATGCGTCTTCCCCCACTAGCTTTGCTTCTATTTGCCTTTGTTTTTTGCCAGGGGCATTGTCCAGCACCGCAAGCCCCCGGAGTTGGTGCTATAATCGGTTGCATAAAACCCTTGGCCTTTGAAAATTATACCGCTACCTCCACTTATCAGCCGCCTCACAGGGCCCCCGCACTTGGGGCACCTGCTGACCGGCTCCTCAGACATGCCATGGAACTTTTCAAAGTGATACCCGCACTCTTCACATTCATAGTCATAGGTTGGCATCCGCCTTTTCCTCCGTTATTGTCTTTGTATAGTAAACACCCTCTTCATTTCGCCTTGCCCGGATAAGGTCCTTTCGCAATAGTTTTCCCAGGTACTTTGATACCTCATTTATGTGTAGGCCGAATATCTCGGCAATATCTTGAGCAGTACACGGGCGGCGTTGAAGCATCGTGAAAATCATGTCCTCATTTACCTTGACATTGGTAGTCAGGGATGAATCAAACTCAGCAATTACCTCTGCCTTTGGATGAAACAGGGGACAGAGCTCCTCTAGCTGTGTTCGTGAAGGAGCAGTGGCAAAGCTTTCTGCAGGGGGCCGTACCACGGTATTCAAATGGATTCGATCGGGCCGAATCTCCCTGGCAAACCTTGCTATCTTTTCCACATCTTTCGGACTGGAATTTATTCCCCTTACGATAAATACCTCCATCCACAAGCTTCCTTTGAACATCTCACGAAAAGCCTTTTGCCCTTGCACTACTTCCTCAAAAACAAGTTCCGGATGAGGGCGATTCATCCACTCAAATGAAGCCTGATCCCAGGCGCTAAGAGATACCTTCACGACATTTGCAATGCGAGCAGCCTCCCGCACTTCGGAAATAGAGAGCAACGTAGCATTTGTAAGAAGTGCAGCTGGAATAGTGCTTTTCTTTCGCACAAACTCGAGAACATCGCCAAATCGTGAATGGAGCGTCGGCTCCCCCGAACCGGAGAGCGTTATGTAGTCAGCTTGGCCCCCACTTTCAAGCCATTCCCCCAGTTCCAGAAGCACCTCTTCTATCGGCACATATTCTTCCCGGGAGATAGTTTTTTTCACTGTTCGCCCCAGCTGGCAGAACACGCAGTCAAGACTGCAGGTTTTATAAGGGGTGAGATCAACACCCAGCGAGCGCCTGAAGCGCCTGGAAGGCACAGGCCCAAATAAGTACTTGTAGTTTTTCACTGATCAATTTTCCTTTCTGTATCGCCATATTTCTTGTTTTTCTTAACCTGCGCGTTTTCGAACCCGCTCTTTGATGACTCCTCGAAAGCAGCTCTTGACCGCATGTAGAGAACATAAACACGTTTTACCTTTCTTGCATCAACTAATGGCGCTCTGATCTTATAGAATCTAAATCGTATATTTAAATTAAGCAACTCTTGTGCCAAGGAATTGCCAAACACATTGTATTTCAATAAACACCTTATTATCAAATAGTTAGCCGTAAAACATCGAAAAATGCAAATGTACTTTTTCTCAAAAGTATAGCAGTATTGCAGTGATACTACGCTCTTCAGTCTCCGCTTTGCAACCCCCCGGCAACGGATTTTTAGAATGCCATAGATAAATCACATCCCAGGCAAGAAATGGAATCTGGCACAAATCTTTTCGCCATGCAAAATCTTTGTGCACAGGCTTTTTTTTTGATAATGATTCTGCTACTATCCTGCGCCGCTAAAGAAGCCCTGAAGTTTGGTCAGGCAGGATAATATTTTTCTCGGGAAGATTTGCAAGGAAGGCTTGATAATGGAAAGCGAGAGAATTGTTCCAACCATGTGTCATGGGTGTTCTTACGGCGGGTATAACTGCGGTATGCTGGCGCACGTAAAGGATGGAAAATTCGTCAGGGTTGAAGGCAATCCACATCATCCCCTGAACAAGGGCAAACTCTGTGCAAAAGGGCAGGCTGCTGTTCAATGGGTTTATAATGAGCAGCGTTTGAAATATCCGCTTATCAGGGCAGGCGAAAAAGGAGAAGGCTCTTTCAAGCGGATCAGCTGGGAAGAAGCAATGAGCGTCATAGCTGAAAAGATCAAAGAGACTAAGGAAGAGTATGGTCCGGAATACATTATGCTGAGCAAGGGCCAATCATCCGGTTGGGCCGGGTTGCACCAGTTTCTGTGGATCAGATTTATGCACGCTCTTGGGTCCACCTCTTTTAGTAACTGGGGACCATCAGTATGTTATGCCCCCCAGTTGATGTATCATAAACAGTTGATCGGCGGTCCAAGTTATGCGCGGCCTGACTACGAACATGCCGATTTGATAGTGGAGTGGTTTACAGGGGGAGGAACGGGCGGCGCTGCGCGCGGAGGCGTCGAGACCCTGGATACGAACCTAAGGAGTATTCCGCTAAAGATCATTGAGCGCGTGAACAAAGGGGCAAGGCTCATCATTATTAACCCGCAGTTGATAGCTCTCGGAGCCAACGGGCGAGTTTCCAGGTGGTTGCCCGTAAGGCCAGGTACTGATGGTGCACTGGCGCTCTCCATGATCCACGTGATAATCAGGGATAAAGTGTATGACAAGAAGTTTGTTTCGGAATGGTGCGAAGGATTTGATAAGCTTTCAGCTCACGTCAAGCAATACACCCCGGCGTGGGCTGAAGGTATAACCGGCATAGAGGCTAGGGAAATTGAAGAGTTGGCTAGAGATTATGCCACCACACCCAGGGCCTGCATGCGTGTGTCAGAGGCTCCCCAAAAACAGGATTTGCGCTCCTTTGCAATGGCCGTTCCTATTTTGATGGCCATAACAGGACACCTGGACAGACCCGGGGGAAATGCCTGGTTTTTTCCTGCAGCCCGGCTTGGCTTCAGCACCCTGTCAAACAGGATATCTTCGAAGGCCAGGGAAAGGGTTTTAGGTGGTGACACTTTTTATATTAAATCATCCGGAAGGCACTCAGCGTTTTTTAGAAATGTGATAGAAGCGCTGATCAGCGGTAAGCCATACCGGCCCAGAACCATGCTTGTTTTCGGCTCAAACCCAATGAGCACGGCCAGGAATCCTGCGCTTGTTGCAGAAGCGTTCAAGAAGGTGGATTTTACGGTAGTGGTGGATGTTTCCAAAACGCCCACCAGTCGCTACGCTGACATTGTCCTGCCTGCAGCAACAAGGTACGAATGCTACGGCCAACCAGGGATATGGGAAAATCACCTTACCATGAGCCACAAAGTGATCGATCCCTTGTGGGAGGCAAGAGATGAACTCGAGGTGACCCTTGATTTAGCCTCTAGACTTGGTATGGGGAAGGATTTCTGGAACGGCGATCACAGGGCAATGGTCGCAGATTTCCTGAAACCCGCAGGCGTTACACTTGAACAACTGGAACAAAGCGCGCTTGAGGGTATCTACCTTCCAAGAACTGAATGGATGGATAGGCGAGAAAGATATGAGGAGCTGTTCAAGGAGTTGCCAGACGGGAAAATCCAGCTTTACAACACGGTACTGGAAAAGGAAGGCTTTGAGCCCTTGCCAACATACGTGGGTGAAACAGAGGACCCTCTGAGTGCGCCCGAACTTTCAAATGAATACCCTCTGATGTTTACTGATGAGCACTCCGCTTACATTAACCATCACTCCTGGATGAGGGATATTCCGTGGCTCAGGGAGATCAGGAAGCACGCCTTTGTGAAGATAAATCCTGCCACTGCGAAAAAGTATGGCATAGACGATGGAGACTGGGTGGACATAGTGTCACCTCATGGCAGGATGAAGGCAGTGGCTATTCTATTTGAGGCTATCCGCCCAGACACCCTCATGTCCCAGCATGGATGGTGGCAGGGGTGCGATGCTCTTGATTTGAAAGAGACTCCTCCTTTGCAAGAAGGCACTAATCCTAATGTTCTTTACGACTGGGACAACAGGGACTTGATAACAGGAGATATCACCAAGAACACCATGGTAAGAATACAAAGGGGCGCACCGCCCGAAGAGGTGCTGCCCGTGAGGGAGGGTTTGTAATTGGCGCGCTATGGTCTCTTGATTGATGTGAGCAGGTGTATTGGCTGCAGCGGGTGCGTGGTGGGGTGCAAGAACTGGCACGGAATTCCGGGCGGAGAAGAAGGACGAATAAGGCTGCAGGATATGACAACAGGAGTCTACCCGCAGATTTCAAGATGGGTGTTTCCTCTCATGTGCATGCAGTGTGATTATCCGCCTTGCGTTTCTGTTTGCCGTTACCAGGCAAGCTACGTCGGTTCAGATGGAATCGTAGCTGTTGATAAAGACAAGTGCGTGGGATGCGAACTGTGCACTTTTGCCTGCCCCTATGGTGCAAGGGTGATGAGAAACGGGGGCAAAGTGGCAGATAGCTGCGATTTTTGCATTGAAAGGATCAGAGAGGGGGTAGAGCCTTACTGCGTTTCCACATGTCCCACGGGCGCGTTTGTTTTTGGAGATATTGATGATCCTCAGAGCGAGATCTTTAAAAGAATCAAGGAAACCAAGGCCCGGGCGCTAAAGAAAAAATTTCGAACAAAGCCAAAAGTATTTTATGCGGGTCCCGATGGACTCCGCGACGTTTTAGGCTAATATTCAGCGCTTTTTTTGTCCGAATCCCGAATTGACATGCCCTGCCTGGGGCGGAGAAGGGAAAATCCCCCCACCTCTCCCCTTAAGAGGTCGGTGCCTGCGACCACATACCCGATTACTTGTAAGCAGTTTTCCCAAGGCTCTGGGGGAAAGCTCCTCGCTTTTACCTTCCGCCCATTGGAAAGGCCATCTCATCGCAGCGCCAGCAGCCCTGTTTTCTGAAGTCCTTGTTAGGGTCGATATTCTTGTCGCAGAGCCATCCATATCCGTCCTTGTCCTTAAAGTATTTCAAAGGGCGAGCAGGCTTGTGGGTATCGGTGGTCTTTTCCTCTCTATCGTCATAATAAATTTCTTCTCCCATGGTGGTCACCTCCTTCTTCGTTATTGTCCGGGCAACAATACACATTCCGCTCTAGTGAAAAAGCATAAATTGTGCCAGAGCATCAAAATCTATATCTATCAAAAACGGACTGTAATTTCAGTACGTTAAGTAAAGGCTAGCAGGAAAGAAACAAGGGATGGTTAAAAAGGATGGGTGCAGAAACGCTACTAAGCGGACTCCATTGGTTGCAGAATGCTACCCTAGGAGGTCTTTGATGAGCGTCCGTTTTGAGAAGGGAGTTTAATGCCCAGCCTTTTGATTTTTCTAAACAGGGTTGTCTTGTGAATTCCGAGTTCCCTCGCCGCAGCAAGACGGTTCCATTTGTTTTTCTTTAAAACAGCAACTATGAATTGCCTCTCTGCCTCTTGCAGGGTTGAAGGGATCTTTAGATTCTCAGTAACAGGGTGGAGCCACGAGGGAAGATCCTTCAATTGGATCAGGCTGCCTTGAGAAAGAACACAGCCGTGCTCTATGATGTTGCTCAGTTCCCTGACATTTCCCGGGTAATCGTATGTCATGAGGACATTCAGAGCCTGGGGGGAAATACCCGTGATTTCTTTATCATGAAGCGCGGAGAATTGCTGAATGAAATGGTCTATGAGAAGCGGGACATCTTCCATTCGTTCCTTCAGGGGTGGAATTTCTAGTTTTATTACATTGATACGGTAAAAGAGATCTTCCCGGAATGTGCGCTCTGCGACCATAGCCTCAAGATCGCGATTGGTCGCAGCCAGGATTCGCACGTTAGCTTTTAGTGAACGAACGCCGCCCAGGGGCTCGTAGGTTTTTTCCTGCAGGACACGGAGCAGTTTAGCCTGTAGGGAAAGTGGGAGATCGCCGATTTCATCAAGGAACAATGTTCCGCCTTCAGCCAGGGCAAAACGGCCGGGCTTACTCTTGGTAGCGCCGGTGAAAGCGCCTGCCTCATAACCAAAAAGCTCTGATTCAATCAGTGTTTCCGGAAACCCCCCGCAATTTATGGGAATAAAAGGTTTTTCTGAACGCTTACTGAGGTTATGGATTGCACGCGCGAAGAGCTCCTTCCCGGTTCCACTCTCCCCAACGATCAGAACGCTGCTTTCGCTATCTGCTATGGTTGGTAGGATATCCAGGATTTGTTTTATCTTGTCACTCTTGCTGACAATATCATGGAAAGAATATGCCTTCTTAATCTCTTTACGCAAGTGCTCAACCTGCCTCAGATCCCTAAAAGTTTCCACACCACCAATCAATTCACCCCTGGTATTTCTAAAAAGTGCGGTTGAAACACTCACCGGCACGTCACCTCCGCTTTTGTCGGTAATGTGCACTTTGAGATCTACCACTCTTCGGCCAGTCTCAATGGTATACTGAAGCGCACAGGCATCCTTGCAGATATTCGACCTGAGAACTTCATAACATCTCCGGCCGAGCGCCTCTGAGCGTGGTATGCCTGTGATCTCCTCAGCAGCACGATTAAAACAGGTGATCCTCCAATGCCTGTCTACGGTGAAAACTCCGTCGCTTATACTGTGGATAACGGCCTCAAAGCGCTCCGCCGAGAGCTCTGCCAGGAAGGGTATCGTTTTGTCGGCATTTTTCTTTTTCATGACCTTTACCCCGCCCGCAGAAAGCCACGGCTTTAGCCGTGGATGAATGCGGTTAAGGGCGGGCGGGATGTCGTACCATTAAGTCCCGCCGATTGCGAAGCAATTCGGCGAGACTAAGTGGTGCCACGGGCTTGCCCGTGGGGCTCCACCCCGCCTTCTTTATTTTTACCAGAGATTCAGGGCTTTATCTAGCAAAAACATCAAAAAGCCCCATTCTCTCAAAGGCTTGCTCTGAAGTTGCTAGGTTCAGGGATAGCTCGGCGGACAAAGAAGTGGTACGCCCCCCGGTTTTTTGATATAAGACTTAGAACGTCGAATGAGGGGTCTAGCAAAATGCGCATTGGCTTTGTTTCCACTTATCCACCAATTGAGTGCGGCATTGCCACGTATACGCAATATCTAACCGAAGCACTGAGAAAAAAGCATGTTGATGTCTACATTATTTCCCATCTTGGTGGTTCTGGTGACCAGGTTTTTCCGTGTTTCGACTACGAAGACGGGGATCTTGCCGAAAAAGCCTTTTCAATGATGATTCGATTCACGCCGGACGTGGTTCATATTCAACATGAATTTGCGCTTTTCGGCAAACATCAGGGTGTCTCCGTAATTCCCCTTATGGTCCAGTGCCGCCTGGTGGGCATACCTGTAGTCGCAACCCTTCACACAGTCTATCCTCAAATTCCCGAGAATCATGGAATACTTCTTCAATCCATTATTCTTAATTCCGACCGGGTCATTATTCACGAGGCCTACCAGGAACAATCTCTTCGAAACCTTGTAGGCGATGATGCGCTTAAAAAAGTTTCCACTATTCCCCACGGCGCGCGCGAAGTAACCCCAATTCCGGATGCCAAAAAAATCCTAGGGCTTCCTGCCCATAAAAAAGTCATCCTGATCATAGGCTACTTCAGGCCCTCCAAAAATTTTGAATTGGTTATCGACATATTCCCTGAGATTCTCAAGGGGTATCCTGAAGCAATCCTTGTGGTGGCGGGAAAAATCAGGGGTAAAGAGCACATTGACTATCGAAATATGCTTTTTCGTAAAATAGAAGACTCGCCTAAAAGAGACAGAATCTATCTCATCAGGGGGCAACTGCCTCAGAATGTGTTTGACACTATTCTTTCCGCTGCCGATGTGGTGGTGCTTCCCTACAGGATATCTTCTCAGAGCGGTATTCTCGCCCACTGCCTTGCATTTGCCAGGCCAATTGTCACCAGCACCACAACGGCCATGAAAGAAACTCTTGAAAAATCCGGAGCAGGAATTATGTGTGAAGATACCTCCCAGTTTGTGGAAAGCATAGTGCGCATCCTCTCAGACGATAATAAGGCAAAAGAGTTGTCAAAAAATGCACTCAGCTTTGTTCAAAACGTAGTCTCCTGGTCCCGGGTTGCGGAGCAACACCTGGATATCTACAATAAACTTACGGATCCCCCCCCAATTCAGTCTCACGTAATTACCGTGGAATAAGGAGGAGTTTTCATAATGTTTGAGCATCTTTCCCCTTTCAAGAGATTTTCTTCAAATCCCATATTGACAAGAGAGGATATCCCTTATCCCTGTAACACAGTGTTTAATGCGGGCGCGTGCAAATTTGAGGACCGTTACATACTGCTTCTGAGGGTCGAAGACCTCACAGGGGTTAGCCATTTGACCCTCGCCTACTCAGATGACGGCTACAAGTTCACAGTTTCACCGTCGCCATGGATTTTGCCGTCCTCCGATCCTTACTATGAGGTTTATGAGAGATACGGTATAGAGGATCCCCGTATCACCAGGATTGGAAAAGAATACTATGTTGCTTACACCGCACTCGGAGCCTATGGGCCAAGGGTTGGAATCGCGCAAACGAGGGACTTTGTCCACTTTGAAAGGGTGGCATTGGCAACTGAAGTTGATAATAAAGATGCGGCCCTGTTTCCCGAAAAGATTAACTCTCTTTATGTGATGATAGATCGTCCTTCCGCTATGGGCCAGCGGAAACCGTCGATCTGGATAAATTATTCCCCTGATCTAGTCTATTGGGGAAAGGCACATGCTTTGCTGGCGCCGGAGCCGGGTTGGGGATCGACCAAGGTAGGGGTTTCAACGCCTCCGGTCAAAACAAAGCAAGGCTGGATCGTGCTCTACCATGGAGTGCGTGATACAGCAGGTGGAAGGCTTTACAGGATAGGAGCCTTGCTTCTTGACCTCGAGGATCCTGAAAATATTTTGGGATATACACCTTATTTTATTTTTAGCCCGGAGGAACAATACGAGCGGACAGGAGATGTGCCCAATGTGGTCTTTCCCTGTGGCCTTGTTGCAGAAGATGATGGAATCGTCAAGATGTATTACGGAGCCGCAGATACCTGTATCGGCCTTGCGGAGGCAAGGCTGGAAGATCTTGTGGAATGCTGTTTAAGCAGCAAGGCCTAAGGAGGTGAGCACATGGGGCTCTCCTTGGTCGTCTATTCAAAGGGCATTATCTGATCCCACAAGAGGGTAAAGGAATTTCTCGCCTTGATAATTTCTTACCACCAAATGCGTTTTTTCAACCGCAAGTAAGTATTCGGGAACCAAAGGAACTTTCCCTCCGCCCCCCGGAAGATCTATCACAAAGTGCGGTACACACAGACCGGAAGTATAACCCTGCAATTTTGAAATAATATTAAGTCCTGTCTCCAATGGAGTCCAAAAATGAGAAGTTCCTTTTGCCTGGTCTGCCTGAAAAAGGTAGTAGGGCCGCACGCGGATAAGGAGCAGTTTTTGCATCAAATCCTTCATTGTGCCAGGATTATCGTTTATCCCTCTTAGAAGCACTGTCTGGCAACCCAGCGGCATACCCCCATCCGCCAGCCTTTGACATGCAAGCGATGCTTCCGGGGTGATCTCTGCAGGGTGGTTGAAGTGGGTATTGATGTACAGAGGCTGGTACCTTCTCAGCATATTTACAAGCCTGGGGGTGATTCGCTGGGGCAAGGTGCAGGGCACCCTTGTACCAATACGTATTATCTGAACATGGGAAATCGAGCGAAGTTTTCCAAGTATACTATCCAGTTCTCTGTCAGAAAGAAGGAGGGGATCGCCTCCGGAGAGCAGAACGTCTCTGATTTTCTTGTTCCCTTTGATGTAAGAAATACCATCTTTTACGCTTTCCGGTGTGACCATGGAATTTCGGCCAACCTTTCTTTTTCTGTTACAAAAGCGGCAGTACATGGCGCAACGGCTTGAGACAAGAAAAAGCACCCTGTCCGGGTACTTGTGTGTAAGCCCCGGGACCGGGGATAGGTCTTCCTCGTTCAGCGGATCTTCCAGACCCTCCTGTCTGGTTATCTCTCGTATGTCCGGGACCGCCTGCATGTAAATGGGGTCCCCCTTTTTCTCAATAAGACCAAAATAGTAAGGGTTGATCCTCATCGGATACTGCGATGCGACGCGCTCAATTTCAGAGGTGTCAACGTCAAGAACCTGCGCCAGGTCTGCCGGCGATGTTATACTCCGGGAAAGAATGTGTTCCCATGATTCATGAATCAAAACGCTATGTCTTATAACATTCAATGAAAGCTCCTTTTCTCGTCCCTACACAATGCATTTGGGGTTCTTAATTCCTATTTCACCAGGATAATAGACTGGCAACGTTTTTTCAACATGGGAACTGAAGAGATTGAGAACACAGGTAACACGTATTTTGGCCTGCTATGAAACCCCCCGAAGCGGTGGTGAAAGTAAATACCTTGCCCGAAATCATGTCTTAGCTGCAAGGGATATTGCAACATTATCTCAAAGCTGGTATTTTAAATTGTCAACCCAGGTCAATCCGAATTGAGTTAAGCACAAAGTATAATGGCCCGGAAGAACTTCTTGAGAAGCTTTTGGCCTATAGAAGCATGAAAGAGCAATTATCACCTTCAGAGCTGCGCGAAGAGATAAGGTCCGGGAAATGGACTTCGCCCACCACCGGACTGGCTCGAGGATATGTTCAGGCCAATCTTGTAATTGTCCCGCGCGATGTGGCCTTTGATTTTCTACTTTTCTGCGTAAGAAATCCCAAACCCTGTCCCATCCTTGATGTTCTGGAAGCTGGGAAGGTGGAGCCCAGAATTGCACCTGGTGCCGATATTCGGCGTGATGTACCCATGTACCGGATATTTGAAGGCGGCGAATTCAATAGCGAAGTTGAGGACGTGGTAGATTACTTTCATGATGGAATGGTAACCTTCTTGCTGGGTTGCAGCTTCTCATTTGAGAACGCACTTCTGGCAGCGGGCCTGCCTGTACGGAACATCGAAGAAGGGAAAAACGTTTCCATGTATGTCACAAATCGAGATTGTGTGCCTGCCGGTCTCTTTTCAGCGCCCCTGGTGGTATCCATGAGGCCCATGAAACCTGAGGAGGCCATACGTGCCGCCCAAATCACCACGAGGTTTCATCTTACTCACGGAGCTCCTGTTCACCTGGGGTCTCCTGAGGAACTGGGCATCGAAGACCTCGGCATGCCTGACTTCGGGGACCCGGTAACAATAAAGGAAGATGAAATACCTGTTTTCTGGGCATGCGGAGTAACTTCAACCCTTGCTGCAACATCAAGACCCCTTCCATTGGTAATTACCCATGCACCCGGGCACATGTTTGTAACTGATCTGAAGGACGAAGCTCTGACCTTGCTGTAAGAGAGTCGTTTCTATGAACCAAGATTGAGCGTGACCCACGAGCGAGGACGCTATCAAAAGCGAGGGATTTGATTTGCTAGCCAGCACCAAAATGTGGTATTTCTTTATTTTAAAGCCGCCCTGGAATTGCTTCGGCAACCATGGGGGCCTGTAAGGGAGATGGGCCAAAGGACGCAGGCGTCGGGTCTTCAGGTTTATAGACCCCCTATCCGTGAATTCCAAACCAAAAAGGAGGAAGGCAAATGAAGTCGGTTCTTAGGTTCGGCGCGTTTTTTGTTGGTATTTTGGCAATCTTAGTGCTTCTATGTCCCCCCGGCGGTTTTGCCGCGGGCGAAGTCAAGATCGGGGTGATTTATCCTCTCACAGGGGGAGCAGCAGCGGCCGGGCGTGAGCTAAGGGCTGGTGCAGAGTTGGCTGCAAAAATCGCAAACAGTGTAATGCCGGATCTCCCCATGACCATGGCAAGGAACAGTGGTATCAAAAGTCTTGGCGGGGCAAAGATCAAACTGATTTTTAAGGATCACGAGGGAAATCCCACACTGGGTGCTGATCTGGCCAAGAAACTGATTCTAGATGACAAAGTGGACGGGATCCTGGGTTGTTATCACAGCTCGGTCACCAAGACCGTAAGTGCAGTATGCGAACAATATGGGGTTCCAATGATTAATGGAACCTCCACCTCTCCGGCATTAACCAAGCGAGGCTTCAAATGGTTCTGGCGCACAACACCCCATGATAGATGGTTTACTAAAGACCTTTTTGAACTACTGAAAGGCTTGACCGAGGGCAAGGTGAGGGGGGTTAGGGCCGTCCCCAAGAAGGAAATCATCAACGTGGCATCAGCCTGTGAAAAGACTGAGTGGGGATCCCATGTTTCCCGGCTGATAGCAAGCTTTGCAAAAGAATATGGTTTTAATCTGAGGAAGTCTCTCCTTTATGCGGCTAAGTCTGCTGATCTTTCAAGCGAGGTGCGCTCTCTAAAAGCCAGTAGAGCAGATGTACTGCTATTCGCTTCCTATACTTCAGATGCCATTCTCATGGTAAAGACCCTGAAAGCGCAAAGAGTGCGCCCCAAGATTATCTGGGGGCAGGACGCTGGATTCGAGAAGCCCGAATTCCGCAGTACCCTTGGGGACAGCATCCAGGGGATTTTGACCCGGACCGTGTTTCTTCCCAAGGTGGTTGAAATCAAAGCCCTTGCCGGGAAAGTGAATGCCCTGTATAAGGCCAAGACCGGGAATGATCTGGGAGGTGCTTCAGCCCGCGCCTTTACAGGCGTTCAGACCTGGGTCCATGTTCTGGAGAAGGTGGGTTCAACTAAGCCGGCTGACATCCAGGGGGCTGCCAACTCGATTAATATACCTGGCAGCGAGTTGGTCGTACCGTGGGCCGGCATAAAGTTTTCAACATCCGGCGAAGAGCTTGGCCAGAACGTTCTTGGATCCGGCCTGATCGGGCAGTACCAGAAAGGGCCGGATGGAAAAATGGGACTTGAAATCATTTATCCTTTTGACGTGGCTTCGGCTGACATGATTTTCCCATTCCCTGGCTATTAGTTACTCGCTTGATCCAGTGGCCATCTCCCGTTGCTCCTTCCCCTCCCTTGGGACGGAGAGGGTGAGGTGGGCCTTTTCCTCATTATTTTAGAAAGATATTGTTTTTATGGATATCCTTGTTAGCTCCCTAGCAGCAGGCTTACTTATTGGCATGGTTCTGGCGCTCGTGGCCCTGGGCCTCACGATCATTTTTGGGGTCATGGATATCGTGAACTTCGCCCATGGCGAATTCCTCATGGTAGGTATGTACACAGGGCTGTTAACAGCCCAGAGCCTGCGGATCGACCCTCTGCTCACTTTGCCGTTTGCAGCAATTGTTGGATTTGTCCTGGGCGTAATTTGCTATGTCGGGTTTGTTAAGTTTCTCCTGCGCGGACCGATGGTAGCACAGCTACTGGGAACTTTCGGGCTTATGCTTTTTCTGAGAAACCTGGCCCTGCTGATTTTTGGCTCCGAGGACAGAGCTCTTCATCACGGGTTACTCGTGGGCAAGAGCTTTGATATCGGAATGGGCGTCATTATTCCCGCAACCAAACTGGCAGCAGCGGGACTCTCTGTGGCCGCTTTTTGGGCAGTGTGGATCCTTATGAATCGGACCAAGATCGGCAAGGCGCTGACTGCTACAGCCCTGAACTCCCAGGGCGCGCGGTACATGGGCATACCCACGGAGCGGATGAATGCGCTAGCATGGGGAATAGGTGGGGCGTCGGTAACTATCGCCGGGGCATTGATAGTAAATTTCTGGTCTGTGAATCCCTTCATAGGCCTTCTTTTCACCATGATCGCTTTTGCAATTGTCGCGCTTGGGGGTTTCGGCAGTGTTCCAGGTGCTTTTTTTGCAGGCCTTGTGGTAGGGATTATTACAGAGATTCCAGGAATCTGGGACTTTTTCACATACACTTTCAATATCCGCTGGATGGCTAATGTGCCAATGACATCGTTCAAGTATATGTGGGTCTATCTGGCCTATTTCATAATCATGGTGGTACGGCCAAGAGGGCTGTTTGGATGGAAGCGATAAAAAGCGCCCTGGATTTCTCGGATTTTCCCCGCACGGACATGTTCATTGCAGGGGTTGTTTCTGTCTTCCTTGTGTGCTTTCCGATCTTCCCGCATTCATCCTTTGCAATGGCAACCATGATTCAGTTCTTGATGTTTTCCCTCTACGGTATGGGTTGGAACACTATAGGGGGTTACGGAGGCCAAGTAGACCTGGGCAAGGCACAGTATGTGGGCATTGGTGCGTACACGGCCGCAGTAATGCTCACCCGATGGAACGTGCCTTTTTGGGTCTCCATGCCTATGGGGATGTTCTTTGCGGTTTGCTGGTCTTTCATTATCGGTTATCCCCTTTTCCGCCTGAAAGGCCATTACTTTGCAATCGCCACTATTGCAACATCACTTGTTCTTAAGGATCTTTTTGAGGTGTGGGATTTTGTAGGCGCTGCACGGGGTCTAGAAATATCCCCGATCAAGTACAGCCCCCCTGATTTTCTGAGACTGATCTTCAAGCAAGACGTGTATTACTATTATATTATCTTGGGGTTTTTCTTTCTGGGCATCTTGTACGTAAACTGGTTCCGGAAGTCGCGCCTCGGCTTTCAGCTCCGCTCCATTAAAGACAACGAAGATGTGGCTAGATCCCTTGGCATCAACGTTCACTGGGCCAAGGTAAAGACTTATGCTATTGCGACTGCTTTTGTCAGTATGGTGGGCTCTTTTCATGCGTGCTACATAAAGAATATTGAACCTGAGGACACTATGAGCCTTGATCTCTCCATCTTGATTGCCCTCATGGCAATGCTTGGAGGTGCGGGGTCGTTGTGGGGTCCGATTATCGGCGCAGGCGTACTGATCCCAATGAAAAGCTATCTTAAAGAATGGCTGGGCGCTAGAGCGGGTCTGGTTGGAATTGACCTTATCATTTATGCAATAATCATTATGCTTGTCTCTGCTGTGGAGCCGCGGGGTATCTGGGGAATCGTCGAGAGAGTGAGGGGGAGGAAAGCAAGATAGTGAGCCTTCTTGAAGTCCGAAATGTTTCAAAATACTTCGGGGGCCTTAAGGCCAATGACAATATTTCCTTTAACCTCGAGAAGGGAGAATTGGTGGGCCTGATTGGGCCCAACGGAGCAGGAAAGACCACCCTTTTCAATTGCATTTCAGGACTGCACCCTGTCAGTTCCGGCGAGATTTTTTTTGACGGGGAAAACATCACTAAGCTCAAGGCTCATGAGGTGGCCCGGAGGGGACTGGCCAGGACTTTTCAGGTTTATGCAGCCTCGGGCGATCTGAGCGTTGAAGAAAACGTTATGGTCGGCTGTTTTATGAGGACCAGGTCAAGGGCAATTGCCAGGGCCAGGGCAAGTGAAATCCTTAGGGACCTGAAGCTGCAAGCCCTTTCGCATTACTTGGTGAGCGAACTGCCTGTGGCAGCCCAAAAGAAAGTGACCATGGCGACAGCGCTCGGATCAGAGCCAAAACTGCTCCTGCTGGATGAAGTGGCAGCAGGGTTGAATCCAAATGAGATAGAAGAAATTATGGCAGCGATCGGGCACGTTCACAGGGATCTCGGGATTACGGTCATGCTGATCGAGCACGTAATGGAATTGGTCATGAAGGTCAGCCAGAGAGTAATTGTCCTGGATTACGGCAAGAAGATAGCTGACGGAAAACCGGAAGCTATTGCCAGGGATCCGCAGGTGATCAGGGCATATCTTGGAGAGAGGTTCGTCCGCGAGCATGTCCGGGAGGCAAAGTAGGCCTGGGGCTTCAACGAGTTTCCCGGGATCAAACGGGGTAAGAATGAATCGGCATGCCATCCTTGAGACAAAAGATATTAAAGTGCGATATTCCGGACTTGCAGTGCTGCACGGTGTTTCCGTAAGCCTTGAACCTAGCGAGACCGTGTGCGTGCTTGGATCCAACGGAGCCGGCAAGTCCACGTTGCTCCGTGCCATTATGGGAGCACAGCGAGTATTTGACGGGCAAATTCTTTTCATGGGCCGCGAAATTCATAGGCTCAGGACAGAGCAGATCGTAAGGCTTGGCATAATCTACGTTCCTGAGGAAAAGATGCTCTTCACTCCGCTCTCCGTGGAAGAAAACCTTTTGCTGGGAGCCTACGTTCTCAATGACAAGAAAGAAATCCAAGACTCGCTTGACTTTGTTTACAACCTTTTCCCCGCACTCAAAGCGAGGCGTGGCCAGGCGGCATCCACACTTTCAGGCGGTGAGCAGCAAATGGTTGCAATTGGCCGGGGCTTGATGTCAAGGCCCAAGGTACTCATGCTTGATGAGCCTTCCCTGGGCCTGGCACCGCTTCTGGTTGACGAAGTCCTGGGCACTGTAAGAGAGCTAAAGAGGCAGGGGATACCTATATTCCTTGTGGAGCAAAACGTGAGGGAGGCCCTGGACCTGGCTGATAGGGGATATATTCTTCAGACCGGAAGAATAGTCGCCCACGGCACAGGAAAGGAATTACTGGAGAGCGATATGTTCCGTACAGCTTTTCTGGGGATCTAGGAGCTTGTGGGAAAACCGGACTGGTAGAGGTTTGCCTCTCAGGCCCAAGGGGTTGTCTTGGACTTGATCACGAGCGCGGTGCAATGGCGGAGATTTGTCTACTGGTGGACATGATATCGAGGGTGATTCAGTGATTACAATAGGAGTTGATACAGGAGGGACTTTTACAGACTTCATTTTCAAAGATGGTGAAAGGTGGGGTGTTTACAAAATCCTTTCAACGCCCCCTGATCCAGCAACTGCGGTTCTGGAAGGCCTGAAAGAGATAGGTTTGGGAAAGCGCAAAAGGATCACCCACGGATCCACTGTTGCTACAAATGCAATATTGGAAAGGAAGGGATCAAAGACAGCGCTGATAACAAACAAGGGCTTTGAGGACATCATTGAGATCGGGCGCCAGAATAGAAGCCGCCTCTATGACCTTGCATACAAAAAGGAACCCTGTATCGTGGCCGCGGACCTGAGATTCGGGATCCAGGGAAGAATTCTTCACACTGGTGAGGAGCTTGAGCCTCTTAATGTTGAGGAGGCACGTGCAATCGTCAACCGGATCAGGGAGCTTCAGGTGGAATCAGTGGCAGTATGTTTCCTGTTTTCATACATAAATCCTTCCCACGAGAACCTGTTAGGAGAGCTTCTCCGCAAAACGGACGTATCGGTGTCCCTTTCCCATGAGATCCTGGCCGAGTTTCGGGAGTTTGAAAGAACTTCCACTACGGTGATCAATGCTTATGTGTGCCGGAAAATGGAAAGCTATATCGGCCATCTCATGGATGAACTCAGTCAGAGGGATACCCTCAGCATAATGCAATCGAACGGGGGCAGCATTTCTGCCCCCACGGCTATGAAGGAATCGGTCAGAACGATACTTTCGGGACCTGCAGGTGGCGTTGTCGGAGCCTTTGAGATCGGCAAGATGGCAGGGCACTCTAAGCTCATCACTTTTGACATGGGTGGAACATCCACGGATGTGTGCCTTCTGGACGGAACATTGTCGATTACCGTTGAATCTGAAATCTCTGGCTATCCTATTAAAGTTCCAATGATTGATATCCACACGGTGGGTGCGGGCGGAGGGTCCATCGCTTTTCTGGACGAAGGGGGCTCACTAAGGGTAGGGCCTGAAAGTGCCGGAGCAGACCCTGGTCCTATTTGCTATGGCAAAGGAGAATGGATCACCGTCACGGACGCAAACTTGCTTCTGGGCCGATTGATCCCCGATCATTTCTTGGGAGGGAGGATGGAGCTTCAAAGTGACAGGATCGGTCCCTATTTTGAAAAGATGGCCAAAGAGGCAGGACTTTCACCCCTGGAGCTTGCCGAAGGCATTCTCTCGGTTGCCAATACCTCAATGGAAAAGGCCATCCGGGTCATTTCAGTGGAAAGGGGCTTTGACCCAAGGGAGTTCACTTTACTTTGTTTTGGTGGTGCGGGAGGAATGCACGCCGCATCTCTGGCCAGGCTCTTGAACATTCCAAACGTGCTTGTACCCAAAAACCCCGGGATCCTCTCTGCCCTCGGCATGTTAATGGCAGATGTCATAAAGGATTACTCCCTCACTGTGATGACAAATGAGCACAAGTCCAAGAGGGAAGAACTCGTCGCCGGCTTTTTCGACCTGGAGAAAAGGGGAGTGCAGGACCTTCTGGAAGAAGGTATTTCAGAGGAAAACCTGGTCCTGGAGAGATACCTTGATATGCGTTACGAGGGGCAATCATACGAGATCATAGTTCCATTTGATGAAGATTATGTAAACGGGTTCCACAAGGTACATGAAAAAACTTACGGATACCGAAATGAAAACAAGACCGTCGAAATTGTTAACCTGAGACTCAGGGCAAGGGGTATTCCGGACAAACCTAAATTCCGAGAAGCGGAAAAACTGGTTGAAAGGATCCCTTCTGAGGCCTTTCTCGGGCAAAGGAAAGTGATGTTTGAAGGTAAGGATATGGAAGCCATGGTAATTGACAGGGAAAAACTTCTGGCAGGTAATAGAATAAAAGGGCCGGCCATCGTGGTTGAGTATTCCTCAACCACGGTAATCCCCCCATTTGCAGGGGGATTCGTAGATAAATTTGGAAACATTGTGCTTCAATTTTCGCAGTGAGAAAATACCAATATGAAAGTTAATCCGATCCTCTTAGAGGTATTCAAAAACCGATTTTCTTCTATCTCAGAAGAGATGGGCGTTACTCTTACAAGAACTGCCTTTTCGCCCAATATCAAAGAAAGAAGGGATCTATCCTGCGCAGTCTTTGACCGTGAGGGCAGCATGATTGCCCAGGCAGCCCATATTCCTGTGCACCTCGGCTCAATGCCCATGTCGGTTAAATCAGCTATTGAGGCTCTTCCCTTCCGGGAAGGGGATATGGTTATGCTCAACGATCCCTTCAAGGGAGGTACCCACCTGCCCGATATCACGATAGTGGCCCCGGTATTTGCCGGAGAAAAAGACCCCCGCTTTTACGTAGCAAACAGGGCCCACCATGCTGATGTGGGTGGAATGAGTTCCGGCTCCATGCCCCTTTCAACTTCCCTGTTTCAGGAAGGGATAATTATTCCTCCGCTCAAAATAGTTGAAGAAGGGAAGATTGACCGCAAGATAATGGGTTTCTTGCTCAACAATGTTAGGACCCCGGGAGAAAGGGAAGGGGACTTTTCCGCTCAGATCATGGCAAATATAACGGGAGTAAGAAGAACAGAGGAGCTTATCAAGAAATACACCCTTGACACAGTGGAGTTTTATGCGCAAAGCCTCATGAGTTATGCCGAACAGGTAACCCGCAGGGCCATCAAAAGTATTCCGGACGGGTTTTATTCGTTTGAAGATTTCATGGATGATGACGGTCTTGCCCGGGAAAAGATAAAAGTGCATGTACTTATCACTGTCAGGGGCGATGAGGCAGTGCTCGATTTTCGAAACTCGGACTCCCAGGCACAGGGGAGCATCAACGGTGTGTATGCCATCACGCTTTCCGCAGTGCTTTACGTGTTTCGCTCAATTGTTGACATTGACATCCCGACCAATGAGGGTTGCCTGAGGCCGCTGAAGGTCATCACGAGAAAAGGGAGTGTTGTGGACGCTGAGTTCCCGGCAGCAGTGGCAGGTGGCAATGTGGAGTTGTCTCAGCGAATTGTTGACGTGATTCTGGGTGCACTATCTGGTGCAATACCTGAAAGCATCCCGGCTGCTGGCCAGGGGACCATGAACAATGTAACTATTGGGGGGATTGACCCGAGAACCCAAAAGCCGTTCGCATACTATGAGACAATAGGAGGGGGCATGGGCGCGACAGCAGGTAGTGATGGGGAGAGTGCTGTTCATTGCCACATGACCAACACGATGAATACACCCATAGAGGCCCTGGAGTACTCGTATCCCTTCCTTGTCCGGGAATATTCCATCCGGCGAGGTACGGGCGGGCAAGGAAAGCGCAGCGGAGGGGACGGCATTACAAGGGAGATTCAGCTTCTCTCCGATGCCGAAGTTACGGTCCTCTCAGAGAGGAGAAAATTCCCGCCCTACGGGCTTTTCGGCGGAAAACCCGGTGCAGTGGGGAAAAATATTCTTATCCGCGAAGGGACGAGAGAGACATGGCCCGGAAAATTCTCTGCTTCCTTAAAGAAGGGGGATATTCTCCGCATTGAAACTCCAGGTGGCGGTGGTTACGAAAGACAGGGACGTACTTAACTTTTTAACTTGAGACATCCCTCTAATTCCAATTTGCAATCAAGATGATATTAATGTATAATTCTGTTTGTGCCATAACAATCCAGATCTTAATCAAGGAGGTACAAACAGAAAATGGCCAGACCAGCAAAGATT
>JAFDEF010000074.1 GCA_019310485.1 Deltaproteobacteria bacterium | reverse complement strand
TGAAAAAGGAAAAAGCATGGATTTTTACGCCCAGGATTAGTACACTACTTTAACCTGTCGCCGGGGTATTTTGACCCGGCCACAGGTGGGGTATTTTAAAGTGGCCATCGGGGGCTCACTCAGATCAGTGGAGAGACCTAGATCATGTAAGGTGGCCTCTTGCGATACTCTTGCATTAATATAGTCACTAACGTTTTTTAGGTCTTGAGCAAGCAATGCTGTGACATACTCGTGGATTGAGCTGTATCCATAGAAACGTGCAATTAAGCGTGCTAGACGCACTAGACGTCTGTTCTCAATTTTTATTGTGGACATTTAAAACCCTCCCTATGTTTTTTATTTTCAGCCTGCTTCTGTGAAGAAGTGCACCGACTGTAAACCGACTAATACCAAGGGTTTTCGCAATTTCATCTTCACTCAGGTATTTTTCATAATACAGCTTAAAGACTTGCTGCTCTTGTGGTGAAAAAGAAACTAACCTTGTGATTGCATCAATCATTATCATTACCTCCGTATAATTTCCTTTTTCTCAATTTTTCAATCTCAATATAATCCTGAATGGTCAGGCCAAGCTGTTCCGATTTCAAAATCTGTTCTTTTGAATATTTAGGCTTTCTGGTCTGTGTTCTGGCAGCAAAAGATGTTTCTTTGTGGCCTGTGCCTCCAGTATTGACACTGCTTTTGACTAAGTTTGCATTTTGAGAATCTTGAAGAAAACTTTTAACAGCTTGCTCAACTGATAAACGCTCAAGCGTTGTGTCCTGCTTTTTCTTTTCCATATAAAATTCATTTAAATCAGCATCATACTGAAATTGATCAAAGAGCAACTTTGCAACTTGTGAAGGATTATATGCCCCATGCTGCTTTGCAGCCTGAGTTATCTTTGCCTCCAAAAGTTCCCTGCGCTTTGAGTCAAGTTTGTCTTTTACCAATTTAGCCTTTAAATCTTCCAGTTTTTTCTCAAAAATAGCTGTTACGGCTGATTCTCGTTCTTTTTCTTCCAATTCTGCCATTAACTGGCGTTTTTTGGCTCTTTGCTTATCTCTTTCAACGATAGCTTTATCTAGCTCTCCCTTGTAAAATTCGAGATGCTGTTTGATGATCTCTAGTGTTTCTGTGTCTTGAATTTTGCTTGACAATTCATTAATAATTTCTTCAACCGGTTTCATTCTGCCACCTCCAAGCTATCAACCAGAGCATCCACCTTACTTTTAAGACGCCAGAGACTTGATCTTTCATCAATCTGGTGGAGCCCCTCTCTCTCAAGAGATTTTTCTGCCTTGCACTTAGCGTTGATTCTTTTTTTGAGTTCAAATAAATCCCTTTTCCATTGCATGAATAAAGGATTCTTCAAAATTTGAATAACGCCTCGAACTTCCTTATCAATATATTTATCCGGAACTTTGGAAAGCCGGTTCAATTCCCTGCTTGCCATGTCCAGGAATTGAATCTTTTCTCTTTGTTGCTCCTGTTGTAACTCAATATTTTGTCTTAAGCTGGTAATACGGTCTTGAATTTCTTTACCTTCTGGTGTCAATTTGCCTTTGTCTTGGTATTTTTCCAAGAATTCATCTTGGATATTGAGTATGATAATTTTTTCTAAGTCCTCATCAAGAACGTGCAACGGTTTTGGCTCCAGGCCGATTGATTCTCGAATTCGATTTTCCAGCTTAATAATTTCATTTTCGTGCTGGCGTTTTTCATCTTCAGAAAGACCGCTTGTATCCTGCATTTTAAGATTTTCTATTTCTTGCAGCAAATCTGCATCACTCTGCATCATTTGCGCATCACTTTGATCAGAAGAAGAATTTTGCAACTCGTAAATCTCTTTCTGTAAGTTAATTGCGGTTTTAATCTGATCCTCGCTTAGTCCCTCAAGTTCAGATAAATCGCCTCCGTAACTTTGGTATTCTTGTTTTAATATTTCGATTTGATCCATGAATACACCTCCGTTTGTCATTCTCATGCTGTCACTTTGTGGCACTAGGTTTTACCAGTTCTTTACCAGGGATTTTTAGACAGGGAAAAAGGCAAGTAATTTCAATAAGATATGATGGGCGATGCGCGACTCGAACGCGCGACCTCTGGTTCCGGAGACCAACGCTCTATCCAACTGAGCTAATCGCCCATTACAATGTAATAAATTTTTATCACTTTTTGTGTAGGGTGTCAATAGGAAGGTTTTGTTGAGCTTAGTTCATGGAAAAATACTAACCTTAAAAAATCTTATGTTAAGTAAAACAAATTCGTTAAATATAGGCTATATTTGCGACAATATAAAGTCTTGACACCAGCAACATTTCGTGTTACTTATTAAAAATTGGTTAAAATGATTTTCCGAACCCTAAATATCAGCAAATGGAGGCTGGTGATATGGATGAAAAAAAGAGTCCTGTAACGGATAACCAGATTGACGACGAGGAAGATCTTCTCAACTTTGATCTGGACGACATTGCCTCCGAAGATTCTGATCTACAGAATCTGGGCTCTGACCCCGAAGATGAAATAATTGAGCTGACCGATCTCGTAGAAAAAGGTCCCGGTGAAGAAGAGACGAGAGATGTGGAAGTAGCCAACTGGTTGAAAGAGAGCCAATCCATAGAAATCGAAAAAGATATTGATTTTTCTGCTAGTGCCCCAGCAAAAGAAGGGGGGGCCTTGGGTGAAGAAGGGACTGGGAAGGGAGAAGAAGAGTTTGACGTTTCAGATATTTCCCTTGAGCTGGATTTGGATGACACCGGAGAGGAGCCCGGCCAAGAGGAAATAACAGCTGAAGAGATTGAGAAGCTTTTGGAGGAAAGAACCCCTGAGGAACAGGGTAAGCAGGTGAAAGCAGAGCCTGAGGTCGAGGAGAAAGGAACGGCAGAAACTGATCTGGAAGCCCTGTTAGAAGAGGCGGGCGGAGATGAAATTGAGCTTGAGTTGGATCAAGAGGCCGGAGAAAGAGAAGTAGCGGAAGAGCCTGCGGTGGCTGGATCTGATCTCGCTGACGAGACCGTGGAGGAAGAGCCTGGAATCGAGCTTGATCTTAAAATTGAGCAAGCTCAAGAGGCTCAGCCTCAAATCTCCGTTGAAAAAGAGCAAAAGTTAGAGGAGGCGGTTAGCGAGGGACTCTCTGATGAGGGGGCGCGAGCGGAGGAGGTTGAGGGGGCACGTGAAGAAAAAGTAACGACAGAAGTTATAGGGATCACTGAGGAAAGAATCGAAGAGCTCATTACAAAGGTCGTGGAAGACGTTGTTGAGAGGGTCGTGCGCGAGACGGTGGCCGAAGTTGCTCAAAAAGTGATTGGGCAGGCTATTGAAGCTCTGGAAAAAAGCCTTGAGTCTGCCTCTTCTGATTGAAGCTTCAAAAAAGTCTTTAAAAGCTTTGAAATTTATGCTTAGTTTTGGGGTTGCTCTTGAAGCAACCCTTTTTTGTTCGCCCTCGCCATAATACCCTGTAGGTCGCTGGTAGGGCAAGAGGTGGTGGGTGCTGTTATATGGCAGGAGGGCGTGGAGCGTTGTGCATCATTTTTTGTTCACTTTGCTGGTGCGCGCCGATGGGGACGCACTTATTATTTTGCAAGAGCATGCTATCAAGTATTAAGTTTGTTAGTGGAGGAGCAGTCTTTAATGCATGATGAAGCAATTAGCAAATCCTATGAGCCTAAAGAGGTTGAGGAGAAGTGGTACAAATACTGGGAGGAAAAGGGTCTTTTCAAGCCAGAACCTAAGTCGGAAAAGCCCCCTTACTGTATTGTGATTCCGCCCCCTAATGTGACGGGGTCCCTGCACATGGGCCATGCGCTTAATAATACCCTTCAGGACATCCTTTGTAGATTCAAGAGAATGAAGGGATTCAACGTCTTGTGGCAGCCGGGCACGGATCATGCCGGTATCGCCACGCAAAACGTCGTTGAAAAAGCTTTAGCCAAAGAAGGCCTGGATCGCCACAAAATCGGACGCGAGAAGTTTATTGAGCGAGTGTGGGAGTGGAAAGAGAAATATGGGGGCCTGATTATAAACCAGTTGAAGCGTCTCGGAAGTTCCTGCGATTGGAGCAGGGAAAGGTTTACCATGGACGAAGGCCTCTCAAGGGCTGTGCGCGAAGTTTTTGTGAGGCTTTATGAAAAGAAACTAATCTACAGAGGCGATTACATAATCAACTGGTGCCCGCGCTGCCGCACCGCACTTGCAGATCTGGAAGTCGAACACGCAGAGATGGACAGCTTTCTTTATTATATAAAGTACCCTTTTGAGGGAAGGGAAGGACATCTGACCGTTGCTACTACAAGACCCGAAACTTTGCTGGGGGACACGGCAGTGGCAGTGAACCCCGAAGACGAAAGATACACCAATCTTTCCGGCGCACAGGTTATTTTGCCAATACTAAATAAGGTGATTCCCGTGATCTACGATAGGTACGTGGACAGGGAATTTGGTACCGGCGCCCTCAAGATCACACCTGCTCACGATCCCCACGACTTTGAGATTGGCAATGCGCATGGGCTCGACCGAATAAGGGTCATTGCGGAAGATGGCAAAATGAACGAGCACGCTGGCCCTTACCAGGGCATGGACAGGTTCGAGTGTAGGGAAAAGATAGTGGAAGATTTGAAGAAGGCTGGACTGCTCGAGAAGATAGAGCCTTACCGCAATGCCATAGGCCATTGTTACAGATGCAAGACAATGATCGAACCACTTCTCTCAAAACAGTGGTTTGTCAAGATAACCCCCCTTGCTGAAAAAGCCATTGCGGCTGTCAGAAAGGGGGATACGACTATTATTCCTTCAAGCTGGGCTGGAGTCTATTTCGAGTGGATGAACAACATCAAAGATTGGTGTATTTCCCGGCAGATCTGGTGGGGACACCGGATCCCTGCCTGGTACTGCCAGAATTGCGGGGAGATCGTCGTGGCTCGAGAGGAACCGGCAGAATGCTCTTCGTGTCATTCAAAAGAGCTTTTGCAGGAATCAGACGTGCTGGATACCTGGTTCAGCTCAGCCCTGTGGCCCTTTTCAACGCTCGGGTGGCCTGATGATACCGAGGAACTCAGGACTTTTTATCCTACTTCTGCCATGGTCACCGGTTTTGATATCCTTTTTTTCTGGGTGGCCAGAATGATGATGATGGGCCTTGAGTTTATGGGCGACGTCCCATTTCGCGAGGTTTACATCCACGCCCTGGTAAGGGATGAACACGGCAAGAAAATGAGCAAATCAAAGGGAAACGTGATAGATCCGCTGGAAGTCCTGGATGAATACGGCACAGACGCTTTTCGCTTTACCCTTGCCGCCCTTGCAGCGCAGGGCAGAGACATAAAGCTATCGGAAGAGAGAATATCCGGCTACAGGCATTTTGTTAACAAACTGTGGAATTCAGCCCGCTTCGCTATGATGAATCTCGATGACTCAGTGGAGATTGAGGCTCAGGGGCGCGAATACACACTTGCGGAGCGATGGATTTTGACCAGGCTTTCTGAGGTAAGCGAACAGATAAGCACTGCACTGGAAGAGTACCGCTTTAACGATGCGGCAAGCATGGGATACCAGTTTGTTTGGCACGAGTTCTGCGACTGGTATCTAGAGATGGCAAAACTCTCCCTTTACGGTAATAATGAAGAGGCTAAGAGAACTTCAAGAATGGTTCTTCAGAGCACGCTGGCTGCTGTCCTCAAGCTGCTTCACCCTTTTATGCCTTTTGTGACAGAAGAAATCTGGCAAAGACTTCCAGGCACTGAGGGGAGCATCATGGTCGCCAAATTCCCCCAAGCTTCTGATTTCCAGGTTGACCTGGATGCTCTTTCCGAGATGGATCTTATTATGGGGGTTACTACGGGGATTCGTAACATAAGGGGAGAGATGAACATTTCTCCCTCAAAGAAGGTGGATGTCGTCATAGAGGCACCTGAGGAGAGGGATGCGGATCGAATAAGGAAGAATTTTGCGTACATTCAAAACCTGGCAAAGGTTGATTCTATTGCCGTGGAACACAGGGTCCAAAAACCGGAAGCCTCTGCCACGTGCGTGCTTGGGCATAACCAGGTCCACGTTCTTCTCAAGGGATTGCTTGACTTTGAGGAAGAAAAAAAGAGATTGAAAAAGGCCATTGGAAAGATTGAAAAAGACATGGCAAGCGCACAGAACAAGCTTTCAAATAAACGCTTCATGGAAAGGGCACCGGCTGAAGTGGTGGAGAAGGTAAAAGCCAAGGTCGATTCCATGCGCCTTCAGCTCGACAAGCTTAACCAAAACCTTGCTTTTTTTGAGTCTATAAATGATTGAAAACTCATTGTTGGTGGATCGTATTATCCGTAATGCCCTTGAGGAGGATCTGGGCAACGGAGACTTAACCACAGGGGCAATTGTCGCTCCCGGGGGCAGGGCAGAGGCTTATCTTCTTGCAAGAGAGAGCTTGATTCTGGCGGGACTCTCTGTGTTTAACAGGGTTTTTGAACTGCTCTCACCAGCTATAGAATATGAGAACCACTTCGAGGATGGGCAGAGCGTGGAGGAGGGACAGAAAGTCAGTACCCTCTCAGGCCCTACAGATGCAATTTTAATGGGTGAGCGCACTGCGTTGAATTTCCTCCAGCGAATGAGTGGCATTGCAACCCTCACAAGGGCCTTTGTAGAAAAGGTCAGTTTGACCAGGGCAAGAGTTGTTGACACGCGAAAAACTGCTCCCGGCCTTAGAGTTTTGGACAAGTATGCTGTTTGCGCAGGCGGCGGATTTAACCACCGCCATGGGCTTTATGATGGAATCCTGATCAAAGACAACCACATTGCAGTTGCGGGTTCCGTGAGCAAAGCTGTTTCCATGGCAAGAAAGAGCGCTCCTCATACCATAAAGATCGAAGTAGAAGTAGAAGACCTTGCCGGCGTAGAAGAAGCTCTTAGAGCGGGCGCTGACGCGATACTTCTGGACAATATGACACCGGACATGATGAAAAGGGCTGTAAAACTAGTAAGCGGAAAAGCAATAACGGAAGCGTCCGGGAATGTCAGTCTCGATAACATAGAGCAGATTGCAAAGACAGGTGTTGACATTATTTCAGTGGGGGCGCTTACACACTCCCCACGTGCAGTAGACCTCAGCCTGGAGTTCGCGCCCGCGTAAAATCAGCTCTTGTTAGTTTTCCGCTGGGGGGATCATGAAAAAGTACGCCATCGAGTTCAAGAACGTGTACTTTTCCTACGGCAAGACGGAGGTCCTAAAAGAGGTGACCTTTGCCCTGGAGCAAGGAGACTTTCTGGGGATAATAGGCCCGAATGGAGGAGGAAAGACAACGCTTTTAAAGCTCATGCTGGGGCTGCTCAGACCGGACAAGGGTCAAATTCTTGTTCTGGGTGAGGAACCCTTGAAAGCCAGACACAAAGTCGGGTACGTGCCCCAGAGCATGGACTTTAATCTTGGCTTTCCCATATCTGCAATGGAGGTCGTGCTTATGGGGAGGCTAGGGGCGTCAAGGATTGGAAGAAGGTATTCGGAAGAAGATAAACAAAAAGCCAGGAGAGCGCTTGAAAGAGTGGGAATGTGGGAATACCGTCATATGCCTGTGGGGAGTCTGTCAGGAGGACAGCGACAAAAGGTATTCATTGCCAGGGCACTTGCAACAGAGCCAAAGATTCTTTTCCTAGACGAACCGACCGCCAGTGTGGACCCTGATTTTCAAACAGACCTCTATGATTTCTTGAAAGAACTCAACGCTGAAGCCACCATAGTTGTGATAACTCATGATATTGGAGTTGTTTCGAGCTACATGAAGTCCATTGCATGCGTCAACAAGCACTTGATTTTTCATGAAGCCGGCAAAATCACCCAAGAAATGCTGGAAATGGCCTACCAGTGTCCGGTCGATTTGGTTGCCCACGGCCTTCCTCACCGGGTCCTGCCCACCCATGGGAAAAAATAGGATGTGGGAAGCACTTCAATTCGAATTTATGCGAAATGCCCTGCTTGCAGGAATTTTGGTTAGCATTGTTTGCGGGATTCTGGGGACACTTATTGTTGTCAACAGGATAGTGTTTATATCCGGGGGCATTGCCCATGCTTCTTTCGGTGGCATTGGGCTGGCTTTCTATATTGGCATGTCACCAGCCCTAGGGGCCGCTATCTTTGCCCTGGCAGTTTCAATGGTCATGGGCATAGCCAGTGTTAAGAACAAAGAAAGAGCTGACACCGTTATCGGGGTAATGTGGGCCATAGGAATGGCACTTGGTATTATACTGATTGAGTTAACCCCCGGGTATAATGCCGACGTTATGAGCTATCTCTTCGGAAGCATTCTTACTGTGCCAAAGTCGGATATTTGGTACATGTTATCCCTCGATATTTTAGTATTTTTTGTAGTGTTTTTTTTCTACAAGGAATTCATAGCAATGTCTTACGATGAAGAATTTGCTTTCGTGATGGGCATTCCCGTGAGATTGCTTTACTTCGTCCTGCTGGCAATGATTTCACTCTCCGTGGTCATGATCATCAGGGTCGTTGGCCTTATCCTAGTTATCGCGTTGCTTACAATCCCTCCTTACATTGCCGAAAAATATACGACATCACTGGCCAAGACCATGGTTCTCTCATCGCTTCTGGGTATGCTTTTCACTACAGCAGGGCTATGGTTTTCTTACAATTACAATATTGCTTCCGGCGCAACGATCATCATGGTGGGCGGGGTTGCCTTTTTCATTTCCTTGGCACTTGACGCCTTTGGTGGTAAAGCAGAGGCTAAATCCAGCATTTGAGCTTGGCCCCTTCCTGGCAGCCTGTGGGAAAACTGGATTCATCGGAGGCTGTTGGCTAGAAGTGCCCCGCAAGGACGAAGGGTAAGGATAACGGAGCCCTTCGGCTATGCTCAAGGCCATGAGCCTGTCGAATGGCAGAGGAGCGTTTTCCGACAGCCTCTTAGCCGAAGTTTGTCACTTTTCTGCGTAAGATGTTGATATTGTTGGAAGTGCGTTTTCAATTCTACACTACAAATTTTTCACTCAATGGTCATAAGCCTTTTAAGGGGCCGA
>JAFDEF010000010.1 GCA_019310485.1 Deltaproteobacteria bacterium | reverse complement strand
TTCCTGGATATAAGCCATGGGGTAACTAGCTGTTTCTGTTGCCATTATCAATGAGATGCAGGAAGCAGCTCCGCCTAAATCTTACATTTTTCATCAGCGCGAAAATCGGTGGTACTGAAAAAAGCTCCTTGCAGTAGTGCTGCTTTAGCGGCCCTGGCAAGTCCTTTAAGAGATTGCCTGGTTTCTCAATAGTGGGCTCTTCAGAGCAACGTACTCAGGCCAGGCGCCTGTCCCAAAACTGGATTCGTTGGAGGTAAAGTGATATGGCACAGAGAGCAAAGGCATTGTTGGTCCTTTTAGTGCTTTTAAGCATTCTTTTTTCCGTTTTGGGTTGTCAGACCCCTGCGGGCAGAACTCCCGGGCAAGTTGTAGATGATGCAACTATCACCACCAAGGTCAAGGCAAAGATTTTTCGTGATTCTATTCTCAAAGGTTTTGCGATTTCGGTAAAAACATTTGAGGGAACGGTAACGCTCACCGGAGCCGTAGACACTGAGAGGGCACGAAAAAGAGCCGAAGCACTGGCCAGGTCTACCTCAGGCGTTAGAAACGTGAATAACCTGATCAAGCTCAAGTGAGCCCTTTTAAGGCTCAAACTCGGAAGCGCGTGAAATGGCAGGGTGTCTATTTTAGACCCTCATGCTCCTCAAGGAACCTTTGAAAAAATAGTTCCATGAATTCATGCCGTTCTCTAGCCAGTCGGTTGCCTTCTTGCGTAAGCATGGTATCCTTGATCCTGCAAAGCTTCAGTTTAAATTCTCGGTACCCTGTATCATCCTGTGAATAAGGGCTGGTGTTTTCAGGCTCCATGCCGGGATTATGGAGCTTGGCTCCTACCTCTCCGGCAAAAAGGAACGCCCTCGCAATTCCTATGGCTCCAATCGCATCCAGCTTGTCGGCATCAAAGAGGACCTTTGCTTCAAGCGTTTGAGGAGGGGTTTTTCCGCGAAACCTGTGTGCCCGAATACAATGCAAGATATTTGCCTTTTTTTCTTCGGAAATCGGGAAGGACTCAAGCAGGGCCGAAGCTATTTCTGCCCCTTTTTCACCGTGGCATATTGTGCCTTTCGATTCATCTTCGTAAGGCCTCGCTATGTCGTGCAGGTAGGCTGCTATAGCCAAGACCTCGAGGTCTGCGCCTTCAACCTTCCCAATGTGCATGCAAAGATTGTAGACCCTGTATGTATGCTCAAGGCTATGGCTGCCTGATGCTTCAGAGAAGTGGTTGGATACAAATTTCTTTATTTCATCAATGGAGTGCATGAAGAAGACGCCTCGCAATGCGAAATCTTTTTTATTTTTCGGATGTTTCCTGCTGGCAGAGGTTTATGCAACTGACTGCAGTTGAAAGAAAAAAAGCCTGCAGTGATTTTAACGTTAAGAAGATCGCTCGATAAGGGCAAGCTTCCTGAATACATTGTCTTCCAGCCAATGACTATCCCACCATTCGATTGGGTTGACAAAAAGCCCCCCGACTATGACTGAGAAATGTAGATGGTCGCCACCTGCAAGGCCGGTTTGCCCGGTGTAGCCGATTATATCTCCTTTCCTGACTTTCTGATCAGCAGATACCTCTATCTTGCTCAAATGCCCATACAGAGATTCAATCCCCTGGCCATGGTCAATGACGACTGTATTGCCATAAATTCCCAGTCTACCGGCAAACGCGATACGGCCAGAATTGGCAGCCTGAACCGCAGAATTAGCAAGCGAAGCAAGGTCAATTCCTAGATGATCTTTTTCATCCACTTTCTTGCCTTTGTAGTAATAGATACGGTGATCCGCGTACCGTGCCATGGTGGCGGCATTCTTGAGCCTGATCCATGTTCCTTCCCACAGCTTCTTAGGGCTGGTTTTTTCCTTTAGCTTTGAAATAAATCGGTGATTTTCGTTCCTCAAGTCATTGTTAATTTTAAGAAATTTGCTAATCTTGCTACCCTTTGTATCCCCGAGATAGTACGAAAAGTAAGCGAGTACCTGATCTAGGAACCTGTCGGTAATATTGACCCTGTCAACGCGAAACTTTTTCTTTCGAACATGGCAATAAAAGCCAGCTTTTGCTGTGTTGCCTGCCCTGTCCTTGGCCCAGAGCGTGATCGAAGGTTTTGAACTCTCGTTATGGGGTATGGCAAAATAACATACATGAATGCCCTGCTCCTGCGTGCTCTCAACCGGAAATCCTGGAAAAAACAGGTTGTCCACGTAAACACCGGTTTCTTGTGCATCAGAGGAGGTCTGGTAAACTACCACACAGCTTCCTCCTACGTTCACATTATGCATGCGGCTTATAGGCCTGATGCCCGGCGGGATGGTATCCACAATCATCTTGTGTTGGACCAAGGTCAGGTTCCCGTCGCCCCCACCCCTCCTGGAGTAATCCCAAAACCGCACATAGAGGTCTGCTTCACCCTGCGCAAGCCCTAAAGCGGAGGGATCCACAAAAATCTGCTTTTCGTATTCATGAACGCCGCGTCGGTTCAAAAAACCCTTGAAGGGGAACTTCTTTTCCAGGACAGTTATTTCTCTGCCGCCTTGCTTCAAAGAAACACGGCAGGTCCTGAGGCCTCTTTTTCTGTCACTGGCATGAAGGGTAAAGCCCTGGCTTTTTGAGAGGAATTTTGGAAGTGGCTGAACGCTCACTACAGGTTTCTCACCCTCAAACATGTTTACGAAAAACCACACAAAAGCGGCAAGTATTACCAAAATAGGAACGAGGGCGAACGCATACGCAACTCTTCTAGCTCTTCTCTTGGCTGTCTTTTCCACGATAGTCCTTATAAAACTTTCATAAACGATACTGTTTGGGTTTTTTCTATCATTCGATTAGATCATCTACGTGGGCTCCGCCTTTCCCTCGCCCGCCGAAGGCCACGGTTTTAGCCGCGAATAGATGCTGTTAAGGGCGGGCGGGAGTCGTGCCACGGGCTTGCCCGTGGGGCTGCACTGGAAAGCGCTAGCGTCATATACTATATCCCGCAGACGATGTCCATAACTTTTGAAAGGGAACAATTGCTGTGCAAAAATGGTGATCCTCGCCGGCTGGATTAATCCCCTCCCACGATGCTTCTCGGTGCTGCACTGCCTTGGTGCGCGCTTTCTCGAGGTCATTTGCACAGAAACCGGTGCACAGAGTTATGTGCAGACGTGTCCGGCTTCAAAAAAGAGACAATGATTGGATCTGAAAGAAATTTTGTGTGGCATACTGGAGGGTTACGCTTATGCAGAGCGCCGGGGGCAGGATGAAAAGGAGCAGGTAGTCATTGTGGCACAGAAATTGGGGAGCACAGCGGAATTTTCCTGGAGCACAAGGAAAGGACAAATCAGAAGAAACTAGAATTGCTATACAGAGTTTCTGATATCTTAGGAAAGAATGTGCCGATAAAGGAAGCATTGCAAAAAGTTTTGGATCACCTCTTCGATTTTCTAAGAAGGATGGATAGAGGGGCCTTCATACTTCTAGACCCTGATACGGGAGAGGTCAGGGAGATAATATTTCGATCAAAGAAGTCTGCCGACAAATCTGTTGATTTGTTTTGCAAAGAAGTGGTTGATGAGGTTCTGTCCCGAAGGAAAGCTATTGCAGTTTCAGATGCAAGGGCGGAAGGTCCTGAAGAAATAGCCGACACCTTGAGAGTTCACAATTTTGAATCAGTGATGTGTGTGCCTCTTGTGGGAGTTTCCCAAATAGTGGGTGTTATATATGTCGACTCTGTTCAAAGGCCTTTTGGATTTCAAAAAGAGGATCTATCCCTGTTTATGGACCTCGGACATCGTATTGCCTATGCGGTTGAAAACGCCCGGCTCAGTTCAGAGCTCTCTACGAGCCCGGACCTTCTCTTTTGTTAAAAGTGTTTGTAGACAAGTCCTTTGCCAGGCTGGCGCATGATCAACAAGGTCGATTCGAACATGTGCTTTACCTGATTCCTGACTTTTCTCTTGTCTCCGGCAACTTATCTTTTCAATAATGAAGCCATTTGCATGTCGGCGAGCACCTGAATTACTATAGATTCATTAAAGGAATTTGAATGAGGTGCATAATGAGAGAACCGCTCTATGTCGGTGTTATTGGGGCAGGAAGTTGTTCGGATTCTGTTTATGAGCTTGCCCGAAGCGTAGGCCGTGGAATCGGGGAGAAGGGCTGGACACTTGTATGCGGCGGTCTGGGAGGAGTAATGGAAGGGGCTGCCAGGGGCTGTTTTGAGTCTGGTGGAAAAAGCGTGGGGCTCTTGCCCGGAATTCAAAAGGATTCGGCCAATCGCTATATCACAATGCCCATTCCCACCGGCCTTGGGGAGGCTAGAAATGTGCTGGTTGTAAGGGCATCAGATGCATTGGTTTCAATCTCCGGCGGGTATGGCACTCTTTCGGAAATCGGACTGGCCTTGAAAATGGGAAAGCTTGTCATCGGCCTGAATACATGGAAGGAAATCCACGGAGTCGAATACGTATCAACTCCTTCGGAGGCGATCAGGAGGCTGTCTGACCTACTATCTTTCGAGCAATAAGCTTCACATCGTTCAAGATTCGTGGCAGGTCAAGGCCCAGCAGGCTTCGGTTTCTCAGCAGGATTTTCCCGTTTACGATTACGTCTCTTACATCTGAACCAGTGGCTGAGTAAACAAGGGCAGATGCCGGGCTGTATAGAGGGAGGAGATGCGGGCTTTCCGTGTCGACGATAATGAGGTCAGCCTTTTTACCGACCTCAATAGTGCCTATTTGTTTTTCAAGTCCAAGTGCTCTGGCACCCCAAACAGTGGCCATCTTGAGAACAGCTTCAGCATGCAAACTCGTGGGATCCAGCGTAGAAACCTTGGACAACTTTGCTGCTGAATCCATTTCCTGAAACAAGTCCAGGTCATTGTTGGATGCAGCACCATCCGTGCCTATACCCACACAAAGGCCCCTTCGAAGCATATAGCCCACCTTTGAAACTCCGGAAGCCAGTTTCATATTACTCTGGGGCGCGTGAACGACTTTCACGTCTCTTTCGGTAAGGAGATCTATTTCATCTTCATGCATATGGACGGCGTGTACCGCTACGAGCCGATCGTGCAGAAGGCCCATTTTTTCCAAGTAGAAAACCGGTTTTAAGCCGCTCTTTTTCTCTACCCCCCTGACTTCCTCCAGCGTTTCGGAGAGGTGAAGCTGAAGTGGCAGAGAAAAATCTTGGGATATTTCCATGGCTTCTCTCAGCGTGCGCTCAGAACAAGTAACGAGGCTGTGGCAGAAAAGGCCGGGTGTTATCAAATCAGAGAAATGGATCCATCTTTCAATAAATTCCCGACCAACTTTAAGATTCTTGCTTGGATCCGGCACCCCGGGGGCAGGAAAATCTATCACGCCCTGTGCTACAACGGCCCGAATCCCTGATTCGTGGAAGGCCTTGATCGTGGAGTCTTGATAATAATATGCATCTGAAACTGTGGTAATTCCAGACCTGATCATTTCTGCCGAACCGAGCAGGGCTGCCGTGTACACTGATTCAGGGCTCAGGTGCTTGGCTTCGGCAGGAAATATTTTTTCAAAGAGCCACTGCTTCAGGGGGAGATCGTCGGCAAATCCCCTGAACAGAGTCATTGCTGTGTGGCAATGCGCATTGATGAGCCCCGGCATAACGAGGGCACCTGAGGCATTGATCGTTTCAACAGCGTGGGGGAGTATTTTTTCCTGATCAAGTGAACCAATATGCACAATTTTATCACCCTGGATATAGACAACAGCCTGAGTAAGTGGAGGTTGCCCTTCGACCATTGAGAGCAAGGTTCCACCCTTAATTATGATATCTGCACGAGATTCAGTGTCAGGGCTTTCGGCAGTATGCTTTGCTCCTCCCTGTTTACTCACTAATGTGCCCTCGCTTCTCCCTGGGGTGAATTTGCAGCAGAGATCAACCGAAAACCTTATATCACGCCTCTAGCAAAAAAACACTTGCCAAAGTGTGAATTCTTTAACTTAACTCCCAAATCCCCCGTCAATTTTTGGTTTGTCTACCGAAACCAAATGCTTTGGGGGTAGGTCAAATTTCCTTGACATGCGTCGAATGTCTGGTAGGTATGAAAAATTTAAAGTTTGAATTTTTAGCCTAACGGCAGGAAAAAGAAAGAAATTCGGTTTTGTTGAAATGGCTATTGTCGCGCCTTTTAGAGGCATAACTTATAACTTCCGTGAACTGGGAGAGGACCCCTCCAAAATCGTTGCTCCCCCCTATGATGTGATTTCGGAACAAGAGCAGGAGGAATGCTACAGGAGGCATCCATACAATGTAATTCGCCTCATCCTTGGAAAAAGAAAGGTTGGAGATTCGGACTGGGACAATAGGTACACACGCGCCGCTGACGCCTTTGAGAGGTGGAAATCGGAAGATGTTCTGATTCAGTCAGATGAACCTTCTATGTACCTCGTGTGCACCACTTTTGATCCCGGGGATGGAGACGGTCCAAGGCAGAGATGGGGTCTGATTGCCCTTGTACGCATTGAGGACAAAGACTCCGGAGTGATTATTCCGCATGAGAGAACGTTTTCAGCTCACAGGGAAGATCGCCTGAAGCTGCTGCGAGCCTGCAATGCGCAGTTCAGTCAGATTTTCGGTCTTTTTGAAGACCCGGAAGACACAGTACTCAGCCTTACGCGGGACTACGCAGGGGTTCCTCCTGATATTTCTTTCGATTTCTGGGATGGAACGACCCACAAGATGTGGACGCTCAAGGACCCTTTCCCGTTCAGGGAAGTTGGAGATTTGATGCTGAGCAAGTCCATTTTGATAGCAGACGGCCATCATCGCTATGAAACTGCACTTAATTTTCGAAATATGATGAGGGCAAGATACGGCACCCGCCCTCCAAACAGATCCTATGAATATGTTATGATGTACTTAGCCAATATGGACGGACCTGGTTTGACTATTCTCCCCTCGCATCGCCTGATTACCAGGTGCGCGGGTTTTCAACTGAGCGACTTCCTTGAAAAGGTAGATCAGTGGTTTGAAATAAAGCCGATGCTTCTTGAAAGGCGGGGCAGCGCAAATGAGTACAAGCATATTCAAGTTTTGCTGGACCAGGAAGGCAGGACCAGCTCAGCATTAGGATTTTATTGTTCCGATGACAGCAAATTTTACTTATTGACCCTCAGGCACGGGGCCAGGGAAGAAATGGGTGACGATCTTCACCCATCGCTGAAAAAGCTTGATGTGCTTGTTCTATCCAGGCTTATTCTGCAAAAAACTCTGGGGTTTAACAAAGAAGACCTGGATGACGAGGAAATATTTCATTACCAGAGCGACATGAAAAAGGCTCTCTCACTTGTTGAATCCGGCGCGTACCAAATGGCTTTTGTTCTCAACCCCACCAAGATTAGCCATGTAAAAGACGTTACAAGCAATTTCCTTATTATGCCCAGGAAGTCGACCTTTTTTTATCCCAAAGTCCTAACAGGGCTTGTTTTCAACAGCATAGACCCACATGAAATTATCCAGATTCCCTCATAACTTGCTAAGGCCGAATGAAACAATCGATGAATTCATGAACGGCCGTTTGAGGTTGATTCAATCAAAGAACGGTTATCGTTTCTCCATTGATGCGGTTTTGGTTTCTGAGTTTGTTTCCACGAAGCCGGGGGATATTGTTGTGGATCTTGGGGCGGGATGCGGCGTTATTTCGGTTCTGCTGCTCTTGACCAGAAACATTGCCTATGCGGTGGGCATTGAGATTCAACCCGATCTGGCTGATCAGGCACGCCGGAATGCTGCCTTGAACGGATTCAGCAACAAAATGGGAATTGTACTGGCTGATATCAGGTCCCTTCCACTTGCTCCTTGCATAGCAGATGTCATAGTCTGTAACCCTCCTTACAGGAGAAAAAACAGCGGGAGGGTCAACCCGGATCTGCAAAGGGCTATAGCCAGGCATGAACTCAAGGCGACCTTGGACGACATTGTGGAGTCTTCGGAGCGTATTTTAAAACCGGGGGGAAAGCTGGCGATCATTTATCCCGCCGGGCGCCTCGTTGATCTTCTTGTAAGAATGAGGAGCCTTGGTCTTGAACCCAAGAGGGCCAGGGTGATTTATCCTACGATTCAATCAGAGTCCAAGATGGTTCTGGTTGAGGCCAATAAAGGTGGCAAGGCGGGTCTTAAAATTCTGCCTCCTCTGGTCGGCCAGGGGGATTTTTTTATCTCAAGTTGAGCCTGAATTCTATATCCCTCACAGCATCCCGGCCAAGTTTCTCGTTTAGTTTGTCCTTGATGTTTTGTTTCAGAAAGCCCAATTCCTGGAGCCAAATAGGGTCAGTAACTTTAACGCGTAGCCGGCCTCCCTTTATCCATAGAGGTTGAGCATTCCTCGAAATGGAGGGGCCGACGACTTCATCCCACACGGACCAGATTCGCGCGTCGTCAGGATTAAAGGGTAGCCTTGGGTCTTTGAGGATTGACTCCATAATGTCTTTGAGAGGTGTCAGCGTGGTTTTTTTTCTGCCGCTTTGCATTAGGAGTTGCTTTCCTTTGGAAGGCCAGGATGCCTTGGTCCGGCTTTAAATCTTGACGACCGCATTTTTTCCTTATATGTTAGCATAGATCGGTCAATCGTTAAACAGGAGATTCTCATGGCTTGGGACTGGGAAAAATTACAACAGCAGAAAAAGCCGACCCGCGGTACTCCCCCTCCTCAGGTGGGCGATGTTTTCACAAAGTTTAAAGGAGTTAGAAAGAAGTTTCCGGGGATATGGATTATCGTGATAATTATTCTTGCCCTCTACTTTGGGACAACGACTTTTTATACTGTCGGTGTTGACCAGGTGGGTGTTGTGCAGCGGTTCGGGAAATATGTCAGGACAACCGGACCGGGGCTTAATTTTAAGCTGCCCAGCGGAATAGAGAAAGTAACCAAAGTAAAGGTTAGGCACATTTTCAAGGATGAATTTGGTTTTAGGACAATAAGGGCAGGCATTAGGACGCAGTATGCTGCTTCAAAAGCTTACCTGAGCGAATCTCTGATGCTCACAGGGGATTTGAACGTTGCGGTTGTTCCGTGGATTGTCCAGTGGCGCATCAAGGACCCTTACAAGTTCCTGTTCAAGGTTAGAAATGTGAGAGGAACACTGAGGGATCTGGCCGAAGCCACCATGCGGCTGGTTGTGGGAGACAGGAGCATTAACGAGGTGATCAGCAAAAGGCAGGAGATCGCCTCACAGGCCCAGAAGCTGTTACAGAAAGAACTGGATGAGGCTGATACAGGGATCAGTGTCAGAACTATAGAAATGAAAAAGACGAATGTGCCTGAACCGGTGCAGCCGTCGTTTAACGAGGTAAACCAGGCAATACAGGAAAAAGAGAAAATGATCTACCAGGCCCTGGGGGAGTACAACAAGCGGATCCCGCAGGCAAAAGGAAACGCGGAGAAAACTATTAAAGCGGCAGAAGGATACGCACTGGATCGAGTAAACAGGGCCAAGGGTGATGCGGCAAGGTTTGATGAAATATACCAGGAATATGCAAAGGCAAAAGATGTCACCAGAAGGCGGCTGTACCTGGAAACAATAAGAGATGTGTTTCCGAAACTCGGGGAAAAATACATTGTGGATGAAGAGCAAAAGAATTTTCTTCCCTTGCTCAATCTCGGCCAGGCGGAAGGAGGAGAAAAGTGAAAATAAAATCACTCATTATCCTGATCATTATCATTATCATTGTCGCCTATACCGGGATCTATGTGGTGGACGAGACAGAGCAGGTGGTTATTACGCAATTCGGGAAAGCCGTGGGGCAACCCAAGGAGAACCCGGGCCTTTATTTCAAGATTCCTTTTATTCAAAGAGCCAATTATTTCCCAAAAAATCTCCTCGAATGGGACGGTGATCCGGGGCAGATTCCTACACTGGATAAGACTTTCATTTGGGTTGATACTTTTGCCCGGTGGA
Organism: Deltaproteobacteria bacterium; assembly: GCA_019310485.1. GTDB lineage: Bacteria > Desulfobacterota > DSM-4660 > Desulfatiglandales > HGW-15 > JAFDEF01. Next base: position 79,789 of record JAFDEF010000010.1, on the reverse strand, counting down.
AGATCGTCGATCCATTGAGGTTTTTCCAGACAGTTAATAACATGACAGCTGCCCTTGGCCGCCTTGATGATATTCTTGACTCTGCGGTCCGGAATTTCGTGACATCCTACCCCTTGATAGAAACGGTAAGAATGACCAACAGAAAGCTCAACACATTTGAAGCCGGCGTTGAGGAAGTCAAGGAAAAGAGCCCTCTCGGCCAGGTCACCATGGGTCGGGGCCTGATCACAAAAGGGATCCTGGAACAGGCCCAACCCAAGCTTGATAGATTCGGCATAAGGCTCGTTGATGTGAAGATAAAGCGGGTGAACTATGTGGAAGAGGTCCGCAGGTCTGTTTATGGCAGGATGATCGCAGAGCGCAAGCAGATAGCTGAAAAATTCCGCTCAGAAGGAGAGGGAGAGGCACGCAAGATAGAGGGTGACATGGAAAAAGATCTCAAGCAGATCACATCTGAGGCTTACAGAAGGGCTCAGGAGATCAAGGGAAAAGCCGACGCCCAGGCTACCCAGATCTATGCTGAAGCATACAGCAAGGACCCGGAATTTTATTCATTTTTGCAAACACTCGATGTTTACAAGAAAACGATGAACAAAGACAGTTCACTAATACTTTCAACCGATTCAGATTTCTTGAGGTTTTTCAAGAGATACAAGGTTGAGCAGTAACATTTAATCCGCCAGAGGCGGACGGGGGTTAAATTCCCCGCCTTTGGGGCGTTAAGAAAATTTCCGATTGATACCCCATCCGCTTGCGGCGGGGTAGTTAATTGGACCCTAGAGAGAGGAATTGCAAATGGTCAGAACTGAGATACAGCTTTTCCTGGAAAATGTTCCCGGGCAGCTAGGAAAGCTGGCGGCCTTGCTGGCCGATGAAAGGATTAACATTGATGCTCTCACTATCCAAGATGCCTCCGCATATGTGCAGGAGCTTTTCAAGGCGCGTGGCAAGTCATTGAAAAGAATTGCGCCCGCTGCTTCCTACGGTTCAATGCGCAAGGATTCAGCCGATTATGCGCTTATTCGTTTACTTGTCAATCAAACAGACAGGGCGGTAGATTTGCTTTCAAGGGAGGGGTATATCTTCGACATTGTCCCGGTGATCGCGCTGGAACTCCAGAACAGGCCGGGCACACTGTCTGAAATGGCAAGGAAATTTGGAGAAGAAGGAATCAACATCAACTACGTTTATGGCTCTGCAATGTCCGGTGAGGGGAAAGCTCTTTTCGTATTTTGCCCCGAGGATATTGACGTAGCAGCCCGCATTTTCAAAGACTACGGGGCCTGACGCCCCAGTATTTCTTCCACCCTCACGATGTCTTCCGGTGTGTCCACTTCCACAGAATCGAGCTGGGTTTCCACCACCCTTATTTTGAAACCATTTTCAAGAGCCCTTAGCTGTTCAAGCTTTTCGGCAGATTCAAGTCTTCCTACAGGTAGATTCGTAAATTCGTTCAAGAAGTTGAGGCGATAACCGTAGAAACCGAGATGTTTAAAGTGGACCGTGCCGGAATCTGCATCACGGAAGAAAGGGATTGGCGAGCGGGAGAAAAAAAGCGCAAAACCCTGCCTGTCAGTGACGACCTTGACGTAATTTGGATTTTCTACTTCTCGAAGGTCTTTGATTCTAAATTTAAGAGTAGTCATCACCACACGAGAGTCTTCGAGCAGTGGCTTTATCAAGTCGGAGATAAGAGCAGGTTTAAAAGCAGGTTGATCACCCTGAATGTTGATGATCAGGGTTTCTTGTTCAAGAGGAAGACTCTTGGCGGCTTCCGCAATACGATCAGTGCCCGAGCGGTGGTTCTTGCTTGTCATGATCGCCTTGCCGCCAATGCTTTGCACGCACTCCGAGATCCTTTCATCATCAGTGGCAACGAAAACATCAGATATTTCAGGGCAGGAAAGGGCGCATTCATACACACGCTGGACCAGAGGCCGCCCGGCAATCAGAGCCAAGGGCTTGCCTGGGAACCTTGTTGAACCATATCTGGCAGGTATGAAGGCGAGTATTTTCATTAACCCAAAAGCAATGTCTAAATCAGTCAGGGTTTCTTGTAAGTGGCACAGGCTGAATCGGACTCCCAGGCAGTCACCCGACTTACCCTGACCCTGTCGTTGTTAAGCAGCTTGCCTACAGAGTCAAAAATGTGTCGGGCAATATTTTCGGAGGATGGATTGACTTCCTTGAAATATTGCAGATCGTTCAAGAACCTGTGATCAAGCTCATTAATAACTTCTTGGGTTGCCTCCTTTATTTGCCTGAAATCAACAAGTATCCCGTTCTCTTCCAAGTCCTTGCCCGTGACATACACCTCAATTTTCCAGTTATGGCCATGCAAGTTTTCGCATTTGCCATGAAAGTTCCTGAGCTGGTGAGCTGCTGCCATGTGAGAGACTATCTTCAACTCGTACACTACTGTTTTATTCCCTCTTATCTAAGTTTTCTGTGGCTCACTCTCAGGATAGGGCTTTCCGCACTCGGTGCACCTTCCATCCACTATGATACCGGTGCAGGTTCCATCAGGGCAAAGAATACGGTTTTCAAGGTCGAATCCATCCTCCTCGGTCCCCGTGGTTTCTGCCTCCTTCTCAAGTCGCGCACCACACGCCATACAAAAGCGACTTTCTTCCGGAATACTGGCCCCGCACTCAGGGCATTCTTTGCCTGGGATCTCATTCCCGCAATGAGGGCAGCGCATCGCAACAATCAGCTTTTCTTGGAGGTTGTTACTTGAAAGGGGGTTATCAGCTGTTTAACCCTAGTGCTTTTGCACTTGGGGCACCGGAACTTGGTTCTTTCGTATTCTGAAATCGACATATTCAGGCTGAACTTCTTATTGCACTTCTCGCACCTGAATTCATAGACAGGCATAGCTGACCTCCTTCAAGAAAGAGTTGATCCGCCAGAGACGGACGGGGGTTCAATCCGCCAGAGGCGGACGAGAATTCAATTCCCCGCCCCCTGGGGCGTTAAGAAAATTTCCTATTGATTCCCCGTCCGCTTGCGGCGGAGTAGTTAATTTACGAATAAATAATATATCTTTTGGCTGCTTTGTCAACTGATATAAGCCACTTTGCTGCAGTGCCTCGAAAGCCACGGCTTTAGCCGTGGATGAATGCGGCTAAGGGCGGGCGGGATGTCGTACCACTAAGTCCCGCCGATTGCGAAGCAATTCGGCGAGACTAAGTGGTGCCACGGGCTTGCCCGTGGGGCTCCACCTTTCTCAAGGGATTGTGCTTAAAGGAGCGTGAAGAATCGCCAAAGACTGCCTGGTTTACGATTTGGAGGAGCTTTGATCCCGTTGAGAAGATGAGGAAATAAGGGCTTTGTGTCAAGTGAAAAAGATTGGAATATTCTTGACATGGCGAATAGATAGTTAGTAATAGGCTCGGATAAGTCGGAAATGTCATGAAGCTGACCAAAATCGCTTTTGGTCGTCCGGCGACCTACTGCAAGGTACAGGAAAATTTGTTACATAGAAAAGGAAGATGGATTTCCCAAGGTTTTGACCTGTCAAGAAAGAGGAATTCCGTGCCCATATTGCAAAGCAGATTCAAGGTAGGATTTTCAAGCAGCGTCTTGTAAAAGGGGACTTCTGGATGTTATGAGAAAACTAAAAGCCATAAAATAAGGCGCTGGTCTAAACGGAGGTTTTTGCTAGGTGGAAATGATTATTAGTGTGGTGATTTTTATCGCAGGTGTTGCCCTTGCCATTCAAGCATTCATTGGATTGTCCTTTTTCATCTCCAGTGTTTGGGAGAAGGAAAGGCGAGCGGCTTTTTTTGCCGGCCTCCAGTTTGCAGGAATGCTGGCCGTGCTCCTTGTTTTCTTGTGGCTTGCACGCGCCGGCTTTTTCAGGACCGCAGCCGGCTTTGGGTTGTTGATAGCAGGTTATGTGGTTGCTGTGGTGGCAGCCATTTTGCTGGTGAGAAGGACCAAGCCTAACCCAAGCGCTCTCAGAGGCACCGAAGGCCTCATTAGGGGAGAGGTAAACAGGTTTGATGAAAGGGAGCAGGTCTTTGCCAGGAATCGCACCATAAGGCCGGGTTCAAAAGAGTACGAGATTTTTTACAGGGAGCATCCGCAGTACGAAGCATACGATAAACAGAGAAGGAAAAAGGGTGGTCCACTCGGGTCAATCGGCGCAATAGACGGCAAAAAGGGAGGGCCAAATGTAGAAGCTACTCTCGCATGCAATTTCGTTCCACAGGCTTTTTCAACGCCGGATAAGGTCAAGCCAAAGCCCATATTTAATCCCATGTACCAGTCAAAGGGTGAAGAATCTGAGCTAAAGGTAAGAAGATACGATTTGAGTCCTGAAGAAGCGACCCAGAGGGTCAAGGGATTTACCCTGAGTGTTGGGGCTGATCTCGTGGGAATCACGGAAATCAATCCACTTTGGGTTTATTCTCATAAAGGGGAGATCTTCAACGAGAACTGGGAGGACTGGGGAAAAGAGATTGTTCCGGACAAATATGCAATCGTTTTTGCAGAGGAAATGGATTTTCGCATGGTAGGGGCTGCACCGCATACCCCTACTGTTTTTGAGAGCATGAGGAATTATTCCAAAGGGGCTTTCATTGCAACGCAACTGGCGAGCTTCATAGCGAACCTTGGTTACAGGGCAACGGCGAATCATCTCCGCCACTACGAAGCCTTGATGGTCCCTCTTGCCGTGGATGCGGGCTTGGGAGAACTGGGAAGACTCGGTTATTTGATCACAAAGGAGTTTGGTCCGAGGGTGAGGCTGGGGGCCGTGACCACTGATCTTCCGCTTGTGCCCGACAAACCCGTGGATATAGGAGTGGGGCATTTCTGCAAGATATGCAAAAAGTGTGCGACCTGTTGTCCCTCAAAGTCCATCCCACTAGGAGAGCAGGAGGTTGTCAATGGAACGCTGCGATGGAAACTTAACGAGGAAACCTGCTTTGACTACTGGGGTAAGATCGGAACTGACTGCAACATCTGCATGAGAGTTTGTCCTTACAGCCATGCGAGAACATTGCCCCATAAGTTGATCGTGGAACTTATTGCGAGGAATGCCAATGCAAGGCGTATTTTTTCCTTCATGGACGACATCTTCTACGGAAGAAAGCCAAAACCGAGGCCTGCCCCCGAATGGACAAAGTTCAAGTGAAAAGGACAATCATGAATAAAAAGAGATGCTGAGAGATTCCGGCCTCTGGATTAAGGAGTTTCCAGCCCGCAAAAACCTCTGAACAGGGAAAAATGTTTTATGATCATTCAAAACTAGATTGCTAAGTATAGAAAATGAATGTATGTAGCATGTGATCTTAATATTGATCAGATGGTACCTACGCGAGGTTATACCGCTTTTATGGAGGCGCAGAAATGAGAGAACTTTACCGGGCCCTATCATCCGTCTTCCCCAAAGATAGGATAAGCGAGGACGAGGCTGTTCTGGCCGGATATTCAGCAGATTCTTCCATACCCCCTGGGTTTTCAGCGGCCCCCAGCGCCGTGGTTTTGCCGGTAACCGTTGAGGAAGTCAAGCACCTTCTGCAAATCGCCGACCGTTTCAGAATCCCTGTTACCCCCCTGGCCCGTGGTTCAAACATTGCAGGAATGGCTGTACCTGTGCAGGGAGGGATAGTGGCTGATTTGAGGCTCATGAACAAGATCATCGAAATCAACAAGGATGCAGCCTATGCCCTTGTTGAGCCGGGGGTTACCTTCCATGAGCTTTCGGCAGAGCTGAAGAAGGCGGGATTTTTTTGCCATCTCCCGACAGCAGCAGGTGGAAGTAGCCCGCTTGCCAACTACCTCATGCGCCCATCCGGGAATTTCTCGGCTGGCTGGGATCCTGACCCCTTACTTTCCCTGGAGGTGGTAACACCACAAGCAGGGATTATCAAGACCGGCTCTGCCAGCTTTGAAACCGCGGGCTGGCGCGCCAGGTACCACTGCTTTCCAGATGTAACCGGACTTTTCGCAAACTCTTACGGCACACTTGGAATCGTCACAAAGGGGGCTGTCAAGATTTTTGACCGGGGAGAAGAAGAGCGCCTGATATTGACGACTTTCAATAGTTTTCCACCCGCGGTTGAGTACATGAAAAACATTGTGCGCCGAAACCTTGCACAGAGCGTCACTTTCTGGACATGGGGATGGAACGTGTTTCACGAAATGATGCGCGCCAAGTCGGAAAAGATGCCGCCGGAAATGCTCAAGCCGGATCAGAAAACTCCTCCTCCCGGTATCCCTTTTGGAATAGCCTCTGCCCGGGTCTCTGGTTATAGAGAGGTCGTGGAGGCTCAGCAGAATGTCATGATAAGGCTTGCCAGAGAGCTTGGAGGAGACTTTATGGAGGAAGATGAGGCGAGGGAAAAACACCCGGGTTGCTACGAGTATCTCAAAGCATATTTCGTTGAGGGCATTCATCCTAAGCCCGGCGAAGAATCGCAGATCAGGGCCGGCCTTCATTTGCCCGGATGCCTTTTGAGTGCCGAGCCGAGAAACGTGATCGAGATTGAAAAATTCATGTGGAACCTTGCGGAAAAACATTTTAAACCACCCTATTTTTACCGGGCTCTTCCCTACTGCCATGCGAGGGAGTTCTTCTTCGCATTCGTGGTTTACGTCACCGGTTCTCTTATAGAGGAGAGAGAATATTTGCAACACTTGAAAGGAATATACGGCAAGCTTTACCGGGATCTCCTCAGAAACTACGGCGGCGTTATGTTCAGGTATCGAAAAGACCCTGCTTTTTTCGGTATGACAGGGACCTATGGTGAGCTTGTCCGGAACATAAAGAAATTGGTTGATCCCAATAATATCATGAACCCGGGCATGCTGCTTTTCTAGGAGGTAAGGCCAATGGAACACTCCTTCGCTATTAGTGAAAACCTTTACACCGCCATGCACAAGTGCACGCGATGCGGTCAATGCGCTTATGGGAACCAGAACGCAGGATTTAGTTCCCTTTGTCCCATGCAGATAAAGGGGAAGTTCTTCAGCTTCAGTGCAGGAGGCATGATGCAACTTGCAAGATCGCTGTATGAGGGAAAAGCACCTTTTTCCGAGTCAGTGAGGAACATCCTGTATCTTTGTACCACATGCGGAGCGTGCGAGATTAACTGCGGTGTTATAGAGGGGCAGGTTGATCTTTTCACGCTTGTCAAAAAAGAACTGGTTAACAAGGGCGTACCCCTTTTAGAAGCTCACAGGATGGTGGTTGACAATACTGTTGATAAGAAAGCACCGTACGGGGGAAGGCTTCCTGAACGTTGTGAGTGGCTACCGCGTGAAAAAAGGCAAAAACCAGCCTCCAAACCTGAAGTATTCTATTATGTTGGCTGTGTTTCATCTTACAGGGAAACAGATATTCCCAATGCTTTTGTAAACATTCTTAGCAAGCTGGGGATTCCTTTTGCCATTGACGATCAAGAATGGTGCTGCGGTGCACCGCTTTATTTTGCAGGGCATGAAAAGGAAGCCAGGGAATTTGCCATCCACAATGTTGAGGTGATCGAGAAAAGTGGAGCACACGCCGCGGTATTCACATGTCCTACATGCGCCCTGATGTTCAAAAAGTACTATCCCGAATGGATTAAAAGGGAGCCACAGTTTGGGGTGCTTCACTCCACAGAATATCTTGATAGGTTGAGCGAACAAGGTAGGTTGAAGCTGAATGTGTCCCTGGATTCAGAAGTGGTCACCTACCACGATCCCTGTCACCTAGGGAGGGGGCAGGGGATCTATGATGCTCCTCGAAAGATACTTCAAAGTATCAAAGGGGTAAGGTATAAGGAGGCCAATCGCAACCGGGAAAACAGTTTTTGCTGCGGGGGAGGGGGGTTGCTTCCTACGGGCTTTCCGACAATTGCCGATGAACTGGCCCTGGAAAGAGCACTTGAGATGAAAAACACTGGCGCCCACGTTTTTATATCCGCATGCCCTGCGTGCAAAGAAAACCTGAAGATAGCTGCTAAAAAGGTCAAAGGAAGAACAAGGGTCTTTGACCTGACAGAGCTCGTCAGCGAGGCGCTGGGCTCATAGCAAGGGGACTCCCCTCCTTTGCCTGATGAGTTGGAATAATATAAATCAAGGGCCCATGAGCAGTCCCAAAGGGGTGCTGCCCATGGGCTTTCCCGTCTTAAGGCCATGGGATGGGGATTCTATAAACGATTCATTATCCTGTGGGAATGCCCCGTGCGGGAGCACGGGGATGGTAAATAAAGTTTTTTCCGCTTTTTCGCACGGGGTTCAATGCCCCGTGCGAAATTCCACAGGGTTTACTTCGGTAGAAGGTGGTTGACATCACTTGGTGCACACTGCTAAGGAAGTGGCATGGAAATTATGAAAATATTGATGCTTCTGGGAGTCGGGATTGTGGCAGGGTTCGTCAATGTCATGGCAGGGGGCGGGTCTGCGATAGCAATGCCTGTACTCATTTTCATGGGGCTTGACAGCGCTATTGCAAACGGGACGAACAGGGTTGCAATTTTTCTTCAAAATATCTTTGCCGTGTTCTCGTTCAGGAAAGAGAGGTTCCAGCAGTTTAAAACGAGCATGAAGCTAGCGCTCTGGACATTGCCGGGGGCCGTGCTGGGTGCTGTGGCAGCAGTGAGAATCAGTGACGTTTGGTTTCAAAGAATACTGGCGCTTGTTATGATCGGTATAGTTTTGTCCATGGTTTTCTCCCCAACTAGGCAACAAAAGGAATCTGCTCTGTCAGGTAGCAAAAGGCTTTTGTTGATATATCCTGCGCTTCTGGGCATAGGCTTTTACGGTGGCTTCATTCAGGCCGGGGTAGGATTTCTGTTTATGGCATCTTTGTACCACATTCTCAATCTGGATCTAGTTTTCGTGAACATGCACAAGGTCTTCATAATTTTCATATACACCATCCCTGCTCTGGCAATTTTCGTGTGGACAGGCAACGTGGACTGGCTGCTAGGACTCAGCCTCGCTGCAGGGAATTCTTTTGGCGGCTGGTGGGCCGCAAAAATGGCTGTCAGGGGAGGTGAGAAAGTTATCAGGGCTGTTTTGTCAATAGCAATAATAATCATGTCCGTAAAGCTGCTCTTAGTTTAAGGAGAAGAACGTGCATGGGACTGCCCGTAACCTTTTACCCCTTCTGAAATATGTGTACATCCCAGGCTTATTTTTGCCTTTGGGCGGAAGTGTGTGCCAAGGGCTTGATTAAGCGAGAAGGGACGGAAAGCAAGATCCTGGAAAGTGTTCGTCATTTGAGCATTGCGGCAGTGGCAAATCGCCCGGTCACACCTTCAGCCCTGGAAGAGTAAAAGAGATCAGTTCTGCACCTTGTGCAAATCCCTGCAATTTCGATGTTCTCCTCACGGATGCCGGCCTGTGTGAGTTGCCACTTGGTAATTTCCCACAAATTAAAGTAATTCTCTCTGACCATGAAGCGCCCGAAGTGCTCGGGGAATAGGTCTTTATGGGTGACAAACTCGGCGCAGCAAGGACCAAGGGATGGGCCTATACCAGCGATAAGGTCCGAGGGCTTACAACCGAAATCCGCTTTCATCTTCGCTACAACCGCACCCGGAAGATTCGCCACATTTCCCCTCCACCCACAATGAACATTGGCCAGAACTCCTTTTCCAGGGTCAAGAATAACTATTGCCTGGCAGTCTGCCAGCTTTACTATCACGCAGAGATGTTTCAGGGTTGTAATGACGGCATCCGCACTAACCGGCCGCTCAAGAATGCCGGGATATTTTTGGGTAAAAACATGTATCCGCCTGCCGTGAACCTGATTCATGGCCACAAGACGCTCAGCACCAAGGATTTTCTTAATGATCCTAAGATTTGTATTAACGCTTTTTTTGTGGTCCCCAGAGGCGTAACTCACATTCAGGCCGGTGAACGGGGATTTGCTTACACCCCCGCAACGAGAAAAGACAGCGTGCACCAAGTTACCATATTTTGAAAGGTTGAAAAACTGGAAGTAGAGGATATGACGTGGGGAGGTTGTCTCAAAAGGTTGGTTTAGGCTTTGGCCGTTCAAGGGTGGGATAGGTGCTATCTTTGTCAACATGGGTTCTGCAGGTTCGGATCTTTGTTACCAGGCTCCCAGCAACTCGTGCTTGGGATGATTCAGAGGGAGCCCTGGTCGTGCATCCTTATTCGAACTTTCTCCGGCATGTCTTAATCGCCCTGTGAAAGAGAGGTAGATAGCATCACGACACAGAATACCGTACTTACCGCTGCTTCCTCCCGGACCTGACGGGGTTCGTAGGTTTCTGTCACGTGAGGTCCACCTCATCACAAGAGACGATCAGGGGCATTGCCGAAGGCAGTTCTCATCAAGGAGTTTCAACCCCGCATAAGCGGATTTCGGGTTACAGGGCACCGCTAGCTCCCCGTCTAGCACGACCAAGGCAAGGTAAAACTCCCCTCAAATATCAACTCGATCCTTAAGCTCTTTCCCCACCTTGAAGAAGGGTAGCTTCTTGGACGCTACATTGATAATCTCACCAGTCTTGGGATTCCTTCCCTGGTAGCCCTCATAGTGCTTAATCTTGAAGCTGCCAAAACCTCTAATCTCGACTCGTTCCCCCCGGGTCAGTGCCTTTTCCATGTCCCCGAAAACCGTATTAACCACCTCTTCAGCCTTCTTGAGCGCGAGATCTTCTGCCTTGGCAAGAGCCTCTATGAGTTGTGATTTGTTCATAGGACCTCTCTCTTGAAAGTGAATGCTTTTGAGTTAAACGAATGTCTTCAAAACTGAAACCTACCCAAGAAAAAACACAAAATGAAAATAATTAATCCTGCTCCTTAAGTCAAGGTTTAACTTTGTCAGCGCAACTTCCAGCGGCTAATTCACTTGATATTTCTTAGATCCTGATATAAAAGCCGGGTCAGGTCTATTTTTGTTAGCCACTTTTTTGATTGGGGAGAACAAATGAGGAAATTGACCAGGCCCGAAGTTGAACAACTCGTCCCATATACCCCCGGAAAACCAATAGAGGAACTGGAAAGAGAACTTGGAATCAAGGATTCAATAAAACTTGCATCTAACGAGAATCCCCTCGGTCCTTCTCCTATGGCCGTCAAGGCTATAGAGCAATATGCTCGAATGGTTCATCGCTACCCTGATGGGAATGCTTACTATCTCAAGGCAGAGCTGAGCAAAAGACTCCAACTGTCCGAAAAGCAGATAATCATAGGCAACGGATCAAACGAGCTGATCGAGCTAGCAGTGAGGACATTTCTGCTTCCAGGCGAACACGCCATTCAGGCAGCTCCAACGTTTCTCATGTATGAGAAGGTTGTGGCAGGTGCAGGAGGTAAAATGGTTTCAGTTCCCCTCTCTGATTTGAGGGCTGATTTGAAGGCAATATCGAAGGCTATCAGGCCTGAAACGAAAATAATATTCATAAACAATCCTAACAACCCAACAGGAACAGCGCTCCTCAAGAACGAAATGACTTCATTCCTCAGGGCCATACCTCAGGACCTGGTGATTGTTTTGGATGAGGCATACATAGAATTTGCTTCAGACCCAGCACTCGCGCGCGGGGAATCTTTGCTGGAGTATTACCCCAGAGTGGTTGTACTCAGAACCTTTTCAAAACTTTACGGCCTGGCCGGCCTGCGTGTTGGATATGGCTTCGGGTCGGAACAGGTGATAGATTACATGAACCGCGTCAGACAGCCGTTCAATGTAGGATCCATAGCACAGGCAGCGGCAAGAGCTGCTCTCATGGACACGGAATTTGTGTCCAAGACTTTGAAAACGGTCAGAGAGGGGCTCTCTTACCTGTATCACGAACTTGAACTTCTCGGCCTTGAGTTTGTCCCGACCCAGACAAATTTTTTCCTCATCAAGGTTCCCATCGGGGGCCGAAAAGCGTATGAATTGCTGCTCAGGGAAGGTGTCATAGTGCGCTCAATGGAGGCCTACGATTTGCATGAGTATATTAGGGTCAATGTTGGCCTGCCCGAGGAAAATGAAAGGTTTATTGGGAGTCTGAGAAAGATTCTGAGCAGCGGGATTCATTCTAAGAAATAGTTTGTGGCACAATTAAAGGAAGATGGGGTGAGCGGTAAATCCAACAAGGAAGAATATGCTCCCCAGGCAGATATTGCCAACGTGGTCATAACCGTAGATGGCCCGGCAGGAGCAGGGAAGAGCACGGTAAGCAAGCTCCTGGCCGAGAAGTTGCACATTCTCTACCTTGATACCGGTGCCATGTACCGGGCTGTAGCGCTCGAGTGCAAAAGAGAGGGAGTGGATATAGAAGAGAGTGAGAAACTGAAAAAGCTATGCACAAGGCTGGACCTGGCGCTCAAGTCAGAAGGGCAGGAGAGCAAGGTATTTATTGGAAATGAAGATGTTTCACTGGCCATAAGGAGCCGAGAAATAGACATGCTCTCTTCTAAAATATCGGCAAAACAAGAAGTACGAGAGGCAATGACCAGACTCCAAAGAAAGATAGCCTCAGGGGGCTGGATAGTGGCTGAGGGCAGAGACATGGGAACTGTAGTTTTCCCTCGGGCCAATTTTAAGTTCTTTATCACAGCCTCAGCCGTTGTGAGAGCAGAAAGAAGGTACAGAGAAAGGCTTGAAAGAGGAGAAAATATATCAAGAGCTGAAATTGAGCAAGAACTAAGAAAAAGAGACCACCAAGACTGCACGCGAGCCATAGCTCCCCTTGTGCCCGCAAAAGATGCGGTCATTATCGACACAACAAATCTTTCTCCAGGGCAGGTGGTCCAACAGATGCTGGAAATAATCAAACATGGAAAGCATATGGATCCTTGATTAAAAGGCAAGGTATTTCTGGAAGGCAAAAAAGGGGCAATTATGGTCATGGAAAAAGAAGCAGAAATCTAGCGTCTAATCAGGGCATCAGTAATGAAATTAGCGGGTTTCGCCAATTCTCTCATCATCTCGGAGATGTTTTATGCAGGTGCCAATGGAGCGAGGAGGCAATGGTTTGAGGCGCCGGGTTGAAGGCTTGAAAGAAAACCAGTCAATTATAGGCGGACGAGGGTTCAATTCCCCGCCCCTTGGGGCGTTAAGAAAATTTCCGATTGATACCCCGTCCGCTTGCGGCGGGGTAGTTAATTGCGGAGGAGGGCGCCAACTTCCCGGGAGAGGGCTTTTTGCTACGCTACTGGACCCCCGGAGTGGGAAAAGCTTGCAATGCCTCCGATACTGCTTGGGTACAGAATTAGGGGCTAAATAAAAGGTTGAACTTTAGATCAAGCTTTGGTAATTGATAAGTGCAGGCACTCAAGGCAAAGGGATAAAACACCAGGGGGTAATTTTGTTGATGGATAATCATTCAAACAAAACAGGGGAAAATATCAATTCAGAGAATCAGACCAGTAACCAGATCACAGAAGAAGGCGAGGAGAAGAGCGGCTCTAGCGAAAGTAGTGATAGGGGAGCAGAGGCAAAGAAGGAGCAGGACGGTCAGAACTTCTTGCAGCTCTATGAAGAAAGCCTCAAGGCAATCGAGGAAGGAGGAGTTGTAAAAGGGGAAATTGTTCAGATTGATAAAGAATATGTGCTGGTTGATATCGGCTACAAATCGGAAGGAATGATCCCTATAAGTGAGTTTATTGACTCTGAAGGGAATATCGGTGCTCGTATAGGTGACAAGCTCGATGTGCTTCTTGAGAGGAGAGACGATGAGGAAGGCACCATCTATCTCTCCAAAGAAAAAGCTGCCAAGATAAAAATCTGGGATGACATTAAGCAGATCTATGAAAAAGGGGGCACAATAAAAGGGGAAATAGTATCCAGGGTAAAGGGAGGGATGTCGGTTGACATAGGCCTTCCTGCTTTTCTTCCCGGGTCCCAGATTGACCTGAAACCAATCAAAGATTTTGACTCCTTTATAGGTACAACCCACGATTTTAAAATCCTAAAATACAATAAGCGAAGATCCAACATAGTTCTATCGAGAAGAGCCATACTGGAGGCCGAGCGCGCTATCCTGAGGAAAAAGACCCTGGAAAATATGCATAACGGCGCGATCATGGAAGGCATTGTTAAGAATATTACAGATTATGGTTTGTTTATCGACCTTGGCGGCATAGACGGCTTGCTTCATATTACAGACATGTCTTGGGGCCGGGTTGGTCACCCTTCGGAGCTTTATAAAGTGGGGGACAAAATCACGGTCAAGGTCTTGAATTATGATGAGGAAAAGGGCAGGGTCTCATTAGGTCTCAAGCAGCTGAAGGAAGACCCGTGGACAACAGCCGATCAAAAGTACCCAATTGGAACCAAGCTGAAAGGACGGGTGGTGAGCCTTGCTGATTACGGCGCTTTTGTTGAGGTGGAGGAAGGAATAGAAGGCCTGATTCATGTCTCAGAAATGTCGTGGACGCGAAAGATTAGACACCCGTCACAGGTTCTTAAAGTGGGGGATACGGTCGAAGCCATGGTCTTAAACATTGATTCGAGACGCAAGCGTATTTCTCTTGGGCTGAAGCAGGTGGAACCAAACCCCTGGGACGTTATTGGAGAGAGATATCCTGTTGGCACAACTATAGAAGGACGAATAAAGAATATCACGGACTTTGGAATATTCATTGGAATAGACGAAGGGATTGACGGCCTTGTTCATATTTCGGACATCTCCTGGACCAAACGGATAAGACATCCTTCCGAGCTCTACAAGAAAGGCCAAGAAGTGCAGGCAGTGGTGCTTAACATTGATAAAGAAAATGAACGTTTCTCACTCGGGATTAAGCAACTAACCCCTGACCCGTGGGACGAGGTTCCCACCAAATATGCACCAGGTTCAAGAGTCACAGGAACGGTTACCAATGTAACCGATTTCGGTGTTTTTGTTGAGCTGGAAGAGGGTATAGAAGGACTCATTCATGTATCAGAGCTTACGAGGGAAAAAGGAGGGAATCCACTCAGCAGGTTTAACGTGGATGACGTTATCCAGGCCAAGGTAATCAATGTTTCACGCAAGGACAAGAAGATCGGTCTTTCAATTAAACAGCTGGAAGAAACAGAGGAAAAGGAGATTTACAAGAGTTACATGGAGAACCGTAACGGGGTGGCATCCAACCTGGGTGAAATACTTAAGAAGGGAATGCTGGAACTTGAAAGCCACCCTCCCCCGGAACCACGGGAAAGCACGGAGCCATCCGAGACTCTTAAGACCGAGGAAGACTCCTCTGATGCTGATTCCAGCGAAGAGAGGCCGGAGGAGTTGGAACCCATATAGCAGCCGTGAACATTTCAGAGCTTTCCATGCCTGGTTTTCTTCTCCAGGTTGATATCCAAACCTTTAAGAGCTACCGGGAAATATGCCACAGAAAAAAGGTCCGATAATAACTGTTCTGGTCGTTCTCGGGATAGTAGTTGTTTTCCTGGGGATGGTTCTCGTGGTCTTTTTTTCGATTTCTCGCACGGGACCTAGAATTTCGTTTCAGGACCAGATTGGAGTTATACCAATCGAAGGAACTATAACCAGCTCCCGCCAAGTTGTCTCACAGCTCGTAAGATTCAGGAAAGACCGCAGAATCAAGGCAATCATTCTGAGGGTCAATTCACCGGGAGGAGGAGTTGCTCCTTCCCAGGAGATCTACCGGGAAGTGAGGAAAACCATTGCCACAAAAAGGGTGATAGCCTCCATGGGAAGTCTTGCTGCTTCCGGGGGGTACTACATTGCCTCTGCCGCGGATAAGATTGTGGCCAACCCTGGAACCCTCACCGGCAGTATCGGTGTTATCATGGAATTTGTTCAGCTCGAGGAGCTATTGAAAAAAATTGGCATTGGCATGGAGGTTTTGAAAAGCGGGGAATTTAAAGACATAGGTTCCCCCCACCGAAAGATGTCAGACAGGGAAAAAAAGCTTCTTAGGAACCTTATCATGGATGTTCAGGAGCAATTTGTGGAAGCAGTGGCACAGGGCAGACACCTGCCGGTGGAGAAAGTGAGAGAAATAGCAGATGGCCGGATTCTGTCCGGGGCTCAGTCCAGGAAGCTGGGATTGGTAGACCAACTCGGAAACTTTCAAGATGCGGTTGAGCTGGCAAAGAGAATGGCTGGAATAAGAGGTGAAGTAAGGCTTGTCTATCCAAAAAAGAAAAGGGTAGGTCTCCTGGACTTAATTTTTCAGAATGCAGCCCATGCTTTCTACGAATCCCTTGTCAATGCCGTCAACCCACGAATCGAATACCGATCGGGCTGGCCTCTTTGGGAAGAGTACTAGCATGGTCTTCCTTCCTTAAGAAGCCCCAAAATGTGAGGCTAGAGAAAGTAACTCACGTCTCCTTTGCCTTTACGGATTATTTCCGGAACATCATCCATCAGGGATATTACAGTAGAGGGATCCGGATACAGGACGCCACCATCTATTACCAGATCCAGATGCGGGCCATAGTTCTTTTCAATGTCGTGGGGGTTGTCGAATCCGGCGCTGGTACTTATAATAGGGCATCCCAGAGCTCTTACAATAGCAAGACATATTTTGTTGTCTGGAACGCGTATCCCGATAGTTTTTCTTTTTGTCAGCATTATTTTCGGGACCAGCTGGGTAGCTTCAAGGATGAATGTGTATGGTCCCGGCAATAATTTCTTCATGGTCTTGTAAGCATAGTTAGAGACCTTGGCATAGTGGCTGATTTCTTTCAGGCCGTCGCACACTATGGAAAAGGGTTTTCTTAGTGGGCGATTCTTGAGCTTGTGGATCAACTGAATTCCCTTTTTGTTCATTAGGTCGCAGCCGATTCCGTAAAACGTATCGGTTGGATAAGCTATCAGGCCTCCTTCATCGAGCACCTTGGCAACTTTATTGATAAGGCGTTTTTGCGGATTTTCAGGGTTTATCGAAATGATCATAATAAAAGGGAATATACCCTGAGATTTTCAGCCTTGTCAATGAGCTTATTGGGCAATTCTTAGTTTTCAACAAGGATGGGACTTTCAGAAATGACGGAATTAACTGGCGTGCTTTTTTCTGTGTTGTTTGGACTTTGCGTGGGGAGCTTTTTGAACGTTTGCATTTACAGGATACCCCTCAAGAAATCAATCGTTACACCGCCCTCAAGTTGCCCGCAGTGCCACGAGCGAATAAAGTTATATGACAATATACCTCTTCTGAGCTACGTTATTCTTCGGGGGAAGTGCAGGAACTGTGGGGCGAAGATTTCGCTTCAATATCCGCTTGTGGAGGCCATCACCGGGCTGATAAGTGTTGCGCTTTTTACCAGGTTTGGACTCAGCCCGCAATACTTTGTATTTTTTCTGTTCCTGGCATGCCTCGTTAGCATAAGTTTTATTGATCTTCATCATAAGATTATTCCAGACGTTCTGTCTCTTCCGGGAATTTTGATCGGACTCGGAATTTCCTTTACCAAGTGGAATCACATAACGTGGACAGATTCAATCGTCGGGATAGTGGGTGGGGGAGGGTTCCTTTTTCTTCTTGCAGTTATTTTTGAAAAGCTAACCGGGCGTGAGGGAATGGGAGGGGGAGATATTAAGCTGCTCGCCATGCTGGGGGCATGGATGGGATGGAGGGCTCTACCATTAATTGTACTGATCTCGGCCGTTTCAGGTATTGCTATTGGAGGTGGTTCGTTGTTGATTGCAGGGCAGGGCATGAGAACAAGAATACCTTACGGTCCTTTTCTAGCGATCGGGGCTTTGATCTATTTCTTTTTTGGCCACGAACTGGTATTATTATACGGTTTTTGACAACAGCGGTGAGGCCGAAATTTGAAGTTCCCGGTTTATAGCCTTAGAACAGGAATACTGGCACAACTTACGTTTCTGATCATCGCAGCCATGTTCCTTATAGACGTGGTGATGGTAAAGCTCGCTGAAAGGGATCTTCTCCAAGCCAAGCTTCATGCCGGCCGGGTCTTAATAGGTGCCGTAGAGCACAACCTCGGGTATCTTTACTTCCAGAAGCAAAAAAAACTCAAAAACATAGATCTAAACATCATATTCAGGAGAGCCTTTTCTAACCTGCTGGCCGAATCAGGATTTTCTGATGTTGTCATTATCGATTCTAACGGGGAGGAAATCTTTACAACAGGAGCTCCAAAAGAAGACGAGGCGCGTGCCTTGACCCTGGCCAGGGAGGCCATGGCAACGGGGCTTCCCTCCAGCCATCTTAGCGGCTCTACGTGGGGAGTTATCTGGCTGGCAAAAAAGGATCTCAGAATTTCGACCCCTCTCAGGTTTGAAGGGATGCGATTTGGGGGCATGACCATTTCAGGGTCCCTTATTCCACTCTACCAGAGCTTGCGAAACTCACAGAAAATTATCCTCCTTTACATTTTGCTGGATACCGTGATCCTTGTCATAGTCGGGCTAATCCTTCTTTCAAGGATAGTGGTTAAGCCGATACACAAGCTTCTGAAACTGACGGGTGAATACAAGGAGGGCGATCTTGTTCCTTCAATGGAAGAAAGCTCCAGGAATGAGATTGGAGAGCTCTCGCGTTCCCTCAAGAACATGTTGAACCGTCTTGACGAGAACAAAAAAGAGTTAAGAGCTCACATTGCTTCTCTTGAAAAGGCAAATGAGGAACTTCAGCAGGCCCAGGACGAGATTATCAGGTCGGAAAAACTGGCCTCGGTGGGGCGTCTTGCTGCAGGGATTGCCCACGAAATCGGCAATCCCATAGGCATTATACTTGGATACCTTGATTTGCTGAGTTCAGATGATTTGACAAAGGAGGAGAGAAAAGATTTCCTGACACGGACAGAGACCGAAGTGACTCGAATAAACCAGATTATCCGCCAGTTACTGGATTTTTCCAGGCCCTCCAGTGGTAAGCCTGAACAGACACAGGTGCACAAAGTAGTAACAAAAATGGTAAATATGCTGAAACCACAACCCATGATGGAGGACATCAAAGTGAGCCTGGCACTCAATGCAGTCAATGACGTGGTTTTTGCGGATCCAAACGAGTTGCAACAGGTTTTCTTGAACATTATCATGAATGCGGCAGACGCGCTTTCCGAAAAAGCTCCTGGAGGGCAGGGCGATCCAGAAAAAGCTGTGGTGATAAGTACGGAGAACAGGAATAGTGTAATAGAAGTGAAATTTTCGGACAATGGTCCGGGGATTTCAAGAGACAAGCTTGCACAAATCTTTGACCCGTTTTTTACTACCAAGGACCCGGGCAGGGGAACCGGCCTAGGGCTTTCTGTATGTTACAGAATTGTTGAAAGCCTCGGAGGATCCATAAGGGCCGAGAGCGTAGAAGGGGAAGGCATGACCATAATGGTTACCTTTCCCTTAATCAGGAAACAAGGAGAGGAAGGTAATAAATAAAGCATATGTCTGGCAAGCGTGTTTTAATCATTGACGATGAACTAAACATGCGTCACATGCTTCAGATTATGTTGAGTAAATCCGGATACGAGGCAGAGACGGCCTCTAACGGTTTTGAGGGACTTGAAAAAATGAAAGAGTCGAATTTCGACTTTATCCTCTGTGACCTCAAGATGCCAAAGATGGATGGCATGACCTTTCTCAAAAAATCAAGGGAGCAACACCCTGGCAAGACTTTCATTATGATGTCGGCTTATGGGAGCATAGACGATGCCTTAGAGGCAATGAAGATAGGTGCTTACGACTATATCTCCAAGCCTTTCAAGACGGACGAGGTTCTCCTTACGTTGAAAAAGGCAGAAGAGAGAGAACGACTGAAGGCAGAGAACATAAGCCTCCAGAAAAAGATAAGAAAGATAGAGCAAAGGTACTCTTTTGGTAATATCGTTGCTCGAAGTGAAGCGATGCGCCACGTTTTTGAGCTGGTGAGCAGGGTGGCGGATCATAAGACCACTGTTTTGATAACAGGGGAGAGCGGCACGGGTAAGGATCTTATCGCCAGGGCAATTCACGAGAGCGGAAGCAGGGCCTCAGGTCCCATGGTTTCAATAAACTGCGGGGGCATCCCTGAGAATTTGCTTGAAAGTGAACTGTTCGGTTACAAGCAGGGAGCCTTCACCGACGCTGTCAAAGACAAACCAGGCCGCTTTGAAGAGGCAAACGGGGGTACGATCTTTTTGGATGAGATCGGTGACCTGCCTCTGCCTTTGCAGGTTAAGTTGTTAAGAGTTCTTCAGGAACAGGAAATAACGCCTCTTGGCGGAGTGGGATCAAAAAAAATTGACGTAAGGGTCATTGCCGCTACTTCAAAGGATCTCAAGAAAGAAACAGAAGAAAACAGGTTCAGGGAGGACCTCTTCTATAGAATTAATGTAATGACTATCCACCTGCCGCCGCTCAGGGAAAGAAGAGGGGATATTCCCCTGCTCATAGGCTACTTCATAGACCAGTTCAACAAGAAGCTGGGGAAGGAGGTGGAAGGGTTAAGCTCCGAGGCCATGCCAATCCTCATGGGATATGGATGGCCGGGAAACATAAGAGAGCTTGAAAATGTCATAGAGCGGGCTGTCTTGCTCGCCAGGGACAGGTGGATCACACCTGAGGAGCTACCTTCCTCAATTACCTCGGATCAGGCAATCTCCGCTCCTGTAATTCCGGAGGGGACTCTGTCCATTAAGAAAGCATCAAAACTCCTGGAACGGGATCTGATTAAGAAAGTGCTGGACCTTACAGGTGGGAATAAAACACAGGCAGCCAAGATTTTGGAAATCAGCCGCCCCAAGCTCCTTTCTAAAATCAAGGCCTACAACCTTGATCAATAGCGGCATGGGCCCCCGGTCTCTTCCGTCGCGCAACTAAGTGTGATCTTCCTTTTTGACAACCTCTATCTCGCCGTGTTTTCTTTGGACACCAAGAACAAAGCTGAAAAGGTCCGGTTGAAGACAAAATATTGGATCTTCCCTGGGGAGATACTCTTTTGCTCCAAGTATGAACTTCTGCGCGGTTGGCTGAAAGACCACATTCTTGAGTGCTTCTACAGGATCATAGGGTTTTCCGGTGAGCAGGTGCTCGATATAATCGGCACAGGCTTCATCTTCGGGGGCAGTTCTTTTTGCCCTGTCTCCCATAGCTACCAGGGTCACCAGCTCAGGGTCTTTTCGCCGGATATATCGGGCCACAGCACGGGCCGTCATAAAGCTGCCGAGGACAACTTCCTCTGATTTTTCAAGAGCAGCCGCAACACCGGTTACACCGGCAGTAGTCCGATGCACCACAGTCTTCCGCCTGAAGAAATCTCTCCCCAGTTTCACAATCTGCGATGGTGAGTTCCCCAGATCGGATCCCTCCAGCGGAACCTCGTTTATCTCTCCCACAAGAATAAATTCAGGGTATTCTTTCTTAAGGGCCATGGCCCTCTCATGATCCGCTTCCAGGATTACCCTCTTAGCTCCAAAGTGAAAAAAGAGGGGCTGGCAGGAAAACGCCCTAAAAACATCAATAATGACGCTTAGCCCTGAAGCCTGTCTTGCACCTCCTGCACATCTTTTTCGAACTACTCGCATTTCTTCACACCCCATATTCCTGTGTTCACGCCTTCTGCATTGCCAGGGAAGAAAACGCTCCTGCTTGGATCAGCTCAAAGAGTGAAGGTTTTATAGATCTTTTTTCCCAAAATTACAAGAAAGCCAAGGTCGTTAGGATCTGGCGCGAAGGTCTTTACCCCCTTGCCCTTTAGCAGTCTTTTGAAGTCTTAGATCAGAAGAAATGTCCTTCCAGCCCACAAATGATCACCCAGGACAGGCACTGCCGTAGTCGGCTTGAGATGAAATCATCTTTTTCTTCTCAAATGCACTTTTTCCATTAATGCTGCCCAATTTTATGTGGCGAATCTAGAATGTTGTTCAGGGGTGCTCACTTTAAAGGGACAATATTCAGATGCTGGCTATGTGTATGAAATTTGTCACACCGAGTACACTAAATATCTAAAATAAGAAGCATTTTTTGCTCGAAGCCGCCTGGTTTGCATCCGAAGAACATGGCCAACTGGCAGTCTACGCCCACCTTTTCACTGTTCCGGTTTTTATCTTTGCGTTGGCATGGGTATTGCTAATAGTCTGATTGCCAGAAAAGTGTTTTTCTCTCAGATAGTTCAAACAATTGCTCTTAAACAGACAAGGAGGTTACTTAAAAGAGCCCATGAAATCAGATGCCGTAACAAAGTCTGCCCAAAAGCAAACAGGCCCAAAGGAGCAAAAGTTTGAAAAGTATCGGAGTGTCGAATTCTCAGTTGAGGGCATAGAATGCCCTCACCAGTTCCGCATCTGGAACTCTGATGTTTCCTCCATGTTCGTGCTCGTCAAGCAGAACTCTGAAATACTTGGACGCCTAAAGGTGGGCGATGTTATGAAAATGAAATACTATACAGACGATTCATTTTGTCCCACCAGGCTCGTAGATACTGAAATCAGTCATATTACCAGGGAAGACGAAGGACGCTTCAGAGGGCATTACCTCATCGGATTGTCAATTCCCGATGATGGGGCATCGTGGAAGGAAGCCTAGGCACTGCGTACCGGCAAGCCCCTTTCCTTGGGGAAAGATATCAAAAGTTGACGTTGCCGGGAGTTCTTGGGAACGGAATCACATCCCTTATATTGCTCAGCCCGGTAACATACTGGATAAGCCTTTCAAAGCCTAGGCCAAAGCCGGAGTGCGGAGCTGACCCGAACTCCCTCAATTCTAAATACCACCAGTAATCTTCCGGGCTTATATTTGTTTCTTTCATTCTATTGTACAGAGTATCATGGTCATCCTCTCTTTGGCTGCCCCCTATGATTTCTCCTATTTTGGGTACGAGCACGTCCATTGCCTTTACGGTTTTGCCATCTTCATTCAATTTCATGTAGAAAGGCTTAATCTGCTTTGGATAGTCGGTAACAACTACAGGGCCTCTGAAAACCTTCTCGCAGAGATATCTTTCGTGTTCAGCCTGGATATCGCTGCCCCATTGTACAGGGAACTCAAAGGCCTCGTTCATTTTTGAGAGAATCTTTACCGCCTCGGTGTAAGTGATCCGTTCGAAGTGAGAGGAGACCAGTTTTTCCAGGTTTTTGATGGCACCCGGGTCAATAAAGCGGGTAAAAAACTGCATATCTTCCTTGCAGTTTTCAAGCACGTACCGAAATATATATTTCAGGAATTCTTCGGCAAGTTCAATCGCACCATCCAGGTCGCAAAAGGCCATTTCAGGCTCAATCATCCAGAACTCTGCAAGGTGGCGTGGAGTATTCGAATTCTCAGCCCGGAAAGTGGGGCCGAAAGTGTAAACATCACCCATAGATAGTGCATAGGCCTCTGCTTCGAGCTGACCGCTGACGGTGAGATTGGCCGGCTGGCCGAAAAAGTCCTTTTCAAAATCAACGTGGCCCTCTTTTTTGGGCACGCTCTCCAGGTCGAAAGCTGTCACCTTAAACGTCTCGCCCGCACCCTCACAGTCGCTTCCAGTAATTATGGGAGTATGAACATAAATGAAGCCTCTTTCCTGGAAAAATGCGTGCACAGCGAAGCTCATTGCATTTCTCACCCGTGCAACTGCCCCGAAAGTGTTTGTTCGCGGTCTTAGATGGGCTATGGTTCTGAGGAACTCAAAAGAGTGACGCTTTTTCTGCAATGGGTAGCGAGCCGGATCAGCCCAACCAATCACCTTGATTTTTTCTGCCCTCAATTCCACTTTTTGTTTTTTCCCGGGCGAGGCAACCAGGGTTCCGGAAATGCAAATCGAGCAGCCTGTCTGAAGCCTGAGGATTTCTTCCCGGTAGTTCGGAAGGCCTTTGTCTGCAATAATCTGAAGATTACCAAGGCAGGAGCCGTCATTGAGTTCGATGAAGGAAAATCCACCTTTGGACTCCCGCTTGGTTTTTATCCAGCCCATTACTGTGGTTTTGGCCCCTATTTTTTCAGATGCCAAGACCGCAGCAATTTTTTCCCTTCTCAAGGTCACCCTTCTCTTCTTTCAAACTCAGCCATAAAATCAACCAGGGCTTTTACTGCTTCGAGCCCGGTTGCATTATATATGGATGCCCTGCAGCCGCCCACAGAACGGTGCCCCTTCAGGCCCCCCATTCCTTGCTTCAGGGCTTCTTGCACAAACCTGTTTTCCAGGTCCTCGCTGGGCAGCCTGAAAGTCACGTTCATCAAAGATCTGCTATCCGGGGCAGCGGTCCCCTGGTAAAAATCAGATCGATCGATAAAGTCATAAAGAATTTTTCCTTTATTCTTGTTAATCTGGTGCATTTTTTCAAGGCCCCCAATGGTTTCCTCGAGCCACTTTAACACGAGATTGATGGCATAAACTACAAAGCAGGATGGCGTGTTAAAGAGGGAGTTTTTTTCTGAAAAAGTGGTGTACTTGAGCATTGTGGGCAGCTCTTTGGATACCCTCTCAAGCATGTCTTCCCGAATAATAACCAGAGCTGTTCCTGCAGGCCCGATGTTTTTTTGCGCCCCGGCATAGATGAGCCCAAAGGGATTTGCATCAATGGGCCTGCTCATGATGTCTGAAGACATGTCGCAAACAAGAGGGACCCCTCCCGCATCGGGGAAGCTTGCCCACTGGGTGCCCTTGATAGTATTATTGGAAGTAATGTGAACGTAAGAGGCATCCTTGTCGACTTGAAAATCCCTTGGGATGTAGGAAAAGTTCTTGTCTTCTGAGGAAGCTATGACCCGCACGTCTTTTCCCTGAATCTCAGCCTCTTTTATAGCCTTAGTGGACCATGTTCCAGTATTGATATAATCAACCGGCCTTCCCTGAATAGCAAGGTTCATGGGGACCATGCAGAATTGGAGGCTTGCACCTCCCTGAATAAAAAGAACATGAAAATTCTCGCTAAGCCCCAGCAGTCTTTTCGTTCGTTCGATGGCCTCATTGATAATATCATCAAATAGCTTGGACCTGTGGCTTATCTCAGTTATGGACATACCGCAGCCCTTGTAGTCTAGAAATTCATCCCTGATTTCTTCAAGCACGGGAAGTGGTAGTGCCGCAGGACCCGCATTAAAATTATGAATTCTCTTTCCCACAATAAACTCTCCTTTCAGTGTTAATAAAGACTTAGTATTGGATTTAGCGTTTGCGCTCAATCAGGCTTCTGCATTTAGCCCTTATTGCTGAGCAATTACAACCTTTCAATCATTTCCCTAACAAGCACAAGCCCCTCAGGGTTTTTCTCAAAAGGGGGACGCCCCTCCAGATCAGCTTCAATTATTTCCCCTCCAAAGGGTATGAAGCCCAGGAACTGGAATTCCGGCATTTGACGGGTCAGGAACTCTTTATCCTTTTCTGACCTGATTTTGTTTCCCACGAGGCTGAGCTTTTTCAGGCCTATGTCTGTGGCCAGATCGCGAATGTGATAGGCTGTTTCAATGCTGCGCCTCCCGGGTTCAACCACCACGATTAGCCTGTCCACTGCCATTGCCGTGCCCCTACCCAAGTGCTCCAGCCCCGCCTCCATGTCCAGAACTATGACCTCGTTTCGCGCAAGTACAACATGGCGCACTAGGTTTTTCAAAAGGGTGCTTTCAGGGCAGATACAACCCGCCCCTCCCTTTTTTACACCGCCCAGCACCATGAGTTTGATCCCGTTGAGTTCAATGGACAGCTTTTCGGGCAGGTCGTCCACCTTGGGATTGAGCTTGAAAAAGGAGCCCATGGAGCCCACCTTTGCCTCCGTCCTCTCCTCGATTAAGGCTTTCATTTCTGAGATAGGGACTATATCAGAGCTCCCTTTAATGCCGAGGGCCTGAGCAAGGTTGGCATCGGGGTCTGCATCTATTGCCAGTACCTTTTTCCCTTGTTCAGCAAAGGCCTTTACGAGAAACGATGCAAATGTTGTTTTCCCCACCCCGCCTTTACCGCTTATTGCTATTTTCATGCTTACCCCTTTTCTTGGCTATCGCACCACATCTTATAATTTAATTCCCCCTAACCTTCAAGAAAAAACTCCCAGGGTCAGACTTACATTTATTACATTTTGTTTTCTTCGTCCTCATTTCTGTGTCCCTTCTTCACATTGAAGGGCGTTTTTTATGAGACTTCCTAGAGACACGGATTTTGTCTGTCTGTCTCCATTGGTGACCGTGCTACTTTTTTCTCCTTATGTCTCTTCTCTCCCCGATCAAGGGCTCTTTTTCTATTCCTGGCGCAAACCGTGATACGCTCCCAGAAATGATTCCTTGTGCTTGACGTTCTCGATTTTTGAGGAGTAAAATGAAGTTATTCTCGTTCGACTATTAACCTCTGCCAAGGAGGTTAGCCGTGGAAGAGTACCTGCAATTGCTCCTACCACTCCCCCCCATGATGATTCGGGGAACATTCCTACAGGTCCTGAGGCACAGTTTCAAACAAAAAGAGAATCGAGGTATGGGGATCAAATTTGTTGGCTCCCTGAAATCTCTCCCGGTTCTGAACTGAAAGGGCATCTACTCTAAGAAGAATGGCTTAGGAGATGCGGCCTTGGCTAAAGAAAAAGTCAAGTTAAGCCAGCTATAAGTATCTAAGAACTCTGTTTTTGCCGGCTAGGCCTCTGCTTTTGGCGAGAGTCAGCAGTAAAGTCTGGCTCGGCTTTGGGGTGGGGTGGTATCAACGTGGTCAAGTCTCGAGGACTGGAAGGCGTGGGTAAACACAAAAGAGAGAAGCAATCTGGAAGAAAAACTGGCACCTTACTTAGAGGAACCGGCAAAGATCAGGGTCTTTATGCTGGCTGCTGATTTTGCAAAGGATGCTTTTGCGAGATCTAAGGCGGATGGCTGACATCTCTGGACGCAAGGTTAACATCAATGGATCGGAAATCAGAGCAGTCATCTAACAGGAAATGGCAGGAGCGTTATTTCAAAAGCACGGCTGCGAAAGTGTTTATAAGGGGAGGCATTTGGCTCAGCGTACGAGGGGCAGGGGATGAGTCCTTCCTATTGTGGTGGAAAGGAGTTATCCACGCGTTAAAACAATTGCCAACAGCTATTGAATGATGTATAGGGAAGTGCACCTGGCATTGAGTCTTTCTTGTTGCCGCGGCGCGCTTAAAGTGATTTAGTGCACATTCCCTATGCAGGATAGATTGACCTTTAAAGAAATTCTTCAGGATCTGGCGAAAGCACAGGCCAGTGGGGAGGGAAAACCCCTTGTCGGCTGGACGTGCACCTACCTGCCGGTGGAGATACTTGAGGCTGCGGGGTTGCAGCCCTACCGTATTCTCCCGGAACCATCTTCTGAAAAAGCTGATGGGTACCTCGACCCGAACATGTGCCCCCTCGTAAAAACAAACCTTGGGAAGGCAATCACTGGCGGCTATTCTTTCCTCTCGGGAATCATTATCCTTAATACTTGCGATGGAATGCGAAGGCTCTATGATGCATGGCGATTCTACTGCCCATCACCCTTTTCTTTTCTGCTGGATGTTCCAAAAACCGTAACATCTCTTTCGGTGTCCTATTTCAAGGAAAGGCTGAAAGAGCTCGCCACCCAGGTCGAGAAGCACTTTAAGGTTGAAATTACCACGGATTCACTCAATCAAGCCATTGAGGAGGCAAATCTCACCCGTTCTCTTTCAAGACGTCTTATATCGCTTCAGGGCAGGGGAGCTCCCCCTGTTAAGCACAGCGAACTCCTCGATCTCCTCTCCCTCGGGAGCAGAACTCCACGGAGTGTTTTCAATAAGGCTTTGGAAAAAATGGTACGCGTGCTTGAAGGGGAGCCTGCAGGAGTTTCTAATGCCTACAGGCTCCTTTTGACAGGTTCTTCCTTGGACGGGAGCGCTCTTGTGCGTCTGATTGAAGAGCTTGGCGGGGAAGTAACTATCTCAGATATCTGCCCTGGAACAAGGTTCGTGGATTATGTCGAGCCATCGGCGGACCCTTTATTTTCTCTGAGCCATGCTTATCTACACAAAACAGCGTGTGCCCGGATGTTTGACTCAGAGAGCAGGATATCCGCTCTAAAAGAGAGCTTGCTCAAAAGCAAGGCGCAGGGGGTTGTCTATTTTTCACTTAAGTTTTGCGATCCGTTCCTTTATGAAGCTCCTTTTCTAGAGGAGGCCCTGCGCGAGCTGGATATCCCGGTGCTGTTCCTTGAAGGAGAGTACACCGGGCGTGTGGGAGGGGGGGTCCGCACCAGGGTTCAAGCTTTCTTGGAGATGCTGGAAAAAAATGGAAAATGAGCGAGGCAGGGAAAAATTAATAAAATGGGCAGTTAAAAGCCCTCTTACCTACCGCCTTCTAAGGCCTGTGCTGGATTTGCTGACCAGGAAAAACGATAATGAGCCGTTCAAGATCTGGGTTCGATTTCTTTTGGATGCGATGAACAACTCTTATGCTAGAAAGCAGCCCGTGGTATGGATGAGCGCCTTTACTCCCAGCGAAATAGCATATGGGATGGGATATGTTCCATTCATGCCAGAGATAATCGCATCGGTGGTGACTTACCTCGGGAAAAGCAAGGGACCGATTGCACTGGCCAATGCATATGCTTCCAGCGACCTATGTTCCTTTCATCGCTGCGCGCTAGGGCTGGTCATGGAAGACTACCTTCCCAAACCCGACTTAATTATCTCCTCTTCCTACCTGTGCGAAGGCGCAAACAAATTTTTTCACTACCTTGCCAGCTATTACAGGTGCCCTCATCTTATGGTGGATGCTCCTTACCGTGGAGGGAGCGCTGCCAAGAAGTATGTGGCTGATCAGCTAAAGGAACTTGTTGACAAAAGTTCACGGCTGCTGGGTCTGGTTCCGGACATGAGCGTGATGTCACAGGCCCTGGAGCTCTCAAATAAAGCTCGTGCCTACATTGCAGAAATAAATCGCCTTCGGCGCTCAAGGCCGTCTCCATTTCCAGGAAGTGAAGGCCTGAGCTATCTTGCAGGCATGGTCTTTTACTCGCTGGGCTCAAAATGGGGTGTTGACTTTTTCAAGACACTTCATCTCTCACTTGAGCAAAAAGTGGCCAAAGGGGAGGGATATTTGCCAGAGGAAAAGTACCGTCTTCTGTGGTTGCACCATATTCGACCCTATTATAAAAACGAAATTTTCAAGATCCTGGAGGAAAAGAAGGCGGCTGTTTCATTTGAAGAGACCAATTACCTCTATTGGCCGGCTCTTGAGCCTTCCAAACCATATGAGAGCTTGGCTGATAAAATCATTTCAAACATTTGGGCGGGCTCCCTGGAAAGAAGAGTACATGCGATAGAGGAGATGGTGGAAGAATACGATATTGATGGAGTGATTCATTTTTCTCACTGGGGTTGCAGGCAATCATGCGGAGGGGCTGCCGTTGTGGGAGATGTGCTAAAGCAGAAGGGCCTGCCATACATCGTTCTTCCCGGAGATGGGGCTGATCCGGATAATTTCTCCCCTGGACAGACAAGAACTAGGCTTGAGGCGCTGATTGAGATGCTGGGTTGAATCATGGGCAAGCGAATATATGCAGGGATTGATATTGGTTCACTCTCCTCAGAGGCGGTTATCCTCGGAGAAAACGGAATTCTGGGATACTCGGTCAGGAATACCGGGGCTGATCCTCAAAGAGTTGCGCAAGAGTGCATGGAAGAGGCACTGGCGAGAGCCAATGTTGCCAAAGAAGATGTCCTGAGTATTGTGGCGACCGGATATGGCCGCATAAGGGTGCCCTTTGCAGATCGAGAGATCACCGAGATCACATGCCACGCAAAGGGAGCCCACTTCCTATTCCCTGAAACCAGAACGGTAATTGACATTGGGGGCCAAGACAGCAAGGTCATTACACTGGATGAACGAGGCGCTGTTACTGACTTTGCAATGAATGATAGGTGTGCGGCTGGGACAGGAAGGTTCCTGGAAGTCATGGCTACTGCCCTGGAAACAAAGCTGAGCGAGCTCGGGCAGCGGTCTTTGGAGGCGAAGAAAGGCGTCCCGATTAGCAGCATGTGCACGGTATTTGCTGAATCAGAGGTGATCTCCCTGATTGCTGAAGGAAAAAGGCGCGAGGAGATCATGAGGGGATTGCATGAGGCCATTTCCAGCAGGGTTTACAGAATGGCAAAGAAGTTGAGGGTGAAAAAGGAAATTACTTTCACCGGCGGGGTGGCGAAAAACCAGGGGATTGTAAAGGCCCTTGAAGTACTCTTCAAGATGCCCGTAAACGTGCCTGATGAGCCCCAGATCGTGGGGGCGCTTGGAGCCGCACTCTATGCCAGGAGCGCAGGGCCGAGGGCAAGATAATGGTTGTATTTTCGTGAGATTTTTGATATTTGGATTGGTGCATTCATTTTAAGGGGGCGCGTGGATTATTGCCGCCTAGAAGCCACCTGAATTGACTTTCCAGGAGCTTGGTGGAAAACTCGATTCGCTGGAGGTAGCGGATATGGCATTGGGCAAAGAGTTAAGGCAAAAAGCGTGGAGCAGGTTTATAGATAGTGTGGTGTGGATTGCGGACAAGAGACCTGTAATGAGGTTCCTGGTGGGCAAGGCTGAAAACAGGTTGTGGGGCTCTATTGTGGAAACACGCACTGATGCCATAAGACCTGCCCAGGAATTGAAGTATTACTTTGTGAGGAACCTTCTGAGGACCACCGAGAACCATCTGGCCAAGGGTATCATGAGCAAGGAAGTATTTCACAAGATGGTCAAGGTGTTTGTGAGGAACGTGTTTGTTGAGGACATGTCGCAGAGGGAGATAGTGAGGGAGAAAAGGGAAGATGCTGTTTACCCGAGCTACATTGTGATAAGTCCCACGCAGCTGTGTAACCTTCACTGCAACGGTTGCTATGCGAGCAGCGAGAGCAGTACGAGGAACTCTCTTCCTTACAGCGTGGTGAAGCGGATCATAAGGGAGAAGGTATCCCTGTGGCATTCGCGCTTTACGGTTATCTCAGGGGGTGAGCCTTTTTTCTGGAAAGACAATGGAAAGGGGATCATAGATTTAGGCAGGGAAAATAATGATAATTTTTTCATGGTGTACACCAACGGCACGCTTATTGACAAGGAGATGGCTGCGCGGCTTGCGGATGTGGGGAATATCACCCCTGCGATATCTGTTGAGGGATTTGAGGAGAAGACGGATCGCAGGAGAGGCAAGGGGACATTTAAAAAGATCATGGCTGCTTTTGAGAACCTGAGACAGGCCGGTGTTCCGTTTGGTATATCGGTGGTGGCTGAGAAGGGCAACTGGGATGAAGTGACGAGCAAGGAATTCTTAAAGTTTTACTTTGACGAGCAGGGGGTTTTCTACGGTTGGCTTTTCCAGTACATGCCCATAGGCAGGAGCTACACCCTGGATGGCATGGTAACAGCGGAGCAGCGCTTGGAGATGTTCAGAAGGAACGTGTGGGCCATAAAGGAAGGGTACAACTACATAGATTTCTGGAACCAGGGAGTGATGACTGATGGGTGCCTGGCAGGGGGCAGAAACGGGGGATATCTCTACATTGACTGGAACGGCAACGTGATGCCCTGCGTATTTATACCCTATCACCAGGACAACATTCTGGACATATACAAGCGCGGGGGCACCCTGGATGACGTGCTTTACTCCCCGTATTTCAAGCAGATAAGGAAGTGGCAGAGCGAGTATGCACTCGGTAAGCCAGCACAGGAAAAAGACAACCTTATTCTGCCCTGCCCGATAAGGGATCACCATGAGGCGATTTACAATATTTTGCAAAGCACCCATGAGGTTGGTCCAGCAGATGAGAGTGCCAGGGAATGCATAGAAGATGAATCGTATCACAGGGGACTGATGCACTATGACCAGATGCTCAGAGAAATCATTGACCCTGTTTGGGAAACAGAGTACAAAAGCAAGTTGAATAACAAAAAGCCCTGAGAAGAGAACTATTATTTCATGAAGCAACCTGCAACCAGCATTAAAGTGGCGGACAAGGGATCCGATTACGAGCATGGATTTCGCACAGCTGTATCCCTTCATGCTCACACCAGGCATTCAAAGGAGAGCCTGGGATTTATTCCAAAGTACGCTGTCAGGGTGCCTGTTATTTCATCCTTTTTCAGAAGGGAGAGGAACCGCTATTTTCGTTCAAATGGTAAGAGCCTTGATTTTTCAAGGGGGTACTGGACTCCCCCTGTCAGTGCGCAGGCAGTTTATATCTCGGAGACGAAAAGGATTGAGTCCGAACTTGGCTTAGATGCCCTGGTTTCCATGACCGATCATGATGATATTGCTACCGCCAACTCGCTAAAGACTTCCCATTTGTTTCAGGGGCTTCCCATTTCCCTTGAATGGACGGTACCGTTCGAGGAAAGCGTCCTTCATCTTGGAATTCATAACCTCCCGCCCAGGACGTTGTCGGAAATAATGTCCGGGCTTTCTTCTTATGCCCTTCAACCCCAGGAAGGAATGCTTGAAGAACTTCTTGCCTGGATTGGCGAATACCCTGATACTCTGGTCGTATTGAACCATCCTTTCTCAGACCTGCGATCTATTGGTCCCCAGAGGATAAGGCAATTGGCCTTTGATTTTCTAAATCGTCACAAGCATGTGATTCACGCCCTGGAGATGAATGGCTATCGTTCCTGGATGGAAAACCGCAATGCTATTTCTCTGGCTGAGACATTCAGGCTTCCTGTTGTCTCGGGCGGCGACCGCCACGGTTGTGCTCCTAACGCTGTTTTGAACCTGACGAATGCCAAAACGTTTTCCGAGTTTGTTTCAGAAATCCGAAAAGATAAGGTGAGCTACGTCCTGGTGATGCCCGAGTATCGGGATAATTTGTTTACGCGTTTTCTGGAATCCCTTGCAGATTTTTTCCGCGAGTATCCTGAAAATCCACTCGGCTTTCAGAAATGGACGGATCGCGTTTTTCTTCAGCTGGAAGATGGTCTTGTCAGACCCCTTTCATACTACTGGCAGCGTACCGTGCCGACATGGGTTAAGTCGGCAATGCTGGTGTTCCGTCTTATGGTAAGTAAACGCATTCGTCCAGCTTTGCGCATGGCTTTTTCCAAGAAGGAGAAGCTATCCTTGTGAAAAAATGGATTTTTGTTATAGGCGGCTCCCTGGTCATCCTCATTGTTATCGCCCTGATTGTCGGGGTCTCAAACATCGGGCCTTTGATAAAGAAGGCAGTCAACACCTATGGTCCTGAAATCACGGGAACAGAGGTTCATCTTGGAGATGTTAAGGTGTCCCTTTTTTCAGGAGAGGCCAGGCTCAAAGACTTTTACCTGGGGAATCCACCGGGGTTCAAGTCACCAAGGGCAATGAGCATGGAATCCGTTTATGTTAATGTGAACGAAAAGTCCCTGGCAGGAGATACAATTTCCATAGAAAAAGTTGAAATTGACGCTCCCGTTATCACCTATGAGAAAACCGGTCGCGGAGACAACCTGAGAACAATTTTGAATAACGTAAGGCGCTCTGCGGGCGGCACTTCCGGGAGCAGTGCATTAAATTCGCATCAGAGCAAGGGAAAAGGCAAGAAGCTATTAATCAAGGATTTGGTAATAAAGGGCGGCAAGGTGAAGCTTGCACTTTTCGGGCTTGGAGGGAAAAAGAACCTGAGCGCTAATATTCCCGACATCCGCCTAAAAAATATAGGCAACAAAGGCAGAGGTGCGGCCCCCTCTGAAGTCCTTGAGCAGGTATTTGAAGCGCTCTATGAAAAGATTACTTCGCGTGCTGTAAGAAGCGCCCTTAATGGGCAGCTCAGGGAATTGACCGGGGGCGCCAGAAAGGAGCTCGAAACACAAGCGGGCAAGGAAGTCGAAAAGAAGCTCGGCAAGGCAACGGAAAAGCTCAAAGGCCTGCTCGGGCAATAAAATCACTCCCCCTCCACTCATATCTAAACCACCGTCAACTTTTGGTTTGCCTACCAAAAACACATGCTTTGGGGGTAACCCCGTTCACCAGCAGGCATCAGATGCAAGGCTTGCGAAATCCCGAGAAGTGAGGTGTACATTCACGTATGCCGCAGGGACGAGGGATGAGCGTAACGCAGCCCTTCGGCTATGCTCAGGGCCGTGAGCTTGTCGAACGGCAGATGGTGTTTGATCTTGAATCGGGGTCATACGATGGTCTTACGCATTCTCAGAAGGTATCCAACACTCGATATGACCACGTGAAGAAAAGCGGTGAGTACAAACGACCACAGGATTACTACTATTGACGGGCGAATTAGAAAAAAGAGCAATATCCAGATCCCAATAATTAGATCCACTTGATCAAAAAGAAAGAAGAGGACTCCAAGGAATCCCCCTTTTTTGCCTCCCGGCGGTATTTCAAGTCTGCGTTTGAGAAAACTATTGGGCAGCTCCCCTAAGGTCATCCCTAGCCCCAATAACACTCCGATTTGATAGCCGTGCTTTGTGTAGTCAGCAAGAAGAAACCATGCAGGAACAACGTTCTTTTTCTGGAGCCAGACTTCAATAATTGCTCCGGCACTGCAGAAGAGAACATTTATTACAAGACCTCTCCAGGTCTTATTATCGCCAAAGATCCTTTTCCCCCGAAAGCTGGTACCGAAATCCAGCGGCTTCTTCAAAGCATGCAGCCAGTCATACTTTATGCAAAAGCCCTGGGCAATTGCAGCCAGAATCAGCGGGAATTCCAAGAACAATATCTGGCAGGTTAGTTTGAGCATTGCTCCGGTCTAAGAGATGCCCAAGAAATGAGCATAGGCATGTTTTGCAACCCATTGCATGGAGTACAGGATGGACCTAGTATAGTGATTAACCTGAAAATTGCAGGTTGAAAGGCAATGGGGACTGCATATTTGTTTTTGTCGCTCCAGTCTGGATGCATCAAATTTGGGGCCATCATAGATGCTTCCCCAATCCTCTTTTGATGCATAAAGCTCAAAACACGGTGCAAAAGTTCCATCCAGCCGGATAACCATGGTTAATCGTCCTGCAGCGCACTGCCAGGGAGGAAGCTCGTGGCGTATGAAGCGCTTCATGGCGCGAAGGTGCTCTACAGAGTTAACCATGGTATAACCTTCAAAATTTTTTTCTATAAGCCAGTCAATTAGACTGTCAACGGCATTGAACTGATCCTCGGTTATCCAAGCACCATCGTGTTCATGCTGGAAGTGATCATAAGTTATCTGGGGCGGTTCATTGATATGGTAATCCGTGGCAATTCCGTACTCATTAGCTATTTCAGTAAGTTCTCTAACATCTTTAACATTTTTTTGGGTAATGTTGATGTTCAAGAAAGTAATATAGCCATACTTTTTCTGTTGGTTTACAAGGTATTCGAATTGAGGTTTTATGCGTGAAAAATACTTCGGTATTCCCTCATGTCCATACACAGCATCCACTGCTACATTAATTGTTGATACACCGGCCTTTCCGATTTCATCCACAAATGCCTCATCAAGCAAAATAGCGTTAGTCGGCAAGTAGATGAAAAAACCTTTTTTTGAGGCATAACGGGTCAATTCAATAATAAAGTTTTTGCGCACAAGGGGCTCACCTCCCATGTAAGCAAGTACCCTGCACCCTACTGAGTTGAGCCAGTCCACGGCATCCCTGGCAACATTCATCCTCATGCCCGGTATCTTTTTGCCCCTGCTGTAGCAGTAGTGGCAATCTAGGTTGCAGTTAAGATCCGTGTAAAAAAAGGAGAGCACAGGCCTGAATGTCCTGCTATTCAGCCTGGACTTAAAGTAAGGGACTATCCAGCTCTTATAGGCGCGGATAAAATTCTGGAGATTGTAACGAGCGCCTGGGCTCGGTCTTTGAGAGCGCCGGTTGCAGCGAAACCTTGTGGACAAGAAGCCATGGCCTTTCGGCTTTTTGAAGGCCTCCATGCAGATACCTCCTCAGCCCTTTTGTATTGTGTATTTTGCAAAAATAGCTGGATCTAAGTACAAGTCAAAATGGAAAGTCTCTATTCGTAAACCTTCTCCTCTTCAAGCAGATAAGTGTCTCCATGTCTTTCTGCCACAGTGGTTGCTCCAAAAAAATCTGAGCCTCCTCTTGGCTCTGTCAGTGCCTCTGCACAGCAAAGCTTTCCTTGAAGAGTAGGTTTAAGGTATTTCTGTTTCTGCTCTTCGGTGCCGAAGATATTGATTGCTTCCCCGATGATGCTCACCAGGGAGTAAAGACATGAAAGGCTCGAACCCAAAACACCGATCTCTTCCAGCGCCGCGACTTCTAAAACCCATTTCAAACCTCTTCCGCCCCATTTACTCGGAAATCTGAGCCCCAGCAAATGCCTGGCGGCTGCTTTTTCCAGAAATTTTTTTGGGTACTTAACTTCCTCTCTGTCAAGCTGCCTTATGAGGGAATGACTGACATCATCCCTGGCAAAGTTTCTTGCCTCAGTCTTGATCCCTTTTTCCTCATTTGAGAGTAAAAAATCGTACATTTTGAGCTCCTCTCAGAATTGGAGAACTCCGTTCTAAAGATGGGCTTTCTGTTTCAAGATCTATCTTCTTTCGGCCTGTCAAGTTTGTACCTAATCCTTAGAACGCCTTTTTCAAAACTAACTGAGACCACGTGAAACTCGCCGATTTCCTTTGTTGACTTCACATGCGGGCCAATGCAAGGGCACGCATCGTATTCACCGATTCTAACAATTCTAACCATCTCTTTCACATTGCCGGGAAGGCGATCAAGGCTAAAGGCTTTCTGCGCTTCTTCTCTTGTAAGGAACTCCTCGCTGACAGGAAGGTCTTCCTTGATTACTTCATTTACCATTTTTTCAATTCGGGCAATTTCTTGTTTGTTAAGAGCATGGTCGAAGTGATAATCACATTTTGATTTTTTCTTTTCAATGTGCGCGCTGAAGCAGCGGTTGCATTTATATAACCGTTGCATTGTCTGGTTAAGAAGGTGCTCAGCCGAATGCATCCGAGGATCCATTGCCTTTTTCATCTTTCATTTCTTTCCAAAGGGATTGCTTTGCCAAAAAGATTAAGCTGGTCGTGCTAATTCTGCTTCACGAATTTCTACCACACTCTCCAGGAAATGCCAATGCTTAAAGGTTGTTAAGCTTTGATGGAGGTGACTCAAATTTTAATCCGCCAGAGACGGATTAATCCGCCAGAGGCGGACGAGGGTTCAATTCCCCGCCCTTTGGGGCGTTAAGAGAATTTCCAATTGATACCCCGTCCGCTTGTGGCGGGGCGGTTAATTCGGCACCGCATAGCAGAATCTTATCCATTCATTGGGCCAAGTTTGTCTAAGAGGAGTTCTTCAAGCAAGGGGCGGCCGTGATCCTGGTATTCGTATCGCACGCGAATAGCAGGCCTGGCAATGGACACAATGCGTGTTAAGTGGATGGGTGTTGCAAAGATGACCAGGTCGCATTCAGCCCGGTTGATGGTATCTTGGAGGTCACGGATCTGGTTTTCGCTGTATCCCATTGCAGGTAGCACAGGCCCGATATGAGGATATTGCTTGTATGCTTCCCTGATTGTCCCGACCGCGTATTCGTGCGGATCTACAAGTTCGCCTGCACCATATTTCCTGGCCGCAATTGCCCCTGCCCCGTAAGGCATCTCACCGTGTGTGAGGGTTGGCCCGTCTTCCACAACCAAAACCCGGTTTCCCCGGATTCGTTCAGGACTGCTTACGAGAACCGGGGATTCTGCAAGTACTATTTCAGCGCGTGGCGCATGTTTTTCAATGTTTCTTCTTACAATTTCCACGTTTCTTGAAGGGGCTGTATCAACCTTGTTGATGATAGCAATATCTGCCATAAGCATGTTGGTTTCCCCTGGATAATAGAGCAATTCATGACCAGGGCGGTGGGGATCAAAAAGCACTATATGAACCTCCGGGCGATAAAAAGGGGTATCATTATTTCCCCCATCCCATACGATCACGTCGGCCTCCTCCTGTGCAGCATTCAGAATCCTGGCGTAATCCACGCCCGCATAGACTACGATCCCGAGGTCCACTATGGGTTCATATTCTTCTCTTTCTTCAATCGTGCAATGGTGTTTCAGAAAGTCTTCGTAAGTGGAAAATCTCTGAAGTACCTGTTTTCTAAGGTCCCCGTAAGGCATAGGATGGCGAACCACGACAACTTTTTTATCCTTTTTCCTTAGAATTTCGCATACCTTGCGGGTCGTCTGCGATTTGCCGCAACCGGTTCTCACTGCGCAGACCGCCACCACCGGCTTTTGGGATTTCAGCATAGTATAGGGGGCTCCAATCAGAATAAAGTCGGCTCCTTCCGCCATCGCAACACTAGCCTTGTGCATTACTTCAACATGAGGGATGTCGCTGTAAGAAAGGGCCACAAGGTCAACTTCATGTTCGCAAATCAGGTCTCTTAGAATTTTTTCAGGGAAAATCGGAATTCCTTCAGGGTAGAACTTTCCCGAGAGCTCAGGTGGGTACTTGCGGCCCTCTATGTTTGGAATCTGCGCAGCAGTAAAGCAGATCACCCTATAGCGGGGATTATCTTTGAAATAAACATTGAAATTATGGAAATCCCTTCCTCCGGCTCCCATTATGATTACCTTTTCCATAAACTTGACTCCTTGCATGGCAGCGGTGTCCGGAGCATGGTAGTTGAATTCGGGGGCAAAAGCCAACCTTTTCAAGAATCAGCCTCAGTGGTTAAAACTGATTCAATTCTTTCAACTGCCCAGTCAACCTCTTCTTTCTTAATTACCAGAGGGGGTGAAATGCGTATTGTGTTTTCATGGGTTTCTTTGCAGAGCAGCCCCTTGGACATAAGTTTCTTACAAAACTTCCTTGCACCACCTGCTTCCGGGAACAGCTCAACAGCGATCATAAGACCCCTGCCCCGAACTTCTTTGATAAGCGGGCTCTTGATGCTGGAGAGGCCACTCAGGAAATAGTCTCCCATCAGGGCTGCATTCTCTATCATGTTTTCCTCGACCAGAACCTTGATGGCTGCCCGCGCAATGGCACAGGCCAGGGGGTTGCCTCCAAAGGTGCTTCCATGCTCACCGGGCCGAAGCACTCCAAGCACTTCTTTGTTTGAAAGCACTGCTGATATAGGGTAAAAGCCCCCTGATAATGCCTTTCCAATGAGGCTAAGGTCTGATTCAATCCCTTCGTATTCTTCTGCAAGAAGTTTACCTGTTCTGCCAAGCCCTGTTTGAATTTCATCCAGTACCAACACTATGTTGTTCTCTGTGCATATTTTTCTGACCTCTTTCAAGTACCCGGCCGGTGGAATGATAACTCCGGCCTCGCCCTGGATCGGTTCCACCAGAAACGCAACGGTGTTGGGTGTAATTGCTTGCCGGAGCGCCTCGGCACTGCCAAAGGGAATAATTTTGAAACCGGGAGTGAAAGGGCCAAAATCAGCACGGGAGGGCTGATCGGTGCTAAAACCCACAATAGTAATTGTGCGACCGTGAAAGTTATTTTCGCACACTATTATCTCTGCCTCGTCCCTTGGTACGCCTTTAACCTGGTATCCCCACTTTCGCACTGCCTTGATCACTGTCTCAACTGCTTCGGCGCCGCTGTTCATAGGCAAGACTTTGTGAGAAGAGGTGAGCTCACAAATCTCCTTGTAAAAGGGGCCTAGCTGATCATTTCGGAAAGCCCTGGAAGTTAAGGTTAACTTCTTGGCCTGTTCCACGAGGGCAGCTATAATTTTGGGGTGACAGTGCCCCTGGTTTACAGCGGAATAGGCGGAGAGACAATCGAGGTACTTGTTTCCTTCCACATCCCAGACCCAGACCCCTTGGCCTCGCTGAAGCACCACGTCAAGCGGCTCGTAATTATGGGCACCGAACGTATTTTCCAATCCTATGTAATACTCTTGATCCATCACAGGCCTCCTTGGAAAGAGTTTATCTTTCTGAGCCAAGTATGGAATTCTTGGTTCAAGCATGCATAGGTCATCCGAGACCCTCTCTTCTAAACTGGGTCACCAGGTGGGCATATTCTTGAATGCCTTCCTTTGTCCACCATGCCTGCTGCGGGCTCAAGCTGGCTTTTATTTTGCCCGGCACACCAACCACGAAGGAGTTATCAGGTACTTTCATCCCCTGGCCGACCACGCATCCTGCTCCAATTACACAGTTGTCTCCGATTTCAGCGTCATGGAGCACGGTAGCGTTCATTCCTATGAGAACATTGTTCCCTATTGTGCGGCAATTAACTACTGCCCCGTGACCGATAATGACCCTGTCACCAATT
This sequence comes from Deltaproteobacteria bacterium, assembly GCA_019310485.1. Classification (GTDB taxonomy): domain Bacteria; phylum Desulfobacterota; class DSM-4660; order Desulfatiglandales; family HGW-15; genus JAFDEF01. Next base: position 39,845 of record JAFDEF010000010.1, on the reverse strand, counting down.
ACCACGTCTCCAACGGGTTGTGCCGGGGAGCCGCTATGGATCACTGCGTTGTCTTCAACAGCACTGTCTTTACCAATTGTGATGCGCCCGAGGTCCCCTCTTATGACTGCGCCCGGCCACACGCTGGACCGTTCCCCGATTTCCACATCACCCACCACGTATGCTGCTTCGCTCACAAAGGCAGATCTTACAATCTTAGGTTCTTTTCCATTAAAGCTTCTGATCATCTAAGCCTCCTCCTTAAATCTTTTAACCATACCTCTTTTTTTCTAAATTCTCGGAGCCACTGTATCACGCTACTACTGTTCGCAAAGTATTTTCTTTTGCCTCACAGCTTCTGGTGCGCGCGGAGTAATGGGCTGAAATTTTTTGTCAATGCCCCACCTCCCCTCAGAGACTCTCACTGAGCCTAGTATTTTATTCTTAGCGCGCTGGGAAGAACACAAAATGAAAAATCCTTTGCCTCCCACGCAAGGTTTCCGTCGAGCTGCAATAACATTGGGCGATCAAGCTTTACGCGAACCTGCTTTCCACTCTGGTACAACCCCACCCTGTTTCCGATAGTAAATGCGGTTATGCCGCCAAGCAGGGCTTTCAGAAAATGACAATTTAAACATAGCACATGAAGTCTGCCATCTCCCGGCCTTGCCTGTGGAATAACATTCATGCCGTACCCGTAATAGGGTTGTTTGGCCACCACGAGAGTGAAAAGTTCGGGGACATAAAGTTCATTGTCATCAACAATGACTTGAGCTGCGGGGCGTTTGTAAGGCCTTAGGTATATACCTCCAAGGGCTTTTAAGTAAGAAGAAAAGCCGGTCACGTTTTTGGAGCGATAGCGCTCCCGCAACTCCAGTACTTTACCCTCTATACCAATTGAGGCAGAAAGAGAAAGCTTCTTTCCGTCGCATTCAATAAGGTCAAAGTAGTGAATTTTACCCATCTTAATACGCACAGACATATACACCATATCTCCCTTATACTTCAGTACATGCCTGAGAGCGTTTCCGCTGCCCATGGGGAGGTAGGCTATGGTCGTCTGAGAAGTGTCAATAGCGTTGATAACATCTGAAAAAGTTCCATCTCCCCCGGCAATAACAAGTACATCGCAGCGTGAGGCAAGTTCCCTTGCACACTGTGCGAATTGAGAAGGTGACGTGGTATCCAGTCCGTGAATTTCAGCCTGCAAAACTTCGGCTGCTTTTGAAAGCGCGGAGCGTTTCTGATCTGCCGTCATTTTGCCCGAACTTGGGTTTGTTATGATAGCGTATTTCATATTCTCCCAAGATAGAAACCAGCGAGGTATCTACAAATAAGGACAAATAGCCTTTTGGCACCCCCTAAGACCGTGCCTTGCTTTATTCTGCAGCATGCCCAAGAAACTCTCAGAGAGGAACCTGGGGCGGTGTGCACATATTTTTATTCATAAATAGCCTGCTGAAGCCAGCAAATATGAAACCCCTGAATGATTTTAATCCGCCAGAGGCGGACGAGGGTTCAATTCCCCGCCCCTTGGGGCGTTGAGAAAATTTCCGATTGATACCCCGTCCGCTTGCGGCGGGGTAGTCAATTATCATCATGCCTAGACGATATGTCAACTTAATCTCAAGAGCCTTGCCTTTTCTATTAGATAGTGAGGGATATTTAACGCTCTTTTTTGTTGCAGTAAGGAGTTTTTTTTGTTAAAAACCCACCTTTAAGGTATAATTTACCGACTCAAGTTTCTTTGGCTTTCGTCATTTTCCTTTGATCTGGCTATAGGGTAGTTGATTAATCAGGAAAGGGGTGAGCTATGAGTGAACGATGGGAGAGTCTCAAGGATCGCGGGTTTTACTATGGGGTATCTAAGATTGTAAGCCTCCTGAGCACTGTATCTGAGGAAAGATTTATTCAGTTAACTCAATGGGCGGAGAAACTTACCAGAGATCCGGTGGTGAAAAATGCAATCCAGAAAGTTCGCTTCTTTCTGGAAAAAGAAGATCACCCTGCAAGGCTACTCTTTAGCCGTGCCATGAACAGAATGTCCGAGGAAAACCGGCGCCGAATTTTTTACTCTCTTTTTCTGCATGGCTGGTTCGTGGGAGGTCGCAAGCGTGATTACTGGGAGCAGAACCACGGCTTCCGGCCCCCCTTTATCCTCATTTTAAGCCCAACGTTGAAATGTAACCTGCGCTGTCTGGGATGCTACACCCTGGGATACGGAATGAAGGCTGAATTGTCGCTTGAGGTGGCAGACAGGCTGCTAAACGAGTGCGAGGAGCTGGGTATTTACTTTGTAACAATCCTTGGAGGTGAGCCAATGCTCTATCCACACCTTTTTACACTCATTGAAAGGCACCCCGACATCTTTTTCCAGATATATACGAATGGTACCCTGCTTACCCAGGAAAAGGCCGACAGGTTGGCGGAGTTTGGCAACGTGGCGGTTGTGTTGAGCATTGAAGGTGATGAAAACGAGACCGATAGCTGGCGCGGGAAAGGGGTTTACAGAGGCATAATGCGGGCATTTGAGTACCTTGATCGCGCAGGGCTTATTGTTGGAACATCAGCAACGGTTACCAGGCAGAATGTTGAGGTGGTTAGCTCTGATGAGTTTATTGACAAGATGATTGGCCTGGGTTCCATGGCTCAGATGTATTTCCTGTATATCCCTGTTAACGGCAAAGCGGATTTCTCCCTCATGGTTACACCAGAGCAGCGAGACTTGCTGCGGCGCAGGGTCCATGCAATCAGGAATACCAAGCCCGTATTTGTGCTGGATTTCTGGAACGATGGCCCTTACGTAGATGGGTGCATTGCAGCCGGTAGAAAGTACTTTCACATTAACGCAAAGGGGGACGTGGAACCCTGCGTTTACACGCACATAGCGGTTGACAACATCCATGACACATCCTTGGTCCAGGCGCTCAACAGCAAGCTCTTCCGCGACATACGATCTCGCCAGCCCCATAACCAGAATCATCTCCGGCCGTGCATGATAATTGACAACCCGCACGTCATGCGAGACGTCATTAAAAAGAACAGCCCATCCTTCACTCACCCGGGGGCAGAAGAGATCTACACCATAAAGGCAGACGTGATGGATCGTTATGCCCGGGAATACGGCGCTCTTGCAGAGCGAATCTGGAAGAAAGAATACCTCGGTATGATAGAGGCTGGAGTAGATGCTTCAGGCTCGGGCAGCAAAGAAAAGGAAAGCCTCGATAGAGGAAGGCCCGCGTGCGCGGGACACCCATGAAGTTAAAGGAAAAAGCTGGCTAACAAATGGAAATTCTTGCCAAAATAGTCGCTGCTCCCAAGGAGGCTTCTGCCTTAGCGCAACATCAGCTTTCTTTCCTGTAACCATTTTGTAGAAACCCAACGACCTCGTGAGAAGTTCCGGGCGGCACTACAAGCCAGAGCCTTGTAAGGTGTTGGAAAGAAGCTTTTTGTAGAACTCCTTTAAGAAGCTCAACAAAGCGTACCTTTTTGAGCGATCCGTGAATAGTGCCGAGAAGAGGGATTGCTATTGAACGAAGTTGCCTCTGCTCCGCCTCCTTGAAAATGCCTCTCAGGGCTGCATCAATCCATTCCTCCCTCCATGAAGGCTCCTGGTTGAGATCATGAATAACTGCCAGAAACCTTAAGGGCTTGTTCCCGCGTACGAGCACACTGCCCGGGACTTCGGGTTGTGTCTCGATCAAGCGGGTCATTATGTGCGCTAGGGGGATTTTCGGGTCCCGGATTTGTGTATCGGCACTTAATACCAGGAAAGTGTCTTCTTCAAAGGCAAAGGCCTGAACATCAAAGGGTGCAGCTTTTTCAGGAGCTGCCACGATCTTCAGGGACCCAAAGCGTGTTTCTTCAATGAGCCTTCCCTGGATCAAGCTCAGCCCCGGCTTTTTCTCCTCGCCCAAAAGAATTCCCCTTTTCTCTACAAAATCTGCAGCTCATAGTACCACCCCGGCTGGGGATCTTCAAGACGGCACATGCGCATTGAACTTTAGCTATTGACATTTATACAGTTAATCTGGTAACTTATCGCATCTTGTTCACATTTTTCTCCAGAAATCAATTGCTTAGATTATTGACCAGCCCCCAGGTATAGAGCGCTCTATGGCTTTTCCTTGTAGAAACGGCCTAGAGGCGCACGAAAAACTGTGCTGAACATTCTTAGAAATTATCCGGCCTGCCGGTAGCGACAAGTGTCAGACGAACGATGAGTACTAACGGTTTCAGAGCATTCCAACTAGTGTGAGGTATGGAAATGGGCGCCAGATTCGTATGGTTCGGGGGAATCTTTGCTGTTATCTTCTTGCTTGTCTGTGCAATGACCGATAACAGGGTCATGGCCCAGGCTCCTGTAACAGCCGGGACAAGGAAAGTAGCCCGGCCCATCGGTGAGATCACCAGTAAAAAGGCGAACAAGGAGGCCATTGAGAGGCTTCGGCAGATGAGCCCGGAGGAGATTGAGGCTCTGGACAAGAAGCTCGCTCAGGCCCTCACTCTCTACTATGACCGAAAATTCGGCCAAGCCCTCCCGATTTTTAAAGAAATAGCCGACAAGGTCGAGACCATGGACATCATGTTCTGGATCGGCACAAGCGCCATGAAGGTGGGCCAGGTCGAGCTGGCCATTGAGAAATTCCAGAAGATGCTAGCCATAGATCCCACACTTCACCGGGTGAGGCTGGAGCTGGCCGTGGCCTATTTTATGGCGGGCGAGTATGAAAAGTCCCGGCAGCAACTTGAGCTGGTCCAGAAGGTTTCCCCTCCACCGGCTGTCCAGAAGAACATCAACAAGTTGATGGCTGCCATCAATGAGAGAACCAGAAAGGTCTTCTGGAACCTGCGGTTTTCTCAGGGCTTTCTATGGGATGACAATGTCAGCTCCGGGCCGGACCAGAGGGAGCTTGCGGTTCTGGGCGGCACCCTGGTCTTGAATAAGGAATCCCAGAAGCTGCGCGACGAGGCCATGGTGAGTAACCTTTTGGGCAACGTCCTTTTTGATGTGGGCCAGAGAAACGGACTGATGTGGAATACCACCGGCAGCTTCTACTACAGAGCCTACACTGACTACCACAAGTTCAACTACGTGGCCGCAGATTTGAGCACCGGCCCCTGGTGGGTGGGCCGCCGCGATATTGCCAAGGTTCCCCTCGGTTTTACCAGAAGGGACTTCGGCAGCGAAAAGCTCTCCTACACCATCCACCTGGACCCCAACTACGAGCACTTTTTCACAAGGCATTTTAGCCTGCGGGGGTTTTTCTCCTTTAGCAGCGAAAACTACTTTGCGCAGCGCAATGACCCCCTGGACAACTACAACTACCGCTACGAGCTCAGCCCTAACCTTTACCTGGCAAACCGGAAGTACATTATCTCGCTGAGTTTGGGCATTGAAAACCATAACGCCGAGGCCGGCAGGTTCTCCTACGAAGCCCCTTATGTGGGCTTGGCATGCTTTGCCAGGTTGCCCACCATGACCGAATTATCATTCCGCTACCAGTATGCCAGGCGGGACTATGATGGGAGGCCCCTGTTTTACGCCATAGACCGTACTGACCGGCGCCGCCAGATAGCGTTGGTCTTGAGTCAGAGCTTCTTCAAGCGCTTCTTTGCCTCCTTTTCCTTCTCATACCTGAACAACGATTCAAACGCCGGGCTCTACGACTTTGACCGCAAGACTTACAGCCTCAATGTGGGCTTCAGGCTGTAACAATCCGGAGGAGGAGTGATGAAACGGACCGTCTTACCATTACTGCTTGCTGGCATGTTTGTCTTTGTTGTTACGCATCAGGCTCTTTGCAGGGAAGGAGCTGCGGAGGAAAGAGGCCTGGCCGCCCCCCGAGGGATGCTGCCCGAGGAGCTTCAGGCAGTGGATATAGCAGACCACTTCATTCCTATTCGTGCCAGGAAGGCCGGAGTGATTAAGAGCGTCAGAGGTTACGCGGTGGTGCTCCACCGGGAGACCAAGGAGGCCTACTTTGCTGCTTCCGGCGACAGGCTATACCTCCACGATGTTGTTACCACTCTTAAAGACTCTCGGTGCCGGCTGAAGTTCACTACAAGGGATCTGATCGCCATGGGGGAGAACACCCGCATCGAGGTTGACGAATATGTGGACAATCCCAGGGCAGGGAAAAAGCGCTCTGTTCTTCGAATGGCCTGGGGCAAGGCCATGTTCTATATGCTTCGGCTTTTTAAATACAGGACGGCACGAGCTACAATAAATACTCCAACAGCCGTTCTGGGTATCAGGGGAACCAAGTTCGGAGTCGAGGTGAGAAAAGTGGGGGAAAAGCCACGCGCAGCGCGGCCCATTCAGCTTGCAGCCGCAGGCGATTTCGGCCATCTGCAACTGGCTGCCGTGGATCCAGCAGGTTGGGAGACCATTGTCTATGTATTTGAAGGAGAGGTGAATGTAAACGGCCAGAAGGTTGGAGAAGGTGAGACGTGGGAAGAAGGAGTGATTCAGCCTACAGAGCCTGAGGATGCCGAGCAGTTTATCTCCGATACAGAGGGTGGAGAAGAAGGCGGAGGTGAAAAGGGCAAAGGTGGTGAAGGAGGCAAGGGAGAAACCGGCGCCGGAGAGACCGACTCGACCAAGGAGGGCGGAGACAAAGGCAGTGACCAGGCAGAGGGCCAGACGAGCGTTGATGCTGAGCAGCAGGGACAGGAACAGGGCCTGATCGGACAAGGACAACAACCTGCGAACAAATACGGCTATTTCTCTGCATTGCTTACAGAAGATCCTATTAAACTCATCTACTGGGGGGGCTCATATATCAGCACGAGCCCGCAACCATTCAGCTCCGCCGGCTGTACTGTCAAGGGATACGACGCTGCAAGCAATGTCATGCAGGGAACTGCCTCGATTGATGGCATCTCTTATTTCACCAGGGTTCAATCCCTGGACGGTGATTCAGGGGACCTGGGAACATCTGTACCCGTATTAACCGAAGTACTGGGAAGCAATAGTTACATGGAGTGGGGCAGGTGGAATACGAAACGTTCATTTGACATGGATACCAGCAGGACCTTGTGCGGTTGGGTGGACAATGGCTACTACATCTTTGGCGATGTAACCACGGATGCCAAAATGAGTGACCTTGCCAGTGCCAACGTGCAGGCAACCTATACTGGTGAGGCTTATGGTACGTACTGGACCTCCGGGGGTGGAAAAGACATGAGCGGCTACTTTCAGGCTGACGTTGACTTTTTGCCCGGCACCATAACAGGTTTTGAGGTGCACGTTCAAGAGCCTGTTACAGGTGGCGTCAGTGCAACAATCTCTGACGCTTCAGGCACCCTGAGCGGCAGCCAATTTAGCATTGATCCCTCCACCGGCACCTGGCTGGTAGGCGGTAATGACGCCGATCAAAAGGCCGCTTATGGCTCCTTTTACGGGCCCAATGCTGATTCCATGGGCGGTGTTTGGAGGATGGACATTTCTCCTAATGGTTCAGCAGATGCACATGCGGTCGGTATTTTCCAGGGCAACAAAGGCGGAGCTACCACAGATCGAGAGATAAGCCGCATCTTGAATTAATGGAAGTTTCATGAAACTCCGGCCGCCGCTTCCGTGGAGGTCGGCACGCAGCTTGCCTTTTCTCTTCAAGAATACCTCTGTCATCCGGAATCAATTGGAATTTTTTATCTCATAGGGGTGGCTATTGAATCGTTCAGCTCGAAACCAGAAGGCCTCGGGATTGTCCATAAAATCGGCTTAGTGGTTGTATTTGTTGTGAGGGTCATAACTTTGTCGATCCTCACCTATAAGAGAAACCAAGTCTGGCATGATAGTGAGACGCTCTGGAAGGACGTACTGCAAAAATATCCGCAGGCGTATCTGGCCTATAACAATCTTGGGGTCTATTATTGCACAAAGGGAAAGTTTAAGGATGCAATTACCGTTCAATTAAAAGCGCTTCAGCTTTTGCCGGAAAATGCCGAGGCCCATTTCAATCTTGGGGTAAGCTTTTTCAAAAACGGCAGCCTCCAGAATGCATTGGGGGAGTTCAAAAAAGCTCTGGCATTAAGACCCGATTACCCACAAGCCTGGAATGGTGTGGGTTTGTTTTACGTGGAAAAAAAGGCCTGGCAACAAGCAATTTCTTCATTCCAAAAGGCTCTCGAGATGCAGCCCAACTTTGTGGATGCGCTCAACAACCTCGGACGTTGTTTTCAGATTATCGGCAGAACGGACAGGGCTATTTGTTTATTTCAACAGGCCCTGGCTATAGAGCCTGATGATCCCGGGATATATGACAATCTGGGCCTTGCCCTGGCAAGAGCGCTATGTCCACGCACCCCAACAGGCAAAAGGAGCCGCGCTAAGTCAACATCCGGTTTCAAGGTTTGGTAAAGAAACAGCATGATGCTCAAACGCTCTATTGCGGGGATTTCTTGACAAATCAACAAGATAAGTGTATTTATAAAATTTGAATGCATGTCTTCTTTAGGACCCAGACTATGTGGGGACCGTTTCTAAACTGTTCCTTTTGACAGGGAAATAGACTGCGCGGGTATAGGTTTTTTTCTGGGGGTTGGATAAATTGATAAAGGGACCTCGTTTACTAAAGGACTTCGACAAAAAGCTTGCACAAAGACGGAAAGCGGATTACTTCAGGAATCTCAAGATCTTTGAAGCCCTTTATGAAGAAGCGAAGCGGTTGTGCGTGCTGCCGACAAAAGACCCCCTGGAGGGAGTAGAGGTGGATATCTATCTTGCCAAGGTGCTCAATGTTCGAACGTCTTCTGGAAAAGATCGCACTCGCGCTTGACGAGAACTCCGTGCCTTACATGATCATCGGCGGCCAGGCCGTTCTTGTTTATGGTGAACCGAGGCTCACTCGCGATATTGATATCACAGTCGGGATGACACTCGAAGGACTTGACATGATTTTGGAGCTTGCTGGAAGGATTGGATTGGAGCCTCTCGTGGACCCTGAATCTTTTACAAGGAGGACTATGGTTCTTCCCTGCCAGGATCCCGAAACTGAAATTCGGGTAGACTTCATTTTTTCCTTTTCCGATTATGAACAGCAGGCAATGAGACGTGTGCATATTGTAAAAATGGGAGCCGCTTTAGTGAGATTCGCTTCAGTTGAAGATTTGTTGATTCACAAGGTCATAGCCGGGCGTCCGAGGGACTTGGAAGACGCCAAAAGTGTCCTCACTAAGAATCCGGAGATAGATGTCGCTTATGTGCGCCGCTGGCTGAGAAAGTTCTCAACAACCTTGAAAAAGCCATTCACCAGACAATTCAACACACTTCTTAAAGAGATTGATTGACAGATGGTTTTGCCTTGGAGACGGCAACAAAAAATGTGCAGGGGACAATGCGCGAAAACTAAAACCTATTCTCAGGAGGGTTAATATGAAATACTCATTGAAACTGTTGCTTTTGTTACTTGTGCTTTTCTTTTTCTTGCCCTCTGCCCTTGCTCAGCTCAAAATGGGAGAAGTACCTCAAAAAGTTGAGCTGAAGGGTAAACTGGGAGGACGGCTGGATGGAAGTCCCTGGAGCAGCGAGGAGCTAAGGGGAAAGGTCTATGTTCTCTTTTACGTTGATCCAGACAAAAAGGATCTTAACAATGAGACAAGCGAGGCTATTCTTAAGGAGAAGTTTCCAGGCGAAAAATTCCAGTCAGTGGCCATTATAAACATGGCTGCAACATGGCTTCCGAATTTTGCAATCTCCTCCTCTCTCAAAGAGAAACAAAAGCGCTATCCCAGGACAATTTACGTGCGTGACTACAAGAAGGTTCTGGTCAAGACCTGGAACCTGGCGGACAACAACAGTGATGTTCTGGCCTTTGACAGGCAGGGAAAGCTTATCTTCAGAAAAGACGGTAAGTTGACCCCCGCAGAAATCAGCAATCTCTTAGAGCTTATTCGCAAGAACCTTTAAGTGGGATAAGGCGTAAGACGCGAAAAAGATTTCCTGAAACCAGGAACCCGACAATTATCACATGCAAATATCCCCATCAGTCTTCATGAAAAGGGTCAAATGGAATCATCTGGCATTGATCTTAGCTATCCTTGGCTTTGTGTATCTTGTTTCCTGCGCTAAAAAAGAAGATGCGCTTCAGAAAATCCGTTCATCCGGGAAAATTACTGTCTTGACCAGGAACAATGCGCACTGCTACTACATTTACCGCGATGAGCCCATGGGGTTTGAATATGACCTTGCCGTGGCGTTCAGCAAATACCTTGGGGCAAAGCTCAAGGTGGCAACTCCCTCCTGGGAAGGTCTTATCGAAGATCTTGAAAAGGGCAAGGGAGATTTTGTTGCAGCCGGCATGAGCATCACACCCTCGCGCCAGGAGCGGGTGGACTTCTCGGAAGGCTACCTTGTTGTTACGCAATACATCATTACTCATAAGAGTAATCAAGCCATAAAAGGGATCCGGGACCTTAACGGTAAGACTATCCATGTAAGAAAGGGAACTTCTTATGAAGACTTGCTGAACGGGTTGAAGGGCAGGGGACTTAATATTAAGGTAAAAATCTATGATGATATGCCCACTGAAGAGTTGATCAGAATGGTGGCGGAAAAGGAGATCGAAGTTACCATGTCCGACTCCCAAATAGCCCTTTTGAACCGGCGATACTATCCTGACATCAAACTTGCCTTTCCGGTAGGGGGACCGGTAAAACTGGGCTGGGCTGTTAAGAAAGGAGAAACTGCGCTCCTTGGCAAGATTAACGAGTTTTTTAGGCACATAAAGGCGGATGGAACCTTTGCAAGGATCTACAACAAATACTTTGCGTATGTGGATACCTTCGATTATGTTGATTTGAAAAGGTATCACAGAAGCCTGGAGAGTCGGCTTCCAAAATACAAAGCAGTGATCCAACAGGCAGCCAAGAAATATGGTTTTGACTGGCGGTTGATTGCGGCGATGATCTACCAGGAATCCCACTTTGACCCAAGGGCAAGAAGTCACACGGGCGTAAGGGGCATTATGCAGCTTACCCTTGATACTGCCAGGGATATGGGAATAAAGAGCCGTCTGGAACCAGAGCAGAGCATTAGGGCAGGAGTCAGGTACTTCAAGAAACTCTACGATATGTTTGGGCATGCCAGGGAGCCGGATAGGCTTCTCCTGGCTCTTGCAAGCTATAATGTCGGGTACAGGCATGTGCAAGATGCGCAGAAAATTGCCAAGCAGAAGGGACTTGACCCCAATAGCTGGGCTGCCCTGGAAGAGACCCTTCCCCTTCTATGCCACCGGAAATATTACAAGAAAACAAGAAGCGGGTATTGCAGGGGGAGGGAACCTGTCAGGTACGTGAAAAGAATCCTGACTTATTATGATATCCTCAAACGTGAAGCAATGGGCTAAGCGTATCATTTGATTTGAACAATCATATTCCAGGCAAGATTGGAGGTCAGTGGAAATGGAAAAAGAATCCGAAGAAACTCTAGCCTATAGTCTAGTTCTGCCTGCTTCTGCAGATACCCTGGCAGATGGTAAGGTGTTGAAGAAAATGAAGGGGACTGATCTGTTCGAGAAACTCCCGCATTTTTTTGACAACAGGCTATCGGATAAGCAACGGGAGGGCATTGTGAGTTCCAACCAGTGGCAGGAATACCTTGAGGAATTACCCTGCAGTATATGCGGGAAAAAAGCGGGTAAGTGCAAGTGCGACCCGGAATTACTTGTTGGGGAATAGTGGAACGTCATTGTTAACTCCATGAGGGAAGAAAAAATAATAATAGAAGATTTGCCGGTAACGGACAAGTTTTTGCGGCAAAAGCGACTTTTACAGCCACGAGGAGAGCTCGCTCTTATCGAAGACGGGGAAAACTTCAAACACCTGGGGTACTTTAGCCTCAAAAAGGGCGAGAGCCATTACAGGGGTGGCCATTACCATGCAAAAAAGGTAGAGCACTTCTACATAATAAGCGGAAAGCTCAATGTCAGCCTTGTGGACTTGGACACAGGGAAGAGATCGGAGCTTGAGTTGCACGAGGGCCAGCGAGTGATCATTTATCCAAGGTGCGCCCACCGCTTTAAGGCAGTGGAAGACGCCCAGGTAATAGAGTATTATGATTGCACATATGATCCAGATGATGACATAGCATACAGGGGTTTCTGACAGGATAAGCCAGGGCGCATGCACTTGCAGGGTAGGGAAGGGAAAAACCTTGGCGCTAATATTGATAATAGAAGATGAAGAGGAAATCAGGGCCATGCTCAAGCAAGTCCTGGAGGATTCGGCTTACGAAGTCCTGGATGCTCCTGATGGTACGCGCGGAGTGGAGCTTTACAGGGAAAGACCGGCCGACCTTGTCATAACCGACATGGTTATGCCGGGCAAAAACGGCATGGAAACAATCCTGGACCTCAGGCTTGAGAACCCGGATGTGAAAATCATTGCTATCTCAGGTGGTGCCAATATTGGCCCTGAGCCCTACCTTGAAGTGGCTGAAGGGCTTGGTGCTGTAAGGGTTTTCACAAAGCCCTTCAGAATAGAGGATCTGCTGGAGGCAATTCGGAGAGTTCTCGATTGAAGAAAGCCGGAAGAAAAGAGAAAAAGAAAAAACTTACAATTGCGAGCATTGTAGGAATCGTGATTGGGAGCACACTTATGGCTCTGGGTCTTTATCACGCCTTGGTTCACGGCAGACCCGGTGCATATTTTGTTGTTTTTCTTGGTGCTGTATTCAATGGAGTAATTGTCTGGTCCTATAGGAGCTAACAACTCTCCCTGTGCTCTGTTCAATAGGCCGCTTATTCTATGGCTGATTTCAGGAAAAATGTGAATGGGCTGCAAATCGGCATTGGCGTGCTGGCACTTTGCCTGGGAGCTTTTGTATATCTGATTTCGAGACCCCCGGAAAAAACTTACTTTATTTATGCCAGTAAACTTAGAATCAGCCTCTATCACGTGTTTCCGCATGTATTTGGAGTGATCGGCAACAGCCTTCCTGATTTTCTTCACGTCTTTTCTTTTATACTGATTACAGCAGGACTGGTTTCAAAGCGGAAAATAGAGTACCTGGTTGTTAGCCTTAGCTGGTTTCTTATCGAGATTGCCTTTGAAGTTTTCCAGAAGTTCAACAGAATTGCCTTGAAAATAATCCCTGAATGGTTTAATAAGGTGCCGGTGCTTGAAAATGCAGGGCCTTTTTTTAAAGGAGGGACTTTTGACCTCCAGGATGTGGTGGCTGTTGCGCTTGGTACGGTAGCAGGCTATTTTGTGTTAACAAAAACAATGAAGAAGGAGAGTAAGTAAGAAAAATGAAAACGAAAAAGCTTTTGGCCAAGAATCTACGTTACGTGTTGCTGGCAGGGGTTGCTGCCCTGGGGTTAATCACTATACTGGCTACCGGTGGGGGCGGCGGAGTCACAACAACCACGAGCGGCACCACCTATAATTCAGGAGGAAGTATAGGAGACCTGCTTACCTATACGATTAACACGAGCAATCTGAGTTATTCTTACAATATTGTTGAAAGTGATTTTGAACTGGCAGGAACCACTGGCAGCGGCACATTGACACATAACGATGATGGTACCTACACGCCTTCCAGTGACCCGAATGCCCGGCTGATTCTACTTCCCAATACGCTTCTTGTTGGAGGAGCGGATCTTACTGTCAGCGGTAATCCGACCACAATGCTTTTTGCAGGAGTTCCGGCACTCACAACCTCTTATACAGCTACAGAGATAGCCGGTATTTACAACTACATCAACTTCCAATGCGACGACTCCCTGGATTCCGGTCAATGCGCTGCGGGCTACAAATCGTACTACGGCACCTTTAAGGTGGATGCCGGTGGCACGTGGGAGGCCTCCGATGGCGATCTCGGGGCCACTCCTCCTGCTGCTGTTGTTAATAGCGGAACCTGGAAAGACCTTGGAAATGGGCGGATCAGCGTAGTCTCCGGAGGAAATGAAATCGTTAAGATGATGCTACTTCCCTCTGCAAGCGGGGGCAAGGTGATGATAGGGGATCTCAAGAACGTAGACGGTGTTCAGGGGCCCGGGATCATTGTAGGCGTGAAACGCCAGGACTTAAGCAGTCTTGACCTGTCAGGGCAGTTTACCTTCAATGATGATGACGGCGGTTACGGGAATGTGACGGTAACCAACGCGTCTGACCCTACCTACACCGGAACACACCATGACTCAGCCGGGGGTTCACAGGATATAGGTGGAACCCTGACAAGAAATGACCCCTGGACCGGGTGGCTAAGGGATAATGCCGACGGCACTATTGTCCTGATCCTTCCGGGTGACGGGGTTTGGTTTGATACTCAGCAGGCACCAAATAATGACTGGATAGGCATTGGTGGTGCCATTCCATAAGAACACCGCGGGGCCGGCCCTTTGGGGTCGGCCCCCATATCTAATGAAAGAAAAGATAAAAGAAATTGTAGTTCCTAGAGAAGATGCGGTTTTTTGGCTTGACGGAAACGGCTTCTGGCACAACAGGGAAGAAAAATTCACTCACCGCAAGATCATCAATTATTTTCACTCCTCAATAAGAAAAGACAAGAAAGGCTATTATCTTTTTCAGGTCCATCCCGGGTACAGAGAAAAAGTCTACTTTCCCTATGAAGATACTGCGCTTTTCGTTTTCGAAGTAGTGAGGGACGATGAACTTATCTTGGTGTTGAACACTGGAAAACGTATCAAGCTTGAACCCTCAAAGATGTTCATAAAGGGAGATAGCCTCTACATGGAGGCAGGAGGGGAAAGGATAAAGTTTACAGAGCAGGCCCTGGTGAGGATAGCGGACCTGATAGAGGAGAAGGACGGCCGGTGTTTTATCAGGGTAGGCGGGCAAGAACACAGGATAAAGGAAACCAAATCTCCGCAACGTTAGCCTGCTTTACGAGGTTCAGGAGTAACTGCTCAATATTTAGGGATAATGCAATGCCCTTCCGCCAGTCGCATCATAAAAACCCTTCCGCCCCTTTTTATTGAGCTGTTACGCTCAGGGCTTCTTTGTGTGAACTTGAACCACTTTGCTGTACTGGGACCGATTGTTTGAGCGGTCGATGGATGCCGTGCGGTAATAGTAAACTTTCCCCGTTCGAACCCTGGTATCCAGAAAACGGGTTTCAACAGTCACCGGACTTACAGGATAATAGGGCCCTGTTTTCTTGCTGGCACGATAGAGTATCACCCCCCTGAGATCCCGGGCACGGGGCATCTTCCAGGTAATGAGGATGCCTTTTCCATCCTTAAGGCTTTTTGCTTTTAACTCACCAGGAGGGGGAGGCGGAGTCTTGTCAAAAGTGCTTGCCACCAGGGGTCGGGATTGAGGCGAGGCGTTTCCGCTGGTATCCACGGCCCTCAAGGCATAAACGTATTTTTCCCCCGCACTCATACCCTTGTCGGTGAATGAATGCTGCACGGAAGGAATGAGCTTCTTGTTGAGTTTTGTGGAGGTGGCGGGTTTGTCACCAGCTTTTGAACGATAGATATCATATCCGGCAAGATCATCTTCTGTGTTCGGGTACCACCGAAGTTCGATTGTGCCTTCCCTGACCCTGAATGTCCTAAAAACAGGTGCAATGGGCGGCATCACGTCAGGTAGTTTCACTTTTACGGGGTTCGAAAATTCACTCTCGTTTCCAGACGTATCCACAGCTTTTATTTTGAAGAAGAAAGGATTATCACTTGCGGTCTTTGGCAGTTCATTGACAAAGCTCGCCTTTTTTACAGGTTCCTCATTTAGGAGGGCATAGTGTTTGGAATCCTTTTCCATCGCACGGTAGATTCGATATCCTGCCAAGTCTTCCTCTTTGTTGGGAATCCATGACAGTATAACCTTCCCGGGTTCAGCCTTGCCTTTAAGGCCCTTGGGAGGGGCAGGAGGTTCCCTGTCAACAATGTTGGCGGGAGCAGTGTAAGAGGGTCCACTCTCGTTGCCTGTTGTGTCTACAGCGGTGACGTAATACCAAAACGTGGCCCTCAATGGTAAGTTTTTGTCTTTATAGTGGGTATAGTATGCAGGGATTGGATCCTTTGTAAGGCGGGCAAATGGCCCTTTGTAACCGAGACCGCGGTAGACATGGTAACCGTATGCATCTTTTTCGGGACTCTTTTCCCATGAAAGATTAACCGTGGTGCCCTCCACTTCTGTTTTAAGGTCTCCTGGCGCCATTGGGGGGGTAAGGTCAATCGGAGTTGCACTGATCTTTTGCGTAGGGATACTCTTTCTACCGAAGGCGTCAACTCCCTCGAGGTAGTACCAATAGGTCTTGCCATTTCTCACCTTGGTGTCCTTGAAAAGTATTTCAGACACCTTCTCCTCACCTGATTTGCCGGTTGTGGTAAGAATTATGATAGGCGCTGTGTTAATCTTTTCGTATGTTCCATTTTCTTGGTCACTTCTATAAAGGTTATAGGCCGAAAACCTGGGTTCTTTTATCCAGAAAAAGGATATCTCCCCATCCCCCGGTTTCGCGGAAAAGCCAAGAGGTTTTGTCACGGTCCTGTAATCTTCCAACGCGATGGGTTTGGCCAAAGTGGCCAGAGTGGATTCCTTGCCTCGGGGTCCCAACACAGTCAAACGGTAGACATATCGTTGGTCTCTCTTCACTTCATGGTCCTCCCACCTGAGACCCAAGACATCCGCAACCTTTGGACTGAAGTCTGCATATAGTAACAGCAGGGATAGTCTATTTCCTTCCTGTATCTTCCTGCTCCTTTCTCCTTTGACCTTCAGAGGAGCAGGGGATATAAGCCCGCTCACGGCCTTGAAAAGATCATCCCCAAGCCTTTCTCTCAATACCTTTTGGTCAGTGATTCTTACCAGGGGGGTTGGGTTTAATTTTCTCCACACAGTCGTGCCAACAGGCTTTCTGTATACATTGAATCCGCCTTCAGGAAAGCCTGCCTCAGGAGGTGCCCAACGGAGTATGATGCTGCCTTTACCAGCCCCCACGAGAAAAGGGTAAGGCTTGGTTGAGCCAAGGGCAATTGTAGGCACGAGCAGTGTTATAAAGAGAAAAGACCTCGCAATAAGTTTCATACTCTCTCCTCCATCTTTACCGCCATTGTCCGAGTTTGTCGTGAGGAATATGCAGTTGTATCCGTGCTTCCCTCGTATTAAGAGGATCAAAGCTTTCATCAATTGACCTATGCCTAAGATAGACTTGGAAAAGGGTATGGTTTTCTCCTCCAACCCCTGGGTCCATCTGAAGGGCGCTCCACAGTTCCTGTTTTTCTTCATTAGATAATGTATAATTTGTAACAAAAGCATTCCTGACTGTCAGCCAAGGTAACTCTGCTTGAATTGCATCAAGATCAGGGGTGAAAAAGATGTTGGTAAAGTCTATATAATACCTGATTGTCTGAAGTGTGTCCCAACTCCTATGGTGAGCTCCATCAAAGTTTACGATGCAGCTAATCTTGACCGGAGCAGCTATTGTCATTGAAACTGGAGCATTACCCACTAGACCAAAAATGCGTACATCTCTTTGTACAAGTATCTCAGCATACCCAAGCCTGTGCTCTACCTCAGCGGTGCCAGTCCAGCCTGGAATAGGTCTCAAGATTATCTTCTCCATATCTTTCCAGTTTATGGGTTCGACGGTATCAAAGGAAATCACGCGGAACAAGTAAGGTGGAGTTTGGTCCAAACCCCATGCCAGTCTGGCGTTGCACATAAATGGACTGGCATGTATCATCTGAGCGAAGTTCTCATAGGCTGAGGTCTTGAACGGGAGAGTGTAGACTTCTTGATCGATATAACCTCCCTGTCCGTCTGGAATCCTCTTATAAACCCTCAGCTCATAGTTGGTGGTGGGAGCCCAGTGATAACCAAACGCGGGATCGTATGCCTCACAGTGGATTCTATCTCTATTGTGGCTCAAGTGTGGTTGTGTAGTGGGATAAACAACTTCCTCCCATCCACCACCTGCCTTCTTGTATACTCCTACGTGATACAAATCATCGGGCATGCGGGCGGCGAATAGGACGTCTATATCTGAATTAGTATACACATATTTCTGTCCCGGCCGCGGGTACACCGACCGCACATACTGGTCCCACCTCTGGGCCATTTCCCCTGTTTGGAACTCTGAGGCGAATTCATAATCGCCATCAATCTGCCATGGCCCGCCCTGGAATCTCTTTTCCATATAAGCGACAGCCTCTAACCGGTAATGTGCGCCAGGGGTAAGAATATCTCGTGGATAGAAATAAGCTGTCATGCGGTCTTCACCAATTCCCTTATCCTGAGCGTATACCGGTTGCCTTGCTCCTCCCGCTTCAGGGAAGATGCCAAAAAGCCGGAGCGAACTGAAGCGCACCCTATACTCCCAGTCGCCTACGGTGCGTATTTCCCCTTCAGTCATGGGAAACTTTACGAAGAATTTTGCAGCCAAGGGCACGTCAGTTGAACCATTTTGCGGACATGTGTAAACAATAGCAGGCGGCAACTGCAGCTCTTCGCCTCCTGCGCCGCTGACTTCGCCCTCTGCTCCGGTGGACCATGAGAAGGACATGCTGAAGCTGCCATGTACAATGCCTCCTAGGACACTAAAATGCGCGGACAGGCTACCCCAGATCTTGGTGGGATTTGGGGCACGGACTCCGAGGTCAGCGCTTACGCCTGCGTTAATGATGTCTATATCTCCTTCCCAGAACCACACGTCTACGTGAATGCCGGCACGTACATCAAGCCAAACGGCCACTTCGCCGTAAATGAAGAACGGGTTGTAGCCGACGGCAACATCCGCCTTTAGGCCCGTATCAAGGTAACCATAGAAGATCCACCAGCGCCCACCAGCATGAAGGCTCTTTTCAAAGCCCATGGCGATTCCAGTGCTGCCTATATCGAAGTACCCAGCACAGCTAAACATGTAAAGCGCTCTGATGCTGATGGGGGATTCCTTGGTACCTATGTTGATGTACCAATCCTCTTCCGAGAATTTTAGGTCGGCCTGTGCCGTCCCTTGCCCTGAAGCCGGGATTAGGACTATCCCGTGGAAGTCCAAACTCACACCAAGACTGGCCGTCAAGACAAATGGGTCAAAGGTCAGCTGGAGTCGCGCTTCAATGCTGGGTGAAGATGATCTGTCGGTTATTTTGGTCAACACCCAGCCGTCGCCGGTCATGGTAACTACGACTGGATTAACTTCAATCATCAGCACTAATTTTGCATTGAATGTATAGCCTCCATCGTACGTGCCCATATCAATGCCGGCCATCAGGCCAAAACGGCCATGTTCCGGAACGTACTCGGCTTCTCCAATGTCAGGATTAGGAGGGGCTACATTATAGAATGCACCGCCGTTAAAGCCGTAGACTGAAAGGGGAAGGGGGCTAAGAGGTACGCCTCCCCCGGGGAAAGCAACATCTCCATGGATGAAAAAATAGAAATAGCTGCCAGTATTTCCCACCCTGAGAGTGGCATCTGCTCGGAATAGATCCGCCGCTGACAACACCATATCGCCTTTGAAACCCCGTCCATAAACAGGATCGGACTCATACCATTCCACCTCCCCCATGAAGTTGAAGGCGTGAGGAACGCCAAATTCTACGAAGATTTTATCAACATTGGTGCTATCATATTGCAGGGCATTCCCGCTCTTTGTAGCAAGGATCTTGATCCTGGTATCAGCGGACAGAGCAAATATTTCCGGACATATGCTTAGACCTCCCTGCAGCCCTAAGAAATACTTCGAATCATCTTTGCCCAGTCCCACTTTGGTAAGAGTAAACGGAAATCCGTGGAAGGCTGTATGATGGTTGCCGATTGGGATCCAGCCCTCGCTGAGGTCCACATCGCCAAGCGCGTCAATTATAAGATTCTGGAAATCAATTTGGCTAATTTGTATGGGTGCGCCTTGAAGGGTGCTGATCGAGCCGTTTAGACGGGCCTTTCCAACCCCATTTTCAATGCCGATTCTGCTTCCCTGGGCAATGACTAGATTTAGAAACATCGCGTCAATGCGGACGCTTTTGTCCTGTGCTACGGTAAGATCAAGTGTTTCCACGCCAATGGCCGTGATCAAAAGGCTGAAGCCAAAGTCTGCTTCAATAAAGGGGACATGGATATCTCCTGCAAGAGCCCCTTCTATCAAGGCATTATGGTCAAAGGCTATGGTGATGGATTCAATACCTCCTGAAAAGCCTGCTACGTCAAGGTCTAAACCCAAGTCGGAGAGGGAAACCCGTCCGTTCACGCCGGTACCATCGACATAGAAGCCGCTGACACTCAAATCAGGCAAGGTGATTTCTGAGGGAAATCTCAGTCTTGCGTTTTTTAGATAAATCCCCTTGAATATAGATCCTAAATTCCCTGGAGATTTTGTGCTGGTCAGGTCAATTACTACCGTACCCGATACGGAAATATTCGTTCCTCCAATTTGGGTTTCAGGAAGTGTGGCCTCACCGTAAAGTCCGCCATCGGTCGTGATACCGAAGCCGCTGAACTGGATGCCTGTTACATTGCCAAGGAAATTGAGGAATTGGTCCGGGACCTGTACGCTGCCGTTTAGGGATGACCCCACCAGCTGGTTATGGGAAACCCTGATGTAGGAATTGGAATCAAGCGTCAGGGAGAAGTCCAGAGGATCGGTCAGGGAGAAGGTGGCCTGGTTTTGAAGTTTGAGCTTCCCGGAAAGGCCTTCGGGCTGCACAATGAGGTCTGCAAGGCTAAGCTCGAGAGGGTCAGGAGAAAAGATAAGCGGTACCTGAGCATGGCCCTCGCACGTTGCCCTGTCTGGTTGGAAAATGATTGAGGTCAAATAAACGCTTGCCGGTCCGATTTCTATTTCGTGTTCGCCAAGCTCTAACCTGACTTCGCCTTCCGTGACTTTTTTCTCTTCTTCGTTGATCTTTAACCCGGAGAAGTCCACGGGATATTCGCTCATGAATGGGATCTCAATAACTCCACTTCCCGTGAAATTGTCAGGATCCGGATTTGTGACATTGGCCGGCTTAAGGTTAAATGCTCCAATCCAGTATCCTTCCTCAGGCGGTTCAGTGGGAATATGAGTCTGCTCTCCCTGCTCGTTGGCAAGATAGCCCCCAATGCTTGCAAAGACTGTCGCCTGTTCCCCTGAAACCTCGCTCGCCCGCACTTCCACAGTGTGTGAGTAAGAGTCCGGGACTTCATAGGTGGTCTCCACCACCACCAGTTGGCCAGGAGCGAGCACGGGCACAAACGATACATCTATTGCCTCTCCGTCTACCAGGAATTGTACATAAACGTTTCTCTTTTCCTGCGTGCCGGGATTTTTTAGCCCTGCCCTTATAGTAACGTTCATGCCTTGTGAGACCTGAATCTCCGCACTTCCCTGGCCCTCGGTACCGGTAGTGCTCATTTGCGATGTGCCGACTGAACTGAGTCCACTGGGGCCTATCTCCATTGCATAGGCGCTCTTTGGGCCAAAATGAAACCAGTGGCTCTGGGGCTCGGTTGGGCTAAAGTCCTGGGTGCCGGGTGCCTGTTGGAGCGGAGTTGTTTGTATGATGTGGAGGTATTCAAAGTAGGGTTCTCCTCCTTGAGCTTGGGGAGCTTCAAAGATGATGTGACGGTCCTCGCTGGATGCAACGGGTGTGTTTTCCTGAAGGGCGCTCACGTGCCAGACGTATTCGACACCGGGTTGCAGGTTTTCGGCGTCAATCTCAGCAAGTGTGTAGGTTCCCTGCTCTGTATCTGCGCTGACAATGGGAGTGGGTGCTGAGGCTGATGCTGCTCCGCCAAAGGGAAGATTTGCGCCGTGCGGGGCGGCCGCATAAGCCGGGTAAATTTCAAAGTGATAGATACAGGGCATGCTCAAGGTTTGCCAGCGGAACTGCAGGCCCGTACCCCCAGGTCCTGCTAGGGGTACTGTGGCATTGGGATCAGGAGAGATCAGTTGAAGTGTCAGGGGTGGAGGAGCCTCTTCCTGCCCGGTAACAAAGTAGTAAATGACAGGTTCATCAAAAGGCGGAATCGGTTGAAGTATCTCCAGTTCCACGCTGTGCTGGCCGGTGTCATAAGTGGGAAGGCCGGGCACATCAGGGCTCCTTACTGTTGCCTCCCGAATTCCTGGGTAAAGGTATTGTGCCACGTAGCCGATTATCTGCCCGTCCACTTTCCACTGGCCGGTGAGAAGTCCCCCGCCATTGTAAACAATGTGGGCTTCTGCTTTAAGTCCGGTTGAATTCCTGGGAACCGTCACACGGCCCAGGGAAACAATGCGCGTTGTTCTTGAGGTTGATAAAAAAGGGGACTCTGATTCTTGAATAAACTGAAGCGTCATTCTAACAAGGGAAAAGGGACCGGCAGAAGGAGGTACAATCTGAAGAGCTACCTCGGTGGTTGCAGAATTGGCCCCTGAAGTAAAGGTGCGGCGGTAAAGGATTCGGTTTTGCTTTGCATTAAGTGCTGCACTTATGATGCTTGCAGGTATGATAACATTTTCTGGGGCAGTACCGGTCCCTTTTGCTATGTGGATCGAAACAGGGCTGTTAATGCTGCCCAGCACCGTACCGCTTTGTGTGACGAATTGCCCCTGAGAAGAGGTGGCCGTAAGGGTGGCTCCACCTGCAGCGGTTCCGGTGTAAATGACTGGGATGGAGTTACTTTGCCAGGGAACGACTCCGCTGGAGGAGGGAGATGGAATTACGTTAAAGGCCCCGGCTGGAGGTGTATATGTGACTGTGAGCTGGTCCGTGCCCGTGTTGCCTGCTGCATCATGGGCGGTAACAGTTATCACATTTGAACCTGACTGGAGGTTAATTCCCGCGGCAGTCCAGGCAGTGGTGCCGGCAGCTGTGCCGCTTCCTCCTTTGTCATTTGCCCAGGTGATCTGCGTTACTCCCACGTTGTCAGAGGCCGTGCCTGCAAGGGTGATGCTTGGTGTTGATGTAGTATAGGAAGGACTGCTCGTGGGAGAGATTATGGTGATCGTGGGCGGGACCGAATCGCCCCCAGTGACAGTAATAGTTTGCTGGGGGCTACAACCAGGAGGAGAGGTAGCACTTTCAGTCTGGAGAAGCAATCTTACAGTGTAAGTGCCAGGACTTGGGTACGTGTGCTCCGCAGTACCGGACCCTACAGAAAACTGATTGGAGGTTCCATCTCCCCATTGTAATAGATACCCAAAGGCTCCTGGATCATCACATAAGGTGAGGTCAAAGGTCCACGATGCCCTAACAGTCAAAGGAGCAATTTGAGTCACTGTGAGACTGGTATCGGCCAAGGATTTGCTGATGCCAGAAAATGCTACAAGAACCACGAGCCCTATCACAAAAAGAATCTTCGTTCTTCTTTTCTCCATTTCTTGCTTCTCCAGTAGTTTCATTTATGAAGCATATTAATAGAGCTTTATGGGTATGCCGAAGCTGATTACACCGTAAACGCTGTAATCATTTTGGGTGTCTCCGGTTATATGGTTTCTTGTCCTGCTGTACTGCCCTCTCAGTGACAGAGTCTGTTTGCATTTTTTCAAGAGGTATTTTTCAACGTCCCAGTTGAGCTGGGCAATGTTGCTGAGCGTGCTTGTATGGCTTGAGCCGTCGTCCGCTTTTGTCTCAAGATAGGAAATCGTGGCATTGAGGTTCACCATATTGTCCAGGAATCGCATCACGCCCCCAAGTGTTCCCTGGTAGGTCTCTGTTGTTACACCGTTTAACTTTGTGTAGAGATTTGTGTAAGAAAACGAGGGGCTGATAGAGAGATTCTTTATGGGCCTTACTCCACCTGCAAGAGAAAGTACATGGGTTTTGCTATCATTATTTGTGCTTCCCTTGTCGTTAAACAGCGTAAAAGTATATGTGGGGGTAAGGTTCCACCTTTCTTTGGCAATGGAAAAGCCGGCTGAAGAGGAATTGGTCTCATTTTCGATTGGAGTGAATGTGGCAGGCTCTTTTGTGCTATCCTGGCTGCCGTAAGTGTTGATAAAGAAGATTGACGGCCAGCCGGTTATGTTCAGGTTGTAACTTAGGGTTCCCGTACTGTTACGAATTACAGGCATAAGAGGATCTTCATCAACATTGTCTTTGTTGTGAACAAGCCGGAGGCTGAGAAATGAGGAAGGAAGCCGTATTCCCCCACCTGCGCTGAGTTCTTCCCTGTCGTAGCTGCCGGTGGGGCTGGCAATGCTATGAAAATCAGGGCCAAGGTACTTGTACCCGGTATCCCAGTTGTAGCCCGCTTCCCGGCCGGAGATCTTTAACAGCCAGGCCTTGTCCGAGTCCTTGCCAAAGCCATCTGAGAG
Source organism: Deltaproteobacteria bacterium (assembly GCA_019310485.1). GTDB lineage: Bacteria > Desulfobacterota > DSM-4660 > Desulfatiglandales > HGW-15 > JAFDEF01. The sequence goes on along the minus strand of JAFDEF010000010.1, from coordinate 15,679 downwards.
ATCCGTGTCAAAACGACTCGTGCTGTACTCCCCTTCTACCGCCAGTTTTTCTCCAAGTACCCGGCTGCTGAGAGAAACGCTGAAAATGTTTCCCTCGGTCCCTGCCTCAAGCGTGCTGCTGTTATAATTGTCAGGGCTTTTGTTTCTACCTTCAAGGTAGGTGGTTTTAAGGGTCAGCCTTTTGTTGGAAAGAATTTCTTTTTCCACTGAGCCCCCCACAAGCCTCTGGTCAGGATCGCTGAAACCCAGTCCGTGGTTAAAGCCCGTAATGGAATTACTCCTCAAGGCGAAGAGTTCTGTCCGGGTATTTAAAAATTCCAGTGAAACGCGCCCTCCGCGCCGGGAAATGCTCTGGCTCACCAGCTCGGTTCCCTGTACAGTGACATCCCCCAGGGCGAGTTGTTGTTTGCCTCGCTGCAACTGGTAGAGGAAGTTATTAAGATTGAAGGTGTCTCCCTGGGGTCCGGGGCCTTCTTCTTCAACATACCAGACGTTTGCGTTAAAAGAGGTTTTCATATTATCCCACTCTGCAAGCGTGTCCAGCGTGGCACTTGAGTTAATGTTCCAGTCAGGTTGCTGATTCGTGTCTTTATCTGCCAGCTTGTGCCTCAGCTCGCCGTCCCAGTTGATGCTGGCAGAGGCTTTCTGAAACCTCTTGCTTTTTGGTATGGAAAAAGTCCACGTGCGAGGCTTCATCCTGTTTCCGTAAATGTCACTCATTGTGATGGTGATGGTATGGGGCCCGTCTGATAGATCTGACGGAGGAGTGTAGAGGGCCTGTTTTTCAGTCACCTTGGCAAGTTGTGTAACATCGGTTTTGTCCAGCAGCAGATGAACTGAGCGTGGTTCGACTTTTGTTTCTCCGTCAGCATAGCTAATCTCTATTGAAGGACGATGCTCTTTAAGCGTGGCTCCTTCCGGGGGGGATGCTTTCAGCACTTTTGGAGGATGTCTATCGAGCTCAATTCTGAGGGAGAAAGGGTGTTTTTTGGGATCCAGCTCAGGGAATGTGAAAACCCGTCCTTTTCCGTCCCGAACGATGAAAAAGTACTCAATTCCCGGCGGGATGGCCTTCTGTCCTTTAAGAAATGCCCTGAAATCAACAGGGGTCTCTTTTTTCATAGGGAGCTTTCGGTAAATGGAGATTCCAATGGTTCTGTAAAAAACAGTCGCTTTTTGAGGAGAAAAAACTCTCTGGTTTGAATATGAAAGACAATTGCCTGTCCGGCAAAATGGGGTTCTTTTGGTGAAATTATAGAAATGCTTTCAGCCGGGTAGCCGGATTCAGAGAGAAAAACAGCAAAGAAGGCACAAATTAAGAAAAAGAGTCCTCCAACCAGAATTCTTCGCATGTCATCCGCCTTGCTCCCGTGGCAACACAAGCCATGCCACGATAATGCCGACACTAACACGGAACAATGTCGTGGGAACACGGTAAAGTGGAAAAGGTCTTATAACTGCAGCCCGATTTTGGCCCTGTAAACTAGCTGGATCTAGAGATCCTGACAACTTTTCAGAGAGAAGCTGTCCGCTTTTTCATCCACGGGCTGAAACATAGATGCAAAGAGCAAGATTCTAAGGTGATGCAGGATTGAGTATTTTGGAGAGATTTTTCCCGCCGCTGAGTTCAGCAGGGAAACATCTTGCTACGCGTACATAGCAAATACGCGAGAGATGTGTCAAGAGGAAAATCAGCCAGTTCACATGCTTAGGCTGACCGGGATTTTGAGAGTTTGGTTTTTGGCATGGATATTTGACCCCTGGCATGCTATATTTCCCAGGAAACAAGGGGCCTTACGCTACGAGAGGAAGAATAAAAGAAATTTTCTTGAGCCTGGATTGGGGCCTAGCCCTTTTTTTCGGTGCTATCATAGTAGTGACCGGTCCCACTGTTATAGGATCGTTGCTCAAGAGTCTTTACCTCACGCGCAGGCTTGAGACTCTTCTTCACTGGGAGTCCATCTGGGGTGATGTGCTGGGAGTGGTTTTGAGCGCACTCGCTCTTGGATTCATTGTACCCACTCACGCTAAGACCCTGGGAGGGGAGGGCGTGGATTTCTTGCTGCGGGTTATCGGGGGAGTTTCCATTGGATTGATAAGTGGCGTGCTGCTGGGCCGGGTTCTGATTCCGTGGAGTGCAAAACTGAAGGATCGAGGGCTTCCGGGTATTATTTCAGTTGCCTGGGCACTTATGACTTTTACAGTCGCCAATTTGTTTGTCGAAGCCTCAGGCCCTGTTGCAGCGGCTGTTGCAGGATTCTCATTAAGTTATTCAAGGGTGGAAGCACTCCACGAAATACGGCACTTTAAGGAGCAACTTTCAAGCCTGTTTATCGGGATCATTTTTGTGCTGCTCTCGGCCTCCATTAATCCCATGGACATCGTTCCGTTCTGGCCCGGGATGCTTGCGGTAGCAATTATTTTGGGCGCAGTAGTCCGACCTGTATCTGTTCTTCTCGCTCTTTTGGGCACATCTGTTCCGTGGCAAGAACGCCTCTTTGTGGGCCTGATAGGACCCAGGGGCATTATCGCCCTGGCCATGGTTTCATACGCCTCGTTCTTCCTGGAAGGAAGCAATACCGGAATTACCGTGCTCATGAACCTGACCTTTTCCATTATTTTTCTTTCAGGCCTTGTAGCCACGCTGGGTTCATTGCCCCTGGCCAAGCTCCTTAAAGTTTTGGTCAAAGATACAAAGATGGGACTGTTGGTGGTGGGAATGAATCCTCTCAGCCAGGCCATTGCCGGTTTTGCAGCAAAGCATGTTCCTGTGGCATTTGCAGACACGAGCCAGAACACCTGCTCGCTGGCAGAGTCAATGGGACATGAAACGGTTTGTGCAGATGTCCTTGACAGTGATCTTTATGAAGATGCGCTCGAGCAGGGCTTTGGACGCCTCTTAGTCATTACCAAGAACGATGCGCTAAACCAGCTCATTGCCCAGGCTGCATCGGTCCATATGGGGCCGGAAAAGGTTTTCAGGGCCCATGCACTTGATTCAGATGATGCTATTGTCATGGAAACGACATCTGCGGCCATGCTCGCATTTTCAAGAAAGTTCTCTGTACCGCAGGCTGTGGAAATGCTTGAGAAGCAAAAGGCTGCTCTCAAAGTCATTGATGGACGTGAGATAAAGGCTGAGGAAGGCGTGATTCCCTTGCTTGAAATTATGGACGATGACAATGGGATTCGGATAGTAACCGGAGAGGAAGTCAGCAGGGGCAAGGCTCTTTGTTTTGTGCCCGAGAAAACTTAGAGGGCATCCCTCAAAGAGGGAAACTTAAAGATGCCGATGCCGGGCTTGTGTTCCTCGAAGCCTTTTGGAGTGCAGTGAAGTGCAGTGTCCGGAATGCTCACATACGATACCCCGGGGCAGCGCAAAGTGTATTTACTGCGGTGCTAAACTGAAACAGAATAATGAAGCATCAGCACCTTTGCAGGAACAAGTAAGGAAAAAGGGACCGGAGAAGGTACCTGACCCGGAGCCAGCTTCTTGGTCAAGGGCGGAAGATATTGTCCTCGGATTCTCCTTGAAGCCAAGCAAGAGAAGAGAGCCAATGAGTCGGGTTGTATTGTTGCTTATTTTTCTGGCTTCCTCTGTCTTTGGAGGATTCATTGTGTGGCTGTTGAGGTAAATGCTTGAGAGATGGCTATAATGAGAATTTTAGGGGGAGGAATTTCAGGTCTCATCGCCGCCATTCAACTGAAGAAGTCCGGTCTTGACGTGGAGGTACATGAAAAGAAGGGTTTTTGCGGCAAGAAGACAAATGACTTTCAGTTTCTGGAGAACTGGACGTTTGAAGATGACCCCCTCGCATTTCTAAGACGAATAGGTATTGAAAGCGACTTTTATATCAAGCCAAAGTTCAGCCAGGAATTCCTAAGCCCAACTCTTAGAAAATACGAGGGAAGGTCTGCAAAGCCCTTGATGTACCTAATAAAAAGGGGTAGTTCAGAAGACTCCATTGATCAGTGTTTGAAGGAGCAGGCACAAAGAGGAGGTGTAACCATAAAATACCATTCAAACCTGCGACCTGAGGGCGCAGACATTATAGCCACAGGAATAAAAAAACCTACATTTGTGACAACAGGAATAAAGTTTCGAATTTCTCATCCTGAGACTTCGATTATACTGCTGGATAATAATATTTCGTCAAGATGCTATTCCTATTTTATTGCAAATGAAGGGGTAGCGGAAATCGTGTGCGCAAATCCAAGCGGGACTCGAAATACAGCTGAGCGCCTAAAAGAGGCTGTGAAGAGATTTGAGGAAATACTAAGCATAAGAGTTAAAGAAGTTGACGAAAGATTTTCTTCTGTTGTTAGTTTTGGGTTCCTTCACAGAGCGAAGATTGAGGGGAGGTACTTTGTCGGAGAAGCTGCCGGGTTTCAAGATCAGCTTGCAGGGTTTGGCATGGCATACGCTTTTAGATCCGGTTACCTGGCAGCGAGGAGCATTATTGAGGGCCTTGATTAGGATAAGTTATGGAAAAAGGACTTGTTGAAAAAACTGAAGATTTCCTCCAGAAACAGGGCTCTCTATAATAGACTTGGAAATGAACATTATGAAAGACTTATTGACCTATTGTGCACCAGGAATCCTGTGGTAAGAATTGTTAGGGGAGGAGACGACCTACACTACATCATGAAAAGGATCTACAACCACAGCATACTGTTTGTGCTGGCTCCGTTAATATTCTTGCGAACAAGGGGGAGGGCGCATTGAGAAATGCTTGAAGTGAATAATATTGCCAGCCAGGTTCTACTGAACTGCTCCATCTCAGATGCGCGGCATGCAGGACTGTATTCAGTTTGCGGGCTGGCCCTGCGCCTTCGTGATTTATACAAGTGGGAGAAAGGCCTCTACCCCTGGCAGGAGGAAGAGTCCTCCGTGATGCTGGAGTGGATTGGAGAAAAAGAGGAGAAGTGGGAAAGCCTTTCAGGTAAAGATTTTTCTGACATAGAAATCCTTGGCCGAAATTACGATCCATTTGACGTCGAAGGCATTAATAAGGCTATAGAAGTATACGGGATTTTTTATGGGGCAGGATACGTTCATAGCTTAAAGCCAAGCTTTTTCCTTGCATTTCTTGACCAAAAAACCGATATCGAGGGTTATCCCGTATATTACCTTGGTCGCGAGCTGGCGCGCGACCTGTTAACGGTGCCCGCATTTTCTCAAGACGGTTGTATACTCATTCGCAAGGAATCAGCAGAGCTTTACCTCTGGAACCAGATGTTCTTCATAAAAAAATCAGGAAAGCAAGCCCTTGGCTTCGCCCTTAAGAGCTATGGAGTAAGTGACGGCAGCCCGGATATGTTGCATCAAAATCTGGCCAAGATCTCCGCTGCTGAATTGGAGGGATATGTCTACCATGAACTGGGAGAAATAAAGGACAGGGTCTTTAACCGAAGGATATGGCGAGCCCTGGTAACAAAGTTTGCCCATACACCGATTGAGCTCCTGGCAAGGTCAGTCAAAGATCTTCTTGCTGACACGAATGATTGCGGAAAGTTGAAACATATTGCCAGAGAGCGCAGGGAAGGGTCCTTGGCTTTTCATGTGGCGTTCCTTGACGGCTTAAGAAAAGAATTGTTCCCAGAACTCATCGTAGCCTTTCAAGAGTTTTCCGGGACGCGGGACTGGCAGGTCATAGAGAATGCTGTTCAAACCGGCTTTGACACTGCCCGCAACCTGGCTCAGGTCTTATCAGGCATTTACCTTGAAGGTGAAAAAAGGGATGACATGAAATGGGTGGAGTATGAGATCGAGAAAGAACTTTTGGCTCCTCTGGGTATTGTTAAGGTCTAGGAGCCTGTCGGAAAACAGGATTTACCGGAGGCTTCCTTTAGTTTTATCACGTTTCGCGGTGAACAATGTGGTGTGCCCACTCAACAATAGCTTTGAGCCTGCTCGGCGCCAGCTCCTTTAATTCCTCATAGGAAACCCAGCGATATTCATGGTGTTCCGGCTTGCCGATCTCCGGGTTGACTGAAAAGACGACCTCTGGCTGAGATGTTTCCGCAATATAGTAACGGGCAACCTTTTTCCCGCCACTATAGTAAGGGGATGTTTCCTTGTAAACACCGCCCCAGCGGAAGTTCAAGTCAGTGATTCCGGTCTCTTCCATAACTTCTCTTTTTGCCGCTTCCAAGGGATCCTCTCCCGGCTCTACGATTCCCTTTGGGAAATCCCAGTTCTTATAAGCCCTGAGAAACAGAAACTTCCAATCACCTCCTTCTTTTCTGACCAGTATAATTCCTGCCGAAAGAATCATCTCTCACGCCACTCCCCTACCTGTGCGAGGTGGGCATTTCATCAGGCTGCTCCTCTCAGCTAGGCTTCTATTGAGGATGTCCTGCTGATGAGCCTTTTGGCTCTTGCAAGCAATCTCTTGGGATTTACCGGTTTTGTGAGGTAATCATCCGCACCGGCATCAATCCCTTCTACCTCGGAATCCACTTCATCCTTTGCTGTAAGCATGATGATAGGGATATAACGCGTGGTGAGCTGAGATTTTAGCTTCTTTATCAGTGCTATGCCGTCCATCTGCGGCATAAGGTAATCTGTAATAATCAGATCCGGTTTGTCTTGCAAGGCAAGCCTCAAAGCCTCCAGCCCTTGGATTTATTTGCACCTGGTTGATTCCGTCAATGTCAAACTCGACCGGATCTTCAACAGTTATTATGTTAACGTCCGGCGTGTTCAAGCGGTTGAGGCACGCATAAAGGGTTGAAGATTTGCCGCTGCCTGTAGGACCTGTGACTAGGATAATCCCTTGTGGCATACTTATGGCTCTGGAAAAATCTCTGAGTGCTTTTTCCGGGAGCCCCAAATCTTCCAGGTTCATGGCCGCGGTGGCAGGGTTCAGCTTCCTGGGCCTTTTTACGCTCAGTCATATCCCGGGCAGTGCCTCGAAATCCTACTGCTTTGCCACTCCTGTCCCTGACAAGTGAAACAGAGAGAGCTCAATATCTCTTTTTTCGCCGTCCTTTGTAATCATCTGCCAGTCCAGGTTCCTTTCAGGCACTCCGGTTTCATACACCCTTTTGAAACTCGAAAAAATACCTCTGGAGCTTTCTTTGTGCGTACACAGCCGGTAATTCATTCCCATGAGTTCGTCTCTTGAATAGCCCGTAATCCTGCACATTGAGTCATTGAAGAAGCTGAAATTACCCGCAAGATCAACTTCAAAGTAGCCGTCTTCAATACTTTCAATAATGGTTCGATACTTCTCCTCTGAGTCCTGCAGCATTTGTTCGGCAAACTTCTTTTCTGTCACATCGTTATAAACCGCAACGATTTCGCCTGATGGGAGCTTGTAGACATAGTTTTCTCTCCAGCCCTCAATCCTGCTATCCTTGTAAAAGCTTGCAGGATGGCGTTCAGCCTTGCCTGTTTTCCATACCCTTTTGAATACATCAAAGAGACCGAATTCTTTTATCCCTGGGAAAACCTCCAGAACGCTTCTCCCCAGCAACTCTTCTCTTGTGACCTTTTCAATCCTTTCCGCGGCTCGGTTGACATCCTTGAATACGAAATCACCGCCCTTTTTCTTTGCCTCGTATATTGCAACTCCGCTGCTCATGTTATTAAACAGTTCCCTGAACCGTTTTTCCCTTTCCTGCAAAGCCTTTTCTATGCGTTTCCTGTTGGTGATGTCACGCACTGTGGCTAACATAAGTTTCTGTCCATCTACTTCAAAACCCATGAGCCGGACTTCAACAGGAAAGGCTGTGCCGTCTTTTCGTTTCTGTACACCTTCCAACGTAACAGGAGTGGCAGGAATTGCCTGCCTCCAGTGGTTTGCATGTTTTCCGGTTAAAAACTCCACTTCTATATCCTTTATATTCAGGCGCAACAATTCCTCCCGAGTATACCCGAGACTCTTACACGCTTGCACATTCACATCCAGGATCTTGCCATCCAAGTCATGAAGGAAAAAGGCATCTGCCGAGTTTTCCATCAGGTGGCGCAAGCGAGCCTCGCTTTCTTTCAAGGCCTTTTCAGTTTGCTTGCGCCTCTGAAGTTCTTCCTTCAGCTTTCGCCTCAGACTTTTCAGCTCCTGGTTAAGCCGGTCAAGTTCTTCATTTTTCATAGCGGCAACCTCTGTTCCATGTTTCAAACCAAGGAAAGCATATCACGAATAGAACATGTGGTAAAGGACGCTTCAAACCTGTGGGCGCTTGCCGCCGGTCCATATGAAAAAGAGGCAGTCCCGCTTTGAGTGCTTATGATACCGGGGTTTCTAGAGGAAAAACGTGCTTTGATTCCCAATAATTTTGGTATATAATAAATTTTGTTTAACCTCTCAGAATCAGGGTGAAGAAGAAGTGGCAGGCGGGATCGTGGTTAAATGATACCTGTGGCTCCGAAGGGAAGGCAGGTTTGGAGTTGAACTTTAAGGGAGAATCAAAGGTGGCGGATAAACGTGAAAGGCGAAGAGACCCGAGGGTCGAGGCCAGGTGGCCTATTTCGATTATTACCGACCAGGGGATCATTGAGGCCGAGTCGAGGAACATTACGGTTTCGGGCATATTTGTTCATTCCAAGGAGAAACTGAAGGGGAACAAAGTTTACCAGCTAATGATCAGCCTGCCCAAGCACAGGCCGGTAGTAGTTAAAGGGAAACTGGTATGGGCCAATCTTGAAAAAGTTGAGGGAGATGAAGCATTGGCCGGCATGGGCTTTTCCTTCATAAGAATTTCAGAGCAAGACCAAAAGTACCTGAGAAAGATTATCTCTTTTTACGGTAAAAAAGAGAGTCGCAAAGAAAGCGCTGAAAAGAAAGATGCTTAGGAAACACGCAAGCACCTTGGTTCTCATTCTCGCCCTGTGCGGACTGGCATATGCCAGCGAGGTTTACACGGTATCGGGCGAATTGAGTTTTTCAAAAGCAGATGTCATCATCCTCTCTCTGTATACCGAACAAGGTTTCAGGAACTTTAAGAATAGCCCCCTGCCTCCGGCACCTTTTACCCTAAAGATAGTACCGACTCTGGAACAAAAAAAGATAGGCAAGGTGCCTTTCAACTTTTTCAGCATACCAGAAGGAACCTATTGTATCCTGGCTTTCAGAGACATTAATGAGAGCCAAGAACCTGCTTCGTGCAGGCACGTAAATCTCCATGGCGATATTGCTTCTTATAAGGTAAGGCGGTTTTCAGGCAACTGGGATGAGATAAAATTCAAGGTAGATAAAAACATTTCAGGAATAAAGATAGAATTTATAGATAGCGCTTCAAGAAACAAATAAAACCTTCATAGTGTCTCCACCGGGTAAAATCCTCTTGAGCTTGCCGGAAAGTGGGGGAATAGCTACATTTCCTATCTGCATATATATGGCGAATGAATCAGTTGAAGGCAACAGGGAGAAGGTGACATCATGCGATGGAAAATAGCCATAGGCGTTACTCTCTTTGTTATTGCTGGGCTGATAACAGGGGCCTACGTGGTTTTGTCTAGTTACGACTACAACAAGCTCAAGCCCAGGATCACCGCTGAGGTCAGGGGTGCTACGGGGCGTGAGCTCAAGATTAAGGGTGACGTTGAAATTCAAATAGGTCTGAGCCCCACGCTTATCGTTAACAAAGCAAGTTTTCAGAACGCTTCCTGGGGTTCGCGACCGGAAATGGCGAAGATAGGCCGGCTTGAGCTCCAGGTGCGTTTACTTCCCTTGATCAAAGGCAGAGTTGAGATCAAACGCCTTGTAATAATCAAGCCTGATGTTTTTATTGAGACTGATAAATCAGGAAGATCGAATCTACAATTTTCAACCGGGAATGGTAAGAGGCCTGCTCAGGCCAAGAAAGGAACTGAGCAAAAAGGTTTACCTACCCTGAGCTTTCAGGATGTACGAATCCTAGGAGGGCGATTCACTTACAGGGACGGGAAAGCAAGGCGCACATACAAGTTCCTGCTAGACAGTTTGCAAGCACAATCTGAGGAAAGTGAAGGGGTATTATATCTCAACTTAGACGGAACATACAGGAGATCTCCTTTTTCCATCTCAGGAATCCTTAGCCCAGTCAGTGCCTTGCTTGATCCATCTCATAGGTCAAGTATAAAGGCCGATGTAATGATCGCAGGCACCAAGATATCCATTAATGGTTTTGTAACGGATTTGGTGAAAGCCAAGGGTTTTGATTTGAAAATTTCTGCTATAGGTTCTTCCCTGTCAAGGCTTGCCTTGCTGGCAGGTCATCCAATTCAGTTGGACTTGGGATCTTTCAAAGCCAGTATGGAGGTGGGCGATCTGGCCGGCAAGCCCTGTATTGGAAAGCTAAGAGCCGGTGTTGACTTGAAGCGTCTTGGTAGACTCAAAGCCTCAGGTGCTGTTCAGGATGCTGTGGGGCTTAAGGGGATTGATATCAAGTTTGACTTGAGAGGGAATGATATTTCAGATCTTGGTAGGATGGCTAAAACTCGCATACCGTTTGAAGGAGCGTTCAAGGTCAGCGGTAGAGTTAATGATACAGGTAGGAAAAAATACAGAATTTCGAGTCTGCAAGTAGCGTTGGCAGATAGTTTTATTTATGGTTCTCTGCAGGTAGATATTTCGAGGAAAAAACCGAGGTTATCAGGAACATTGGCATCCTCGAAAATTGACTTGAGAAAGGTATTATCAGGAAAGGGACACAAGGGCGAGAAAACAAGAGCGCTTAGAGCAAAGGCTTCAAAGGGAAAGAAAGTTTTCTCTGATAGGCCCTTTTCCCTGCATGCTTTAAGGCAATTTGATGCCCGGCTCAGCCTCAAATGCAAAAAACTTGTTCTTCCTCGCTTGGTGCTTGCCGACTTTCGAACTAACTTAGACCTTGAAAATGGGCAACTGAAAGTCAAGAGTTTCAAGACTCATGTAGGGGGCGGAAGAGTCAGTGGTTCTTTGGATCTTACGCCTGCAGGCAAGAAAACAAAAGTGGCGAGCATGGTAATAGCTCGTCATGTTGATGTGGGATGGGTCTTCAAGGAGCTCAAGAAAGAGCCCATCCTTGAAGGTAAGCTCGATGCGGATGTTGAATTCAATGGATGCGGCAATTCTGTGGCTTCTTTAATGTCTGGTCTAAACGGGAAAACTGTAGTTATTATGGGTCAAGGAAGAATCAACAACAATTATGTGGAGCTTCTGGGCGCTGATCTTGCCTCGGGCATTTTCCGGCTCATCAATCCTTTCAAAGATCGGGCCGACTATACCAGGATAAACTGCTTTGTGAGTGGGTTCAGGATCAAAGGCGGAATTGCAAAAGTGACTGCCCTAGTAATGGATTCGGAAAAAATGAGTGTTATAGGAGACGGGAGCATCAACCTGAGAACAGAGGCTTTGGACCTTTCCCTGAAGCCTTCACCAAAGCGGGGCATTAAGACCGGTATTTTCGGAAAGCTCAGTATGAGCTTTGGGCAACTGGCAAAACCTTTCAAGCTTGCCGGAACACTGGGCAATCCATCCCTGGCCGTTGATCCTACCCAGACAGCGCTTACTCTTGGGAAAGCAGCAGGGGGCATGGCGCTCTTTGGCCCCCTGGGAATCGCAGCAGCCCTTGCTGGCTCGAGCCCGAGCGATAAGAATCCGTGCCTCTTGGCCATTGAGGCAGCCAAGAAAGGTGTTAGACTTGAAGAAGAAAAAAAAGCACAAAAGCAGAAAAAAGAAAAAGAAAAATCCTCGGAAGGCCTAAAAGGTATGATTGATAGTTTTGGAAATGCAATTCAGAAGCTGTTTGGGGATTAGCTTCGAAACTTTAGCCCCCTTTCCTGCAGGTCCTGCCCTATTCATAGCGAAGAGCATCAATGGGGTCGAGCAATGAGGCCTTTCTGGCCGGATAAAAACCAAAGAATACTCCCACGCCCGCGGAGAAGGAAAACGCAAGGATGACGGATCTAGCCTCTATGATTGTAGGCCATTCCCCGAAGCTCGCGAGGAATATGGAGCCGCCTATTCCTATCATGGTTCCAATAATGCCGCCGATAAGGGAAAGGGTCACCGACTCTGTGAGGAATTGTGCAAGAATATCCCGGCTTCGTGCGCCGAGGGCCATCCTGAGACCGATCTCGCGCGTCCGCTCTGTCACTGAGACCAGCATGATGTTCATGATCCCGATGCCCCCAACGATCAGGGATACAGATGCGATGGCAGCAAGAAGCAGGGACATGGCTCGCGAAGATTCTGCGCGCGTCTCCAGGAGTTGAGAAAGGTTTCTTATAAAGAAATCGGCTTCCTGCCCTTTGCGCAGCCGGTGACGCTGTCGCAAAACTTGGGTCACCTCTTTTACCGTCTGGGAGACCAGATCAGCGCTCCATGCTTTAATAAATATGACCCCCACACTTTTCCCGCCCAGCTCACGGCCGCCTAGCACTCGTTTTCTGGCAGTGGTTATGGGCACGAAGACAGCATCGTCCTGGTCCCTGCCCATCGGAGTTTGCCCTTTGGCCTTGAGTACGCCTATTATTTTGAAAGGGACTCGCCTGATCCGCACGATTTGCCCCAAAGGATCCTGGCCGGGAAATAGGTTCTTGACTACTGTTTCTCCGACCAGGGCCACTTTAGCAGCTCCCTTAACTTCTTCTGGCGTGAAAGCCCGACCCTCTTGTATTTCCCACTCTCTTGCTACAAGGTATTCAGGAGTTATGCCGCTAATCAGTGTAGACCAGTTGAGATTGCCGAAAACCACCTGTCCGCTTCCCCTGATGCTGGGAGCTGCAACTTGCACGCTTGGTATTTCCCTCTGAATTGCTGCCGCATCATCCTCCGTTATACTGGGCCGGGTACCCGTTCCGAGTCGAACTCCGCCTGCCATGCTCGAGCCAGGAAGAACCATGATAAGATTGGACCCGAGGCTATTTATAAGTTCATCCATACGAGCCTGTGCGCCGGCACCAACCCCGATCATGATGATTACAGCGCTAACCCCTATAATAATTCCAAGTGTTGTAAGGATGCTTCGCAGCACGTTGGCTCTCAATGCACGAACTGCAGCGAGGACGGAGTCAAGGTAAGTCATAATTCATTTCCCCGTGCGCGACTATCCGCATCCATGATTCCGTCCCCGACAATACGCCCATCTCGAAATCGAAGGACACGTTTGGCAAAGCGAGCTATTTCAATTTCATGGGTTACAACCACTATGGTAATCCCGTTACTGTTCAGGCTTTGCAAGAGAGACATGATTTCAATCCCTGTGCGCGTATCGAGGGCACCTGTGGGTTCGTCTGCGAGAATTATTTTTGGACTGTTTACCAGGGCTCTGGCGATCGCAACTCTTTGCTGCTGGCCACCTGAGAGCTGTGAGGGCACGTGGTGGGCTCGGCCGGAAAGTCCAACAGCTTCAAGCACTGCCAGTGCCTTCTTTTGCCTTTCGCGGCGTGGTGTTCGCCCATATACCAGCGGGAGGGCTACGTTTTCAAGTGCCGTTGTTCTGGGGAGAAGGTTAAAGGTCTGGAACACGAATCCAATCTTGGTGTTTCTGATGTGTGCGAGCTGGTCGCGGCCAAGGGCCGAGATGTCTTCTCCTTCGAGTATGTATTTACCTTTTGTCGGCTTATCAAGACATCCCAGGAGGTTCATGTAAGTAGATTTGCCAGAACCCGAAGGGCCCATGATAGCAACAAATTCGCCGCTCTGAATTTCTGCGGACACTCCCTTGAGGGCGCGTATTACTTGGGTCCCTACAAAATAATCCTTGACTATGTTATCAGTTCTTAAAAGGGTTTTGGCCATGTCAGAATCGGAGCTTACCCTTGGCCCTTGAACTAGGGTGCAAAGGCAGGCTGGCGCCTATAATTACTTTTTGCCCCGGTCGGAGGTTACCATCAACTATTTGAGTAAAAGCGCCGTCTGTAATTCCGGTAATAACATCCACCGGCTTAGGCTTCCCGTCAGGGCCAAGTATCCAGACCCTCCCGGCGACCACTTTTCTTTGCTCACGAGTTTTGCCAATGTTCAGGAATTTACCTTGCTGCTCAGGAGTCAAAATAGCCATGATGTCGTTTTTGCCCTTCTGCCGGAGTCTCTCTATTTCGGTCTGTATTTCAGCAGGGGAAGCCCCCTGCCGGCGAAGGGCCATAATCCTCTTGCGAGACTGCGAAAAAATGGCTTTCAGTTCGGCCTGTTGCTTCTCATTTAGTTCTAGATCTTCAATGAGGCGATTCATTCTCTCCGCCCCCGTACTGCTGCCCCCCTGGAGTTGGGCTGAAGCAGGAGTGAGGTTTCCTCCAGCACCTTTTGGTTGGAAACGGAGCGATGCATTGGGAACCTTGAGCGTGTCTGGCTCTTCGGCGATTACTATTTTCACGTTTGCGGTCATTCCGGGAAGGAGCCTGAGGTCAGGGTTGTTTGCTGATACCACGACTGTATAGGTGACCACGTTTTGTAGCGTCTTTGCTTCCTTTCTGACCTGTTCCACAACACCTTCAAATTCCTCATCAGGAAAGGCATCAACGCTGAAGGTTGCCCGCTGTCCTACTCTAACATGGCCAATGTCTGCTTCGTCAAGATCGGTTTCTACCTGCATTTTGCGAAGATCCTGGGCAATAGTGAAAAGAGTGGGGGCCTGGAGGCTTGCTGCAACTGTCTGGCCGATGTCAACGTTGCGCCCTATCACAATGCCATCAAGCGGTGAGCGGATGATGGTGTGTTCCAGATCAATTCTTGCCTGATTCAGGGCTGCTTGCTTCTGTTTCACCTGCGCAAGGGCAAGCTCCACCTGTGCTTGCGTCATCTTGAGCATTGCTTGTCGTGAACTTACCATTGACTCCTGGGCCCTTTGCTCTGCCTGGGCAGCTCTCAGTTGTGCCCTTGCCTGGTCATAGGCTGCCGTTGCCCTATCCAGTTCACTATCGGGTATTATCCTCTTTTTGTGAAGTTTTCTCTTGCGGTCCAGGTCCAGCTTTGTATCCCGGAGAAAGACTCTTGCTTTGTTTGTTTGCGCTTTTGCAGCGGCCAGCGCTGCTCGAGCATTTCTCAGTTCAGCCCTTGAGCGCTCCACTGTGGCTCGCTGGATGGCTACATTGGCACGAGAGACTTCGAGTTCCGCCTGGGCCTGAAGCACACGTGCCTTGAAATTCTCAGGGTCTATTCGCGCGATAACATCGCCTTTGTGAACCTCAGAATTGAAGTCTGCAAGCAGCTCCTTTATTTGGCCCGATACCTGGGAGCCCACCTTGACTGTGGTAACTGCATTTAATGTGCCTGAAGATGACACGGTGCTGACAATGGGCCCTCGTTGAACACTGGCAAGTCTAAAAGAGGGTTGTTCGCTACTCCTTCCTACTAGGCCATAGGCCCACAAGGACACAATAACAATCGCAGCTATTACGGCTAGTAAAACGGCCTTGCGCATTGTTTCTATCTCTCTGTTTTCAGTAAGTAGTTCACAGGCGCGCGTTTCAGCTCATACGACCCTATGCTCACCTTTGTTACGAATATAGGCTAAAGCAGAGTAATGTCAACTAAAATAAGAGAATGCCATCTGCCGGATTGTAGGGGATTTATCCGCCCCGGCGGGCTGCTTCAACTGCTGTGAGAGGAGCTTGGACACTTTTTTCTATATATCAGAAACTTATTCAGTTGGTGGCTTACCCCGCCCGCAGAAAGCCACGGCTTTAGCCGTGGATGAATGCGGTTAAGGGCGGGCGGGATGTCGTACCACTAAGTCCCGCCGATTGCGAAGCAATTCGGCGAGACTAAGT
>JAFDEF010000073.1 GCA_019310485.1 Deltaproteobacteria bacterium | reverse complement strand
TTATGGGATGGTTTCTCAGGCTCAATGTGGGTCTCTATACAGCAGGTAATCCCACCTTTTTTACCGGGAATTTACCCTAGGATTCTACTGCGAAAATAACCTGGGCTGAGACACAAAAAGGACCGCAACAGCGCCGAGCGGTCAACACCTTTTCGAGCAGCCAACTCATCAATCTTTTTGACATACTCATCGTCCAGGCGCGTAGTTACAGTTTTAGCCATGGCTCTCACCTCACTCGCCTGCCTCACCTCATTGACTTTTCATAAGTTTAATAAATGTAAGTCTGACCCTGGAGCTACTCCTGAATCTGCCGTGGTGGCCTCTAAAGATGAAACTTCAGGCTACCTTGAGCCTCTGGTCCATTCGCTTTATCACATCTTTAAAGAGGCTTGATGCCTTGAACAACTCCACGCCAATCAGAGAACCCGAAGCATCAAGTTCGACATTGACTCCAGGAGCCAGCTCGACAACTTCCTCCTCCTGCCCTTTCTTGCCAAGGTAGAGGATATCTTCCTTTTCATCGTAAAATACTTTGAAATCTCTCATTACACCTTCCCCCATCTTCCTGTATGCACTCTATTCTCTTTTTGTCCCTTCATAGTCTATTCCCCTCAACTCCAATCTGCGCCTGATATGCTCAGAATATTCTATTATCACTGCATGCCCTGTTTCTTTTCCGTCCGCACGCTCCAACTATGTCCCTCTCCGGGCACTCATCTTCTTTCTGCCCACCTGGACTCGATCTCTTCTACAAAGCGATCAATCCCTCGCACTCCCGGTATTTCATCCCATATTTCTCAATAAAATCGGTCCGCGTCTCAGGCCTTCGATCAAAAAGCAGGATTCCACCTCCGAGCACGCGCCTCAAGTAGAGAAGAGCAAACAAGTCACCGGACCTCAGGGCTTCATTCAGGACTCGAACATCGAAGGCATCCGGCGGAATCCCTGTCCTCCGCGATAATTCGATCTTCAAATCAACTGCAAGCTTGTGATGCATAACTCCAGGGCTCGCGTAGACAGCAATGTCAATATCCCGAGCATCCTCCCCCCCCGCGTAAGATCCGTAAAGGTAAGCAAACTCCACCCGCGAATCAGCGGCGATCACCTCCTGAACTGTGCGTGTAATGTCTTGGCCCTTCCTCAAAAGGCTCCTTCTCCCTTGAGGGGCAATCTTATTTCTCTTTTTGGACACGGCTTCTTCCCCTCACTTTTGTGGCTGACCCCCTGCCCTCTTATCTGCCGCCCTCTTCATTCTACACTAATTTATCTCAGGGCGAGTGTCCAATCATTATAGACAGAGAGGGGAACCGACAGCCAATTACCATAAGCCTCTGAGAGAGCATTTTATCAAGTGCGGTTAGGTGTTTGTAGCAGGGTCGGCTGTCAAGAAGAACCGTGAGTTACTGGATTCCTCCAATAAGTTAAAAAGTTAAGAACGTCCCCCCGTCCATTAAGCCACCCACCATACAGGTATCAGCTGAATATTCCCCTTTTCTGAAAAAGCACCCGGATAAGTTATATAACCTTTGTCCTCCTTATAGTAATTCATAAAAGCGTAAAGGGCGCGGGTAGGTTTACCACTTTTATTTACCTCAAGGGGATAAAGTCTTTGTGCATCTTCTAATACAAAATCCACCTCCGCCTTATTTTGAGTGCGCCAGAAATACAATTTCGCTTTTCCATCCCTTTTTTTAAACCCGGAAAACACAGCACCTTCTAACAAAGCACCTATATCTTGCCTTTCCTCTGTAAAATCCAAATTTCCTACTAAATAGTTGCGCAGACCACTATCCAAGAAATATACCTTATGAGCCTTGACTACCTCCTTTTTCCTGTTGGTAAAATAGGGGGGCAAAAGCTCTATAAGATAGGTATTTTCTAGAACGGTTATATATTGAGAGGCTAAATACTGGGATATTCCTGCCGCAGAAGACAAAGAACTCACATTCAGCAAATTTGCTGAATTTATAGCTAATAATTTAACCAGACGGTTGAACTTTGCGATATCCTCTATTTGGAATAGGCTGCGCACATCTTTTAATATGTAGGAGGTGACTATCTCCTCTAAAACCTTTCTCTTGAGCTCTATATCCTTTGAAAGAGCTACACGAGGATAGCCCCCAAGGATGAGGAATTCGAGAAAATATCTTTTATACTCCTCAACGAAAAAGCGGGTTTTATCCTCTCGAGGAAAATCCTGAAACAGGCCATTGGGAAGAAGCTCTGCTAAATCACCTCTTTCGTTAAAGATAAGAAACTCGTGGAAATTCAAAGGATAAAGATAGAAGGAAAATTTTCTTCCTACCATGCTCTCTTTAAATTTTCTTTTTATTTCAAGGCTTGAAGAGCCACTCGTCACTAACTTTACCCGGGATGAATAATGGTCAACCATAAGCTTGATAAATTTCGCTGGATCAGAAAGATAATGTATCTCATCAATAAAGACCACATTCCTTTTTCCCTTGCTTGCCCCCTTGATCTCCAAGTATTGCAAAAATTCTTCGCATCCCGCCTCAACCCTCTCTAAATCCTGAGGTTTTTCCAGATCCAAATAAAAGCAGGGAAACTCCTTCTCAATTTTTAGCTTTATACGAAGCATTAAGGAAGTTTTCCCTACCTGTCTTGCCCCTAGGATAATCAGCGCTTCTTTTTCGGGAAGATACCTTAAAATTTCTCTTTCTAATAAGCGAGGATATAACATCTTGGTACGACTATAATAACAACTAAGTTGTTTGTCAAATTTAGTCAAAAATAACCATGTTATTTTGAACTTACCCCTCTGGAACCGCTAAACCCGTACCACCGTTGCCTTTGAGCACAGCGCCCCCCGTACCCCCCTCCATCCTCCAACCTATCGCCTCGTCCCTCCTATCTCGTCGCTCATCTCTCGCCTGCCCCGCCTGCCTCACCTCATTGACTTTTCATAAGTTTAATAAATGTAAGTCTGACCCTGGAGGGAGGCGAATAAATAGGCCTTGACTATTCCCGTTTTGCGACAATATTATAATGTCATTATAATGACTGTTAACAAATTGCAAGGAGGATAGGATGCAAAACATCCAGGATTATGTCCCTGCCACCAAAGCAAAAAGCCAATTGCTTGGTCTTTTGCGGAAAATCAAAGACTCTGATGACGCAATTGCCATTACCAAAAATGGGGTGCCTGAGGCAGTTCTAATGAGTATGGAAAAGTTCAACGGGCTGTTAGAGACACTCGATATCCTCTCTGATGAAAAGGCCATGAAATCCATCCGCAAATCTATCCAAGAGGCCCAGAACGGTGAGTGGATTGGTTTTGATGAGGTGTTTTCTGAATGAAGCGATTCAGGATAAGGTTTACTCCTGAGGCCTCAAGGCTAATATCAAAGCTGCATCCTTAAACAAAGAAGATGATTAGGGCCGCCCTTGATGGGCTGAAGGGTTCACCCTATGTTGGCTATGTCCCTCCCATTCTCACAACTCGCAAAGGAGGCGAACTCGCTCTCGAATTCACTTTACACCGAGCTCTCCCAGGACTTCGCCTTATTGGGAAGAAAAACATCACGTAGCCGCGCCAACACAAGGCAAACAGTGACACGATCACCCGAAAAGTGTCTGCCCTTCCCGGGCCGCACCTGCCGGAATAGCGCAGGCGAGCCAATCTTAAAGCGCACCAGAAGAGCTATAATCAGCATAAGAGGGGATAATAGAAAAAAGGCGGGAATACTCAGCGCAAGATCGAAAATACGTTTCATAAGAATTTATTGTCTCACGCAAAGTTTTGCGTGAGAGAACCATACATCAGCCGGCAAGATTAAAGGTATGCTCAACTTTCAAAAACGCTTTTTCCGCGCCTTTAATATTTCAATACAAGTGAAATGTTTAATGATGGTATCAAGAAGTGCATATTCCGACGCATTTCTTCCATGATTTTTGCAGGCATCAGCATTACCCAAATCAGCCTTGGGCTGAAATGGGTAAAGGGAGGGAGGTTGGGCGGCGGTTTATAAAAAGACCTTATAGTCCGTCCGTAACGCTTTGGCCAAGCGCTTTGCCATTTCTTTTCCTATAGGCCGCTTGCCGTTTTCCATTTCAGAGATATGGCTTGGTTTGGCACCTATCATTTCGGCAAGTTTTTTCTGCGTCAATCCTTCCCGGGAACGAAGCCCTCTCAATGCATGACCCACGTGGAAACCAGGGAAAACCTCTTCAATCGAATATAACCTATCATCGCCTTCCCCCATCTCTTGGAGGGGCAGTCCTGCCAGGTTAAGGATTTTTTCAATAGCTTCCCTTACCAGCTCCGCCTTATCCGAAGGCACTCCCCGTAAATGAATTTCAACAAATTCGTCCGTAATCTGCGTTTTCGTGAGTTCCAAAATATCGCACCTCCACACGCTTGTTCGCTTTGTCTGTCACCTTCCAAATAGCAACATACGCGGGCTTGCCCTTTTTAAGGTGGCAATGGTGGCAATCTCTTTTACCTTTTATGTTGCTATAGTTAGGCCACGTAGTTCTCGTGGGACCCAATTTTTCAATTTCTAAGCCCAAGGCATAAAGCCTCTCTTGGATTTCAAGCGGAAGATGTCTGCTGAAAGGTCCCTGAGAATGGGGTGCTTCTCCCTCAGGAGCTTCAGTGCAGCTCCCGTATCAACCTCTGCAAACGGAATGTGAAGTGCTTTGCGGAGGGCACCGTCAATCTTCTCCCAGTCCCTGTTTACATCAACAATAGCTTTCCACCGGTTATCAGCATACCTCCATGTGCGCCCTGTCCACCTGTCCTGCTTTATAATCGTCTGGCCTGATTTTACAGTAATGTAGCGCGGGGCAAAATAGTAAAGAAACAGCCCTGCCAGCACAATTCCAACCACAAGCCCTATCCCAAAATATGCCTTGTCATTCGCCATCTTCCCCCCTCATCACTCTCGTCACTCGCCTGCCGCGCCTGCCCTGTAGGTAGTTCACTATCGTACCGGGGTGAAATTGCCACTTCGTGGCATTTATTTCACTGGGGTCACTCGTCACTCGTCACTTCTTCCCCGTCTTTGAAAAACCACAGCGTCCCCCTACGCAATTTTTACAGGATTTAGAGATAAGGGGGCTGTGTTCGAGAACCTCGTCTACCTTAAAATCAAACACAAAAATCCCTGTTACTTTTACAAAAACGGCGTAGAAATAGATTTCTTTACCGAGGCCAATACCTTAATAGAGACAAAATATAACTCTGCGCTTTTAGGCAAGCAGAAAAAGGTTTTTGACAGCACGAGTGCTGAGAAAAAATTGGTTATTAAGAATGTCCAAAACTTTATGGAGCTTTCTTGATGCTCAGACTTGAGTCCTCTCTGCTCTGGGGGGACGTTTTCCCTTGACTTTCGCCTACCAGGGACATATTCTTATCAAAAATGTTAAGAATGTATTCCTGTTTATGCCCCTTTCAAAACAGACCGATCTGAAGGAGAGACTCTTCTTTACGGCCCAGGACGTAGCCCGCGCCTATGGCATAACACTGCCTTCAGCCCACGTTCTTTGCACCCGGTATGTACGGCAGGGGGTTTTCATCCGGCTGAAAAAGAATTTCTACGTGCTCGAACGCAATTGGGAGCGATATGGAAATCGGGAGTTCTTCAAGATCGGCAACTTCCTTCAGGTGCCTTCCTACGTCTCCTGCATGAGCGCCCTTGCTTTTTATGGAATCACGACACAGGTTCAGCGGGGCTGGTTTGAAAACATCACAACGAGGCGTTCCGCGAAGATGGAGGCCGGTGGGGTCCTGTTTTTGTATCACAAGGTGCAGCCTCGCCTTTATTTTGGTTTTACGAAGCAGGATGGGGTTTTTATTGCCAGCCCCGAAAAAGCCTTCCTTGATGCGGCCTACCTTCATTCCCTTGGTCTTTACCCTTTGGATTGGAGTTCTTTGAACCTCGACGCTCTGGACAAACGAGGGCTTGTAGCCCTGCTGGAACCTTTTTCCCCCCAGGTCAAAGAGAGGATTGGTAAAGAATGCAGAATCTGATCGAACAGGAACGCTTTGAGATCGAAGTCTTGGACCGGCTCAACAGCGGCCGCTTCCTTCGCTTTTTCATTTTCTGCGGAGGGACAATGCTGCGCCTCTGCCACGGTCTGGACCGGTATTCCGTGGACCTTGATTTCTGGATGATCGATCAGGACCAAAAAAAGACTCTCTTTGGAGAGCTGAATGCCTATCTTTCGAACTTCTACTCCATTAGAGATGCGGCGGAAAAATTCTACACAATACTCTTTGAGCTACGCTCTCCCCACTACCCGCAAAGCCTCAAGATCGAGATCCGCAAGGAACACGAGAGTCCGGAGACCGAGCAAGCCATTGCCTATAGCCCACATTCTACCCGACAGGTTCTTCTCCAGGCCCTCACGCTTCGGGAGATGATGGCCCTGAAAACATCTGCACTCCTCGACAGAGGGGAAATCAGGGATGCCTATGATATGGAATTCCTCATCAAGCGGGGCATCCCCCCCGTACCTGACAAGGAAATTCTCCGCGAAGTTCTAGTTCGCTTAGACTCCTTTTCTAGGAGAGACTATTCCGTAAAATTGGGCTCCCTCCTTGAACTGGAAAAAAGGCAGTATTACCGTGAGCACAACTTCAGGATCCTCCAAGCCGCCGTCCAGGACACTCTTAAGGAGAGCTAATCGCCATCGCTCAGGCGCGGGCTCCTCAGCGATCAATCCCTCACATTCTTGGTGTTTCATTCCGGACCTTTTGACCCTTTTTTCTCTCTGCTAAAGGTAAGTTTAACAAGTGTAACTCTGACCCCGTTTTTGGAATGAACTTTCCCGCCGCAAGCAGCGGGGTATCAGTCGGAAACCATCTTAACGTCCCCCATTTTTATGTTTAACTTCCTTTCAAAAATAGGTCAAGATGACCACAAAAAATCAGACAAAGGGAGTTAAGCATGAGCCAGCAAACCACTACCTCAATAAATAGTCCTTGACTATTCCCGCTTTGCGACAATATTATAATGTCATTATGATAGCATTATATGCTAGCATCTTATCGGGAGGGCTCCATGAAGGCTATTACAATTCGAGGCATTGACCCCTTTGTTTCCGAAAAGCTGAAACAGGCCGCGAAAACAGAAGGAAAAAGCGTTAACCAGCTTGTTTTAGATTTGATCAAACATCGTGTCGGGGCCAAAAAGGACAAGAAATTTACAAAAAAGCACAGGGAGCTTGACCACCTCTTTGGTAAATGGTCGCGGGATGAGTTTGAGAGAATTCAGGGAATCATTGACAGCCAGAGGAAAATAGACGGGGAATTGTGGCAATGAAACGAATGCTGATTGATACCAACATATATTCCTATGCCCTCAGGGCCCCTCCCCCCTCTCTCGTAACTATCTTTTCCCCCTCTCACTTACTCCCTTTCCCCAGCAACACCACCCTTATTGTCTTCAAGATGATCGCCACATCCAAAGCAAAAGACATATTCTTCAGGTAAAACATATCATATTCCAGCTTCTCCGCGGTCTGCTCTAGTGACGAAGCATAAGGATACATAACTTGTGCCCAGCCTGTTACCCCTGGTTTTACTGCCAGCCTCTGCTCATAGTATGGAACTCTTTCAAGGTAATCAAGAAAGGTCGCCCCATTATCATCCTTTCTCCTCCCTTTCCTGATAACTGGTATCTTTTCTTCAAACTGCTTTACAAACTCCCTTCTTTCAGGCCTGGGCCCCACAATGCTCATATCCCCCTTCAGTACGTTTACAAGCTGGGGGATCTCGTCAATCCGCAGTTTCCTGATAAATTTACCGATCTTTGTCACCCGGGGATCTTTATCATCAGCCCATACAGCCCCAGTATCTTTTTCCGCATCCTGAACCATGGACCGAAACTTGATGAGCGTAAACTCCTTCCCCTTCTCCCCAAGCCGCTTCTGACGGTAAAAAATATCCCCCCCATCTGAAACCTTTATGGCAATTGCCACGGGCACGCTTATCGGCAGCGTGACCAGGAGCCCAACCAGGGCCACTGCTACGTCCACTAGCCGCTTTACCCTCTTGTAATAGATTATGGGCCAGTTCAAGGAAGAGAAGAGTATCCATGAATCATCTATGTATTTTAACGGAATCCTGCCTTCCAACCGCTCATGGATGGAAGTCATGTCCTGTATTTCAATCCCTTGCTGGCTGCACGCTATAATGTCCCTCATGAGTTTTTCATACCTGCTGCTCCGCATGGCAAGGATCAGCACATCAGGTTTGTATTGCTCGATTGCTTCGCTCAAGGACCCTGTCTGGCACACAACAGGTATATCTTCTATGCGGGTACCTTCTTTCTCCTTGTCGATATCCAGCAAGCAAACTATCTCGATATCTGCCTGTGGATTTGCCTTGATGAGCGAAGCAACAGCCTGCCCCCCTTTGCCTGCGCCAACAATAACGGCCTTCTTCTTGTAAATTCCAAGTACAGCAAGCCTGCTGTAAAGTGAGCGATACCCAGCGAGCAAAATGAAGAGCGTGACCATGTATATCAAAAAAAGGCCCCGTCCAAGGGGCCGCTTGCCGATCAGGTAGAAAAGGAAAATCGAACCGGCGCATGCAAAGCACAGCGCATAAAATATATTAAGGATCTCCCTCTTCTTGAAAAAGATCTTCTTGAAGTCGTAAAGATCCATGACATAAAATGTCGTCATGAACACAAGTATGTTCAAGAAGTAAGGGATTTTGTCCATCTTGAACCATTTTATTTCAAAATGGGGGCCAAGTTTTATGAAGCAGAAGATATAGATGGCCAAAAATGGAACAGCCGCCAGAACGACGAAATCCACAATGACGAGCGAAGCCTGTTTCTTTGATACGAATGTCCTGGTAGGGATCATTTATGAGCTAATTTAACAACTCCAAGAGCCTAAAATCCAAGCCATTTGCAACCCACGGGTTTTCATTTCAACCCATCGTTGCCGCCTTTCCGCTTGCTTCAAAAATTTTCTCTTCCATGCACCCCGGTTAAATAATTTACACCAATCTCCCTGAGCTGTAAATGGTCGTGATAAAGTGAGCCAAAAATGGTCGTTTAAAAATGAGCCACTCTAGAAGGATCCTGGGAATAGTGGTATGTTGCCAGATTTAATCCCAGGCTGAGATAGG